>UQTW01000004.1 GCA_900544115.1 uncultured Collinsella sp. | reverse complement strand
TCAATTTCAAGGGCGCGACCAGAAGGTCAGCGCCCTTTCATTTCACGTCACCTTGGCGCAAATGCGGCTCGCTCGCTGGCATTAGCGCTGCATCGGCGTTAACGTTGCTGTACTAGATAAGCTTTGTTGATTCCAGCTTTTCGATGATCCAGTCGTTGGCTTTGATGACCGGGCGGCGGAAGACGACGCCCAGTGCCAGCGACGGAATTAGATAGCTCGCCAGAATGCCTAGCTCAATCCAGTACTCCATATGGTAGGCGCCAGCCATGGCGGCATGCATGGCGTTGATGCCGTGGGTGAACGGCAGGAACGGATAGATCGCCTGGAACACAGGGCCGGTCATCTCGATGGGGAACGTACCGCCCGAACCGCCGACCTGCATAACCAACAGCACGACGGCGAGCGCCTTGCCGATATCGCCAAACGAAACCGTAAGCGTGTAGACGATATTGGAGAACACGAGACTCGCGACCCAACCCGCCAGCACAAATTGCAGCGGGTTGTCGCACTGAATGCCAAAGAACAGGATGTCGCCCGCGCACACGAGTGTCGCCTGCAGCAGGGCCAGACCTCCAAAGAACAGGTAGCGGCCCAGGTAGATCTCGTGCAGGCGCACGGGGATCAGCTCGTTGATGAGCTCATCGTCAACCGAGACCTTCATCATGGCCGCCAGTACAATCGAGCCCACCCACAGCGACAGAATCGTGTAGAACGGTGCCATGGCCGAACCGTAGTTGCGGATCGGATAGACCGGTTTGCGGTCGAGCGCGACGGGGCCGGAAAGCGACACGGCGAGGCCCTCGGGGTCGTTGCCAATCATTGTCTTAATCATGGCCAGGTCACCCGACATCAGAGCGCTATCAAGCTCGTCCTTAAAAGCGCTGATCTTGTCCGACGCCTCGCCCAACTGATCAGAAGCCTTGTTGACCAGCGTCGCAGCCTTGGAGAGGCCCTTTGCGAGCGAGCCAGAGGCGTCGGTCAGACCGCTCACAGCGCTATCCAAGTCACCCGAGATACCGTTCAGGGAATCCAGAACGCCCGAGATGGTCTTCTTAAGCTCCTTGGCCTTAACCGAGAACGTGGAATCGTAGTCGGACTTGGCTCCCGAGATACCCGCCTTGGCATCGGCGATGGCCTGGTCGACCTCGGCACGCGAGTTGTTAACCTCTGCCATGCTGTCCGAGAGGGACTTTGCGGTTGCCGTCAGGCCCTTCGCATTGTTGCGGTACTCCACGGCAATTCTGCCCAGCGACGTCGCAGCGGACTCGAGACCGTCTTTGAGCTTGTCATCACTCACCTGGTCGGCAAGGTTGCGGAGCTGATCGGCCATCGCATCGATATCGTCAGCACGCGTATTGAGCGCCGCTGCGGCTTCGTTGAGCTGAGACACCGTAAGGTCAACATGCTGATTCGCGGCACCGAATGCCTTCGCAAGCTCGGCGGACACGTTGTCGAACGAGTCCGAGCTTCCGTCAATCGCCGCGTCAACGGCATCGTTGGCGGCCTTGAGCGCTTCCTTGGAATCATTGATGCCGCTCTTGGCGTGCTCCATCAGCTGCTTCGTCGACTCATCAACGGTGCCCGTCTGCTTGAGCAGGGCGCCCGCCGACGTCAGCGAATCGGACGTGGAGCTCAAGATGCCCGCAAGCGAAGTTGCACTGGCCTTGATGTCCTGCAGGTCCTCGACCGAATCGCCCAGCGTCGAGGACAGGTTGGCGATAAAGTTGCTCGCTTGGTCGGTGCTCATGTAATCGAGCAGGCTGGACACTGTCTTAAGGCCGATGGTCGTGATGGTCTTGGTAAAGGTCTCGTTGACCTGGTTCTGAACGGCACTCGAGCCCTTTTCGGTCACGATCTGGGCGATGGCGTTGGCCTTCTGGTTCTCATAGAACTCGATATCAGCGTGTTTCACGTCGGTCGAGAAGAGCGTCATCATGTCGGAGCTAAAGCTCTTAGGGATTACGACGGCCGCATAGTAAGCGCCCGACTTAACACCGTCGATAGCCTTATCGCGATCGTTGAGCACAATCCAGTCAAAGTTCTCGTTACCACGCAGAGCGGCGGTAACGTTTTCGCCCACGTTGATCTCGACGGGAATCAGATCACTCTCGTAACCCTCATCGGTGTTGACCACAGCGATCTTGAGGTTTCCGGTGTTGCCGTACGGATCCCAGCTGCCGGCGATGTTAAACCACGCGTACAGGCACGGCACGATAATGAGGCCCATCACGACGACCATGCCGATCACGGAGCGAGACACGTTTTGGACATCACGCTTAAACAGGTGCAGGATGTTCTTCATTTATGCCTCACCTCCTTTAGAGTGCTTGCCAAGCGAGGTGGTGTCCCCGTCGTTTCCGTTTACGTTGTCAGCGCCGTCGGCATCTTGAGCCTTACGATGCGCACCGATATGCGACAGACGGCTCGTAGGCCGTTCGCCTCCCTTGGCGCCACGCTCGCTGGCGTTGAGACCAAACATGCGACGGGCGGCAGGGATGGCAGCCGTGTGCTCGCGCATCTCGCGGCGAAGGTCCTCGTCCGAAAGCGCCGAGATACGCATCTGGGTATTGAGGCTCGCACGGATGTATTCGATGTTGATGAGCCAGCCGCAGATGGCGATAACCGAAATGATCCAGATAACGAGCAGGATGATCTTGCCGTTATTGTCGATATCGAGCACCGTCGAAAGCACAAAGAGCAGAACCTGCACGCCTACCACGGCGGCAAAACCGCCCTTGATGTAGTACGGGTAGCGATGCTCAAACGCCACGGCATGATCGAGCAGCTCGCGACGGTACGAATCCGAATCGAGCATGACGCGCATGGCCGTGCGCAGCGAATAGCGCTGGCGCGGTAGGTCGTTGGACTCGCAGATCATGAGGCCCGTCGTGGAAAGCTGCTTATCAAAGAGCAGATTGAGGTTGAGCAGCAACGGGCGCAGCTGCAGACCGATAAAGAGCGCGATGGCAAGGAACACGCCCAGGATGCACAGGTTGAACAGGTAGTTGAACGAATACATGCCACCGACGGTCTCGCGCAGCAGGTTGATGCCATAGGTGAAGGGCAGCAGCGGATGCAGCCATTGGAAGAAGCCGGGCATCATCTCGATGGGATACATGCCCGACGAGCCGGGGATCTGCACGATGACGAGAATGACGCCGATAGCCTTGCCGATATGCTTAAACGTGGTGGACAGCGCATAGATGATATTGACGTAGGTGAACGAAATGGCGATGCCGCCCAGCACGAACAGCAGCGGGCTGACGCACTGCACGCCAATCACCAGATCGCCTACCGTAACGATGATGGCCTGCAACGCGCCCAGGATCACCAGTAGCAACCAGCGGCCAAAGTAACCCTGACGCGCGGTAAAGCTGCCGATGCCTTCGCGGTCGACCTCGAGCTTGTAGATGGCGATAAGCACGTAGCCGCCCACCCAAAGCGCTAGGTTGGTATAGAACGGGGCAATGCCCGAGCCGAAGCTCTTGACCGGATAGATCGACTTGGACGCGAGCTCAACCGGAGATGCCATGAAGTCTGCAACGTCATCGACGTCGACGCCCATCAGGTCGGCCAGCTCGCCCATTGACTCGGAGGTCTGCAGCGCCGCGATGTCGTTGGCGGCGGTTGCGAGCTTGTCCTGGACCTTGGCAAGCAAGGCATCGGTCTGGGACAGCGTGGTCTTGGCCTGTTTGAGCGTCGCATCGAGTTGGGCCAGCGTGCCACGCGCGTTCGTAATCGTGGGCGTAAGACCCGATACGATGCCGGTCAGGTCGCCCGAAACGGCGGCAAAGGAATCGAGCGCGCTCGAGGCTTTCGGCAGCGCGTTTTGACCCAGGTTCGTCTGGGCCTGGCCAAGGTTGGTCGCACCGGTCTGAATTGCGTTATTGATAGCGTCGCTTGCGCCCGAGACGGCCGCGGCGTCATTCGCCATGGCGCTCGACTGCGCAGACAGACCGTCCTTGATGCTCTGAAGCTTTTCATTCTGCTCGCGGAGCAAATCGATGGTCGATACAATGCGCGCGTCAATTTCCTCGGAACCTGTCGACGTGTCATTAACGAGAATCTCCAAGTGCCCGATAACGGCCTTATTGTGATCGATCGTCGCCTGGAGAGACTCGAGCGAGTTGTCGATGCGGGTGGTCGTAGATGTGACCGTACCCGTTAGCTTGCCAATCGCAGCGTTCGCGGAGGCTGACGTCTTGGTGAGTGCAAGGCTACCTTCCGAGAGTGCCTTGGAGAGCGAGGTGATAGAGTTGCCCGCCGTGGCGCGAGCCTCGCCCAGCAGGTCGTTGCCCTGGGAGATTGCCTGCGTCAGCGACGGTGCCTGACCTTGCAAGCCGGCAAGCGCCGCATCAGCCGAGGCGATAGCGCCACTCGTCTTATCGATGGCGGCATTCATATCGCCAATCGAATCGCGCACCTCACCCAAGGTGTCGGATGCCTCGGACACCGAACTTGTCAGCGAGTCCTGAGTCTGGGTTGCCTTGTCCTTTAAATCGACACCGGCATCCTTGGCGATACTGGCAACAGTCTCGCCCACCGTGGAGACAAACTCCGAGTTGATCTGCTCCTCGATGGTGTTGGCACCGGTATCGGTGACCTTGGGCGCAATGGCGCTCTTCTTCTCATTGACGTAATAGGTGAGCTTCGGCTGATGGTAATTGCCATCGAGCATCGAGACAAGATTGTCGGAGAAGTTCTTGGGGATTACGATCGCCGCGTAGTATTCCCCGCTCTCGACGCCCTCTTTGGCATCGGCAGCCGAGTCGACGAAGGTCCAGCCCAGCTGATCGTTTTCCTTGAGCTGGTCGACCACCTTATCGCCTGCATTGAGCTCGCCCACCAAGTCATTCTGGGTGCCCTGATCGTTGTTGGCGATGGCGATTTTAATGCCCTGGGTATTTCCGTACGGATCCCAGTTGGCAACGATGTTGTACCAGGCATACAGCGAGGGAATGACGCACACGCCCAAGGTAACCACCAGGGCGACGGGGTTCATAAGCAGTCGCTTAATGTCGCGCTTAAATATCGCAAAGGAGACCTTTGCGTTGGATAGTTTGCTGCCGAGACTCACGCTTGGACCATCCATCCTGTCGTTGAATCAAATCGTACTATCAAAAACCATTGTACGTAGGCGCTTTAGCGTCTCGAAGCACAATGGTATTGAGTTTTGCGGGTAGCAATATACTACGAAGATTAGTTAACGTACAGTTGTACAGTATCTCAAATTTCAGCAGGTCACAAAACCACAACCCGCACAAATTAGCAATCCGAATAGTCATCGGGGGCGTTCTTAAACTACCAGTCAAACAAGAACGTCCCCCAACGACCACTTTTTCTCCGTCCCCAAGGGATCATTATTGGACCGTCGATGTTTTGGTAATGCCAGCGAGCGGTCACCAGAGCGAACAAATTGGCATGAAAAGAGGACGGCATAGACCTTCTGGTCATGCCGTCCTCTTTGAATGACAAGTTGTCGCTCTGGTGGGCGCGCAGCGTCAACTAGTTACGCGGTTCGTAGAACCGCGTAACCCCTAGAAGCGGTTGCCGCGGAAGCCGCCGCCGTTGCGGCCGCCACGATCGCCACCGCGACCGCCGCGGTCGTTACCGCGGTTGCCGCCGAAGCCGCCACGGTTGCCACCGCGATCGCCATAGCCACCACGGTTGCCGCCAAAGCCGCCGCGACCGCCGCGGTCGCCGCCACGGTCACCAAAGCCGCCACGGCCACCGCGATCGCCACCGCGACCGCCGCGGTCACCGCCACGACCACCGCGATCGCCAAAGCCGCCGCGACCGCCACGGTCGCCGCCACGGCCACCACGATCGTCACGACCGCCGCGAGGACCGCGGTCCTCGTCCAGGCCCATGGCGACGAGCGGAGCAATAACCTTATCGAGAGCGGCCATCAGCTCGGTGGCCTCCTCGTAAGAAAGCTCGGGCAGGAGCTTCTCCTTCTTGTTGGCAAGCTCGACCAGGCCCTCGGCGGCATCCTCGGCAGCGAAGACGACGATCTTGCGCATATCGCCCTCAGCGTCGTCGATGCGGCCGACCAGATCGGCAGCCTCGGCCTCGGCCATCAGGCCATCGAGCTCACGAAGGCGCATGCCCAGCAGGTCGGACATTTCCTTCTGCTCCATCCTGGGCTTGAGGTCAAGAAGCTTGATGGCGCGCTCGATGTTCGCCATGCGCTCGGCCTTGGCCTCCTCCTCCTTGGAAATAGCAAAGCGACGGCTACGCAGCAGGCGGGCGGCCTTCTGCATCTTGTCCATCAGCTCTTCGTCATCGTAATCAACGGCGGCCTCGACAACCTCGGCCTCCTCCTCGGCGGAAACCTCGTCAGCAGCCTCAACCTCAGCAGCTTCGGTCTCCACGGTCTCGACTGCCTCGACCTCGGCAGTCATGGTCTCGTTCTCGGTCTCGTTCATGATCTCTTCGTTCTCGGACATGAGACTCCTTCTTGGCCCTCTCGGGCATCATCGCCCCATTCGCGGGGCCCGTCGCGCACTCTTTGCGCTTTAAACATTCATGCCTCTCGGCAAAACGTCCATTAGTTTATGGTGTCGCCATCCAATCTAGCTGCAGAATCTATGTGCACACATTAATGCGACATGTGCGACTCGCGACGAGCGTACACCAGCGACGTCGCGAACCCGACCACGGCAATCACAGCCGCCACACGCACGGCAGCTGCAAATCCAATCGCCTGGGCAACGTCGGTCGCAGCGCCAGCCGCGCCGGCAGTCGCCGCAGAACTCGAGAGCAGGCCGATAAACAGCGACGGGCCAAACGATGCGGCAATCATGTTCCACGTGTTGAGCAATGCCGTTCCGTGAGGATGCTCAGCGGCGGGCAACGTCTCCAGGCCGGCCGTCTGCGAGGGGCTCAGCACCAAACCGACACCGGCATACACCACAACAGTCAGCGCCACGACAATACCAATGTTCATGCTTGCCGCGGTCATCGAAATTGCAGCCTGTCCCACAGCAATCAGGGCAAAGCCGACCGGCAGCAGCGGCCATGCGCCACGGGCGTCCATCACGCGTCCGCCCACAATCGAGGTCACGGCGTTGCAGGCAATCGCCGGCAAAATGAGCAGGCCCGCAACAAGTGCGGTCATGCCGTATGCGCCCTCAAAATAGAGCGGCAACAAAACGCTCATCGAGAACGTTGTCATCATCGACACCACCACAAGCAAACACGCAGGCCAAAAACGAACGCTCGCCATGGGACGCACGTTAAGCACCGGATGCACGAGCTTGAGCTGACGGGCCGCAAACAGGCCGAGCAGCACAATGGCGGCGAAAAGCGCCACGATACCGGCAATCAGATTGGTCGAGAACTCGCCTACAGAATACACAAATGCCGTAATACCGGCGGCGAGCAAAACAACCGACGGAATATCAAGCGTGGTGTTCGAGCGCTCTCCGGCATTCTGGACATGCTTAACGCCCGCCGCAGCGACCGAAATGCCGCCCACCAGCGGCACTACGAACACCGCCCTCCAGCCAAACAACGTGCACATAAGACCACTAATCACGGGCCCAAACGCCGGCCCTAGCGTAATGCAGGCACCGCCCAGGCTCAGATACAGACCGAGCTTCTCGCGCGGAGCGCAAGACAGCACCACGTTCATCATGAGCGGGAACAAGATGCCCGATCCCGCAGCCTGCAAAATGCGACTTGGCAGCAAAACGGCAAACGACGGGGCGAACAGGCACAGGACTTCGCCGGCGACCAGGCATCCACATGCGAAAAACAGCAGCTTGCGCGTCGAGAAGCGACCGGAAAGAAAGGCCATGATGGCCGTAAAGATCGCCGTCACGATCATGTAGCCCGAAACAAGCCACTGCGCCGTGGTGGCACTCACCGAAAAGGCCGCCATGATGTCGTGCAACGCCACATTAATGATGTTCTCGTTAAAGGCGGCAACAAAGGCTGCGATATACATAACGACGAGAATTGCCGCAGTGGCCGATGACGTTACTTGAACTTGTTGCTGAGATTTGCTCCCCATGCATTTCCTTCCTCTTGAAACGACAGTCGCATCGCCCCAGAGGAACAGTCCAGGGCGAAAAATGAGCCCTAGACTTACGCCAGACGCCGTACGCGACGAGCCTGACAACATGGTCCAACGTCGAAAGATTGTAACGCGGACGCACAGCTTTCCTTCCGCGCTATTATTAAAAGTCCACGAAAGCATAAGACATGAGGAGCCCGCCATGATTAAGCCCATCATGAAATCCGAGTTCTTTTTGCGCCTACCTTCCGAAGACGCGGGACCCGACGACGCCGCGACCGGGCAGGACCTCCTAGATACGCTCCACGAGCATGAGCACGAGTGCGTGGGCCTCGCCGCCAACATGATCGGCGTGCGCAAACGCATCATCTGCGTAAAGGACGGCAGCAAGGCGCTCCTGATGTACAACCCGCAAATTCTTGAGCAGGTCAATTCCTATCAGACGAGCGAAGGATGCCTTTCGCTGGCTGGAGAGCGTCCCTGTACCCGCTATCGTCGCATTAAGGTGGAGTATTTGGACGAGAACTTCGTCCACTGCATCAAAAACTTCTCGGGGTACACCGCCGAGATCATCCAACACGAAATCGACCACTGTTGCGGAATCGTTGTATAGTTCCGCCGTTCTACCGAACGGCGGACCGCTTGACGCTGCGCGAGCCGCATTCACACCAATCTGACGTTCAGCTTCAAGGGCGCGACCAAAAGGTCAGCGCCCTTTCGCTTCACGTCACCTTGGCGCAAATGCGGCTCGCTCGCTGTCGTTTGCCTATCCTGCGACGCTTCAGTTCTCGCGGCGGCACATATCTAATCCCCTACGACTGGCGATAGTGATCGAAGAAGTCAGCCAAGTCTTCGAGCGACTCTTTGAGCACTTCCATGCGCGGCAGGTACACGATGCGGAAGTGGTCGGGCTCGGCCCAGTTAAAGCCGCCGCCGCGGGTGATCAGGATCTTCTTCTCGTGCAGCAGGTCGAGAGCAAACTGCTCGTCATCGGTGATGTTGAACTTTTTAACATCCATCTTGGGGAAGATGTAGAACGCCGCGCGCGGCTTGACCACCGAGATGCCATCGATCTTGCTGAGTGCCTCATACACAAAGTTGCGCTGCTCGTAGACACGACCGCCGGGTCGGATGTAGTCGTTAACCGACTGATGGCCGCCGAGCGCCGTCTGGACGATCGACTGAGCCGGCACGTTGGAGCACAGGCGCATGTTAGAGAGCATGTTGATGCCCATGATAAAGTCGCTCATGCAGCGCTGGTTGCCCGAAAGCACCATCCAGCCAATGCGATAGCCCGCGATCATATGCGACTTGGACAGGCCGCTAAACGTAATGCATGGCAGGTCGGGGGCGAGCGATGCAATGGAGACGTGCTCGTAGCCGTCCATGCACAGGCGGTCGTAGATCTCGTCGGCAAAAATCATGAGCTGATGCCTGCGCGCAACCTCGACGATGCCCTCAAGCACCTCGCGCGGGTAGACCGATCCCGTGGGGTTGTTGGGGTTGATGATGACGAGGGCCTTGGTCGCGCTCGTGATCTTGGACTCCATATCCTCCAGGTCGGGATACCAATCCGCCTGCTCATCGCACAGATAGTGCACGGGATGACCGCCGGCAAGGGTTGCGCACGCCGTCCAGAGCGGATAGTCGGGGCTGGGGATCAGAATCTCGTCGCCATTGTCGAGCAGCGCGTTCATCGAAAGCTGAATGAGTTCGGACACGCCGTTGCCCGTGTAGATGTGCTCCATCTGAACATTGGGCAGGCCCTTGATCTGCGAGTACTGCATAATCGCCTTGCGCGCAGAGAACAGACCGCGCGAGTTGGAATAGCCTTCGCAGTCGGGCAGCTGCTGGCGCATGTCCTTAATAACCTCATCGGGCGTGCGGAAACCAAAGGGTGCCGGATTACCGATGTTGAGCTTGAGGATGCGCTCGCCCTCGTCCTCCATACGGGCGGCCTCGTCGACGACGGGACCGCGCACGTCATACAGGACGTTCTCGAGCTTGGTGGATTTAGAAAAAGTACGCATGGTGGTGCTCCTTGGAATTTGAGCTGAGGGATGGGGTTCGGGCTTGGAAACGTTGTTGGGCGATGATGCCTCGCCTTGATCGGCGCCACCGGCAAGCAGCCAGGTAACATCGACCTCCAAAACGCGGGCGAGCAGCTCTGCCACATCGCGCCGCGGGATCGTCTTGCCGCTCACATATTGGCTCATCTGACTCTTGCCGAGTTTTTTGCCGAGCATCTCCGATGCGCGGATTACATCCGACTGGCGAACGTCGCGATCGGACATAGCCTGTCGCAGGCGATCGCTAAACGTCTCTTGGGCCACTAGAACCTCCTTGCTGGCAAAGTTCAATTTATAGAACACGAATTGAACCTGAGTTCAATTTAGGCAGCAGTATAGCGCGGCGCATTATCCGGAAGTTCAATTTCACAAGAAAATGTACCGAACCCCGAGAATCGTCCCAAAGTGGACAACAGGTACGCGCTTTTAGAGATATTCAAGGAAACGAGCCGCCGCAAGCGAAACGTCAGCGGTGCGGTATATGGCGTTGATTTGCCGATGAGGACGTCCCTCGAGCGGGCGCACGGCGACATCGAACTGACAGCGCCGCAAGATGAGCGCCGGAAGAATGCTCACGCCCAGGCCGTCCTCGACCATAGCCATAATCGCATAGTCATCCCAGGTCGACAGCTTAGAACGCACTGTCAGTCCCGCCCGACGAAACAGCGGCGTAATCTCGTCATCGGTGCCGCGTTCCAGCAGAATAAACTGCTCGTTGGCCAAATCGGCAAGGGAAACGACCTCCGCGGTGGCAAGCGAGGAGTCCGCTGGCACCACGGCCATCAGCTCGTCTTGCACCAACGGCCGCGATGCCATGCCGGCGCCGCGTGGCTCACGCGGGATAAAGCCCAGATCGCAGCGACCCTCTGCCACCCATTGTTCGATCTCTGAGTAATCGCCCATCAGCAACTCATAATCGACGTCCGGGTGATCGGCGCGAAAGCGCGCGATCACCGGCGGCAGCACGTGGGTCGCCACGCTCGAAAACGTACCGATGTAGATTTTGCCGCGCATGAGCCCACGCATCTCATCCACCCGTCGCTGCAAACGAACAAATTCCTCGCATAACGCCTCGACCGCTGGCATAACTTGCCGCCCATCGGCAGAAAGCACTACGCCCTCGCGGCTTCTATCGAGCACTTTAAAGCCCCAGTCGGCCTCAAGATCGGCCACCATACGGCTCACGCCCGATTGCGAATAGCTCAGGCGCTCGGCAGCACGCGTAAAGCTTCCGGCGCGCACGGTCTCCAGCAGCACCTGCATCTTTTGAATATTCGTTTCCACGACACGCCTCCACCTTTACATGAGTTTTTGTCATGTTATCCATGCATTATATTCGCTTTTATTCTAAAGCCACCTCACCCATAGTGAACATGCTCGGATATAGAAGGGATGTCAGCGCATGAACAACGGACTGTTTACGTACTTAGCAGCATTGCTATTGTTTGGCTCCAACGGCGTCATCGCCGCTGCCATCGCGCTGCCGAGCTCCGATATCGTGCTGCTCCGCACGTTTTTGGGCGCACTCTCGCTTGTCGCCATCCTCACCATCACCCAACGCCATACGTTGCAGGCGCCATCTCGCCCCCGCGAAGCCGCAGCCCTCCTCCTCTCGGGAGCCGCGCTGGGCGCCAGCTGGATTTTTCTGTTCCGCGCCTACCAGACGATCGGCGTCGGCGTATCCTCGCTGCTGTACTACTGCGGCCCCATCATTGTCATGGCGCTCTCCCCGCTCATCTTTGGCGAAAAGCTGACCGGCGGCAAAATCGCCGGCTTTATCGCCGTTGCTTGCGGTGCTTTTCTCATTGCAGCGCAAGGTCTAGGCGGCAATATGCCCATTGCAGGTATCGCTTGCGGCATCGCCTCGGCATTTTGCTACGCGCTGATGGTCATCGCCAGCAAGGGTGCGCCACACATCGAAGGCCTCGAAAACTCCGCGCTCCAGGTGAGCGCCGCCTTTGTGACCGCGCTGGTCCTCACATTCATCACGCAGGGCGTCCCCTCATTCCTGTCCGCCGGTGTCGCCGCCAGCATTGATTGGCGCGCCGTCGTCATGCTCGGTGTCGTCAATACCGGCATCGGTTGCCTGCTCTACTTTAGCGCCGTCGCCAAGCTGCCCGTCCAGACCGTCGCCGTCGTCGGCTACCTCGAGCCGCTTTCGGCGGTCGTGTTCTCGGCCGCCCTTTTGGGTGAAGCCATAACACCGGTCCGCTTGATGGGCGCCGCGCTTATCATCGGCGGCGCGCTCTTTTGCGAACTCGCCGGCAGACGCGCAGGCGCCAAGGCCGGCATCGCCCAGGCAGCACGCGCCTAAAAGCCCCCTCTTCATTCAGTTTCAAAGCCGGGGCGTGTCCGCAGTTATCACATTGCAGCACACCATTCAGCGGATGCGCCCCTGCTTTGAAATGCTGCCTGCGTACATGAATAATCCCCAGATGGGGAATTATTGTCTAAAACAACCTGATGTGCCAAACTGCTCTTGTATGTATAAAGGCGGCATAAAAGTTATCTGTCTTGGACAGATAACCGGATGTCTAAGGGAGTCCACGTGGCACACACCAAACTGGAGGCAAACCTCCAAGGCCGGCATGGGCAGGGCGGGCACGGAGCCATTCCCCTCTCCGCTGGCATGCTGCTCGTAACGCTCGGCGTCGTCTATGGCGACATCGGCACGAGCCCTATGTACACCATGAAATCGATCGTCGCCAACAACGGCGGCATCGGCACCGTCAGCGAGGATATGATTCTGGGCGCGCTTTCGCTCGTCATCTGGACCATGACGCTCGTGACCACGGTCAAGTACGTGGTAATCGCCATGAAAGCCGATAACCACAACGAAGGCGGCATCTTCGCTCTGTTCAGTCTCGTGCGCAAGGTGGCGCCGTGGCTGATTCTCCCCGCCATGATCGGCGGCGCGGCGCTGCTCGCCGACGGCATCCTCACCCCCGCGGTCACGGTCACCACGGCCATTGAGGGCCTGCGTACCATCGAGTGGGGCCACGCGCTTTTGGGTGACGGGCAAACCAACGTCATCATTATTACCATCATCATTATCTGCGGCCTATTTGCCATGCAGCGTGCCGGTACCTCGTCAATCGGCAGGCTGTTCGGCCCACTCATGACGCTGTGGTTCCTGTTCTTGGCTGGCGCCGGTCTGTTCAACATGCTCGGCAACCTGTCCATCTTGCGCGCGCTCAACCCCATTCGCGGCATCATGTTCCTGTTCTCGCCCATCAACCACTCGGGCATCATGGTGCTCGGCTTCGTTTTTCTGTCGACAACCGGTGCCGAGGCGCTCTACTCGGACATGGGCCACGTGGGCAAGGCGAACATCTATGCATCCTGGCCGTTTGTTAAGGCTGCCCTTATCCTCAACTATCTGGGTCAGGGCGCTTGGCTGCTCGCCAATAACTCCAACCCCCAGATGCTTGCGATGGATATCGTCAACCCGTTCTATATGATGCTTCCCGAGCCCCTGCGCCCCTTTGCCATCGTGCTTTCGGCCGTAGCGGCGATCATCGCCTCGCAGGCGCTCATCACCGGCTCTTTCTCGTTAGTTTCGGAAGCAACGCGCCTCAACCTTATGCCGCACCTGCGCATCCATTACCCCAGCGACACCAAGGGCCAGCTCTATATTCCGCTCGTCAACAACATCATGTGGGTCGGCTGCATCTTCATCGTGCTGCTGTTCCAGAACTCCGAACGCATGGAGAGCGCCTACGGCCTCGCCATTACCGTGACCATGCTCATGACCACGACGCTTTTGACGAGCTATATCGCCGGCATCCTCAAGCACAAGCTGGGCGCCTGCGTCTTCGCCCTGCTCTTTGGTGCCATTGAGCTATGCTTCTTCGCCTCGTGCCTTACCATGTTCTTTGACGGCGGTTACGTCATGATCTTCCTGGCCTCGCTGCTGTTTGGCCTTATGTATGTGTGGCGCCGCGGCACCGCCATCGAGCGCACGCAGACGATTCTGCTGCCCGTCTCCAAGTACATCGACCAGCTCAATCGCCTGCGCAATGACGAGACCTATCCCGTGCTCGCCGACAATCTGGTATTTCTCACCAACAGCCCCGACCCGCTCACGCTCGACCGCGACGTGCTCTACTCCATCTTGGACAAGCATCCCAAGCGCGCCAAGGCATACTGGTTCATCAACGTGCACGTTACCGATGAGCCCTATACGCACGAATACTCCGTTGAGACCTTTGGCACGGACTTCCTGTTCCGCGTGCGCCTGAACCTGGGCTTTAAGGTCAATCAGCGCGTCAACGCCTATCTGCGCCAGATCGTCGGCGACCTGATGGCATCGGGTGAGTTGCCGCCGCAACATCACACCTACTCCATCTACGAGACGCGCGGCAACGTGGGCGACTTCCGTTTTTGCATGCTGCGCAAGATGCTTGCCCCCGAGACGGACATCAACCGCAACGACCATCGCGTCATGGCCATCAAGTACGCCGTCCGCCGCGCCTGCGGAAGCCCGGCACGTTGGTATGGTCTCGAGAACTCGGCCATCATCATCGAGTACGTGCCCCTCTTTGCCCGTATGCGTCCGGCAGTCAAACTGTTACGCACCCAGGTGCCACTCGAAGTTCAGATCGAGGAAGCCGAGGAAATGGATGTCGATATCTTCTCGGACGACCTGGTCAACGGCAACGAAGCCGGTAGGGACATGAACGTCGATCCCACCGAGTTGCTCGAGAGCGTCGCCGATACACTCGAGCAACAGCAACTCGACGGCCTCGAGAGCGCCCAACTCAACGACGCTAACTTTTAGCGACGTCGCAAATCAATGACAGCGGCCCTGCACCTCACAGGAGATGCGGGGCCGCATTGCATTGCAGTAAAGCTATCGGCTACGAACGGCGCGGATCGGGAACCACGAGTCTATCGGGGCTCGCACCCTCGGCATCCATCAGGCTCACGTAGCGAATCGAAGGGTCCTCGTACGTCGCGTAGTAATAATTGCCCGTACGCGCGCTAAAGCATCCGGTGTAGATAGTCTTCTCGAACTTGCCATCGCCCATCCTGGACGCCCCCTCGATCATCACCACGCCCTCGAGCGAGCGGAACATGCGAACGACGTTATCGGCCTCGCTCTCCTTTTGCGGATAATTGGCATTGAGATACGCCGCCTTTACAAAACGGCTCGGCGAATAGCAGTCGCCGGGAATGCCGCGCATGCCGGCACCCGCGCCATAGGGCTTAAGCTCGGCGCCGCGCCACGTTGCCGTCTGCGGAAAATCGTTCGTGGCGGTGATATAGGTGCGTAGGTTTTCCATGTGCCACGGGAAGGTCGGCTGGTTGGCGAGGGTGTCGACCGGGTCATCGTACACATGCAGGCCGTCGGCCATCATCTCGACCACAATGCTGCGCCGGTCGTCGCCGATAATCCAGTGGAGCAGCGACACGCCTAGGCCTTCGCCCGCCGATTTGGCCACGATCGCCACGTCACGCAGCGCCACCTCGACCTCATCGACCGTCGAAAACGTCGCGGCGACCCACAGGGGAAACTCGTAGGCCGCGATATTGGTCTTGCCCTCGACAGGGCCCTCGGCATACTCGGCATAGCCGGGAAAGTTGAGGCCCGCCACTGCCAGGCCCGCATCGTTGCCGCAGTCGAAAAACATGGGATAGTTCTTGTAATCGATGCACATGCCGATTACCGCGTGTGCCGCTGTCGTGTCGTCGATAAACGAATACGGGATGTGGAACCCGCGGGGCATCACACGAACCTGCTCACCGTATCCAAAGCTCCAGTCGAGGTTGCGGCCCAGATACATGTTGCCAGAATTATCGGTAAATCGAATACTCGTGCACATAGCGCCTCCAAGCTTTACGTTCTTCCTAAGTTCATTGTCACCAATTAAAGGGGCCCTAAACAAAAAAAGCCCGGACATGACAACAATGTCACGCCCGGACTATTCAATCAGGATAAACTCAACCAAATTAACCCCGCAGGTCGTCTAAGGGGTCAAAGTGCCGCAGATTGCCACGAAAGAGGAGCGAAGCGTACTTAAGGTACGCGAGCGACGATTGAGCGGCAAGGTGCGGCGCTTTGGTCCCCTTAGACCAACTTTCCAAGACAGTGATCGATCATATGCTGGATCATCTGCGCCTCAAAGCCCGCGTAGTCGCGGCGGCACTCCTTCATCTTGCCATCGACGATCTGGTCAAAGGCAACCTTGCACTTGATGTAGCGCGTAGACTTAGTGATCTCCTCGTGCGTCAGGCAGCTCTCCTCCATCTTGCTGGCACCCAGGCCAAACACCAGACGGGGGTTGTAGAGCACATGAGGCTCGCCGGCATCGTCTAGGTAGACGCAGACCTTCTTGGTGACGCCGATCTGGTTGGCGGCAAGGCAGCCGGCATCATCGAGCGACTTGATGGTATCGATCAGGTCCTGTGCCACCGACTCGTCCTCGACAGTCGCGACCTCGCAACGCTGGGACAGAATAGCCTCGTCGTGGCAGAGCTCTTTAATCATGCATTCCTCCATAGGGGTCGTTGTAACTGCTTAAGTATACGGTACCTACACATTTTCATACGGAAAATACCACCCGTCCATTACAAAGCGCCGAACATCGACATGCGAGGAACAGCAAGGTTGTAAAGGCGATATAGTAAGTAAGTTCGTGTCAATCGGCCTAAACTCGGGGCCGAACAAGGAAAGGGTGTGCATGGACGAACTATTTCACGTCAGCGAGCGCAAGTCCACAATCGGGACCGAACTTCGCGCTGGACTGACAACGTTCCTGGCAATGGCCTACATCATCGCCGTCAACCCCGCAGTGCTCTCGGGCGCTGGCATTGATGCGGGAGCGCTCGCCTGCGCCACCTGCCTGGGCGCCGGCATCATGACCATCTGCATGGGCATCTTCGCAAACCGCCCGCTCGCCTGCGCGTCGGGTCTGGGCATCAACGCCATGATCGCGGGCATCACCACCACCATGTGCGGCGGTGACTGGCACGTCGCCATGAGCGTTATCTTCCTCGAGGGTATCGTCATCTTGCTGCTCGTCCTTTGCGGCCTGCGCGAGGCCATCATGGACGCCATCCCCGTGGTCCTGCGCCACGCCATCTCGGTGGGTCTGGGCCTGTTTATCGCCATGATCGGCCTGTGCGACGCCGGCATCATCACCGCTGGCGCCGGTACGCTCGTCGGCCTGGGCGACATCGCCTCCCCCACCTTTATCGTCGGCATCATCTCCATCGTCGTGACGGTTGCCCTGGCTTCCCGCAACGTGCCGGGCTCGCTGCTCATCGGCATCATCGTCGCCGTTATCGCCGGAATCCCGCTGGGCGTCACCCATGCGCCCGAGGGCCTCATCGCACCGCTCGACTTCTCGACCTTCGGCGCCCCGTTTGCCAGCACTGCCGACGGCAACCTTGCCATCGTGAAGGTCCTGACCGACCCGATGCTGCTCGTCGTTGCCTTCTCGCTGCTCATGAGCGACTTCTTCGACACCATGGGCACCGCGATGGCCGTCGCCAAGCAGGGCGAGTTCTTGACCGAGGACGGCAATGTCGAGGACATCCGCCCCATCTTGGTCGTTGACTCCGTGGCCGCCGCTGCCGGTGGCTTTATGGGCGCCTCCTCCATCACCACCTTCGTCGAGTCCACGTCCGGCGCCGCCGACGGTGGCCGCACGGGTCTCACCTCCGTCACCACCGGCGTGCTGTTCATTCTCGCCGCGTTCTTCTCCCCCATCGTCTCCATCGTTTCCAGCGCCGCCACCTGCGGTGCCCTGGTCTACGTCGGCTACCTCATGATGAGCGAGGCCTCCGAGATCGACTGGTCCGACGTATCGCAGGGCTTCCCGGCGTTCATGATCGTCGCCGGCGTGCCCTTTACCTACTCCATCTCCGCCGGCATCGGTCTGGGCTTTATCGCCTACGTGGTCGTCGCGCTCTTTAAGGGCGGAGCTTCCAAGATCAAGCCGCTCATGTGGGTCGCGGCCCTTGCCTTCCTCGTCTACTTCTTCGTAGCGTAACGGCAAAGCTGCCAAAGCAGAACACCAAAGCGCGGAGTCGCATCGAGCGGCTCCGCGCTTTTCTTTTAAAGCCAGGCACCGCACGGACGCGCGATGTATTGCCTCCCAAGTTTTGGACATTTTGCCCTCCAAACGGCACTACCGCCGGCTACATCCTGCAGATATGCTGGGCGTAATCGCATAGGCCCTATGAGGATGGGAGTAACCATGGCCACCTTGTTCACGACCCCCAAGCGCAATGATAAAACCTCAGGAGCCCATTTTGTCGAGCCCGACGTGCACCGTCGCACGCTGCTCGCGCACGGCAGCTGGCGCCGCGTGACGCGCCGCATCGTCTGCGGCCTGGCCTGCGCGCTCACGGTAAGTTCGCTGCTCATGCCGAGCGTCTCGCTCGCGGCGGAGTGGGTGGACGTTGGCGGCGTCCGCCATGAAGCGGCCGCGGGGCCCACGGGAGACGCCGCCGGCACCTGGAGCTGGGACGGCGCCGACGATATGAAGCTCAACGGCTATGACGGCGATGCGATCAAGGCTGCGGGCAAGCTCAACATTGCCTACGAGGGCAAGAACACCGTGAAAACCAAGCCCGATTACACCGGGGCCGCCATCAAGGCGCAGGATTGCACTAGCCAGAAAGCAGAGTTGAACATAACGAGCTCGAATAGCACGGATGAGCTCAATGTGACAGCCGAGGCCGATGCAATTAAATCAACAGGTGACCTTTCCATTTCTGGCCCAGGCACTGTGAACACCACAAGCACTAATTCCGACGGAATTGAGGCAAAGGGCGATCTCTCTATCACAGGCTCGGGCACCGTGAATGCAACGGGCGGTACCGAAGGCATCCAATCCAAGGGCAAGACCACCATCGATTCCTCTGGTACAGTGATCGCTAAAGGAGGCGAAGGTTACGGCGTCGCCGCGGGCAGTGACCTGATCATCAAAGGCGGTGGCAAGGTAGAAGCAAGCTCGATAGAAGAAGCGGCGATTTGGGCTGACGACAACATCGACATCTCGGGCGGCAGCCAGGTCAAGGCGAACTCCGAGGGAGATCTTGCCGTCAACGCTGAGGGCAGTCTCGCGGTCACGAACGCCTCCCTTGACGCAAGTGGTGTTAAATATGGCGTCTATGCTTGCAAGGGCGCTATACTCGATCACGCGACCGTAACGGTCCGCACAAGCGCGAGCGGCGGCCAGGCCATCGCCCTCATCACTGACGGGGACGACATCGTCATCAAGAATGGTTCCATCGTGGACGCGTTCGCGGAAGGCGAATTCTCGGTTGCAATCTCTACCAGAAACCACCAGCTCAACGACGCGGGCGGACACATCTACATCAGCGACTCCGTTGTTAAGGCTATAGCCCGCTATGTCGAGTCCGGTAGCGACGGCCCTGACCACTACAGCAACGACCAAAGCGGCGAGGTCATCCCTGAGCCTAGGGGTCTGAACATCGGTATCTTCGCCCAGACCAGCGAGGGCATCACGCCCGCGACTATTTCGATCGTCCGCAGCAAGGTCACTGCCGAAGGAGACACGGCGGCGATCTTCGCCCTTGCCATGAGCGCGGACGGCAAGGCAATCGGCACCATCGAAATCGAAGGCTCCACCATCCTGACGCCTGAAGGCGGCAAGGTCATTGACTATCGCAACAAAGAAGAGCTCAGCAACGGCGACATCTACGAAGCGGGTCAAACCATCGGCACGGGCGACGCTGTGATCGACTCCCCCTATAACGAAGCTGTCGCCAAGAGCACGGTCATCGTGCCTCCCGAGGAGATCAAACCCGAGGAGAAGCCAGGCGAGACCAAGCCCGAGGGTTCCAAGTCCGAGGGCACGAAGACAACCAAGACCGTTGCAGTTGCAGCCACGGGAGCCAAGACCACCGGCAAGCTCGCGGCAACCGGCGACGCCTCGAGCGTAGCCATCGTGGCAGCCGCCCTTGCGGGAACAGCCGCCATCGCCGCCGGCGCCGCGGTGAGTCGCAAGCGTGCATAGACGCCTCGATCTTTAACGCACGGGGCGGCACCCCCGAATACGCCTAGTCCGCACGCCGTTTAGCAACGCCACCGCCAAGCTCCCCTCCGGCGGTGGCGTTTCCTGTTTGCACTCGTATGGCGCACACGCGAGCGGAGTCGCAACAAGCGGCTCCGCGCTTTGTGATTAATGCCCGACAACGCGTAGGTGCGCAGCTTATTCCTCTTCCGGATTTTGGACATTTTGCCCTCCAAACGGCACTACCGCCGGCAACATCCAGCAGATACGCTGAATCTAGCCGTATAGGCCCTATGAGAACGGGAGCAACCATGGCAGCCTTGTTCACGACCCCCAAACGCAATGACACTACCGCCGGAACCCATGTTGCCGAACCCGACGTTCGCCGTCGCATAGGACTCGCGCACGGCAGCTGGCGCCGCGTGACGCGCCGCATCGTCGTAGGCGCCGTGTGCGCGCTCACGGTGAGCTCGCTGCTCATGCCGAGCGTCTCGCTCGCGGCGGAATGGGTCAAGGTCGGCGGCAACAAGTACAACACCGCGGCGAGCGACGAGGCCGGTACCTGGTCGTGGGACGGCGCCGACGACTTGAAGCTCAACAACTATAACGGCGGCGAGATCCAGGCCGCAGGCAAGCTCAACGTGAATTACTCGGGGACCAACATCGTCACTGCCGAATGGATCGAAGGCATCAACGTTTCTCATGGCACTAACGAGAACGCCGAGCTCAATATCCAAGGCGACGCGGGCAGCACGCTCAGCGTGACATCTACTGAGGACGCTATCCTCTCCACGGGTAATATCAACATCGACGGAACCGGATCCGTCAACGCCACGAGCACTGGGTTTGACGCCATAAATGCCGGGGGTGATCTCGCTATCAAAGGTTCGGGCAACGTCAACGCCACGGGTGCATCGGATGGCATCAGGGCAAACGGTAATATCACGATTGACGACAGCGGAGCCGTCACCGCCAGGACTACCGAGGACAAGGGTATTGGAACCGACAAGAACCTCACCATCAAGGGTGGCGGGACGGTCGAGGCAAGCTCAGCTGATGGTGAGGCCCTTTGGAGCGGCGGCAATATCAACATCTCGGACGGCAGCCAGGTCAAGGCAAGCTCCGAGAAAGACGCTGCCGTCGAGGCCAAGGGCAGCCTCGCAGCCACAAACGCCTCCCTCAACGTAAACGGTGTTGAATATGGCGTCTATGCCCACAAGGGCATCACCCTCGATCATGCAAACGTGACAGTCCGCGCAAGTAAAGGCAGATACGGTAGCGCCATTGCCCTCTTCACCTACCCAGACGATATCGTCGTCAAGAACGGCTCCACCGTGGACGCGTTTGCGGAAGGCGAGGTTTCGGCTGCATTCTCCACCAGAAGCGATCGACCCAACGAGGAGGGTGGCCACATCTACATCAGCGACTCCGTTGTCAAGGCCATAGCCCGCTATGTCGAGAACGGCGACGGCCCCATCCCCTACAGCGAAAACCAAGATGGCGAGACGAGCCCCGAGCCCCAAGGCGAGAACATCGGCATCATTGCCCAGACCAGCGAGGGCGTCACACCCGCAGTCATCTCGATCATCCGCAGCAAGGTAACGGCCGAAGGAGATACAGCGGCAATCTTTGCCCGTGCCATGAGCGCTGACGGCAAGGCAATCGGCACCATCAAGATTGAGAACGCCGCCATCCAGACGCCCGAAGGCGGCAAGGTCATTGACTATCGCAAGCTCCGTGACGGCATCTACGAGGCAGGCCAAGCCATCGGCACGGGCGACGCTGTGATCGACTCCCCCCATAACGAAGCTGTCGCCAAGAGCATGGTCATCGCACCTCCCGAGGTAGCCAAGCCGGAAGACCCCAAGCCCGACGAGACCAAGCCCGCAGAAAGCAAGCCCGCGGAGTCCAAGCAGAACCCCAAGCCTGAGGGCTCAAAGCCGACCAAGGCCGTTGCGGCTTCAATCACGAAAGCCAAGACTACCGGCGTGCTCGCGGCAACCGGCGACACCTCGGGTGCGGCCATCGTGGCAACCGTCCTTGCGGGAACAGCCGCTATCGCCGCAGGCACCATGGCGAGCCGCAAGCGCTCTTAGACGCCTCTGCGCACATGGCAGCTCCCGCGAAGGCTCCGAGTCCCAGCACCGTTTAACAACGCCACCGCCGAGCTCCCCTCCGGCGGTGGCGTTTTCCATATGCGTCCGCAGGGTATGCACGAGATTGTCTTTGGTCTAGCCCAACCTGCATGAGCCGGCGTGCGACAATGGGGGCCGTCGATATCACAACGCCGAGAGAAGCCCGTCATGGAAGCGCATCAAAAGCAGATAACCGTTCATGCACAGCATGCCGAAAGCGCACCAGTCATCTATCTTCCCGTGGTCATGGGCGACGGCACGGAGGTTTATGAACGCTGCCGAAAGCTCGGCTGTCCACCGTTCACCCTTGTCGCCATTGGCGGGCTCGATTGGAATCGCGAGCTGAGTCCCTGGGAATGCGACGGGACCGTGCGCGATGCCGAGCCTTTCGGCGGCCAAGCTGCCGGTTTTCTTGATGAGTTACTGAACCGGATAATCCCAAAGGTCGAATTATCGCTCCCACAGCCACCTGCTTGGCGTGGCATTGCCGGTTATTCGCTGGCGGGTCTCTTTTCGCTTTGGGCCCTCTGGCAAACCGACGCCTTTAGCCGCGCCGCAAGCGCATCGGGGTCGTTGTGGTTTCCCGACTTTGTCGATCGCGCCAGCACGACCCCTTTTGCCGGCAACCCGCAGGCCGTCTATCTGTCACTCGGCAAAAAGGAAACCAAGACGCCCAACCGCATGATGCGGCACGTACTTGACGACACGCGCGCAATGGAAACGTTGCTCGTTGAGCGCGGCATCCTCACAACACTGGAACTCAACCCCGGCAACCACTTTGCCCAAACCGACCTGCGCATGGCGCGTGGCATCCACTGGGTTCTTGCGCACTAAAAAGCCGGCCATGCGCATCGGACGCATGGCCGGCTTTTTAACTGAGTTGGACACAGCTGCTATTCGGCAGACCCTTCGAGTTCCGAGACATCAAACTCAAAGTCATTACCCGGCAGAATCGCATTGAGCACGATACCCACCAGCGAACCCACGGCAAGACCCGAAAGCGAAATCGTCACGCCGCCCAGCTCCAACACGATGGCGCCGGCGGTGCTGTACGCGATGCCGAGCGAAAGCACGAGCACAAGAGCGGCCACCAGCACGTTGCGGTTGTTCTGGAAATCGACCTGGTTCTCAATGAGGTTGCGCACGCCTACGGCACTGATCATGCCGTAGAGTACGAGCGACACGCCGCCGATAACGCATGGCGGCATGGCGGCGATCACGGCAGCGAACTTGGGGCAGAAGGAAAGCACGATGGCGCAGCACGCGGCAATGCGAATCACGCGCGGGTCGAACACGCGCGTCAGAGCGAGCACGCCGGTGTTCTCGCCATACGTGGTGTTGGCCGGAGCGCCAAAGAGCGAAGCCAGGATCGTGGCGAGACCATCGCCGAGCAGCGTGCGATGCAGACCGGGATCGGCGATGTAGTTACGCTCGCAAGTGGAGCCGATAGCCGAGATATCACCGATATGCTCGATCATGGTCGCAAATGCCAGCGGCATAATGGTGATGATGGCCGTCGTGGCAAGACCGCTATCGAACTGCGGCCCAAAGAGTGCAAACACGGTGTTATCCCACACGACGGGCAAGCCAACCCAGGGAGCGGCTGCGACGCCCGAGAAATCAACCTCGCCGAGCGCAGTCGCAACGGCATAGCTCACCACAACGCCCAGCAGAATCGGCACGATCTTGACCATGCCACGGCCCCAGATGTTGCAGATGACGATCACCGCCACAGCGACAACGGCAACAAGCCAATTGGTCTGGCAGTTGGCGATGGCAGAGCTTGCCAAGATCAGGCCGATGGAAATGACGATGGGGCCCGTCACCACCGGCGGGAAGAAGCGCATGACGCGCTTGGCGCCAAACGCACGGAAGAGCGCCGCGAGCACCGGATAGAGCAATCCGGCGCAGGCAACGCCCAGACAAGCGTAAGGCAATAGCTCGGCCTCGCCGTTGGGTGCAATGGCAGCATAACCGGCAATAAAGGCAAACGATGAGCCCAAGAATGCGGGGACCTTACCGCGCGACAGGAAATGGAACAGCAGCGTGCCCAAGCCGGCAAACAAAAGCGTTGCCGAAACCGAGAGACCGGTGAGCACGGGCACCAGCACCGTGGCACCAAACATGGCAAACATGTGCTGCAGGCCGAGCAAAAACATGCGCGGGCGGCCGAGCGACGATGCATCGTAGATGGCATCGGTGACGGCGGGTGTCGAAGACTGGGACATGGAAGTCCTTTCGAATGGAGGGGCGATCAGGCATATCGGATAACCTGCCCGAACGATACGATCCGAACCATTGTACGCGATACGCCACGTCTCGCACGCGCCGCCACCTGCAAACGCTAGCGCTATTTCCAAATGCGCTCGGCGATGCGTTTGACCAGGGCGATCTTTGCCCACTGCTCGTCCTCGGTCAGCTTGTTGCCAATCTCGCAGCTGGCAAAGCCGCACTGGGGAGACAGATACAGGTTCTCGAGCGGCACGTACTTTGCGGCTTCGCGGATGCGCTCGACGATAACATCCTCGTTCTCGAGCTCTGCGGCCTTGGTGGTCACCAAGCCCAGCACGACCTTCTTGCCCGGGGCAACGTAGCTGAGCGGCTCAAAACCGCCGGCGCGCGGCGTATCGAACTCCAGGTAGAATGCGTCGACATCCTCATGTGCAAACAGGTACGGCGCGATGGGGTCATAGCCGCCCTCGAAAGCATAGGTAGAGTGGTAGTTGCCGCGGCACACGTGCGTGTTAATGACGAGGTCGTCGGGCTTGTCCTCGATGGCGGCGTTGTTGAGCGCCACGCCCAGCTCGCTCACCCTTTGCAGGTCAACCGGGCTCATGCCAGTCTTGGACACAAAGTCGGTATCGCAATAGATGCCCCAGGTGCAGTCATCAAACTGGATGTTGCGGCAACCCGCTGCGTACAGGTCGGCGATCACCGTGCGATAAGCGGCTGCAATTGCGTCGGCAAGTTCCTCATCGGTCTTATAGACAGCGCGCAGGCTCTCCTGCTGGCCATCGCAGCGGTCGAGCGTAACCTCCGAGAACGTCTGGATCGGCGCCGGAATGGTCTGACGCGCAACCTGACCCTCCCCCTCGAGTGCCTTGACAAACTTAAAGTGCTCGACGAAGGGGTGGTTCTCGCCGCTGATGGGGCCGGTCACCACGGCGGTGTCAGCCGTGGTCTCCTCGTCGTGGAACATATAGCCCGTACGCGAGGTGCGGCGTTCAATGCCGTTGAGCCCCCACATAAAGTCGAGGTGCCAGTAACTGCGACGAAACTCGCCATCGGTAATCACCTGCAGGCCAGCGGCCTTTTGCTTGTCCACCAGGTCGCGAATAGCCTCATCCTCGACGGCCTTAAGCCCCTCGGCATCAAGCGTGCCTGCCGCATAGGCAGCGCGGGCATCCTTTACGGCCTGCGGACGAAGAAAACTGCCGACGATATCGGCACGAAACGGCGCGTTCGGTTGAATCGAAGTGCTCATAGATATCTCCCTTTGCATTGGTTGCTTTACTGGGACAGAGTATGAGCGCTCATATAGCCATCGTAAAATATACGTTTATAACAGTTTGATATAGATGCTTCCTATATCAGTTGGGACTGCCATGAAGAGATTTGACCTGTACAGGACGCAGCAGTCTAGATATGCTGACGGATCGCGTCGATATAGGCTTGACCGTAGCGCGTAAGCGTCGTGTTCTTGCGCGTGATGATGCCGATCTCCATGTACTCATCCACATCGAGCGGAATCGAGATAATGCCGGGGCCGTTGAGTTCGTGGCTAATCACGCCCGAGCACACCGTGTAGCCGTTGAGGCCCATGGCCAAATTGAACAACGTCGCACGGTCGCGCACGCGGATATTCTTGTGGCGCTCAAACGTCGAGGTCAGTTCCTCGGAATAGTAAAACGAGTTATAGCTGCCCTGCTCGTAGGACAAAAACGGGTAGTCTTCCAAGTCCTCGAGCGTCACGCTGGAGCGGTCCGCCAGCGGATGGTCGGCGCAGACGAAGACATGCGGCGTGGCGCAGAAGAGTCCTTCGAACACGAGCTCGTTGGCCACCAGCATGCGCTCGATGACCTCGCGGTTATGCTCGGATAAGTACAGGATGCCCAGTTCGCTTTTCATATGCGCGACATCCTCGATAATCTCGTGAGTCTGCTCCTCGCGCAGGGTGAAGTCGTAACGCGCGGCATCAAACTCGCGGATCACGTCGACAAACGCGTTGACGGCAAAGGAATAATGCTGGCAGCTCACACTAAAGTGCGGCACCTGCTCGGATGCGCCCTTGTACTTGCCCTCGAGCAGGTCGGCCTGGTCGAGTACCTGGCGCGCATAGCCCAAGAAGGTCTCGCCTTCCTCGGACACAATGACACCCTTGTTGGTGCGCTCAAAGATGTGCACACCCATCTCGTTTTCGAGATCGCGGATCGATGCGGTAATCGAAGGCTGCGACACAAAGAGCCGGCGCGAGGCCTCGGTAATGCTGCCGCATTCGGCAACTTTGACGACATATCTGAGCTGCTGGAGCTTCATGGCTGTCTCCTTAGCTGTTCGTGAGATTCGCGTCGGCAGTACCCGGCAGGCGCATAAACGACGGCATCTCCCCCGTCGCGGCGCAGGCGGCAATCTGATGCAGAGCCCCGGCAACCGCATCATCTGCCGCAGCGCCGATATGCCAGCGCGCGGCAGCCGTGACGGCCTCGTTGGCATTGGCGACTGCAACGGAGTTGGGAACGGCATCGATCATGGGCAGATCGTTATCGGAATCGCCGAATACGGCCACCTCGTCGGGCGTCAGGCCCAAAGCGCGCGCCAGCTCTAACGCAGCGCAGCCCTTGTCCCAATCAGCAGGAAGGATGTCAAACAGGCGCACTCGGTTGTTGGGAAACACAAGCGAGAGTTCCGGCACCTCAACGGCAGCGTTCTCGCGTAGCTCCGCGAGCTCCTCACGCGAACGGGTGCTCCAGATATTCGCCTTAAACACCGGCGCGTCATCGACGACGGGACGGCACGGAGCCTCTTCGCCTTTGAGCCACGCGTTGCCGCCCGACTCCATGGCGCGACGAACGCGCTCAGGATTGCTCGTCACGCAATAGGCATCGTTGCCCCAAAAGTCATCGCCCAGGCTGTAGACTTTTAGAAATGTATCGTCGGTCTCTTGCTCCAGATAGTCGGCCAAACGCATCAGAGCATCGTTGTCGATTGCGCGCGAAGCGACTACTTCGCCGTCGACAAACATCACCTGGCCGTTACAGAACGCACCGGTCGAAAAACACTCGGAACGGTTTTTGAACATCCAGCCCATCGCGGACGGCTGACGACCCGAAACCGGCCCAAAGTGCAGACCCGTCGCCTGCATGGCATGAATACCCTCAATGGCGTAGTCGCTGGCGCCGTCATGCCCGGCTGGAATCAGCGTATCGTCCATATCGGTCAGCACAAGTTTGATCATAGGACCCCCATTCGTCTCTGCCCCATCTATTGTACCGATGCGCTAGTATAGGGAACAACAGATTCGATGCGGGAGTGCCGGCGGTGCAAACCACAAGGCTGAGAGGGCAATGGACCCAATCCTTTGAACCTGTCAGTTAATGCTGGCGTAGGGAGCATGCCGCCTTTACAGGGGCGCTGTCTATGCACAGCGCCCCTTTTCTATGCCAAGGAGGCATGTGCAGTGATTGATTCGGAACAGCTTAAGCAACATGTGATCAAGGCCGTGGGGGAGATTCGCGCCACCAATCCGATGGCAGGCTCCATCACCAACACGGTGACGATTGACTTTGTCGCCAACGCACAGCTCGCCGTGGGCGGATCGGCCGCCATGGTCTATCTGCCCGACGAGGGCGAGGCACTCGTTGCCGGCGGCGGCGCCATCTATCTCAATATGGGTACGCTCTTCCCCATCTACGAGCAGACGATTCCCCGCGCGGCCAAGGCGGCACACGACGCCGGCAAGCCCTGGGTGCTCGATCCGGTTGGCCTGGGCATCGGTAGCCTGCGCACCCAGTTGGTAAGCGAACTCAAGCAGTACAAGCCCGCCATCGTGCGCGGCAACGCCTCCGAGATCATCGCGCTCGCCGGCCTGTGGGGTCTTGAGGGTGAGGCGGCCGATCTGAGCCGCGTGCGCGGTGTCGATACCACCGACACGGTCGACGCTGCCCGCGATGCCGCCGTGGCGCTCGCTCGCTACACCGGCGGCGCCGTAGTGGTCTCGGGTGAAGTCGACCTGATCACCGACGGCACGACCGTGGCCAAGTCCCACGGCGGCAGCCCACTCATGTCCAAGATCACCGGCTGTGGTTGCTCACAGGGCGGCGTGCTGGCCGTGTACGCCTGCGCCACCGACCCGTTTACGGCGGCCATCTGCGGTGCCGCCGTCTACAACGTTGCCGGCACGCGTGCCGCCGCTGTCGCCGATGCCCCGGCAAGCTTTAAGGTCGCCTTTATCGACGAGCTCTACCGCGCGACCGCCCAGGACATTGCCAACAACCAACTCGAGCTCGAGGAGGCATAAGCCATGTCCGAGCCCGCAACCAATGCCGGTATGAACACGCTCGTCGCCGTGGCCATCGCCCCGTGCGGCACCGGCGACGAGCTATCCGCCGAGGTCGCCGAGGTCGTACGCGTCATTCGCGAGAGCGGCCTTCCCAACCGCACCACCTCGATGTTCACCGAGATCGAGGGCGACTGGGATGAGGTCATGCAGGTCGTGCGCGACGCGACCTTTGTGTTGGCGAGCAAGGGCATCCGTACCGAAGTCGTGCTCAAAGCCGATATTCGACCCGGATTTACCGACACCATGACCGGCAAACTCGAGCGCATGGAAGCGCAGATCAAAAAGCAGGAGGAAGCACGATGAGCATCCGCGACAACCTTGATATCTCGGCTTATCTGGTACTCGGCCCCGAAAACACCCTCGGACGCCCCGTGGGCGATGTGGTGGCACAGGCGCTCGACGCCGGCTTTACCTGCATCCAGGTGCGCTCTAAGGTGGCAAGCGCTCGCGAGATCATCGCGCTGACGGGCGCCGCCGCAAAGGCTATCGCACAGGCCGGCAAGACCGGACAGGTCGCCCTGTTGATCGACGACCGTCTGGATTGTGTACTTGCCGCGCGCGAGCAGGGTATTGCTGTCGACGGCGTGCACGTGGGTCAGAGCGATATTCCCGTCGAGGTCTGTCGCAAGCTGCTGGGCCCCGATGCCATCGTGGGCCTTTCGGCCCGCTGCGAGGAGATGCTCGAGTACGTCAAGACCGCCGACATGAGTCTGGTCGACTACCTGGGCATCGGCCCGCTCCACGAGACCGAGACCAAGCGCGATTGCGGACGCGCAGCCGACGGCTCCATCATCACCAAGAGCTTTGAGGACCTGACCGCACTCCACGCGGCAAGTCCCGTGCCCATCGTGGTGGGCGGCGGCGTAAAGATGGCCGACCTGCCGCAGCTCAAGGCCACCGGCGTCGACGGCTTCTTTGTGGTGAGCGCCGTCTGCAGTGCCGACGACCCCTACGCCGCTGCCAAGGAACTCGTCGACACCTGGCAGCAGGCATAGGCCTATGCCGAGCAGCTGCTCCGCAGCCTCATACCTTCGACAGCGGAAAGCGCATCCCAGTTTGGACGTCCATTCTGGGATGCGCTTTCCATATAGAGGCTTAACGGGAAACCGCATCCCAGTCTGAACGCTCATTCTGGGACGCGCTTTCCGCCGAGTCCACGGCAGCTTGCCCTACCCCGCCAGATACGATTCCAACGCCGGCAAGGTCGCCTCCGCATCGCGGCGACCAATCTGGTAGATGCGCTCGAGCTCATCGGGCTCGCGACACAGCGACGGCACCTTCACCGATTCGCTCGGCCGCACCACAAAGATCTCGCCGGCAGCCTCGCGACGTGCCAGGTCATCGAGCGTGGCATTGTAGACCTCATGCCGATGCTCAAGCGCTGCGACAAACTCCGGATAGTGACGGAACACGCGACGCAGCATGGGCATCACGCTGTTGGGCTGCTTCACAAAGCCCGCCGGCTGCGTGAGCACCACGATATTGCGGTCATACCCCTGCGCAAACAGCCATGCACTGGGAATAGAATCGGCCACGCCACCATCCAGATACTTATGCCCGTCAATAGCAACGGGACGCGTCGCCACGGGAATCGCCGACGATGCCCGGATCCACTCGATATCCCGCTCGTCGCCATAGGGCAGGTCGTGGTAGACGGCCTTGCCCGTCTCGATATCGGTACACACGCACGTAAACCGCATGGGGCAGGCGCGATACGCCTCCAGGTCGATGGGATCGAGCTCGATGGGCACCTCGTGATAGGCAAAATCGGCATTGAACATATCGCCGGTTCGCAGCCAGCTGGTCACGCTCGCATAGCGTTTGTCGGCGCAATAGGCCTTGTTATAGCGAATGGCGCGGCCGATCTGGCGCGATTTAAGGTTGTAGCCAAATGCCGCGCCCGCCGAGACGCCCACCATATGGTCGCAGGTCAAACCGTGCTCCATCCAAACGTCGAGCACGCCCGCCGTATACATACCGCGGTAGCCGCCTCCCTCGAGCGCCAGCCCCACCGTGCGCGTCATATTTGACTGTGCCATGCGACCATCTCCGTTCCTGCGTTTTAAAACGGAACAAGTATACCCATCAACAAATATCGTCTCAGTCGCATTTTCATCGAACATCGTCGCGTTACCGTTTGGCGAATAATGGCCGCCCGCAACATGGGCACCCCTACATAATTCCATACACTTGTTTATACTACTCAGTAGTTATCAGCCGAGAGCACGAACCGACAAATAAACCCAACGACGCAGCAAGGCGGGGGCTTGGAAACACGCAAGACGTTGAGCAGCAACGCATGTGCACAACGAGCTCGCCCGACGCAATCCGCCCCGACCTCAGAAAGCCGCTTACAGTATGGATAACGCCAGCAATAATACCGAAACGCTCGAAAAGACCATCCGTGACCTTCTGGAGCGTCAGGACGATCTGATCAGGACCGCCTTTACCGACGAGCTCACCGGACTTGGCAACCGCGGCGGCTTTACCCGTTCCTTAGAGGAACTCTGGGAGCAGGAACTGCCCGTGACCATGGCGTTTATCGACATCGATAACCTTAAGCACTGCAACGACATCTTTGGACATGACGAGGGCAACCGCTATATCTTGCAGGTGAGCCTCTATCTCAAACTGTATATGAAGGTGGACGAGGCGGCATTTCGTCTGGGGGGCGACGAGTTCGCCATCCTATCTACGATTGCGACCGAGGACGACCTTGCCGAACGTCTGGAACACTGCCGAACGGTACTGCTCGAAAACAACGCTTCCAAGATGCCTCACTCGTTTAGCTACGGAGTGGCACACGCCGACCCCGCCCTGGGCGAAGCCCCCAATCGCTTGACGAACGATGCCGACCATCGCATGTACGACTACAAGCTACGTCATGCCGTGCACCTTGATCGACGCAATATCGCACAAGCCCACACCGACGACTTCGAAATAAGCGATCGCATTTTCGACGCCCTTTCGATGCTCAACGAAGGCCGATATTTCTTTATCGAGAACTTGGACAAACATCGAACCCTTTGGTCACAAGGCGCCTTGCGCGATCTTGGTCTTCCTTCGGAGCATATAGACAACTGCCACGATTACTGGAAAACGCGTGTCCATCCCGATGACCTTGAGGCCTATACCAACGACATCGACCAAATCTATGACGGCTCCAAACATCGCCACGTCATGCAGTACCGCGTGCGCAATGCCGCCGGCGACTACATCCTCGGCCGTGCTCGCGGGTTTCGTATCGACGGCGACGGAAATGTCCCCTCGCTCTATGTCGGCGAGCTCGTCAACCACTCGCTTGCCGAGACCGTCGACGCCGCCACGGGCCTCGGAATGCAGCGCACGCTGATCAACGCTATCGATGCCTGCCGTCGCGACCATTGCAAGACGGGGCTTATAGCAGTGCGCGTTCGCGGCACGGCAAAGCTCAACGAGCTCTACGGGGCCGAGGCCGTCGACAACATGCTCGCCGAATACGCAGGCCGCATGCTGTCGATTACTCGCGGCAGGAGTCGCGTCTTCCGCTCACGCAACGCCCAGTTCGTCGTGCTTAGCAACAATTTGGATCACGAAGCATTCGAGCAACTGATCCAACATCTCAAAGAGGCCGTTTTCGCTCCCGTTCGAATCGCGGACGACACCATTACCCCCGTCTGTCTTGTCGTTCCGGCCTTTTACGAGCACCTGACCAATCAAACGGCCGCCGTTTTAGGCGAACTCGACCGTCGCATTCGCACGGCCGGCGGGCTTGTTCCCAACGACAGCCTCCCCATACCCGAGGTGGAGCGCAAAAGCGCCATCGCCGAACGCATCGATTCGCTCACGGGTCTCTATCGACCCAGCGAGTTTATGCGCCGCGCCAACGAATTTCTCGAGACAAGGCGCAACGGCGCCTGGTGTATCGCCACCGTCGATATGGGACACATGCGACTGTTCAACGAATGGCACGGACAGGCCGAGGGCGACCGCATGCTCGCCGATGTGGGCACGGTCCTCAAGGACATCGAGAATGCCAACATGGGCGTCGCAGGGTACTGGGGCCAAGACGACTTTTGCATACTCATCCCCTTTGAACACGACACCGTCCATCAGATCTATAGCCGCGTTCGCCAGGCCGTGGCCAAGTATGATGACGGCGTGGGATTCTGGCCGTCCATGGGCGTCTACCCCATCGACTCCAACGAGAAAATCACCATCGATGCGCAGGCCAAGGCCATGTTTACCAATCGGCGCGCAAAAAACGACTTTAAGGAACGCATTGCCATTTTCCGCCCCGAGGAGTACGAGCGCGAAATCTCGTTCCACCGCACGCTGACCGAATTCCAGTATGCGCTCTCAAACGGCCGCATTACCTACTACCTGCAGCCCCAGGTCGACATGGAAACCGGCGAGATCACTGGCGCCGAAGCGCTCACGCGCTGGATTGACAAGGACGGCTCCCTCATTTCACCCGTCACCTTTATCCCCGCTCTCGAGGAAAGCGGTTTTGTGGTGACGCTCGACAAATACGTTTGGCAGGGCGTTGCCTCGTGGCTGCGCGGGCGCATCGATCGAGGGCTTCGCGTGGTTCCGATCTCGCTCAACGTGTCGCGCGTGGATATCCTTGCCTGCGACGTTGCCGAGCATATGGGGGCACTCGCCGACCAATACAATCTGCCGCCCGAGCTCATGCGCATCGAGATCACCGAGACGGCTTATACGGGAGAGTCCGAAGCTGTGGATAAGCTGACGGCCGACCTGCACAACCGCGGCTTCTCGACCTACATGGACGATTTTGGCACCGGCCAGTCCACGCTCGCGATGCTCAAGAACGTCAACGTCGACGTCATCAAGCTCGACCGCACGTTTGTGCCCGTCGACGGCGATCAAGGCCGTAGTGTGCAAATCATTTCATCAATGCTCGAGATGGCACAGTCGCTCCATCTGCCCGTTGTGATCGAAGGCATCGAGACAAATGAGCAGGCAGACATGCTACGCCAAATGGGCGCCCGCTACGCTCAGGGCTTCCTCTACTACCGTCCCATGCAGGCGGAGGATTTTGAGGCATTGCTCGATGGTGGCGACAGCAACCAATACGCTCGTGCGCAAACGCCACCGTCGAGGGAGCGCTTGTTCCCATGAGCTAACTAATACCCCAATCTAAACCGAATTGGGAGTAAGATACAAACCATTGTTCCATCCAAGGAGGCAATCCATCATGAACGAGTCGTATCGCCTGGGCGAGCAATCAATCATCGCTCATCTTCAGCGACTTGCGAACGGGACCTCAACCGCCGAGCTCGATGTTGCCGCGCTGCCCCCGGAGCTGTGCGCCATCGGCGAGCAGCTACAGAAGACATTTGCCATCCTGCAGCAAGAACGCGAGCTGCTTGAGCGCGGCGCCTATATCGACTCGCTCACCAATCTTGGCAACCGTGGCGGACTCGACCGCCATGTCGATCAGCTCTGGCGCAAAGGCACCCCCTTCACCTGTGCCTATATCGATATCGACCGCCTTAAGCATTGCAACGATAAGTTTGGCCACACCGAGGGCAATCGCTACATCCTGAGCATCTGCCGCGCACTCACCGAGACAATGGAGCACGATGAGTTGCTGTTCCGTATCGGTGGAGACGAATTTGTACTTATATCCCCCACGACAGACGAAGCCGAACTCGAGCAGCGCCTGGAGCGGACGCGTGCCAATCTTATCGAGGCAACATCAGGCGACAAGGCGCCCATGATCGCCAGCTTTAGCTTTGGCTGCTCGCGCGTCGACCCGCTTGCAGGCGATACGCGTCGCCAGATGACAAAGGACGCCGACCGCAAAATGTATCGCTACAAGCTCATGTACCGTGTGCAACAACCGGAAGAAGGCGATGCGCCGCAACGCCCGGTCACCGAACAACCCCCCCCCTGCAACGACCGAGTGTTCCAAGCGATCTCCATGAGCTCCGAGACACGCTATCCGTTCATCATTAACCTCGACACCGGCGAATCGCAATGGTCGGTTAATGCCGTGCGCGATTTTGACCTACCCTCCCAGCATCCCTACAACTCGCTCGATATATGGCTTGCCCGTGTTCACCCCGAGGACCGCGACAACGTACGTGCCGAGCTCGATATGGTGGTAAACGGCACGTGGCACTTCCACTGCATGCAGTATCGCGTCATGAATACCGCCGGAAAATACGCGCTTTGCGACTGCACAGGTTACCGCCTGGACGGCACCGATACCGAGCCCAACATGTATGTGGGCATTGTCACCAACCGAAGCTTGGCAGATACGACCGATTCCGTGACCGGTCTGGGCGATATCCACGCCCTGGTCAACGCCATTGGCGAGATGCGTCGCGTGGCACGAAACGCGGGCTTGATCGCCATTAAAATCGACGAAATCGCCAAGGTCAATGCCCGCTTTGGCTTTGATGCAGGCGACCGCGTTTTGGCAGAAAGCGCCGCCTGCCTCATGGATTGCTCGCGCGGCAAGGGTCGTCTGTTCCGCTCGACCGGACCGATGTTCGTGGCGCTCTTTGACGAGCTTGATCCCGAAGAGACCGACGCGGTTGCAGACGAAATCGAACGGTTCTTGGGATCGCCCGTGCTCCTCGGCTCATTTGAATATCAGCCGCCCCTTCGCGTGGCGACGCTTCATCTGGACGCCGTCGACCGACAGCCCGTTTCCATTTTGAACGAACTTAATGCGTTGATTAAAGAGGCGCCACAGGTACCGGGCACCAAGCTGGACTAGCGTTATGGGGCGCATGATGGTTAATTTCCGATCTCGGGCGAACACATTGGGCAAATAGGCCGTACCCGCAGTTAGCCGAACGCCCCCCCCCGCAGTCCCTAGCGGGCCCGGGGGCACCGTTTCGATACTCTTGGTTTACTTTGCCTGATGCAAATAAGTGCTCAACAAGATAGAACCTATCCCCCGCCACGGATATGCCCTCGAGTAAATCTGTTAAGCCAAGCCTATCAAATTCTATTGACAATTGGCTGCATTGGTCCATTTTGTCGTCCAGCCACTTCCGCTGGCTATCGCCTCATAAACACAAACCTAACGAGCCGCACGAACGACAAAGAGGCCAAGCTGAACAGAAGTAGAACCAAAACTTCAAAAACGCTGGTATTCCAATCGCGTACCCAGCCCTCTACCGCCCACAAGAAAAACAGCAGCCCCATCCATAACGTCACAGAAGAAATCAGCTTTGCGTAGGGGCGTATATCAATCTCGCTCTCCCTTTTTGTGACATCATATCCAGCAATTGAGCAGAGCCATCTTCCTCTTCGGTATTGGATTGAAAGGACAATCAAGGCAATCGAAGTCATCAAGCAAACAGCATCCTCTGTTTCCATAGAGTTTCCTTTGCTTTCCATCCTAGTTACGCATTCACAATCGAATCAAACCAAGTATGAATTACTCGATAGCAACCGCCTTAGTATAAACCATAGCCGCCGCAGCAGCCCGCCTTCTAAGACCTCAGAGTTCGCCATCGAAGGCGACCTGCCCAGACTCCTCACAATCGGCTTGCATGAGGCCCCGAGCTCCAACATACTCTGGACCGTGTCCCTCTCGTACCTGGTGAGCGAGCCCGCCGTTGGCCCTCGGGGCCGGCTTCCCGGCCCCGAGAAACACTCGGATGAAGCTACCGATCGAGACGGGGCGCATGATGGGCGGTCGCTGGAATCGCGCCCCACGCCATCTGCCCGCTCGTGCGATAATCCTCCGCAGAAGTCACCGACAGCAGAGGGAGTTTGTGATGAAGGTTCTTTTGGTCAATGGCAGCCCCAAGGCAAACGGCAACACCGACCGCGCACTCGCCGAGATTGCCGAGCAGCTCAACGCAGAGGGCATTGAGACGCAGGTGTTTCAGCTGGGCGCCAAGCCTATTCGCGATTGCATCGGGTGCGGCCAGTGCGGCAAGCTCGATTGCCGCTGCACCTTTGACGACGATATGGTCAACGAGCTGATTGCCGCTGCCGAGCAGGCAGACGGCTTTGTCTTTGGTTCGCCCGTCTACTACGCGCATCCCAGCGGACGCATCCTCTCTGCCCTCGACCGTGCATTCTATGCTGGCAGCAAGGCCTTTGCGCACAAGCCGGGCGCCGCTGTCGCCGTTGCCCGTCGCGGTGGCACGTCGACCACCTTCGATGTGCTCAACAAATACTTCACCATCAACCAGATGCCCGTGGTGGCATCCACCTACTGGAACAACGTCTTTGGCGCCATGCCGGGCGAGGCCGCCCAGGACGCCGAAGGCCTTGCCACCATGCGAAACATCGGCAAAAACATGGCCTGGCTCCTACGTTGCATCGAGGCGGGAAAGGCCGCCGGCATCGAAGCCCCCCAGGCCGATCGCGCTAGGACCAACTTCATCAGGTAGAACGGCGGAACATAGATATGAATATTCAAATTTTCGGGACTAAGAAGTCCTTCGATACCAAGAAGGCCCAGCGCTATTTTAAGGAGCGACGCATTAAGGTGCAGTTTATCGACCTTAAGGAAAGGGAGATGAGCAAGGGCGAGCTCACGAGCGTGATGCAGGCGGTCGGCGGCATCGACAAGCTGCTCAACCCCAAAGCCAAGGACGAGGAGACGCTCGCACTCATCCAGCACCTCACCCCCAGCCAGCGCTTTGATAAGCTGCTCGAGAACCAGCAGGTTCTGGCCGAGCCCATCGTGCGCAACGGCAAGAAGGCCACCGTCGGTTATTGCCCCGATGTGTGGGGAGCCTGGGAGTAGCCTGTGTTATTTGCCGGCGCGTGGGTATAAGAGCAGGCGTTTGGCATAAGATTTAACTGTAAGCCATGTCTAACAAAGGAGGGCACATGCCCAACAGACCCGTGAAGATCATCATGCTTACCGGATACCTCGGTGCCGGCAAGACCACGCTGCTCAACCACATCCTCGCTAACGACGGCGGCATCCGCGCCGCCGTGATCGTCAACGATATCGGCGAGATCAACGTCGACGCCAGCCTTATCGCCGACGGCGGCCTTTCCGAGACCGACGACCTCATCCCGCTCACCAACGGCTGCATCTGCTGCACGCTTTCGGACGATCTGGCCAACCAGCTGCAGGGCATCGCCGATTCGGGCAAGTTCGACTACATCATCATCGAGGCCTCGGGTATTTGCGAGCCCATCCCCATCGCCTACACCATCTCGAGCTTCTGCGACGAGGCCAAGGTGGGCGGCGAGCCCAAGCTCGCGCTCGACAACATCGTGGCCGTGGTCGACTGCGCCCGCATGTACGACGAGTTCAACGGCGGTCGCGACCTGCTAGCCGAGGATATCGACGAGGACGACATCGAGAGCCTGCTCATCCAGCAGATCGAGTTTTGCTCCACGCTGATCCTCAACAAGACCGATACCGTCACGCCTGAGCAGATTGCCGAGCTCAAGGCCATTGTGCGCAGCCTGCAGAAGGACGCCGTGATTGTCGAGGCCCAAAACGGCGAGGTCCCCATGGAGGAGCTGCTCGACACCGACCGCTTCGACTTTATGCGCGCCTACAACTCCGCCGCCTGGATCGAGGCCATGGAGCATCCCGAGGAGCACGACGACCCCGAGGTGCTCGAGTACGACATCGAGACCTTTGTGTACTCGCGCCGCAAGCCGTTTGACCTGCAGAAGTTCACCAATTTTGTTGAGCAGGAGTGGCCCGACGAGGTCATCCGCGTCAAGGGTCCGCTGTGGCAGACCGGCGATCCGGACATGTGCTACATGTTTGAGCAGGCCGGCCACCAGATGCGCCTGATGGAGAACGGCCTGTTTGTCGATTCGGCGCCCGAGGGCGAGAAGCAGAAGATCATCGACGAGAACCCCGAGATCATGCAGATTTGGGACGACGAGACGGGCGACCGCATGACGAGCCTGTGCATCATCGGCCGTCACATGGACAAGGATGCGCTCATCGCCTCCCTCGATGCCTGCCTGACCGACTGGCACCGCGCCTAGGTTTATCCAAGCGGGCATTTTTCCGCCTATGTAACCGCCAAACCACCACGAAGGTGCTCTTCGTGGTGGTTTTTCGTTCTGAGCCAAGGAGATTCATGTTCAACATTGTGCTGTATGCGCCCGAGATTCCGGCCAATACGGGCAATATCGGCCGTACCTGCGTGGTCACCGGCGCCCGCCTGCATCTGGTGGAGCCGCTGGGCTTCTCGCTCGACGACAAAACGGTACGTCGCGCCGGCCTGGGCTACTGGCAAAACTTGGACGTGACGACCTATGCCGGCTGGGAGGATTTCCTTGCACGCAACGGTCTCTCCCCTGCCGACGAGCGCCTACATCTGCTGACCAAAAAGGCACGCCGCACCTATGCGCAGAGTACCTACCACGACGGCGACTACTTGGTCTTTGGCAGCGAGAGCTCGGGCATTCCCGAGCCACTGCTCGCCGCGGCGCCCGAGCGCTGCGAGCGCATCCCTATGCTGCGCGATTGCGACTCGCTCGATAACGCCGAGGCTTGGGAAGCCCACGAGGAATCGCTCGGACATACCGAGGACAGCCACGAGGCTATCCTTCAAAAGGACATCTGCGGCAACTTCGTCAACCCGGACGACTACCGCATCAGCGCCCTCAACCTCTCCAACAGCGCCGCCATCGTCCTCTACGAAGCCCTGCGCCAAACAGGCTTTCCGGGAATGTGACAAAGGAACTGTCCCTTTGTCACATTCAAGCGCCGCGCCGATGGCGCACACGCCTAATTGATGCTCTAGATAAAAAGCCCTCACTTTTAATCAGAATTAACTAAAGTAAAATGAAGTTAAACGGCGCTGTGAAAGGAGAGCTTTGTGGAATATCTCGAGAACCCGTTTACCCCTAGCTTTGGCGAGGTTCCTGCCCATCTCGCTGGCAGACAACAGATTATTCGGGATTTGGACCGTGCCTTCTTGAGCCAGCGCAGGCGCCCAGAATTGACCTCGATCTTCTCAGGCGCACGTGGAACCGGTAAAACCGCTCTCATGTCGTCGCTCGCGACAAGGGCGGAATCCCACGGCTGGATTGCCGTAAAGACAACCGCGCTCCCGGGAATGCTTGAGGAAATCGAGTTCGGGGCGAAACGTGCTGCCGGCCATCTTATCGACCCGTCTAACAACTTCGAAGTCACCGGTCTCGGAATTGCACCGCTCGGCAGCATCGAGGTCAATCGCGTTCACGATGCCTCAACCTGGCGTTATCGCATGAGCGACATCATCGACCAGCTCAACGAGGCTGGCACCGGTCTGCTCGTTACGGTTGACGAGGTGGACCCGACACTCGACGAGATGATTCAGCTCGCAGCGTCGTATCAGCACTTTGTGACCGATGGAAAACGCGTCGCCCTGCTCATGGCGGGACTTCCCAACAACGTATCGACGCTACTAAACCACAAGACGGTCTCGTTTCTTCGCCGCGCCCAACAATATCATCTGGGTCGCATTGCCGACTATGACGTGCGCGAAGCCTTGATTCGCACAATTCAGGAAAACGATCGCCTGGCAGATGCTGAGGGAATCGATAGAGCCGTTCGCTCGATCTCTGGTTTTCCCTTCCTATTGCAACTCGTAGGCTACCGTGCCTGGGATCTCACAAGCGATTCGAAGGAAATCTCGTCACGCGACTTTGACCTGGGAATCAAAATCGCGCGCGACGAGATGGACGACCGAATTCTCGCGGCAACCTATCGGGAACTCACTGCAGAAGACAAGCGATTCCTCATCGCCATGCTCGATGACGAGGAAGAGTCCACCACCGCCGACCTTGTCGAGCGCCTTAAGCGTTCGCCGCAGCAGGTCTCCCGCTACCGACGCCGCATGATAGACGCCGGCATCATTGGGGAACGTGGGCGCGGAATCGTCGCTTTTGAATTGCCATTCTTCCGCGACTATCTCGCCGCTCAATGCGTGAAATAGAAGTCAATGTGACAAAGGGGCAGTCCCTTTGTCACATCGCCTATAGGTAGCGGCCGGTGATGCTTGCGGAGCAGGCTGCGATGTCGCCTGGCGTGCCGGCGCAGACGATTTGCCCGCCCGCATCACCACCGCCCGGGCCCATGTCGATCACGTAATCGGCGTTACAGATAAGGTCGAGGTCGTGCTCGATCACGATAACCGTGGCGCCCTTGGCAACGAGGCCGTCAAACACGTTCAACAGCACCTGAACATCGAGCGGATGCAGGCCGATCGTGGGCTCGTCAAATACGAATACGGCATCATCCTGCACGCGGCCCATCTCGCTCGCGAGCTTAAGGCGCTGCGCCTCGCCGCCCGAAAGCGCCGGTGTGGGCTCACCGAGCGTAAGATAGCCCAAGCCAAGGTCGTGCAAGGTCTGCAAGCGCGTCTGAACTTTCTTGAGCCCCACCGTGGCGTCGATGGCCTCGTCCACACTCATGTCCATGAGCTGCGGCAACGTAAGCAGACTCCCGTCCTTGCCCTCGCGATGGATATGCGAAGCCGCGTCTGCATAACGTGAGCCGCGACATGCCGGGCAGACGATTTCGACATCGGGCAAAAACTGCACGTCGAGCGATATCGAGCCCGTGCCATCACACGTAGGGCAGCGCAAGGCGCCGGTATTGTAGCTAAAGGCACCCGCCTTGTAGCCGGCTGCCTTTGCCTCGGGCGTGCGGGCGAAGGCGCGGCGCAGCTCATCATGGATGTCGGCATAAGTCGCTACCGTCGAGCGCACGTTGGCACCGATGGGCGTGGCGTCAATCAGGTTTGCGCGGCCAATGCCCTCGGCATCGACCCAACACACGTGCCCCGGCAAGCGCTCGTCAGCTGCCTGCGCCTTAAGCGCCGGGATGAGCGTCTCGAGCACCAACGTCGTCTTGCCCGAACCCGAAACACCCGTAACCGCGACCAAGCGACCGCGCGGAATATCGACTTCGAGCGGCTTGACGGTATGGATGGTATCGGTCGCCATGCGGATATGGCCCTGGTCGAACATTTCGTCGTCAGTCACCTGCGGACGCAAGCGCTTGGGCTCGGCGCGCAAAAACGGCGCGATACGGCTGTCCTGCGATTGCTCGACCTCGTCCACCGTGCCCGCGGCGATTACACTGCCGCCGCCTGCTCCGGCAACGGGGCCCATCTCGACCAGATAATCAGCCTCCACCAGCACACGTGTATCGTGGTCGACAACAACCACGGTATTGCCGTCATCCACCAGGTCGCGCATTACGCCCACCAAGCCGTCGACATTGGCAGGATGCAAGCCAATTGAGGGCTCGTCCAGCACATAGAGCACGCCTGTCGATCGGTTGCGCACCACGCGGGCGAGTTGCACGCGCTGGCGCTCACCCGTGGAGAGCGTGGCACCGGCGCGATCGAGCGAAAGGTAATCGAGACCCAGGTCGACCAGACGACGAGCCGTGCTCAAAAACGAATCGCAGATATCCGTCGCCATGGGCCGCATCTCGGCCGGCAAGGATGCGGGCACCCCGCGCACCCACTCGATCGCATCACCAAGCGTCATGGCCGCGGCCTGAGCCAGATTGATACCGCGCACCTGGGGCTGGCGCGCAGCCTCGGAGAGACGCGTGCCGGCGCAGTCACGGCATGGTCCCTCGCGCAAAAAGCGAGCCACACGCTTAAGCCCCTTATCGTCCTTAACCTTGGCGAGCGCATTCTCAACGGTATAGACGGCGTTGTAATAGGTAAAGTCGAGCGGCGTGGCGCCCTCGCCGTTTTTGGGAACGTAGAGAATGTGCTTCTTAACCGCCGGGCCGTGGAACACGATATCGCGCTCTTGAGGCGTGAGCTGGCTAAACGGCACATCGGTGCGCACGCCCATCTCGCCTGCCACCTGCTTCATCAAATCCCACATGAGCGTGCCCCAAGGAAGCACCGCGCCCTCGTTGATAGTCTTTGACTCGTCGGGCACCAGACTCGCCTCGTCCACTTCGCGCATGACACCGGTGCCGCCGCAGGTAGGACACGCGCCGCCGCTATTGAAAGCCAAATCCTCGGCACTCGGCGCGTAGAACTCGCGGCCGCATGTCGGACACGTGAGCGACAGGCCCGCAGCCACGTTAAGGCTCGGCTCCACGCGCGCCCCGCAATGCGGGCACACGTGATGGGCACAGCGACTAAAAAGCAAGCGCAGGCTATTGTTGAGCTCGGTCATGGTGCCAAAGGTGGAACGCACGCCCGGCACGCTCGGACGCTGATGCAATGCGAGCGCCGCCGGCACGTGCAGCACCTCGTCCACCTGGGCGTGCTCGGCCTGCGTCAGACGACGGCGGGTATAGGTGCTGAGCGCCTCCAGATAGCGGCGCGAGCCCTCGGCATAAAGAACTCCCAACGCCAGCGAACTCTTGCCCGAACCCGACACGCCGGCAATACCTACGAGTTTTCCCAGCGGAATATCGATATCGATGTCCTTGAGGTTATGGACGCGCGCGCCACGCACCTCGATAGCACTTGGTTGTTGCGACACCGTCATCACTCCCCTTCTGCCCGCCCGCGCCAGTCTTCGCGGGTCAAATACGTAAAGTACTCGGTACGTACATCGCCCATAAGCTCGCAGGGCACGTCGCGCTCAACGTGATGCGGCGCGAACCCGCACTTTTGCTGAACGCGTAATGACTTGTTATTGCCCTCGTAGTATCCGCACCAAAGCGCCTTGCAGCCAAGCGTTTCGAACGCATAGCGCTGCATGGCTCGTACCGCTTCGGGAGCAAAGCCTCGGCCCCAGAATGGCTTGGCGATCCAATAGCCCACTTCGAGTTCGAGACCGTCATCTCGACGGTTTGACTCGCAGCGAGACGGCATGAGACCGATGCTACCCACGGGCTCATCCGTCGCAGCCAGGCAAACGGCAAAGGTATGGGGTGCCGCAAAAACTGTCCGAATGATCTCCCTGCTCTCCTCAATGCTTCGATGGGGCGGCCAGCCCGCAGCCGGTCCCACGTCCGGGTCGCTCGCATATGTAAACAGGATCGCCGCATCCGTCTCGCGCCACGGACGAAGCGTCAATCGCTCAGTTTGAATCACCATGTTTTGACCTCACATCTATCGATGTGACAAAGGGACCGTCCCTCTTCACATTACTCGTGCCATAAAACGCGTTCGCGGATGTACTCGCCCAGCATGGGCACGGTAAACCGGACGAGGCCGTATCCGGCAGCCTCGATGACGCGCTCGCGAATCAGGCTTGCGCGATATTTACTCGCCCAGCTTTGGGTGCGGTCGCAGCGCTCAATGATGTCCGCCATGCGCGTCGGCTTGCCCCCGTCAACTGCCATGGCCTCGATAAATAGGCGCTGTGGACTGCGCAGCCCGTAATACAGGGGCGCGTCAACCGCTTCGTAGAACTCGGAGACGGCATCCGCGTGCCCAGCCTCAACATCGCGCTCTTCAATGACCTGCGAGCCACGCCGGACAGCAGACCGCCACATGTAATAGCCCACCAGCTGAACCATATAGGGATGCCCCATGCTCTTGCGCGCCGCAAGGTCCGCCGTCTCCGCATCAACGTAAAGACCAGCGTCTTTGACCGTCTGGATATACGAATCGCGCACTTTGGGCAAAGAAATCGCCCCCAGCGTACGCTGCTGAGCACGCCGCAAAAACGTCACGCTCGGCTCTTCGAGCAAGTCATCAACCATACTGGGTAAGCCGGCGAACACCAGCGCAAGACCGCGCTGGTCGCTATCGGACAAGCCTGTAGCATCTTGATCTCCGAGCACTTGCTGATAGAGAACGGCCAGCGCCGCCAGTTCCTCGATAGACGCAGATTGGGCCTCATCAATCGCAAACAGCAAGCCCTTTCCCGGCCCGAGTTTCTTGAGGCGCTCGTTGACCAGCCCTCGCAACGTCTCGCCCTTTGCTCGCGCCGCCTCGACCGACATCCGGCCAAACGACGGACCGAACTCCATTGACGTCACAACCGGCCTATTCGAGCGAAGCGCATCGGCCAAGCGGTCGCATAGGCCAAGCGAAGCGGAATCGGAGACAACCGCCCATCCACGCTCATTGGCTAGACGTTGCAGCTCCCGCAGGAGAACCGTCTTGCCGCAGCCGCGGTTTCCCGTAATGAGCATGAGCCTACCCGGCGCTCCGGCGCCGTTATCGAGCCCTTCCTCGAAATCTTCGATGACCGACTCGCGACCGATGAGTATCGGAGGCCGCTTGCCTGCCGTTGGCTTAAAGGGATTTGGATTCATGTCGGCCTCCTCGGATTGGCAAACCCTGCCTATAGTTATACCAACTTACACCGAGTTATACCAACAGCGGGTGACAAAGGGGCTGTCCCCTTGTCACATGTGGCCGAAAAACTCAGCGTCTGCTGCTCGCCAGGGACGGAAGGCGGCGGGATCGATCTTTACGTGTGCCGCGGCGGGTACGTCGTACCATTTGACCGTGTAACCGGCGCCGTGAGAGCAAAAGACCGAGTCGGGCGTGTTGGGCAGATCGGCCTCGGGCTCATAGGCCACCGCCTCGATGACGCGCTCGGCATCATGACAAGGCGCATAGCCGGCAAACTCCAGGTACAGATGCCCGCGACCACTCGTGTAGGCAGCCACCTCCAGCGCGTAATCCTGCACCTCGGATGCCGGCACGCGACCCACAAGCTTCGCTCGGTCGCCCGCCATCGTCGGCGGCTCGTACTCGGCACCCATGCGCGTGGCATCCGAGAGCGCCCGGCCCACGCACTCCCCCGGCACCTCGAGCTCAAAGTGGTACCACGGCTCCAACAGCACCGCCGCGCCGGCCTCACGTGCCCGCATGAGCCCCTGGCGAATCGCGCGATACGTGGCCTGGCGAAAATCGCCGCCCTCGGTGTGTTTGGCATGCGCGCGGCCACCTGTGAGCGTAATGCACACATCGGTGATGGGCGAGCCGGTCAGCACGCCCAGATGATCGCGCTCCATGGCGTTGGTGAGCGCCAGACGCTGCCAGTTAAGATCGAGCTCGTCGGTCGAGGTCACGGTGCCAAACTGTACGCCCGAGCCCGCCGGCAACGGCTCCAGGCGCAGATGCACCTCGGCATAGTGGCGCAGTGGCTCAAAGTGACCCACGCCCTCGACCGGCTGCGAAATGGTCTCCTTATAGAGGATGCCGCCGGGCTCAAACTCGACCGCAAGGCCAAAACGATCGGCCAACACCCGCTGCACGACCTCGAGTTGCACCGCTCCCATGAGCTGCAGATGTATTTGTTCAAGATGCGTATTCCAGCTTACGCCGAGCATGGGATCTTCGTCCGCCAACTCAGTCAGCGCTTTGAACACCGCGTGGACATCGTGTTCGCCCGGAAGCACCGTATAGGTGAGGACCGGCGCAATGACGGGCGTATCGCCCGCGGGCTCCGCGCCCAGGGCATCACCCGGGCGAACGTGCGCAAGACCCGTCACGGTGCAGATGCCGCCAGCGGCAACTTCCTGGGCAAGCTCGTATTTCTCGCCGTTATAGATGCGCACCTGGTCGATCTTTTGCTCCCATGCCTCGGCGCCGGAACGTCCGTTAATCATCTGCTTGGCACGCAGCGTGCCGCCGGTCACTTTAACCCAAGCCAAGCGCTCGCCACGATCCCCGCGGCTGACACGATAGACGCGCGCGGCAAACTCCGGAAGCCATGCCCGTTCACGCATCAGCGCGCATATGCCGTCCAGCAGCTCGTCCACGCCTTGGTCCTTGAGCGCCGAGCCGGCAAAGCAGGGAAAGAGCTTGCGCTCGGCAACCATGCGTGACAGCGTTGCAACAGAAAGTTCGCCCGCCTCAAGAAACTCCTCGAGCGCCGCCTCGTCCAACGCAGCAGCGTCCTCCTGAACGGCGCCGCCCGCCAACAGTTCGTTGGCATCCAGGCAACCTTCGGAAAGACGTTGCCCAAGTTGTGCCAGCAAAACATCGCGGCCGGGATTCTCCAAATCGATTTTGTTGATATAGATGAACGTCGGAATGTCATAGCGCGCAAGCAGGCGCCACAGGGTTTCGGTGTGCCCTTGTACGCCGTCGTTGGCGCCCACAACCAAAATCGCGTAGTCGAGTGCGCGCAATGTGCGCTCCGCCTCGGCAGAAAAATCGACATGCCCCGGCGCATCAACGAGCATGACGTGGGTATCGCCATGGTCGAGCACGGCCTGCGACGAGAAGATCGTAATGCCGCGCTCGCGCTCGATCGTGTTAGTGTCCAGATGCGAATCGCCATCGTCCACGCGGCCGCGCTTGCGAATGCGACCCGCGTTGAACAACATGGCCTCGGCCAGCGTGGTCTTGCCGGCATCGACATGCGCCAAGATTCCAACGACCGCTTGCTTCGACATGGCTCTCCTCTTATTGCAAGCCCATCGCACGCGGCAACGGGCGCTCTCGTTCCACACTGGATGATACAATTTACGGGCCGGCGGGCGAAGCGGGCCCTATCCCCCGACCGAGCTCATCGCCCCGCGTTGCCGCGCGGCGATTTTCGTAGGTTCGCGCCTTGCGAAAGCCGGCACCTCCCCTTTTTGTCTGCCCGGGTTCATCTGGGGCGGTAACAATGCGAGTCCCACAACGACGCGTTTTACCAAAAATGGCCCCACTCGGGGCCATTTTTTATTTGAGCTGGGTGATGATACGTGCCTTGGCTCCTACGCCTCGCGCAGCCAATCAAACGCGACACGCGCCGTGCCGTCGGACACATAGACGATACCGACACGCTCGAACCCCGCCTTGGCGATGGCGCCCTGCATGGGCAAGTTGTCCTCGTGCGTGTCAATACGCAGATGGTCGGCGCATTCCTTGGCAAAGGCAAACATCGCCGCCGCGATACCGTGCACGGTGCCGTCGGATGCCACGCGATGCAGCACGGCATACGGAGTGTCGCTGCGCCATTGACCGTCCTCAATCACGTCATAGCACTCGTCCGGACCCGGTAAAAAGGCAAACGTCGCCACCACGCGGCCGTCGACTTCGCACACGTAACTGCCACCAGCGGCAATATCGGCAGCCAGCTGCTCGGCCGAAGGCGTGCCCTCGGGCCACTGCGTGGCGTTGCCATGCGCGCGCATAAAGGCGCGGGCCGCGTCATAGATAGCCATGACGGCGGGAATGTCGGTATCGAGGGTTTTTCTGATCATCACGCGGCGACCTCACGTTTATTGGTATCACTTTGATTGAGCAATGATACCAACGTTTGGAGAGGAGCGCGAAGCAGATGGGGAGCAAAAAGCGAGCCGCCTGGTCAAAAGCCAAAAGCGAGTTTTTGGGCGCTGCCACCGGCGGCGATATGGGCGACCTGTTTGCGCGCGAGGACGAGCGCCGCGACGCACTAGACGCCGAGCGCGATGAAGCCTGGCGCTACAAGTCGTGCGAACGCAAAAACCGTTACGACACGCGCGCCGAGGCAGAGGCCGTTATGGCCGACTGCGAAAACCGCGGACGGCGCGGCCTGTCCTGCTACAAATGCGAATACTGCGGCGGCTGGCACCTGACGTCGCACCCTTGGAAATAGACCCCGCATCGGCACGGCGCTGGCGAAGCGCCAGCCATCGTGCACAAGCTACGGGCGCGGCGGCACCAAAACATCGTAACGAACGGCCTTGCCCGCAAGCTGATAGCTCGGCTTAACGCCGGCAAGCAGCGGCCCCTTCACCGGTCGCTTGATAACGACCTTGCGCGGGTGCACCGCAAGCGCAGCTTCGACCAGCGTCTCCTCGTCGGTACATGGCCGTTCCAGATGGTGCAAGAGTTGGAACTTCTTTTTGACCGCCGCACTTTTGGTGCGCTCGGGAAACATGGGGTCCAGATACACCACGTCGGGAGCCGCGAGCTCGCCCCGCCCGATCAACTCAGCTGTATGGCGAAGGCCGGCAATGCTGTCCTCGCCCGCATGAAGGCGCATGCGAGCCACGGCAGCCGCAAGCGCCGGATCATCTGCCACGCGATCCAGGGCATCCTTGAGGAGCGCCGCGATCACGCAATCCTGCTCATACAGATCGACGGTAAAGCCCGCGGCCGCCAGCAGCAGCGAATCCTCGCCAAAGCCCGCCGTGGCATCAATCGCCCATGGCCGCTCGATGCCTTTTGTGCGCGCAGCCTTCACCAGTAGCTCTTGCTGCAAACGGCCCTGTTTAAGCCGCGGAAGCATGCGGGTGAAATCGGCGCGCAGCTCCATCGTGCCGTCGGTGAGCGTGAGGCCCTCGGACTTCCCGATCAGCTCAAGCCCCGCGGCCCGAGCAACAGAAAAGGGATCGACGACGCCCATGGGTACTCCTTAACAAGCAAAACGAATACGTGAGTGCCGTTTATGTCGGCACCCAACCGTCCGCTATTGTCCCACATGCGACATGGCCCACAGCATCGCAATGCAAAGCACCGCCATCAATCCCGTGCACACGGCAGCGATCACAGAATCACCCATGCGCCTTCCCAGCGACCGCGGCTCACGCACTTGCCCTGCTCCGTACATCATGGCTCCTCCTTCGGTCCAGCTCTTACCATGGCCCCATCATCGCAGCGCCGCGCATACGCTGCCATCGATTTGGCTTACGCCCAGCTTTCCTTTTTGAAAGGTTGAACCGTACAGGCAAGAGACGCTTTCAAACGCATGTATCGCCCCGTTGAACTACAATGTGCTTCACGATATGTGCCGCAACCTGGGTGCGACAGATTCTCCGCGCCCGCATCGAAAGGACCAGCTATGAGCGCCGCTCGCAAGACACTCAAAATCCTTGCCCTGATTTATTTTGTTCTGGGCATCGCCAGTCTCGTCATTGGAATCGCCGGCATCGCGACCGGCAACCTCGATTCCACGTACGGGTCGAACGCCATGCTCGCCGCGGTCGCGCTGGTCGCCAAGGGCCTCATCGATCTCGCCGCGGGCGTTGCGGGCATCAAGGGCGCCAACAAGCCTTCGCAGGTGGATGGCGCTTTTAAGCTCGGCATCGTCGCCGCAATCGCCACGCTCGTCCAGGCCGCGCTCACGCTTCCCGCGCTCGGCGGCAGCTCCGTCAATATCGTCGCCTTTGTCATCGTGGTGTACGACCTGTTCTTTGTTCAGCAGGCGCACGCCGTTAAGGCCGAGAACAAGGACCGCCTGTAAGCGCTCGCTTCTCATAACCTCTGCAGCCAAGCAACTAAAAAGGGCCGATCGCGCATCTCCGCGGTCGGCCCTTTGCATTTGCCCAGATAAAACCTGCCAAAATAAACCTGTCCCTTTTTGGCAGGTTGTTAGCTGTGGCGGTACTCGGCGATGATGAAGTCGATATCGGTCTGGAGCGTGTCCAAGTTTGCCAGGCGCTCTTTGTCGGCAGGGCGCGTGCGGTAGTAGTACGGCGTCATCTGGAACACCGCCTCGATGTCGGCCTGGGTCTGGAGCGTAATATTCGCAGATACCCGCTGCGTTCCGACTAACTCGAGCTCGGTGGTCTTCGGCAGCTTCTCATCGTTGAGATATGGCGTATCGTAGAGCACTTCCTTGAGCCCAAAGAGGTGACGGGCACCCGGCACCACGGTATAGAACGAGCCCTCTGGCGCCAGCACGCGGGCAAATTCGCGCTCGTTAAAGGGAGCAAAGAGTTCGGTCACCATATCGAAGGTGCCATCGGCCACGGGGATATCCTTCATGTTGGCCACAAAGTAGGTCGCATCGCCGCGCTTGGCGGCCAGGCGCACCATCTCTTTGCCCAGGTCGAAACCGTAAGCATCCACGCCCGGCACCGCGCCCATGGCGCTGGTGTAGTAGCCTTCCCCGCAGCAAATGTCGAGCAGCGTCATGGGGCCATTCGTAGACGCAGCACACCCAGACACCTGCTTGCGCACCAGCTCGACCATCGCATCGCGCAACGGCGCGTAGTATCCACGGTTCAGAAAGTCACGACGGCTGCGCGCCTGCGACTTGGGATCACCCATGGAGTCGCCGCTCTTGGACGAGCGCAGTAAGTACAGATAGCCCTCGCGCGCACGGTCAAACCGGTGTCCGCCCGCGCATGCAGCACCGCGCTCATTGTCCGCCAACGGCTCATGGCAAACGGGACACAACAACATGGCAACTCCTTAGCGCGGACTACACAACGCCCACCATTGTCGCACGCCTTCCACACCTAGTCATTGGGGACGTTCTTAAATGATTAGTCGTTTAAGAACGTCCCCAATGACTAGTCGATTAGGAGTATCATCATCTGCGCAAATAAGCACGAAAGAGCATATTAGAGATTGAGAGCGTATGGCTGATACCGCATCTAAGCACATTGACATGATCACCGGCTCGCTGTGGCGAAATATTCCCCTGTTCGCCTTCCCCGTGGCCGCCACGAGCATCTTGGAGCAGCTATCGAATCTCATCGCCACGGTCATCATCGGTAATTTCTCGGGCGACCAGGGAACCCTCGCCATGGCGGCGGTCGGCTCCAATGTTCCGCTTACCAGTCTTATGCTCAACCTGTTTATTGGCATGTCGCTTGGCTCCAACGTGGTCATCGCCAACGCTATCGGCCGCAACGATCAGAACATGGTCAAACGCGCCGTCCATACCTCGATTTTAATGGCGCTCGTGGGCTTTGTCGTCATCGCTCTGGGCGAGATCTTTGCCGAGCCCATGCTCGCCGCGCTCAACGTTCCCGCCGAAACCATGCCGCTCGCCTCGCTCTACCTGCGCGTCTTTTTGCTCAGCCTGCCCTCAATCTTGCTCTACAACTTTGAGGCCGCGATCTTCCGCTCCGTCGGCATCACCCGCATGCCGCTGCAGGCGCTTGCCGTGTCCACCGTCCTCAACATTGGCCTGGACCTCATCTTTGTCCCCGTACTCCACTGGGGCGTCGCGGGCGTCGCCATCGCCACCGCCATCGCCTACACCGTCAGCGCCGCTACACTCTTTATCCGCCTGCTCAAGACCGACTCCGTCGTCCGCGTCACCCCACGCGACTTAGGCTTAGACCCCGTCGCCCTCAAGCGCATCGTCAAAATCGGACTGCCCGCCGGCATCCAAAGCGCTGTCTTTGCCGTCGCCAACATCATCATCCAGTCCGCCATCAACAGCCTGGGCACCGAGGTCATGGCAGCATCCAGCGCCGCCATGAGCCTGGAGTACGTGTGCTACAACCTGCTCAACAGCTTTAGCCAGGCCTGCACCACCTTTGTGGGGCAAAACCACGGTGCCCGCCAGATCGACCGCTGCACCAAGACGCTCAAGGTCTGCCTGGTCGAAGGCGGCATCGTTGCACTCACCACCATCGTCATCATCGTCGGTCTGGGGCGTGAGATCCTGGCGCTGTTCAACAGCGACCCCAACATCGTCTCGATCGGCTATATCCGCGTGTGTTCGATCTTCCCGGCGTACGCCTTTAGCATGTTCTACGAGAACATGTCCGGTTACCTACGCGGCTTTGGCATCTCGCTCATGCCCGCCCTCATCACCATGATCTGCGTCTGCGGTATTCGCTTCTACTGGGTATTCTGCGTGTTCCCCCACTTCCGCACCTTTGCGAACATCATGATGGTCTACCCCATCAGCCTGGGCACCACAGCGTTCTTTATGGTCGTGGCGGTATTGCTCTGCCACCCGGCACGCACCTACCGTCTGGCGCAAGCCAAGACCGGGGCGCGCTAGACACATCCAACAAGGTGGCGCATCGGCAGCTGGCTCACGATATGCGAGCTCATGTAGTCGATAAAGCGCCTTGTGGCGATCGGCATGGTATCCCAGCTGCGCCACGCTGCCACAACGTCACGCGAGGGAGCGTGCACGATAGGACGCACGCGGATATCGGCCTGCATGCCCTCGACCGTACGACGGTAGAGCATGCTCACGCCCAGGCCCTCCTCCACCATCGCCATAATGGTGTAGTCGTCGGTAACCTCACTCGTCACATGCGGCGACAGCCCGTGCGCCGTGAATGCATCGAGCACCAGGCTCTGCTCGCCCTCATCCAGCAGCACAAACGGTTCGGGCGCCAGGTCGGCGAGCGTCACCTTTTCCTTTGCCGCCAGCGGATGGGCGGCCGGCAGCAGCGCCACCAACTCATCGTGATAGACCACGCGCTTCTCGAGCCCCGTGGTAAATCCGCGCGCCGTAAAGCAAAAATCGACCACGCCATCGTGCACCCACTGGGCGTTGCGCGTGTAATCGCCCTGCTTGAGGGTAAAGTGCACGCCCGGATGCAGAGCCCCAAAGTCGCGGATCACGCGCGGCAGCACGGTACGGCTCACGTTGGTAAACGTCGCAATGCGAATGTCGGTCGACGAAAGCCCCAACAACTCCTGGCGCTTACCCTCAAGCTCGGCCTCGGCCGTTACGATCTGGCGTAGATACGGCAGATACTGTTTGCCGTCGCGCGTCAGTGAGACGCCCTGCTTGCCGCGCTCGATAATCGTGGTGCCCAGCTCGCGCTCGAGTGCCTTGACGGCCTGGCTCACCGCGCTTTGCTTATAGCCCAGCTCGTCGGCCGCACGTTTCAGGCTGCCGCAATCGACCACCATACATACAATCTGATACCGCGATGCCATCGTGCCTCCACACCGATGTAGCCGTAAAGCGTTTTGCCAGGGCCTTTTCTGTTCACATTAGCTTTTCTTAATCATACTGAAGATACATTCGCTTTACTACATCCATATCTGGGAGCAGAATCCTTTTTGCGAAACCGTTCTGTAACAAAAGGAGTCCCATGGATCGCAAAAAAGCAATCGCGCTCTCTTTTTCCGTTCCCGTCGCATGGGGCTTTTCGTACCCCCTCATGAAGATCGGCATGGACAGCATGAACGCCACGAGTATCGTTGCACTGCGCTGCATCATCGCCTTTGTGGCCTGTCTGTTGCTCTTCCACAAGCGCGCTTTCCACATCAACCGCGACCTTATGGTCCGTGCCGCCATCATCGGCGCCATCATGGCAACCGAGCTCACCTGCATGTGCCTGGGCTCCAGCCTCACCTCCGCCTCCACCGCCGGCTTTTTGCAGAGCCTGACGGTCGTGATCGTGCCGTTTGCCAACGCCGCCCTACTGCGTCGCGCCCCCGAGCGCAAAGTGCTCGTCGGCACCGCCATCGTCACCTGCGGCATGCTGCTGCTCTCGGGCGCCGACTTTACCAGCCTGAATCCCGGTGCGATCATCATGCTGCTCTCGGCCTTTATCTATGCCAGCCACATTATCGTGGCCAAGCGCTTTGTCGAAGAAGTCGACCCGCTGGCTCTGGGCGTTTGGCAGCTGGGCTTTGGCGGTTTGTTCTCGGGCGTCGCGGCATTCACCTTTGGCGGCTTCACGCTTCCCAGCACGCCCAGCGAAATCGTCGTTGTCGTCGCGCTCGCACTCATCTGCTCTGCCTACGGCTTTATCACCCAGACGCTCGTGCAGCCCCACGTGCCCGTCGAGACCACCGGCTTTGCCTTCTCGCTCGAGCCGGTCTGCTCCGCTGTCTTCTCGTTCTTCCTGGTCGGCGAGGTCCTGAGCCCCATCGCCTTCTTTGGCGCCGCCCTCATCCTCACCGGCGTCATGGTGGCAACCGTCGAACTTCCACGCCTTCGCGCACATGGACAGGCTCGCATGGCAGGAGCGCCCGAGCACGTCTCGTAGGCCCCACTCCTCATGCAGCCGCGTCATAAAGGTCTCTGGACGCCTTTACAATAGATGCCAACAGAGCATCTGCCCTAAAGGAGTTCCATGGACGCTGTAACTCGCGACCGCAACATAGCAACTTGGTTGGGCGATGCGCCGCAGCCGGTACGTGACACCACGAACCAGCTGCTCGAGCGTATCGCCCTTCTGCGTGCTGAGCAGACCATCTACCCGGCACAAGACGACATCCTCAATGCCCTCGCCTACACACCGGCCGACCAGGTGAAGGTTGTCATCTTGGGCCAAGACCCCTATCACGGGCCCAACCAGGCCATGGGTCTGTCGTTCTCGGTGCCTGCGACGCAAACCAAGTTGCCGCCGAGCCTGCGCAACATCTATAAGGAACTCAAAGCCGATCTGGGTTGCCCCATTCCCGCCACGGGAGATCTAACCCCCTGGGCACAACAGGGTGTCCTGCTCCTCAACACGACGCTCACCGTGCGCGAGCATGCCGCGAACTCGCACGCCAAACTGGGCTGGAGCACGCTCACCGACTACATTATCGAACGCTGCTGCCAGCTGCCCCAACCGGTAGTCTTTTTGGCATGGGGCCGCTTTGCCCAGCAGATGGTCGAAGGCAAGCTCGCCGCGACCGGCGCGGGCAAGGCAACCGGCAAGTTCTGCCTGGCCTCTACGCACCCTTCGCCGCTTTCGGCCAACCGTGCCACGGCAGAACTCCCCGCTTTTATGGGGTCGCGTCCCTTCTCGGCAGCCAATCGGCTACTCGAACAGCACGGCTCGACCCCCGTCAACTGGACTTGCCTCGGCTAAAAATCGATACATCAAAAACGCGCCCGACAGCTTTCCATCGGGCGCGTTTCCTATTCGGGCCAAATAAATTGTGTGCGGCCGGCCTCGCCGCCATCGATCAGCAGGCTCTGCCCGGTCATAAACCGGTTGGTCACGCCCACAAAGTAGATCCACTCGGCGATCTCCTGGGCGGTGGCCCAGCGTTTAAGCGGCGTGAGCTCCATAATCTGGCTCCACAGGTGTTCGTCTTCCATCACGCAACGGTTGAGCGGCGTTATAACGCCGCCCGGGTCCACACTGTTGGCGATGGCCTGCGGTGCCAAGCGGTTTGCAAGGTTCTTGGTGTAGGCGATTACGCCGCCCTTGCTGGCGGCATAGGCGGGAAACTCCGATCCCGTATGCCCGCTCGCCGACCCCACATTGACCACGGATTTGATAGCCGGCGCAGGCTTGGCGGCGAGCCCCTCCCCCACAAAGGCGTAGCGCTCGGTCACGTTGATGGTGCCACACAGGTTGGCGGCGATGTCGTCGGCCGAATCCTGCGTACCGGCAACGTTCACGATTACCTGAGGCTCAAGGTCGCTTGGAAACGAGTCCGGCTCGCGGACATCAACGATCAGATGGCGGTAGCGCTCGTGTTCGATCGCCGCCGGCAGCAGATCGAAGCCCACGACCTCGTGGCCCTCGTCCAAAAAGCGCTGCACGCACGCGGCTCCGATACCGCCCGAAGCGCCCGTGATCAAAACCCGCATACTTGCTCCTTAGGCGGTTGCGTGGCGCTCGAGGTACTCGGAGCCCACATTCTCGCGCTCCCAGCCGCGCACGACCTTGTAGCCCACGGGGCTCAGGAAGACCTCGCACAGCAGCTCGGCAACAGCGCCGGTCAGCGAGCACATAAGGACCTGCACCCAGGTCCAACCAAAGAACGTGTGGCTCACCACAATGGCAAAGACCAGGTTGTCGATAAACTGGCCAACACCCGTGGACACATAGGAACGGAAGGCAAAGCTCGCAAAGTTATTCTTCTTGAGCATACGGCCGAGCGACTGGTTGAGCGTGGAGTTAACCACGGCAGAAACGAGCATTGCCAGCGAAGAGCCCAGCACCACGTACCAGGTGCCGCCGATGGTGGCGTTAAGGGCGGTGTTGACCTCAATCATGCCCGTGTCGTAGTAGGCGCCCCACATGCCGGGCGTGAGCGAACATGCCCAAAAGCACAGGCTCACGGCCAGGTTGACCAGCAGCGCGAGGATAGAGATTTTGATGGATGCCTTGGCGCCAAAGCGCTTGCAGATCATGTCCTGGCACAAAAACGAAACCCAGCTCACCACAAAGCCGCAGTCGAGTGCCAGATACGGCAGGCTGATGAGCTCTTTGTTGGCCAGCAGGTTCATCATGATGACGCTCACGAAAAACAGCGAAACCGTTGCCGCGGGAATGCTCCGCAACAGGACCTTGTAGTCCTCCATGACCTTCTTGATCATTATGTACTCCTTTGGTTTTAGGTTTAACGAGCAGGATATCGGACCCGAACTGCTCGGCCGCCCCGGTCTTGAGGCAACGGTGGGTATGATAGCCGCTCACGCAGCCGCAGGCAAGCAAACGGCGCGGCAGCCCCGCAAGGCCACCGCACCGACGCGCTAAAAGGCTACGTTGCCAAACTCCGACAGGATAAGGTCGGGGTTGTGGTCGGTCGCCCAATCCACGTTCCACGGACTCGTGAACAGCAGCAGCTTACCGCCGCGCATATCCTCGACGCGCAGCGTGTCGCGCGTGAGCGAAAGGCCCGGGATATCGATGGTGTCGGGGTCGTTCTGAATCCAGCGGATGTCCGTATAGGGCAGCGGTTGGCGACGAACCTCAACACGGTACTCGGCCTTGAGGCGGCGCTCGAGCACCTCAAACTGCAGCACGCCGACCACGCCCACGATGACGCTCTCCATGCCGGCACCCAGCTCGCGAAAGATCTGGATGGCGCCCTCCTGGGCAAGCTCCTCCATGCCCTTCACAAACTGCTTGCGCTTGAGCGTGTCGACCTGCGTAATGCGAGCGAACATCTCGGGGGCAAACGTCGGGATCTGCGGATACTGCACGTGGCGCTTGCCGGAGCACACGGTGTCGCCGATGCTAAAGATACCCGGATCGAACAGGCCCACGATATCGCCCGCGTACGCCTCGTCCACGATGGCGCGGTCGTCGGCCATCATCGAGGTGCCCGTCGCCAGCTTGAGCTTGCGGTTGCCCTGCACGTGGAAGGCGTCCATGCCGCGCTCGAACTTGCCCGAGCAAATGCGCACAAAGGCGATGCGGTCGCGGTGGTTCTTGTCCATGTTGGCCTGGATCTTAAACACAAAGCCGCTAAAGTCGTCGCGGCAGGGATCGACCGGCTCGCTGGTGAGCGTATCGGTATAGGCGCGCGGCGTCGGGGCCAGGCGCAGGAACTCCTTAAGGAAGGGCTCCACGCCAAAGTTGGTGAGCGCCGAGCCAAAGAACGCCGGGCTCAGCTTGCCGCAGGCCACGGCATCCAAGTCGAGCTCGTCGCCGGCACCATCGAGCAGCTCGATGTCATCCATCAGGTTCTTATGGTTCTCCTCGCCGATGAGCTCATCCATGGAAGGATCGCCCAGCTCGGCCTCGACCTCGGCGACCTTCTTGGTGGCATTGGCGTGGCCGTCGCCCTCAAAGGCGATAACGTGACGGGTCTGGCGGTCGAACACGCCGCGGAAATTGCGACCGCTGCCGATCGGCCAGTTCATAGGATACGTATTGATGCCCAGGACGTTCTCGATCTCTTCCATGAGCTCAAACGGATCGCGAGCCTCGTGGTCGAGCTTGTTCACAAAGGTAAAGATGGGAATGTGGCGCAGGGTACAGACCTTAAAGAGCTTTTTGGTCTGGGCCTCGACGCCCTTGGCGCCGTCGATGACCATGACCGCGGCGTCGGCAGCCATAAGGGTACGGTAAGTATCCTCCGAGAAGTCCTGGTGGCCGGGGGTATCGAGGATGTTGACGCAGGCGCCGTTGTAGGTGAACTGCAGAACCGAGGAAGTAACGGAGATACCGCGCTCCTTCTCGATGTCCATCCAGTCCGAGACGGCATGCTTGGCCGAGCTCTTGCCCTTGACCGAGCCGGCAGTCTGGATGCTGCCGGTATAGAGCAGCAGTTTCTCGGTAAGCGTGGTCTTACCGGCGTCCGGGTGGCTGATGATCGCGAATGTGCGGCGCGACGAGATTTCATCCGACAGGCTTGCCATGCGGATCCTTTCTTGCATTGAGTGCATTACGTCGTTGTAACCGTACTATTGTAGCCGCGAAATGCTGCAGCAGGGCACCTATCAGGACAAATTCATTAGCCGAGCTCGCTGTGCACCGGGCAGCTGCCTCAAGGATCGTCTCAATCTGTAACATCTAGCCGCCAAAATCGGCTCCAGATGTTACAGATCGAGATAAACGGTTGGGAAGACCAACACCGTCTCAATCTCCGTCTCAATCTGTAACAGAAAGACGGGTTTTGAGCCTCTACCTGTTACAGATCGAGACAAACTGGCAGGCGGGCAGCCAATGTCTCAATCTGTAACATCTAGCCATCAAAATCAGGCCTAAGTGTTACAGATTGAGATAAACCAGCAGGAAGATCGAGGCTGTCTCGATCTGTAACATCTAGCCGCCAAAATTGACTTCAGATGTTACGGATCGAGATAAACGAACGGAGGGACAGACGAGCCCATATTTCCCTCTTGCGCAACTGTGCATAGTGTATATATACTGTGCTTACCGGTTATATACACGTGTAGCCCAACAGCTAAGGAGCCGCTGTGGACATCATCCTATCCAATTCGAGCGACAAGCCCATCTACGAGCAGATAACCTCGCAGGTCAAAGCCCAGATCCTTTCGGGCTCACTCGCTGCGGGAGCCAAGCTCCCCAGTATCCGCGCGCTGGCGAGCGACCTGGGCGTGAGCGTCATCACCACCAAGCGCGCCTATGCCGACCTGGAGCAACTCGGTTTTATCTGCACCGTGCAGGGCAAGGGCTGCTTTGTCGCCGAGGGAAACCAGGAACTCTTGCGCGAAAACCAGCTCTGCCATATCGAAGAGTTGCTTGCGCAGGCCGCTACGCAGGCCGAAACCCTGGGCGTCACGCGCGACAAATTGCACGAGATGCTCGACCTTGTAGCCCCCGAGACCATGCAGTAGCCATCTGCAAGAAAGGCTATACCATGCAAAACTTGCTAGAACTCAAAGGCGTTTCACGCCGCGTAAGCGACCGCTTTTCGCTACGCGATGTCACACTCACCGTGGAGCCCGGCCAGATTGTCGGCTTTGTGGGCGCAAACGGCGCCGGCAAGACAACGACCATTCGCGCCGCGCTCGGGCTTATAAAGCTCGATGCCGGCGAGGTGCATCTGTTTGGACAGCACTGCGACGCCAACGCGCCCGGCGAGGCACAGCGTCACCTGCGCTCCCGCGTCGGTCTTGTCCTGGACACGTGTCCTTTCCCCTCCACGCTCAAGGTGGGCCAGATCGAGACGCTCGTAGGCCCGGCGTACCCCACATGGAGTCGCGAAACATTCGCCAGATTTATCGACCGATTTGGCCTTGATCCCAAAGCCAAGGTAAAAGACCTCTCCCGCGGCATGGGCATGAAGCTGCAGCTCGCCTGCGCGCTCAGCCACAATGCCAAGCTGCTCGTTTTGGACGAAGCCACTGCGGGCCTCGATCCCATGGCGCGCGAGGAGCTGCTCGATGAGCTGCTCGCCTTTGTCGCCGACGGCCAGCACAGTGTGCTGCTCTCGAGCCACATTACGTCCGACCTCGATCGCGCCGCCGACCGCGTCATCTGCATCGATAACGGTTCGATTGTGTTTGACCTGCCGCGCGAGGACATTACCGACCGCGCCGGCATCGCCCACTGCACCCAAGCACAGGCCGCCGAGCTTATGGCTTGCGTCGAAGGCGCTCGCGCCGCCCACCACGCCTATAGCGTGGACGTGCTCGTGCCCAACCGTCGCGAGGCGCTCGAGGCCTTTCCCGAGATTCCCTGCGACCGGGCAACCATTGATGACTATCTGCGCCTCACGCTGAAAGGGGCTTCGAAATGAAACGCGCCTTTATGTCCGAGCTCGCCATCGTTCGCTCACTTGTCCCGAGCATTGCGGGTGTCGGCTTGTTCATATTCGTCGTGCTGACCCTTGCCAACGCATCGGACGGCGATTCCGGCATGAGCGCCGGCGCCTGCGCGGTCAGCGCCATGTCACCCATCATGGTCATGAGCTCGCTGGCCGGCTTCGACAATCAAAACGGATGGGAGCGTTATCGGGCAACGCTGCCCTTCTCGCGCAAAGACATTATTTGTGCCCGCTACCTGAGCGTTATTGTCTTCTCCGCCGCCATGGCATGTGCAGCTACGCTTTTGAGTATCGTCGCCATCCCGCTCTTCAACAGCGCGGGCATTCCTTCGACGGGACAGACGGTCTTTGAGATCGCAATAGCCTCGGCAGCATCGATGCTCATCTCCCTCATGATGGTGTTTTTGGCGCAGCCGCCGTTCTTTCGCCTTGGACACATGGAGGCGCTGCGCCTATCCGTTGGCCTGTTTGCCCTGCTCGGGTGCTTTGCCATGGCCACGCTGAGCTCCTCCAACCCCATTAGCAACTGGCTTATGTCGATTGCCGGAGCAAATCCCGATCCCGCCGTCCTCGGCTGCCTGTGCGCAGGAATTGCCGTACTGGCCCTCGTGCTCTTTGCACTGAGTTGCGCCATCAGTACCAAGGTCTATCGAGCACGCGACCTGTAGGCAGGCGCGGTATCATCGGACATGCGCCACAGATCGGCGTGGCCCATTATTGGGAAGGCGCTCAACCCGTGTCGTGGATTACAGCAGCATTTTGAAAATAACGACCCGTCAAAGGGCACAAGCTCAAGTTGAACACCCTCACACCGGGCTTGAGATGTTTGTATTGACCGTGCGCCGCCGTGCTACTTGCGCAGCGGCTTGGGCAGCGGAATGCCAGCGGCGATAACGGCGGCGATGATCATGCAGACGATACCCTTGAGCGGGAAACACATGAGCAGCAAGCCCACAACCATGACCGGCTGACGCATAACGGCGCCCATCGTCGAGGCCGTGCAGACGGCGACGCAAAAGACCGGATCGGCGCCGGTAAGGATAGCGAAGCCGTAGCCCAAGCTCACGCCCGAAAAGATAACCGGGAAGAAGTGGCCGCCACGCCAGCCCATATTGATGAGGGCGGGGGTCAGCATGGCCTTGACAAGACCGGTCGCGATGAGCACACCGGCGGGGATGGTGAGGTAGGTCTCCATAAGTACGTCGGCCTGGGTCTCACCGGCAAACATGGTATAAGGCAGAACTGTGCCGCAGATGGCGAGCGCCAGACCAGCCAGCATGGCCTTGACGACGGGGCGCTCCCCTATTGCATGGGACAGCGCCTCACTTGCATGCTCGGAGACAAAGTACAGCCAACCGCATACGGTGCCGACCAACGCCAGCGGAATGAGCCAGACAAGTTCCAGGTTGCCCACCTCGGCAGCCTCGAACCTCGGCATGCCCATGCCGCCACCCATAAGCTGGCCGAGCAGCAGATAGGTGCCCAGGCCGCCGGCAATCGCGATGCCGTAGACCACGGTCTTTTGCGCCTTGGGCAGCTTGATGGTGATCTCGTCGGACGCGGAGTCCTCGCCAGCGCCCCGACCATCGGCGCTACCGGCGAGCGGCGCCACAAAGCCAAAGATGGGAGCGGTGAAGAGCGCCGTTAGGGCAGCTTGGGTACCCAGCAGCGTGAGCTGCCTAAACTCGGCGTCAAAGCGACGCATGCGGTCGCCGACCCAGCTGCACAGACCCGCGATAACGCCGGTCAGGCCGGCCTCCGGTCCAATGCTTCCGCCAAACAGCAGCGGCAGCAATGCCGCAAGCGAAAGCTTGCCGAGGTTGTCGTACGGGTAGCGACCGTCTTGCTTAACCTTGGCCATCACCTGGTTGAGGTCATCAGTCTTGGTGCCCGTCATCTTTTCGTACAGACCGATCAGCAGGCCGCCCAGCAGGCAGACGAAAAACGGGTACGGCAAAAAACCGAACGGACCGCTCGCGAGCTCGGGCGAAGCGACGCCCAGCATATGAGGGATCTCGGTCCATAGATAGTCGATACCGTGCTCCATCGCAAAGAAAAACAGCCAGACCGCGGCGCCCGCAAACGCACCGGTCACGGCCACGCTCACTAAAAACAGCGCACGGTTTTTGGGTTTTGCAAGGTTGTCCATCGGGACCTCCCGTGGTCAAAATCGACAAAGATACGTTTTATTGTAGAGCGAGCGTTGCCCGAACGAGCCAACCGTCTGCGCCGCAAACGACACCATTGGGAGTCATAGTGGGGCAGGCTCAAGACTTATCCGTTAATAATCGAGGCAATCTCGCGCAAATCGTCGGCAAAGTAAATGCCTTGCTGGCGCCTCGGACTCGAAAGCCCTTTATCAATCATGTGTCCGAGCAGCGCCTTGAGATCGTTGTAGTAGCCCCCGAGGTTGTACAGGATGCACGTCGCATCGAGATGCCCCAACGACACGGCGGACATGACCTCGGCAATCTCCTCGAGCGTACCCGTCCCACCGGGAAAGGCGATGAACGCGTCACCGAGCTCAATCATCTTGGCCTTGCGCTCGGCCATGTCGCTCGTCACGATGAGGTCGTCGATGCCATCGTGCTGAAACTCGGCCTCGATAAAAAAGCTCGGCTCCACGCCCGTCACGTGTCCACCGGCATCGAGTACGCTATCGGCGAGCGCACCCATCAGGCCCGATTTGGACCCGCCGTATACCAGCGCGTGCCCGTTGGAGCCAATCCAGTTGCCTAGCTCTTGCACCGCAGGCAAAAATGCTGGGTCGTTACCAACGCTGGCGCCCAGGTATACCGTGATATTCATATTTAGTCCCCCTCATCGTGACGCGCGGCGCCCGTTCTAGCGTTGGCGTCGGCGATATTCACGCACACGGCGCGATAGGTCGGCAAGCTCGTCACGATCGAGCTCTTCCAAATGCTCAAGATCGTCCATAAAGCGCGCCATGGTGTCCTTTTGGCGCATCTTGATGAGCGTATTGCAGTAGTTCACCGCCACGCCCGTGAGCATGGCGATGTAGAAGATGCTGATGACGCTCAAAACGACAGTGATAGCGCGGGCAACCGGCGTCTCGGCCGGGATATCGCCAAAGCCGATGGTCGATACGGTCTCAAAGCTAAACCAGAGGCCGTCGCCAAACGTAAGGGTCGTGGGCTCGGACAGCCAGACGGCTGTCGAGCACAGCAGATAGAAGACGAGAAACAGGCCCGTGATGCGTGCAAAGCCAGCCTGGCGCAACACGTCGGCAAGCGTCCTCAACTTGTTCATCGCGACCCCTTTTCCCAGACGCCCAATCACATTCGCTCGTTATTGTCCCACACCCGGCAGTTGGGGACGTTCCCTTTCTGCCGGCAGAAAGGGACTGTCCCCAACTGCCGGGAGTGACCGTTTAGCGGTGCGGCGGCTGAATGGGCAGGCTGAGCTGGTATCCTTATGCGAAATTGTCTCAACTCGATAGGATTTCATGTGAAACCTTCCGCCGTCCTTCGCTTGGCTCTATATCGCACCCTGGCCGTCGCGCTTGCCGCGCTCGCCATACTGAGCGCCGTCATGCCCGCCCCCGCCTTTGCCGCCGACTCCGACCAGCAGGTCAAGACAGTCCGCGTTGGCTGGCTCGTCAACAACAAAGGCTTCCAGGAAGGCATGCCGGGCGAGCGACTTTCGGGATGGGGCTACGAGTACCTCCAGACCCTCTCGTATTACACAAAGGGCTGGCAATACGAATACGTTAGCGGCACCTTCTCCGAGCTTATGGACATGCTCGAAGCAGGCGAAATCGACCTCATGCCCAACATCTCGTATTCGGCAGAACGCGAGCAGAAGCTGCTCTTTTCCTCGAACCCCGAGGGCACCGAGCGCTACTACATCTACGCCAGGCCCGACCGCGACGATCTGGCCAAGGGTGACCCCCAGGCGCTCCAAGGCCTCACCATCGGCTGCAACTCTGGCGTTATGCAAACTATCGTCGGCCAGCAGTGGCTCGCCAACGAAGACGTTACCTGCACCTATAAAGAAATCGACACCGGCAGCGCCCTCTTTGAGGCGCTTGCAGACGGCGAGGTCGACGCCGTCATCATGAACGACACCATTTCGTCGCCCGATGCGTCACCCATGTTCTACGTAGGCTCGAGCGACTACTATTTTGCCGTTCCCAAAAGCCGCCCTGACCTGATGAACGACATCAACGCCGCCATGACGACCATCGCCCGCGATAACCCGCGCTATAACGAGGAAGTCAAAACGAGTTACTCGACCCAAAACAGTGGCTCGTCATCGCTCACCGGCACCGAGACCACCTGGCTCAAAGAAAACGGCAATACCATCACGCTCGGCTATCTTAAAAACCAACTTCCCTACTGTACGCAAAATGACGACGGCGAGATGGAAGGGTCGCTCGCCTCGCTTGCAACGACGTTGCACGACAAGTTTGACATTACGGTCAAAACAATCGCACTCTCGAACAACAAGCAAATGATCAAAGCCCTTTCCAACGGAACCATCGATGTCGCCCTGCCGTTGTTTCGCGACTACTGGCTCGCCGAGCAGACAGGGGTCATCCAGTCAAACTCGATGGGAACGGTTTCGCTGACCGCCATTCACAGTGGCAAAAACCTGAACAGCGACCTTAAGAACATCGCTTGTACAAAGAGCACAATCGTTAACCGTTTTGAGCTCGAAAGTCTCTTTCCGAACGCAACGGTAACCGAGTATTCGAATGACGGCGAGGTGCTCAAAGCCCTCAATGAGGGGAAGGCACGTTGCATCATTGTCCCCAGCACGCGCCTGGAAACTCTCCGCGACATCTACGACATCGAGGATTTCGAAACACAGGAACTCACCAACACGGCGCAACTATCGTGTTTAATTTCGCGCGGCAAGCCCGAGCTGCTGGGAATCATCAATAAGGGCATCGTCAATGCAGGTGAATCGCTCTCTGCAAACAGCTATTTCCCCACATCGTACTCGGCGCAAGAATCGGATGCGTTCCGACTTCTCTACCGCAACCGCATCGTCATTGCGGCAGTCGTCATCTGCATTTTGCTCACCGGCATCGTCATCCTTGTCTGGTCGCTTTACCGCGCACAGGAGGAACGGCAGAAAGCCGATGCCGCCAACGCCGCCAAAACCGCTTTCCTCACGCGCATGAGCCACGACATCCGCACGCCGCTCAACGGCATCCTGGGTCTTATCGAAATTGAGGAATTGAGAGAAGGCGACATGCAGGTCGCCCGCGAAAGCCGCGCCAAGGCGCGCGTTGCCGCCAATCACCTGCTGTCACTGATTAACGACATCCTCGAGATGGGCAGGATCGAGGAGCGCAAAGTGACGCTCGAGCACGAATCATTCAACCTTAAAGAGCTGTGCGACAATGCGCTCGTACTGTGCAAGCTCCGCGCATCAGACCGTGGCATAACCATGCTCGATACCAGCGAGCCCTACGCTGTCGACCAATATATGATCGGCAGCCCCACCCATATTCGGCAGATCCTTGTCAACCTGCTCGACAACAGCATCAAGTACAACAAGCACGGAGGCACCGTCACGTTCTCATCGACCATCAAACCGGTCGACGACGAGCACGCCGTGTTTTGCTTTAGCGTCTCGGATACCGGCATTGGTATGACGCCCGAGTTTTTGACGCACATTTACGAGCCGTTTGCCCAGGAAGGCGACGATGCGCGTAGCAAGTTCCAAGGAACCGGCATTGGCATGTCTATCGTCAAATCGCTCATCGATATGATGGGCGGCACGATTGAGATTTCGAGTGAGGTTGGCGCGGGAAGCACGTTCAACGTCCAGATACCGCTCGATATCGACAAGAACCCTCAGGCAAAAGAACGTGCGTCCAAGCAGACATACAGTTGCTCGCTTGCCGGCATGAACGTCCTTTTGGCAGAAGACAACGAGCTCAATGCCGAAATTGCCCAGGCTCTACTCGAAAGCGAAGGCATCGTCGTAACGCGCGCCGCCGACGGCAACAAAGCAGTCGACCTATACGTTAGTCGTCCCGCCGGCAGCTTCGATGCGATCCTGATGGACATCATGATGCCGGGCATGGATGGCTACGAGGCAACCCGCGCGATTCGTCTGAGCGAAAAGGCCGATGCAGCCGACATCCCCATCATCGCGCTCACTGCCAACGCCTTCAACGAGGACGCCAAGGCGGCACACGATGCCGGTATGAACGCCCATCTGCCCAAACCGCTCGACTTTAACAAGCTCAAAAACATACTCGCCCGCATCAAGAAAAACGGAACTGTTTCGCTATAGTTTGCGTTTAACCACCATGCACAGCCAGAAAGGAAGCCAACGATGTTTAGGCCCTTACGTCGAAAGAAACGCGCCATCACTGACGAGGAAGCGCGCGAGTTGCTCGCCACCTGTAAGCGCGGCGTCTTTGCCGTCAACGGCGATGATGGCTACCCCTATGCCATTCCCGTCAACTACTTCTTTGACGCCGAGCACGACAAGATTTATTTCCATGGCGCCAAGGCCGGCCACAAGGTCGATTCGCTCAGGCGTGACGATAAAGTCTGCTTTACCGTTTACGGCAACGAGTGGTACAAGGACGGCGACTGGGCTCCTTACGTCATGAGCACTGTGGTCTTTGGCCGTTGCCGCCTGGTAGATGAAGCGCCTGCGTTTATCGAGGACAAAGTCCGCCAGCTCGCGCTTAAGTACTACCCTTCTGCCGAAGAAGTCGAGGAAGAAATCGCCAAAGACATCAAGGGCGTCCAACTCTACGAGATTTCAATTGAGCATCTTTGCGGCAAGCAGATTCAGGAAAAGTAGCGAATGCGAAAAACGCGCTCGCTACCCTCTGCGCCCCATGCGCCCACGCATTTTGACGGCGTGGGCGCATGGGGCAGCACTCGAATCGAGCGCCCCCCTATACCCCAAAAACGTAGCGGTCCAGGCGCTCACACGCCTCCTTTACCCGCGAAAGGGGCAGTGCCAGATTCACGCGAATGTGGCAGGGCCCGTGGAACGGGCGGCCGTCCTGATACCCCACGCCCACACGAGCGCCCTCGTCGAGCAGCCACTGAATATCGCGGCCATGCTCGCGGCACCACTCGGTGCAGTCCAGAAACACCATGTAGGTGCCCTGCGGACGCGAATAGGACACGCCCGCAAAATGCTTGTCCACGTAATTGCAGAAGTAGTCGACGTTGCCCTCGATGACCTCATTGAGCTCATCAACCCACTCGTAGCCTTGCGGCTGGTAGGCACCGATAAGCGCATGCATGGAGAGGACGTTCATCTCGTTGTAGTGCGTCTTGTTGGACACGGCGCACACGCGGTCGCGCAGCGTCTCGTTATAGATGATGTGGTAGCTGCCGACCAGGCCCGCCAGGTTAAACGTCTTGCTGGGCGCATAGAGGGCAACCGTGCGCATGCGGGCATCCTCGCTCACCGACTGCGTCGGGATATGCTTGTGACCCGGCAGGATGATATCGGACCAAATCTCATCCGAGATCACCACGCAATCGTGCTGGCGATAGATGTCCATGGCACGTTCGATCTCGTCGCGCCCCCATACGCGGCCGCAGGGATTGTGCGGCGAGCAGAACACCGCGGCATGGATGTGGTTTTGGGCGAGCTTTCGCTCCATGTCCTCAAAGTCCATGCGCCACACGCCCCGATCGTCGAGCTTAAGCGGGCTGTGGACAATGCGATAGCCCGCGGCTTCGATAGACTTGGTAAAGCCGATGTAGGTGGGACTGTGGACCAGTACCGCATCGCCCGGCTGGACATATGCGCGCAGCGTCGACACGACACCGCCCAGCACGCCGTTTTCGTAGCCGATATGCTCCGGCGCCAAGCCCTCAACGCCGTTGCGACGGCTTTGCCATTCGATGATGCGGTCGAAGTACTCGTCACGCGGATTGAAATAGCCAAACATGGGATGCTGGGCGCGCTGAATGATGTGTTCCTGAACCGTGGGCACCGTGGCAAAATTCATATCCGCCACCCACATGGGGATGCGGTCGAAGCCCTCGTCGGGTGCGTTCGGAGCCATGTCGGGAATTTCTCCCCAGGAGTCAACGGCGATGGCGTCCATACCGTGGCGGTCGATAAGCGAGGTAAAGTCGTATTTCATGCTGAGCTCCCGTGCAAAGCGGATTGTTTCGGTAGGCGTTATTGTCCACCAGCGTGGGCGGTTTTGGAGCGGAGTTTGGCGCTTAATTTGACGGGTGCGGACGAATGGCTGGTTAGTCTCGCGCGTCGTTGATGGCGGTTATCGTCAACCTGGTTCCGTCGACCGTAAACGATATGTCAAGCCCAGCGTAAGCCAAATGGTAAACGCGGTTTGGCTCGTGTTTGCTGCCCGCACGGCGCGGATCTTGGCGGAGCACCTCGATCAAGCCGGGGAGCTTTGTGTCCGGGACCATGTCCCGCAGCGCTTGCGGGAGCTCGACATCGAGCTCTTGCCATGGCGCGTCCTCAATCCAGCCGCCCGTCGCATCCGGGTGACAGTCCGCAAACGGAATGTAAGGCTTAATGTCGTAGATGGGCGTACCGTCGCGCAGGTCGGCCCCCAGCACATGGATGATGGGACCATCGTCGGTGAGCTCGACACGATCAAGCTTGACGCAGGTGAGCCCGATGGGATTAGGGCGAAACGGACTGCGCGTGGCAAACACGCCCACGCGTTCGGCTCCACCCAGACGCGGTGGGCGCACGGTTTTCGACCATTTTGCGTTGGTGCCGGACCTGTCCTGCGTTTTGGCATCGGCGGCTATGTCCTTAGCCGTGCCGCCGGGCGTTCCGTTTTCGAAGCGCCAGAGCAGCCATAGGTGAGAGAAGGAGTCCAGACCCTCAACTGCAGCGTTGGAGGCAAATTCCGGCTCAAAGACGATGCGTCCCTGCAGATGGGGCGCCAAAAAGCTGTTGCGTGGGATGCCGAACTTCTGCGGCAGGTCGGTATGTATGTGTGCAATAGGTTCCATGCCGGTCATTGTACGGCATGGAGGCGTGGGGTGTTGCGCGCAATTCTTCGCCGCGGTCCCCGTCGTGCAACCAACGGTTGCTTGGAAGGGTGCCGGCCGCCGCGTATGCTTAAAGCAACAAACAGCAGAAAGGAGCCGTCATGGCCTTTGCAGAAAAGCTCATCGCCATCCGCCGCGACAACAATCTCACCCAAGAGCAACTCGCCGCCAAGCTCTTCGTCACACGCCAAGCCGTCAGCCGTTGGGAACGCGGCGAAGTCACGCCGGGCATCGACATGATGAAGCTCATTGCCGCCATAACCGGAGAACCGCTGTCCCACCTGCTCGAAATGCCCGAGCACTATTGCCAGAGCTGCGGCATGATACTCACGCCCGACGACTGCGGCACCGATGCTCACGGCGCAACGACCGACCATTACTGCAAGTGGTGCTACGACCACGGCAAGTACACCTACGAGACCACGATGGAGGCCATGATTGAGGATTGCGCCCCGCGCCTGGCACAAAACACCGGTATGTCGCTCGACGAAGCCGTCTCTCTCATGGGCGCCGTGCTGCCGCAATTGGAGCGCTGGCGCACCGTGCAGGAAAACGAGGAGCGCTACGGTGCCGAGGCGCGGGCGCGCTATGGCGACGAGGCCGTCGATGCAGCAAACGAGGCACTGCTGGACATGGACCCCGAGACATGGAACGACATGAAGGAACTTGAACGCGCTATTCTGGGCCAGCTCTCGATCGCCATGGGCGACGGCGAACCGGATGGAAGCGAGGCGCGCAAGCTTGTCGCAATGCACCGTCGATGGATTGGCCTTAACTGGGGACACGAACCCCAAGACGAAGCATACCTGGGCCTCGCCCACGGCTATCTTGCCGATCAGCGGTTTGTTGACTACTACGACAAGCCCTGCGGCACCGGAGCTACGGCGTTTCTGGTACAGGCCATCGAGTCGTCGCTGGCCCGCGCATAGATTGCGGCGGCTTTGGGTATTTCAATCAAAACCGCAACCGATTGGAGACACCATGGCTACTGATCATGAACTCGCGCTCTACGTTATGACTGGCTGCCCGTATTGCATAAAGGTCAAGCGCTTTTTGGCCGATAACGGCGTGACCATTCCCGAACGCAATATCTCGACTGACCCCGATGCCGAGCAGACGCTCATCGCCGTCGGCGGAAAACGCCAGGTTCCCTGCCTGTTCATTGACGGCAAACCGCTCTACGAGTCGAGCGACATCATCACCTGGACACAGAAAAACCTCCTCTAGCACTCATTGGGGACGTACTTAAATGAGTAGGTAGGAATTCAGCTTCTCAAATTTATAGAACATACGTTTGCTTTTATGCTATACTCGCCTCAAGGCATGAGACGAGTCGAGAGCTCCTGCGGAGGTCCCCAATGACACGCTGGAGCGAGCTCGGTAAGTAAGATCGGTGGTTACCGCACTCGCCCATCTCAGACAGGCTGCGCTCCTGTTCGCCGTCGCCATCAAAGAACGGCACTCACAACCAAACGTTTCCGTTATCCGTGAGTCACACAGGAGTGCATCGTTATGGCAAAAAAGATTCCAACCTTTACGTCCGACATCGTTTCGAGCGCCTGCTCAGATATCAGCGGAATCGTTGAAGCCAAGAGCCTTAATCAAAAGGGTATCGATCATGAAACTTCGCTTGAGGGGGCATTGCTCATCGGGCGCCGCCTCGAACAAGAGACCGCCGGATACCCCGTTACCAACCTCAAAGGATTGCTCTCCCCTGTCGGCGGCCATCTACACAAGCATTATGGTCCCCGCTTAGGACAATCCTATCTCACACGCTGCATTAAGTTCGCTCGCGCCGTTCCCAAAGACGTGCCACCTAGATCAGAGCTTGGCCTAACTCACTATGAGTCACTCGCTCGCATTACAAACGAGTACCTGCGTCTGGAGCTCATGAACGTCGCGGCCGACAACAGATGGTCCTCATCACGCGTCGCGCTTCACGCCAGATACCAAAGCCCACAAGATGCTCCAAGCAACAGGGAATTCCGCGAGCTCATAGCGAACCAGGAAGTTTGGCGCTTTGCACGCGCTTATACAGATGCTTGCGGAATCATCTCGCTTGAGAAGTTTGTTGAGCTTTACAATTCTTGCGCTCCCAAACCAGTCTCGATATTCGAAGTAAATGAAACCATTTGGAAAATCAGAGACGAGTCGGGGCGCATCGACAACCCCTGTATGTTATCCAGAGACGGAGAGCTGTACCTCATAACGCCGGAACTTGATGACACAGTCGAAAACAACCCTTATTACTACGACGACTACGGATATTCTTATCGAAAATATAAACGCCATAGCGAGTACACCGAGGAAATGCGTTCGTTACGCGAGCGACGTGTTCAGAGCAGGAGGGCGGCCATATTCGCTGCTCATAAACAGCATCCAATCAAAAAACTCGATTATGAGGACGTTGTCTGCGGATATGCCACCTACACACGGTTTCTTAACAATCTCAAACTGGATATCTTGAAGGATTCCAAGCTGAGTGCCGCGAGCCTTCACGCAAGAGAGGACGAATTCGATTTCATTATGGCAAAGCTCTTGCGCTCTATTGGTCTCAACGGCATGCCGACAGTGCAACAAATTAACGAAGATGCCGAATTTCTATTGATCGTCGTACGGCCCGATTTTTATGAACAAGCGAAGATAAACAAGGTCTCCAAACTCATCTCGATAATCTATGAGAACACTCCCCTCTGGGAGTTCAACGGCCGCTCGCATACCGAACTAAGAAATGAAGAAGCGGTAGAGCCTCTCGTGCCAACTATGCAACCAACAGTCCAACCAAAACAGGCTGCTTAACCATATTAACTGCTTGTATTTTTGTCTACAAAACTGTATACATAAAGAGAGGTCCCTATGGAGCTCATCGCAATCCACCCCCATGCCCTCAAACATGGGCTGACAGAGACGGATATTACCTGCGCTTGGAACTCCGCTTTCGCATGGTTTAGGCGTGATCTTGAAAATGGAGGCATCGATTACGTTCTCGTTGGACTTGATGGAAAAAACCGCCTCATGGAGCTCATTGCTCGATGTTGCCCCGACCGAGATGGTTACATCATTTACCACGCCCTTGTCCCTCCTACGCGCAAGGTGCTCAGGGAAATCGGAATCGATCGATAGGAGGCGCTATGGACGCTAAACAGCTCGAAAAGATGATGGGGTTTGCTCCCGGTGAGCTAGAAAAAGCCGCAGCGGCATACGAAAAAGATGAGTGGCCGAAGGGCCACACCGTCAAGTTGGGAAGGCCGCCGATTTCCGATGAACCAAGCGTTGTTTTATCGGCACGTGTGGGCGAATCGGTTCTTGAAGCATTTGACGCAAAGGCAAAGCGCCATGGGCAAACGCGCACGGAGCGACTCAGGGAACTCATTACACTCGATGCAATGATTGCCTAGTCCCCTGCCGAACCAAACATGTACGTCAGCATCCAAAAACGATATTATTCGACATCCTTGGATGCTGGCGTACAGTTTTTTGCATGGGTCCGGCACAGGCGATCCGTTCTTCTCCGTCCCCAAGGGATCATTTAGCCACAAAAGCGGGCGATGGGCGCAAGCTGCTGCTCGCGAAAGACACGGTCGACAGCGGCACGGTATTCATCGACCTTTTTGGTCTTGCGTACGAGTTTGTGAACGGTCGCGGGATCGGCGAAGGCGCACTTGGCGTAGAACCACCACTCCTTCATGCGAAAGACCGCGTTACCGCCGATCTCTTCTGCATAGGCCGCAAACAGCGTGTCGTGGAAGCGCTGCAGTTCAGTTGCCGTGGCAGTAGGACCGCCCTTAACCATGCGAGCCAGCGCGGGGTTCGCAAGCAAGCCGCGCCCCAACATGACGTGACGCGTTCCGGGATAGGCCTCCACCAGCGCATCCATGTCCTCAAGATCAAAGATGTCGCCGTTATAGGCCACCGGAAACGGCGCCCGCTTCAGCGTCTCACCGTAAAACTCTTTGCGCGGCGAGCCCGTATAGCGGTCCTTTTGCACGCGCGGGTGCACAATCAGCTCTGCCAGCGGCATGCGGCAATACAGATCGAGCACGCGCTCGTATTCGTCGTCGTTCTCCAATCCCAGCCTGGTCTTGACCGACACCGGCAACGGCGAGCGTTCGCACACGTCGCTCAAGAACACCTCGAGCTCATCCAGATTGCGCAGAAAGCCCGAGCCCTTCCCCTTGGCGACAACCGTGCCCGAGGGGCAGCCAAGGTTGAGATTGACCTCGTGATAACCCATGTCGGCGAGCACCTGCGCCGCCCACACAAACTCATCCGCATTCTTGGACATCAGCTGAGGCACTACGTTAAGCCCCTGGTTATTGGCGGGATCGACCTCTTTAAACGCTTTGCCGCCAAAGCGGTTGCCTACCCGTGGCGGCGGCAAAAACGGCGTGTAATAACAATCGAGTGCGCCAAAACACTCCGCGTGCACGCGACGGAACACATGCCCGGTAATCCCCTCCATAGGGGCCAGCGATAAATACATCGACATCCATTCTCACATCAATGTGACAAAGGGACTGTCCCTTTGTCACATTTGCAAATCATCATTCGGCTGTTTATTTTGGCACACATACGTATCGGGCGGCATCATCGCGTGGGCACAGGAGCAGCCGCTCTAAACCAGGGCTGCCGTGGCACTTTTGCCGTATGACCATGCGCTCATCGATGGCGGGATTCTCTATACTGAGTCACATATGACGGCATCGCGCCACAACGACCGCCACGACACCAAGGACCCGCCATGGCAGCACTCTCCGAACAAGAACGCAAGCGCATCCAGCGATACTGCATCTGCCCCAAGGTTGCCGGCGCGGCGCTTGCCATGGCATTCGTGCTGCCCTTATCGATCATTCCTTTCGAAATGGTCGACGACATCGTCTTCCATCACGAAGGCTTCCAAGAGACAGGCATGATGACCGCCTTGGTGCTCACCGCCATCGAGCTCGTTATATTCTGCTACTGCGCTCTCGCCCCGCGCTTTGGCATGCGTGGCAAGCAGTGGAAGGAAATGCAGTACCGGCTCGCCGTCGAGCAGAGCGAGAAAGACCGCTCGGCACAGATCGCAGGCGTTGTTGGCACGCAGGCCGCCGCGCGCCTGCTCAGGAACAGTGACAACGAGACCGCGCGCAACCTGGGCGGCGCGGCAGAGGTCGCCGCTGCCGTAGGCGCCGTCGCCACCGCGGCAGATGTGCTTGCCGAGAGCTTCGCCAACGCAAAGGCCGCGGCAGAGGCCTGTGGCGTGCCTATCCCCCGTGCAAAAAAGTGGATCGTCGCGCTTGTGGCGCTGCCCCTCGCAATCGTGTGCGGCGCCTATATCCCGCAGCTGGCGCAGGGAAACATCGAGATGCAGGAGAACGCCGCGGCTGCAGCCGAGCAGATCGCCATCGCCCGCAAGGCGCTGGAACCCTCATGCGAGTACGTATCCGCCGATGACCCCTACGAGCGATACCAAGATTACGGCTATCACGTCCGAGGCTATCTGCACGACGGCGACTCCGATGCCCAAAAGACCTATACGTACCTGGATTTTGACAACAAGGGAACGCTCGCGGAAGTGAGCTACGCGGCAGAGGTCGACCCCGATGCGAACCTCGAGGACAATCTCGCCCGTATCGAGCTCGACCTTGACGAGCTTTCCTCTGTCGTCCAAACCATAGACGTCAAGACCGCAAGTCCCGAGCTCCTAGCACCGCAGAAGCTCCCTGAAGAGTTTAGGCAGGCTTTTTTGAACGGCTCGCTCTACGAGAGAATCTCTATCAGGACGAGCGACGGCCCCGTCAAAGCGTATTACTCGTTTGATACGGAACCCGAGGACGAGTTTGACGAGTATACCCATCCAGCCATCCGCATCACGCTGATGGGCAAAACAAGCTAGGCGCAGGAGAGAAATGTGACAAAGGGGCTGTCCCTTTGTCACATTATTCGGAGCGTAGGGCTTCTACGGGGTCTTTCTTAGATGCGCTGCGGGCCGGCAGTAGGCCGGCGACGACCGTCAGCAGCACCGATATCGCAATGAGTATCAACGCATCCTGCACGGGCAGGCTCATCAGGTTGGGGACCTGCTTGGCAGCAAGCGCCCAAGCATTAACAGGAAAGCTTACGAGCACCACGACGGTAACGGCAAAGACGCCGGCAATGAGACCCTCGATAAAGGTTTCGGCATTGAACACGTTGGCCACGTTGCGCTTCGACGCGCCGATCGCGCGCAGGATACCGATCTCCTTTTTGCGCTCCAGCACGCTGATGTAGGTGATGATGCCGATCATGATGGAGCTCACCACCAGACTGATGCTCACGAATGCGATGAGCACCAAGCTGATGGTGTTCACGATGTCGGTCACCGAGCCCATGATGATGCCCATGTAGTCGGTGTACGAGATGGCCTGTTCGTCGTGGCCGGCGGCTTTGACCTGCTTGTTGTACGCATCGATGTGTTCAAGCACGCGCTCCTTGGCCTCAAAGTCGCGCGGGAAAATCTTGACCGAGATGGGGTCGGCCTCGTCCGCATAGCCCAGTGTGGTCAGGTTGTTGTCGTAGGTGAGCTTCGACGCCTTGGCATAGCTCATCATGAGCGAACTCAGGTCCTCAGCGTCCATGTTAAAGTGGATAGCGCGAGCAAAGGCGTTCGCATCCACGCGCATGGTGCTCGCCAAGTTGGCAAAACTCGAAGACATCTGCGTCGCCATTTGGTCCATGAGCCCTGCCGCACCCGCCTTGAGCTGGGTTGATACCGTCGTCGCAATCTGCTCGCTGACCGCCTTCATCACCTGATCCATAGACTGCTGCAAATACGGAGCCAGCTGCTTTTGCACATAGTCGCCCATCACCTGCTGCAGACGCTCGGCCAGGGCATCGCCGCCGAGCGCCCTGAGCTGAGCCAGGTATTGCTGGGCTGCGACATCATTCTCAAGGTACGCTGAGAATGCGGCAGCGAGCTTTGACGCGTCCTTAAGATCTTCGGGCGACAGCGCCTTAAACTGATCAGAGCGCATAAAGCCCTCAAACAGCTGGTTGGCTAGCGCTCCCACCTGCTGCATTTGCTCGGGTGTGAGTTCCAGACCGTCAAAGATGCCCGAGAAATCCGGGACCGGCGCCTTGGCCATGATGTCGCTGAAATCGATGTCTCGCCCAACACCCGAAAGGTCAATGTCCAACCCGGACAAATCGAGACCAGAAAGGTCCATACCGCCGGCAACACCCGAGAGCGCAGATGCATCGAACGAGAACGCGCTCTTCAGTGCCGCCTCGTCTACGCTGAACATACTGCCCAAATCCACGCCCTGCTTGGCTTCGCCCTGCAGCTCGTCGAAGGTTTTGCCCGTAAAGACATCCGTCTCGGGGTGGGCAAGCTGCTCCTGCACAATCTGCGAATCGGCAGCACGCTCCATAAGCTGGCGAGTCAGCGCATGCGTATAGACAATGCCCGGGGACAATGCGCTCGCGTTTGCCGTCTCGTTGGGTCGCACCACGCCCACAATGCGCACGTCAATACCGTCGGCAACCTTGGCTTTCATAAAGTCGGCGTCGCCAGACATGTCAGTCCACATGCCGGTCTCTTCGTTTTTGCGATAGGCATCGGCCGGCGACAACACCTTAAACGTCGTGGACAGTGCATCGTCGTAGGTAAAGTCGCTGCCGGTCTTGGGCGTCTTGACCTTGCCGTCGGCCGTCATGGCACTGTTAACCAGGTCGTTGAGCTCATCGATATCCAGCGCGCCGATACTGTAGAGCGTGTAGTCGCCCACCGTTCCGCGGCTCGAAAGCACCATCACGGCCTCGTTGGCGGACGTAGGCCAATGGCCGGCAACGACATCGTACTGGCTGTCGAGCAGGCTCTGGTCGTCAATCATCTCGTTAAAGACCGACGTTCCCATGGATTCCATGCTCACCGTTGCCGCCGAGCTCGCGCCTCCGCTCATGGCCTCGGTCATAGCGTTGGGAACAAGGCGAACGGGCTTCTCGTCGCCCTTACTCGAACGATAGACAACCGGCGTCACGCCGTAACCATACTGAATAGCGTTGACCTCTTTGTCGATACCGTTGCCGCCGTCGTCAAGCCATGCCTTAAAGCTCGTCATATCGTTAGATTTAACACTTGCGAACATGTCCTTTACGGCCGTGACCACAGGGATCTTATCGGTCCCCTGAGCCTTGCCGCCGGTAGCGCCATCGGACGAGTCCTCGCCCTCGGACACCTCATCATCCGTAGCCCCATGCCCGCCCATCATGGACGACAGGTCATAATCTTGTTTGGAAATCGTCAGCGGGTAGCTCGAGAGCGTGTCCTCCTCGACCTTTTTGATGTAGTCGTTTACGCCGTTGGAGAGCGCCAGGATCGCCGCAATGCCGATAATGCCAATCGAACCTGCAAAGGCCGTCATGGCCGTGCGGCCCTTCTTGGTCATGAGATTTCGGGCAGAAAGCCCAAGCGCCGTCACAAAGCTCATCGAGGTTTTGCGCGTGGGCTTGGCCTCGCGACGCGCGGCCTCGGCAGCATCAAAGGGATCTGAATCGTCGGTGACCTTGCCGTCCGCCAGGTTGACAATGCGCGTGGCGTACTTGTACGCCAGCTCGGGATTGTGCGTGACCATAATGACCAGACGGTCGCGCGCAACGTCCTTGAGCAAATCCATGACCTGGACGGACGTCGTTGAATCCAAGGCGCCGGTCGGCTCGTCAGCCAGCACAATCTCGGGGTCATTGATCAGGGCGCGGGCAATGGCCACGCGCTGCATCTGCCCGCCCGAAAGCTGGCTCGGGCGCTTGTCAACGTGCTCGCCCAGACCGACTGCCTCGAGCGCCTTGCGCGCACGTTGGCGGCGCTCGGCATGCCCCACGCCCGTGAGCGTAAGCGCCAACTCCACGTTTTCCAAAATGCTCTGATGCGGAATGAGGTTATAGCTCTGGAACACAAAGCCGATGCGATTATTGCGATAGGCATCCCAATCGCGGTCGTTGAAGTCCTTGGTCGAGATGCCGTCGATCAGCAGATCGCCCGAATCGAAATGATCGAGTCCACCGATGACGTTGAGCATCGTAGTTTTACCCGAACCCGAGGGACCCAGAATGGCTACGAACTCGTTATCGCGAAAAGACAGGCTTACGCTGTCGAGCGCTACCTGCGTAAACGACTGCGTAACGTACCTTTTGCAAATAACTCTGAGATCCAGCATGGACGGCAACCTCTCTCGCGCGGGCGCGCTCGCCCGCTCCCCCGCCGTTCACGTTCGGCGCGTTTGTCCTACTCTATCCTCATTTTTGGCCGATACCAGTGAGGAATGTAACGAACCGCGCCAAAAAACGAACGGGACAGCACGCCGCATGGCGCACCATCCCGCATATAACATCCCCGATGCGACAAAGAGGCTGTCACTTTGTCACATTCCAATGCGCGCTACTTTTCGAGCCCGCACGGCATAACGTTAGCGCTGCCGCGGCGAGCCTCAGTCACGGCTGCAAAGAAGCGATAGCCGCCCGAGAAGTTAAAGCACTCAAAGCCATGCTGCGCCAAAATGCGGCAAGCAATGTAGCTGCGAATGCCGCTCTGGCAAATCACGTAGACCGGCTTGGCCCGGTCGAGCTCGCTCAGGCGATTGCGCAGATCATCGACGGGAATGTTTACGAAACCATCGATATGCCCGCGCTCATACTCCCCTTCCGTACGAACATCGAGCAGCTGCACGCTGCCATCGCGTGGCAAGTTGGGCTCATCCTCCCAATGCCACTGCGCCAGTATGCCGCGATTGAGGTTCTCGATCATAAAGCCCGCCATATTGACGGGATCCTTCGCCGATGAATACGGCGGCGCGTATGCTAGGTCCAAATCCTTAAGCCTATCGCCGCGCATGCCTGCCTGGATGGCAGTCGCCAGAACGTCGATACGCTTGTCCACACCATCGATGCCCACGATTTGCGCACCCAGCAGGCGCAATCCCTGCTTCTCGAAGACAACCTTCATGGTCATGGGCGTTGCACCCGGATAATAACCCGCATGCGAACCGGGCGACAGGACCACGCTGTCGCAGTCAATTCCCGCCGCGTGTGTCGCCTTTTCGGATAGTCCCGTGCTTGCCGCCGTCAAGTCGAATACCTTGATAACCGATGAGCCCAACGATCCGAGGTAGCAGCTGTCCATGCCGGCTATGACATCGGCGACGACACGCCCCTGCTTGTTGGCGGGGCCGGCGAGCGAAATGACCGCGTCCTCGCCGGTCACCTGATGCGTGACCTGCACGGCATCGCCCACGGCATACACGTCGGCAGCAGAGGTCTCCATGCGGTCGTTGACCACAATAGCCCCCTTGACGCCCAGTTCGAGCCCCGCCTCTTGCGCCAGATGGCTCTCAGGTGCCACGCCAATGGCAAGCAGCACCATATCGGCTCCGATAGGGTCATCGCCCGCAACATGGGTGACAACGCGGCCATCAACTTCCTCAAAACCTGTCACATCGGCCTTGAGGCGCAGATCGATACCGTGCTCACGCACCTCGGTATGCAAAAGGGTCGCCATGTCGTAATCCAGGTTGTTCATAAGCTGGACGGGACGCTGCAGAAGGGTCACCTGGAGCCCCAGCTCGCACAGATTCTCCGCCGTCTCGACGCCAATGAAGCCGCCGCCGATCACGACGGCACTGCTCGGTCGCCGCTCTCGAACATAGCTGTGAATACGCAGCGTGTCCTCAACGGTGCGTAGGCTAAAGATTTTATCCGAGTCGATGCCCGGCAACGCAGGGCGGATCGGCTTTGCACCCGGCGACAGGATGAGCTTGTCATACGTCTCGACAAATTCCTCGCCCGTCAGCATATTGCGAACCTCGACCGTATGCGAATCGGGATGGATGGCAAACACCTCGTGACTCGTCTTGACCGCAATGCGAAAGCGATCCCAAAAGCCCTTGGGAGACTGCAGCGTCAATGCGCTCTCTTCTTCTATCACGCCGCCAATGTAGTACGGAAGCCCACAATTGGCATACGATACAAAACCCGTGCGCTCAAAGATGACAATTTGGGCCTGCTCGTCGAGTCTGCGCAAACGTGCCGCCGCCGATGCGCCGCCCGCGACGCCTCCAACGATAACCACCTTCATAGCTAACGCACCACCTTTCCCGTGTAGCCGCTTATGCCGCCGATATTCTTGACACTGCCATACCCAGAACGCTTAAGAAAACTCACAGCTTGGTTGCTTCGCGCACCGCTCGGGCAATGCACGAAAAGCTGCGTGCCCTTTCGACGTATACCCATGATGCTACCCCGAAGCAGAAAAAAGAGTCGCTGTTTCCAGCGACTCCCCTTCAGTTGTCTGTCCCACGGACTTACTGTTCGCTCTTCGCGAGTGCCTGATCGATCAGTTTGTTGAGCGCCTCGCGCTGCTCAGCGGAGTTGATGCCGCCCATGATCGGCTCTCCCACAATGTTACCGTTCTGGTCGATCACGTAGGTGGTCGGGAACGAGTACAGGTTGGAGGTGAACTTTCCGGCCTCGCTGTCCGACTTAAACCAGATGTTCTTATACGTCACGCCCTTCTTGGAAAGCACGTCCTTGGCATCGGCCACCTCGTCTTTGTTGCCATCGAGCGTAAAGGAATTAACGCCCACGACCTGGCCGCCCTTCTCGGCAAGCTCCTTGTTGAGCTTCTCCAGATCGCCCAGCTCTCCCACGCACGGCTTGCAGGTGGTAAACCAGAAGTTCATGACGGTGACCTTGTTCTTGGAGAACAGCTCGTCGCTGTTTACATCGTTGCCGTCCAAGTCCTTGCCCTTAAAGCTGGGGAACTTCGTCTCCCCGCTCTCGCCGTTAGTCATGCCTGCGGTCGAGGCATCGACGCTCTCCCCCTCGCCGGGCGTGCTGCCGCATCCGGGGAACTCCTTCTCCAGCGCCATGAGCTTGTCCTCGATCTCCTTGACCTGCTGCGCGCCGGCCTTAAGCGTCTTAAGCTCGTCAGCCGCAAACTGATCCTTGGCGCCCTCGATGGTATCGAGCAAGAAGTCACCGTAGTTCTTGCCGTCCTCAATCATGGGAGTGTCTTTGTTGGCCGCAAGGAACACCTTTTCCCATAGGGCGTTATCGCTCGCAAAGATCTCGTTTTCCTTTTGCAGCAGCTGCTGGTACAGCTCGGCCGCCTCCTCGGCACTCGACGGCTTTTGCGCTATGAGCTCGGCAATCTGCGCATCGCCGCTCGTAGCACCCTTCGCGTCGCCCTTGGGGGCAGAGCACGCCGCGAGAGTCAGCGCCAGCACGGGCAGCATCAACAGAGCTGCAATTTTTGACAGTTTCATGGTTCCTCCGTTTATATCGAAACATATATAGGTACCTATTTGTTTTCGCAGGCTTGCGTGGACTGCGCGGGTTTGTCGCCCGTCACACCCAGCCCATAGCGAAAGCTAATAGCATCGACGGGGCACGCGCCCACGCATTTGCCGCAACGAATGCACTCGGCATGGTCGGGCGTACGCGTAACGTCCACGTCCATTTGACACACCTTGGCGCACTTGCCGCACGAGACGCATTTGCACTGGTCAACCTGGATCCCCAGCAAAGACACCTTGTTCATGAGCGCATAAAATGCGCCGAGGGGGCAAATCCATTTGCAGAAGGGGCGATAGAACAGCACGCTCAGCACCGCAACCACAATGAGGATCGCGAGCTTCCAGGAAAAGAGCTTTCCCAGCGCGGAGCGGATTCCCACGTTCATGATGGACAGCGGAATCGCGCCCTCGAGCACACCTTGCGGGCAGATGTACTTGCAAAAGAACGGGTCGCCCATACCCACATCGTTAACCACCAAGACGGGCAGCAGCACCACGGCAAACAGCAGCACGGCATACTTGATGTACGTGAGCGGCTTGAGCTTTTTCGTGGAGAGCTTTTTGCTGGGAATCTTATGCAAAAGCTCTTGTAGCCATCCAAACGGGCACAAAAAGCCGCATACAAAACGTCCCAGCAGCACGCCGATCAGAATGAGCGTTCCGGTGACGTAATACGAGAAGCTAAACTTAGACGAGCCCACCACCGACTGAAACGACCCGATGGGGCACGCACCCGAGGCCGCTGGACACGAGTAGCAGTTGAGGCCCGGCACGCAGACGGCTTTGCCCGCTCCCTGGTAGATGCCGCCCTTGGCAAAGTTAGGCAGGTGAATATTGGTCGCAAGCGTCGCCGCCGCCTGAATCAATCCACGAAATCGCGCTAAAAGATGCGATGCAGTGTTTTTTCTTTTATCCAATTCCGATACACTCCAAGCACAGCCTGATTGCCTTGGCCAGCACGGCATCTGCCTCGCCGCGCATAATTCCAAAGCCAACCATGGCTACCCCAACGATCAGCAAAGCCACCTGCGCCACAGGCTTAATCGCTTTGAACAATCTGACCACTCCTTTCGTTTCGCGACCCATTGGACCATACCGACTATAAAATCCGTGTTAAGCGTGAATGATTATGCAAGGAGAACGTTATGCGCATCTTGGTCATCGAGGACGAGCGGGCGCTGTGCGATGCGATCGCACGCAGCCTGCGCAACTTGGCCTATAGCGTCGACTGCTGCTACGACGGGCAGCAGGCCCTCGATCTGCTCGATGTCGAGACCTTTGATCTTGTCGTGCTCGACCTCAATCTCCCCCATGTCGACGGCATGACCGTGCTCAGGCAACTCAGGACAACTGATTGTGAGACCAAGGTGCTTGTGCTCTCGGCACGTGGCGAGGTCTCCGACAAGGTAGCGGGGCTCGATGCGGGCGCCAACGACTACCTCACCAAGCCGTTCCATCTTGACGAGCTGGCGGCACGTATACGCAGTCTCACGCTCAGGCGCTTTACGCAAAACGACGTTGTTCTAGTCTGTGGATTGTTGAGCTTTGACACCAAGGCGCGCCTCGCCTCCGTGGGCGGCGAGACCCTATCCCTCACGCGCAAGGAGACCGGCATCTTGGAATACCTGATGCTTAACCAGGGGCGGCCGGTGAGCCAGGAAGAGCTTATCGAGCATGTATGGGACAGCAGCGTCAACAGCTTTAGCAACGCGACCCGCGTGCATATCTCGTCGCTGCGCAAAAAGCTGCGCGGTGCGTTGGGGCACGACCCCATCCGCAACCGAATCGGCGAAGGCTACGTTATGGAGGACGGCAAATGAAGCGGCTGTCGCTGCAGTGGCGCATCACGTTGATGACGGCACTGCTGATATGTTCAACCTGCGTACTTATGAATTGCCTGGTTGGCTACTCCGGCATGCGCTACATGGACTCGATTGGTGCAGAAGCGTCGGCGCACAGCAAGGTGGAGGCGGCCTCGCCCAGCTCATTTGACCCGACAAACAAAGAGCTCGACGACGCGCTGACCATCGTCGTGAACGACGCCCAAGAATCGTTTGGCGCGACGAGCTGGTATATAACTGCGGCGGTGACGCTGCTCGGAGGCGTCCTGGCCTACTTTGTGAGCGGGCATGCGTTGCAGCCGTTGCGCTCCTTTGCGACGCAAGTCGAGAGCGTGCGGCCCGACAACCTCGCCGACACAAAAATCAGCGAGGACGTGCCCTCTGAACTCAGGCGCTGCAGCGCGTCGTTTAACGACATGATTGCCCGCCTTGACGAGGGATTTTCCGCACAAAGACAGTTTACGGGCAATGCGGCGCACGAGCTGCGCACGCCACTTGCGCTCATGCAGGCCCAGGTTGAGCTGTTTTGCGCCGAGCACCCCGACGTCGACGCCGATACAGCGAGCCTGCTCGGGCTGCTGCAGGAGCAGACCGAGCGGATGACGCACATGACAAAGACCCTGCTCGAGATGAGCGAGCTGCGCAGTGTCCCTTGCAACGATGCGATTGACCTGGCGCCGATGATCGAAGAAGTACTCACGGACCTGGCGCCCCTTGCCGAGCAAAAAGACATCACGCTTACAAGTGAGGGCGACGCGCAAACGATCGGCAGCGATACGCTAATCTATCGGCTGCTGTTCAACTTGGCCGAAAACGCCATACGTTACAGCGCGCCCAACTCGACCGTGCAAATCAACGCCTGCGCCGAAGGCGACCGCGTGCTGCTACGCGTGCGCGACCAGGGGCCGGGCATTCCCGAGCAATACCAGACGAGCATCTTCCAGCCCTTCTTTCGCGTCGACAAATCGCGCAGCAGGGCATATGGCGGCGTGGGGCTGGGGCTTGCACTGGTCTGGGAGATTGCCGCACTCCACGGCGGCTCCATCGAGGTCGAAGAGAGCTCGGAGCGCGGAACGACCATGCTCGTGACCCTTCCCACTCGCGCACTCGGCTCATTAAAATAACGAACGGGATGGCACGCCGCGTGGCGTACCATCCCTCACATAATATCGAGGATGTGACAAAGGGACTGTCCCTTTGTCACATCTGCTAGTTCTCGTCGCCTACCAGCTGAGTTAGCTTACTCCCACTCGACCGTGCCAACGGGCTTCGGCGTGAGGTCGTAGCAAACGCGGCAAATACCGGGGACCTCGGCGGTCACGCGAGCGGTAATGCGCTTGAGCAGCGCCCAATCGAGCTCGGGCACCTCGGCGGTCATGACGTCGACGGTGTTGATGCAGCGAATAATGCAGGGCCAGTCGTAGGCGCGCTTGCCCTCGCGCACACCGGTAGCGCGGAAATCGGGCACTACGGCAAAGTACTGCCAGATGGTCAGGCCGGCCTTGTCGATCTCTTCGCGCACGATGGCATCGGCCTCGCGCAGCGCCTCGAGACGGTCGCGGGTGATGGCGCCAAGGCAGCGGACGCCCAGGCCAGGACCGGGGAACGGCTGACGCTCAACCATGTTCTCGGGCAGGCCGAGCTCGCGGCCCACGACGCGCACCTCGTCCTTGTACAGCAGCTTAACGGGCTCGCAGAGCTCAAACTGCAGGTCCTCGGGCAGGCCGCCAACGTTGTGGTGAGCCTTCACGCCATCCTGGGACTCCAGGATGTCGGGGTAGATGGTGCCCTGGGCGAGGAAACTGACCTCGTCACCGACCTTGCGGGCCTCCTCCTCGAACACGCGGATAAACTCGGCGCCGATGATCTTGCGCTTGGCCTCGGGCTCGTCGACGTCGACGAGCTTATCGAGGAAGCGGTCGGTAGCGTCCACGTAAACCAGGTTGGCGTCCATCTGGTTCTTGAACACGTCGACGACCTGCTCGCTCTCGCCCTTGCGCATAAGGCCGTGGTTCACGTGCACGCAGATGAGCTGCTTGCCGATGGCCTTGATCAGCAGCGCCGCGACGACAGAACTGTCAACGCCGCCGGAAAGGGCCAGCAGGACCTTCTTGTTGCCGATCTGCTCACGGATTGCAGCAACCTGCTCTTCGATGAACGCCTGAGCGAGTTCGGGAGTGGTGATACGCACCATGTCGTCGGGACGCTTGTTGGGATCCATGCAAAGCTCCTTTTCGGTTCGATGGGAATGCGCTACACGTATGCAAACGCACCGTCATATGACCTCATTATATGCAGAGCGAGGTTCGTTTCCCATCGCTGCGACGGAGCTTTTTGCAGGGGTGGCAATTTTTCCTAATGTCGAGGTCAGCTAGGCTTCGGTAGCCACCTTGGGAGCATCGCCAATAGACTCTTCCTTTATACGTTCGGCATAATCGTAGGCGATAACCACAAATTCCAGTCCCGATCAACAGGGGTAAAATGGCTGCTAATGTTGCCAGCTGTTGGGAGATGGAAGATGGACTGCGATGGCTACCCGCGCATTCCCATGCCGTTGATGTGCACCGCCTTTGTGCCGGGGCAGATTGACGCTGCGGTTGCAGGCATTTCCGACCCCGATTCACGCACCATCGCCACGGCGGAAGCGCTGTACTTTCGCGGACAGGCCACACTCGCCGCCGAGACAGCACGCCCCTATCTTGACGCCACCGACCCCGCGCTGCGCTATTCCGCATGCCTTATCTGCGGATATGCCAGTCTGTCGCTCAACCGTATCACCGATGCCCGTCGTTGCCTTGCGGGCATCCTCGATACGCCAACTGACGAGGAATCGTCTGCCGTCCACGCCACGCATATCCTGTTCGCCTCCGCCGCGAGCGTCCTGTTGCACTTGCCTTCCCCGTATTCTGCCGAAGAGTTTTATCCACTTGCGGCGCATCTGCCCGAAGGCCTGCGCCTGTTCGCCAGCTACGTGATGGCGCACGCGTTGTATCTGCGCGGCGAATACGGCCGCAGCCTGGGCATGGCGGAAAACGCCCTGATCATGAAACAGGGAAGTTATCCCATCTCGGAGCTGTTCCTGCACCTGTCGGCTTCCATGGCCTGCATGAGTCTCAAAGACGTCGACGCCGCAAAAGCGCATTTTGGCGCCGCTTGGGACATTGCGCGCCCCGACGGCCTTATCGAACTCATCGGCGAACACCATGGCCTTTTGCAGGGACTCATCGAGGCATGCCTAAAATCGCAATACCCTGACGATTTCGCTCGCATCATCGAGATCACGTATCGATTCAGCTACGGCTGGCGGCGCATCCACAACCCCGATTCGGGCGAGGACGTGGCCGACGATCTAACGACCACGGAATTCACCATGGCCATGCTCGCCTGTCGTGGGTGGACCAACGCCGAAATCGCACGCCATATGGGAGTATCGCTGGGCACCGTCAAAAACCGCCTATCCGGCGTATACGCAAAGCTTGGCATCGGAACTCGTGCCGAGCTGGTCGCGCATATGTTGCGCTAGCGGCCAGACTGCCCGGCATATCGAAAGCGCTCCGGGGCCTGACGCTTTCGCGCGCTCAAATTGGACACTTTGACCCTTGAACGGCACTACCGCCACGGGGCACCTTCTTGCAAAGACAGCAACGCTCCCCTTACGGCAGCCGCTGTAGCACTCGAAAAAACACCGCCAATGAGGTCAATTCGGATAGGCCTCGCTAGCTCCTACTTACTTTTGTGAGAGACGCCGACTCGGCTCATCGATCATCAAAATGGGCTGGTTCTGAATACCCAGAGCCAGCCCATTGCGCATTAAATGTCGTCTGAGGAGTCGAGTTCTGCCTCGAGCTTGGTACGGCGTCTTTTCGCCGTGAAAAACGTTGCGCACAGGACAGCAAACGTGGCCGCGAAAATCGTCGCACCGCAGAACACGCCCGTGGCCAGGTTCGCCAACCAAAAGACGCTTTCGAGCGGTACGATCTGCGCCTCAGCGACACAGCGCATTGCGGCAATAACAAGCGCGAACGCGGTGCCGCTAAGACCGCTGACAAGCAGGAAATATCCAACAGGAAGATGCTCGGTTTGCCCAAAACGATTGGTATCGACATAGCCCTTCCGCGTTTGCAGTCCTGCACAAATCAACATCACGAGAACGAGCCACAAATACATGGCTGCCTCGAACGGCGTTGCAAAGCCATGCGACATTTCACTGGCGTCGCTGTGAACCCACGCAACCTGTCGAGCTATAAACTGGTAGAAAAAGATCATCAACATGCCAAACGAAAGCAGCACGAAACCAATCTTGTAGATCTTCGCGTTCTCAGCCTCCAGGCGTTCATCCTTTGGGCCGGCATATTCACGCCACTTTTGCACGATTTTCAGATCTTCGTATTTCATAGTGAACTCCTAAAGAGTATTAGGGTCGGCGTCGGTTTCGTCTTCCCAAAACAGATCGTTCAACGTAACGCGTAGCGCTTTACAGATTGCCACGCACAAATTGAGCGTGGGGTTGTAGCCGCCCGCCTCGATAAGGCCGATCGTTTGGCGCGTAACGCCCACGGCCCGGGCCAAGTCAGCTTGCGAAAGGCCAGCCGCCGCGCGTGCCGCCTTCATGCGTAGGTTCTTTTTGCCCGGCATGGAACTCCTTTCGTAGTAATGGACAAATATCCGTTGCATCATGCCAGAAATATATTGCATCGACTAATTGATGTCAACTATATCTGTCATCGGTATACGGATATAGCAGTTTCGATTCGTCATTCCATCTTACTCGGGCGGAACCGACTCGGTTTTGTCCGAGTAAGATTGGGCATCCGCGAACTCATCGAATTTCTGAATCGTGTCACCCATAATCGTTCGATTTTGTTTAGTAAAACTAGGTCCCTATTAAATAAAATTCGTTTGTATCCAAATTTGTTTAACAATGCCGCGCTAACACTAAACACTATACCCGTTAATTCGAACGATTGTTCGATGGATTTCGTGTTGCTTGGAATCGCCTATGGGCTGGGCTATGCTAATTTGACTATCTATATGACTAAAACGCAGCAAAGGAGTATCGAGAGAGCGAGCATGGCAAAAAACACCGCAAACTATGGTAACGACAGTATTCGTCAGCTCAAGGACGAGGAGCGCGTACGCCTGCGCCCCGCCGTCATCTTTGGCTCGGACGGGCTCGACGGCTGCGCGCATGCCGCCTTCGAGATCCTGTCCAACGCCGTTGACGAGGCGCGCCAGGGCTACGGCAAGCTCATCACCCTTACCGCCTTTCGCGATGGCTCTATCCAGGTAGAGGATAACGGCCGTGGCTGCCCGCTCGACTGGAACCCTTCCGAAAAGCGCTTTAACTGGGAACTCGTCTTTTGCGAGCTCTACGCCGGCGGCAAATACAATAACAACCAGGGCGGCGACTACGACTTCTCGCTCGGCACCAACGGCCTGGGCTCCTGCGCGACCCAGTACGCTTCCGAATACATGGACGTCACGGTTTGGCGCGACGGCAACAAGTACTCCCTGCACTTTAAGAAGGGCAAGGTCGTCGGTGCCAAAAAGAAGGCACTCGAGATTGAGCCCAGCGACGAGAACCACACCGGCACCACCATCAAGTGGCGCCCCGATCTTGAGGTCTTTACCTCCATCAGCATTCCCCACGATTGGTATCGCGAGACCATGCGCCGCCAGGCCGTGGTCAATGCCAACGTGACCTTCCGTCTGCGTATCGAGGGCGACGATGGCGAGTTTTCCGAAGAGGACTTCTGCTATCCCAAGGGCATCGAGGACTATGTGCTCGAGAAGGTCGGTACCGACTACCTTACTGAGCCCTTCTTTATCGAGGCCGACCGCCGCGGTCGCGACCGCGAGGACCTGCCCGACTACAACGTAAAGATCACCGCGTGCATGTGCTTCTCGCGCACCTTCATGATGCAGGAGTACTACCACAACTCGTCATGGCTCGAGAACGGCGGCTCGCCCGAGAAGGCGGCCCGCAGTGCTCTGACCAGCGCCATCGATGCTTACATTAAGCAACAGGGCAAGTACAACAAAAACGAGAGCGGTATCAAATGGCAGGACGTCCAGGACTGCCTGGTGCTGGTGACCAACTGCTTCTCCACCCAGACGTCCTACGAAAACCAGACTAAGAAGGCCATCAACAACCGCTTTATCCAGCAGGCCATGACCGCCTTCTTTAAGGAGCGCCTTTCGACCTACCTGATCGAGAACAAAGACGCCGCCAATAAGATCATGGAGCAGGTGCTCATCAACAAGCGCTCGCGCGAGAATGCCGAGAAGACCCGCCAGAGCATCAAGACCAACCTGCAGCAGAAGACCGACATGGCCAACCGCGTGCAAAAGTTCATCGATTGCCGCTCCAAGGACAAGAGCCGCCGCGAGATCTACATCGTAGAGGGCGACTCGGCAGCAGGCGCCATCCGCACGTCGCGCGATGCCGAGTTCCAGGGTGTTATGCCCGTCCGCGGCAAGATCCTCAATTGCCTGAAGGAGGACTATCCGCGCATCTTTAAGTCCGACATCATCATGGACCTTATGCGCGTGCTGGGCTGCGGCGTGGAGATCAAGGACAAGCGCATCAAGAACCTTGGTGCCTTTGACCTGGACAACCTCAACTGGAACAAGGTCATCATCTGTACGGACGCCGACGTCGACGGCTACCACATCCGCACGCTCGTGCTCACCATGCTCTACCGCCTGGTGCCCACACTTATCGACGAGGGCTACGTGTATATCGCCGAGTCGCCGCTCTACGAGATCAACTGCAAAGAGAAGACCTACTTTGCCTACACCGAGCTCGAGAAGAACGGCATCCTCAAGGAGATCGGCGACCAGAAGTGCTCCATCAACCGCTCCAAGGGTCTTGGTGAGAACGATCCGGACATGATGTGGCTCACCACCATGAACCCCGAGACGCGCCGTCTGATCAAGGTGGAGCCCGAGGACGTCACCAAGATGGAAACCATGTTCAACCTGTTGCTGGGCAACGACGAGGCGGGCCGCAAGCGCCATATCTCCGAGCACGGCAAGGAATACCTAGACCAGCTGGACCTGCAATAGCAGCAAATCGATAACGACGGCCCATAAGAAGTTCAAGAGGAAATCGTGGCAAAGAAGAAGACGAAGAACCAGCCAAAGAAAAAGCAGGTCAACGCCGAGAACGTCATCGGCCTGCACTCCGAGGTCACCGACCAGCCGATCACGCAGACGCTCGAGGTCAACTACATGCCCTACGCCATGAGCGTCAACGTCTCGCGCGCATTCCCCGAGATCGACGGCTTTAAGCCCTCGCACCGCAAGCTGCTCTACACTATGTACAAGATGGGCCTGCTCAAGGGCGAGCGCCAAAAGAGCGCCAACATCGTGGGCCAGACCATGAAGCTCAACCCGCACGGCGATGCCGCGATCTACGAGACGATGGTGCGCCTGGCGACGGGCAACGAAGCGCTGCTTGCCCCCTTCGTGGAGTCGAAGGGCAACTTTGGCAAGTACTATTCGGGCGACCTGAGCTACGCCGCCTCGCGTTATACCGAGGCCAAGCTCTCCCCCATCAGCGCCGAGATCTTCAAGGACATCGACAAGGACCCGGTCGACTTCGTCGACAGCTACGACGGCGCCATGAAGGAGCCGCGCCTGCTGCCCACCACGTTCCCCAACATCCTCGTCTCGGCCAACAAGGGCATCGGCGTCGCCATGGCGTCCGACATTTGCGGCTTCAACCTCAACGAGGTCTGCACCGCTACGATGCACTACCTGCAGGATCCCGACTGCGACCTGCTCGAATATATGCCCATGCCCGACTTCTCGACCGGCGGCGAGATCATCTACCGCCGCGAGGAGATGGAGAAGATTATCGAGACCGGCCTGGGCAGTTTCCAGATTCGCTCCCGCTGGCGCTGGATTCCCGAAGAGCGCATCATCGAGGTGTACGAGATCCCCTACACCACCAAGACCGATGTCATCATCGAGCGCATCGTCAAGCTCTCCAAGGAGGGCAAGGTCAAGGAGATCGCTGACATCCGCGACGAGACCGACCTCTCGGGCCTGCGCATCGCCATCGACCTTAAGCGCGGTGTCGACCCCGACAAGCTCATGGCCAAGCTCTATCGCTCGACCACGCTGCAGGACTCGTTCTCGTGCAACTTTAACGTGCTCGTCGACGGCTATCCCCGTGTTATGGGCGTGCGCCAGATCCTGCACGAGTGGGTCCAGTGGCGTATTGAGTCCACGCGTCGCCGCATTAACTTTGACCTGGGCAAAAAGTCCGAGCGCCTGCACCTGCTGCACGGCCTCGAGGCGATCCTGCTCGATATCGACAAGGCTATCGCCATCATCCGCGGCACCAAGCTCGAGGCTGAGGTTGTACCCAACCTTATGAGGGGTTTCGACATCGACGAGACCCAGGCCGAGTTTGTCGCCGAGCTCAAGCTCCGCAACATCAACGAGGAGTACATCCTCAACCGCACCAAGGACATTGCCAAGCTCGAGGGCGAGATTGCCGAGCTTGAGGAGATCCTCTCCAGTGAGAAGAACATCAAGAAGGTCATCAGCGACGAGCTGGCCGCGGTCAACAAAAAGTACGTGATGCCGCGCCGCACGGGCAGGATCGAGCCCCATGAGGTTATCGAGGTAAGCTTGGAGCCCGAGGTCGAGGAGTACCCGGTCACCATCATGCTCTCGCGCGATGGCTACCTTAAGAAGATGACAGACCGCGTGCTTAAGAAGGCCGCCACGCTCAAGTACAAGGACGGCGACAAACCCTTTATCGAGTTCCCGTCCTCCAACACGCACGAGCTGCTGGTCTTTACCAACAAGAGCCAGGTGTACAAGTGCAAGGTCGCGGCGTTTGAGGACACCAAGTCGGCCCAGCTGGGCTCGTACCTGCCCACCGATCTCGAGATGGAACCCGACGAGAACGTCATCTGGGTCATCGACCCCGAGGATTACAAGGCCGACGTGCTGTTTGTCTTTGAGAACGGCCGCGTGGTCCGCGTCGCACTTGCCGGATACGTCACCAAGACCAACCGCAAGCGTCTGAAGAACGCAATCTACAGCGGCAGCAAGCTGCTATATGCCCAGGTGCTCAAGGAAGACCGCGACCTCGCGCTGGTCTCGAGCGACTACCGCCTGATGAACTTCAACACGTCGCTGCTCAAGACCAAGACGACCACCAACACGCAGGGCGTCCAGGCCTTCACCGCCAAGAAAGGCCGCTCGGTCACCACGGTGGGCACGACCGAGGAGATTCTTGGCGCCGGCGTCTCGGCCGAGAAGTTCACCGCGCAGAGCCTGCCCTCCGCCGGCGCCCTCATGAAGGAAAATGACATGCCGAGTTTGTTTGACTAGGTACCACGGCAACGAGATCGTTAGATACTTCGCAAAGCGACGAGGCCCGGAACGCAACGGCATTGCGCCCGGGACTCGTCGTTTTTCTTCTCAACTATTTTTTAACGCAGATAAATTGATTTCTGCTTATTTTTCTGCGTAAAAAATGTCAGCGTCACTACTTCGATGCCCTTTGGTCAGTCGTTAGCAAAACTTGCAAAAGTTAGCAAAACTTGCAAAAATTAGCAAAACTTGCAAAAATTAGCAAAACCTGCAAAGGAGCTACCATGGAGTACAGCAAGAACCCCTTTACCCCAACATTTGGAAGCGTCCCTCCCTTTCTAGCGGGTCGCGAGCATATCCTGCGCGACATCAACCGTGGCTTTATCAACGGCCCAGGAGATCCCAACCTGTCGACCATTTTTACTGGCGCAAGGGGAACGGGCAAGACGGCACTTCTCTCGCTCCTTTCAGAAACGGCGCTTGAACACGACTGGATCGCAGCAAATGTCTCCGCCATGCCAGGCATGCTCGAAGATATTATCGAGCGAACCAAAGAAGCCGCAGATAGCTACCTCTCACAGCCTCACGCGCGCATAAACGGTGTTCAAATTGGCCCAGTGGGCATCGATTGGACATACGCTCAAGAGGCTCAGGGCAACTGGCGCACGCGCATGAATGGCATCTTTAAGCAACTCGAAAAACATGACATCGGACTTCTCATCACCATCGATGAAGTCACCGTCGATCTCGAAGAAATGCTTCAATTTGCCTCTGTTTACCAGCACTTTGTACGCGAAGGTAAAAAAGTTGCCCTACTCATGGCAGGACTGCCCTACAAAGTATCGGCGTTGCTACGTAACGATTCCGTCTCGTTCCTCAGACGCTCCCAGTATCATCAGCTGGGACGAATCACTGATGTTGAGATTGCAAATGCATTTCGTAAAACCATTGAAGCAGGAGGACGCTCAATCACGCCAGAAGCGCTCGAGGATGCCGTGAAGGCCGTCGACGGATTTCCCTACATGATGCAGCTCGTCGGATATCGCACTTGGGATGTTTCGGAAAACTCGCCCCAAATCAGTACATCCGATGTCCAGCAGGGTTCTCTGCTTGCCCGTATGGAGCTGCGCGATCGTATTCTCGAAACGACCTATCAGGAGCTTTCCGATAAAGACATTGAGTTTTTGTTCGCGATGCTGCCCGATTCTGGCCCCAGCAGGGTCTCGGAGATAGCCAAACGCATGGGCGTCGCCAGCAACTACGCAAGCCAATACAAACGCCGCCTCCTCGAGGACGGCGTTATCGGGGAACGTGGACGTGGCCTCGTCGGCTTCGACATCCCCGCGTTCAGGGAATTCTTGAACGAGAAGGCGTTTTAGCACACCGGAATTGTCCGCGGGAGCATCGTTGCATGGCAATCAGCAATCCTCTTGGTAAGGGCAGCAAGCATTTCCGCTTGTGCTGATTGCCATGCGCTCCTCTTGTCCTTAGGCGAGCTTGCGGGCGAGCTCGCGCACCTCTTCCAACTTGGGCGAGGAGGCCATGCTGTCGCGCTCGGTCATGCCGCTAATGGTGACAATGCCCTGGTCCTCCCACTTGCAGTACGCGCAGGTTGACTTGTACATGGCAATCGCCGCATCATAGACACCCTCGCTGTGGCTATCGAGCAAAAGGGCCGTCTTGGTGAACGGGAAACCCGTGGCACCGAAGGCGTACAGGCGGTCGATGGCGGTCTTTTCCTGCGCAGTGATATCAAACCAGTAGATAGGCGAAGCGAAGACAACCATGTCGGTGTCTTTCAGCGACTCAATCACGTTGGCCATGTCATCCTTCTGCACGCAGACGCCCTCATGGGCGAAGCAGTACTGGCATCCCAAGCAGCCGGCGATCTTCTTGCTGGCAACGCGGATGACCTCGACCGTATGGCCGCCCTCACGCGCGGTCTCGGCAAACGCCTCGACCATGGTATCGGTATTGGCGCCCTTACGCGGGCTACCACTCAATACAACGATATTCATAGGATTCCCTCTCCCTCATGCTGCAGGCGCGCAGCATGCTTTCTTGTAACCAAAACGAATGGTGTTAATCAATCGCCAGCAGGCCATATCTCTTGTTCAAGTTCCCTAAAGAAGCTCAAGACGATTGCGATTGCCTTATACAACGTCGAAAATCAAAGAGGGCCCATAGCAACGCCACCTACCTGAAATGACATGCGGTCAAGACGAGCTACGAGGATCGTGACGAGCCGATACCGCCCGCATGCCCCCTTCGGAATAGGCGCTGAGCAGCTCCTGAGCGTGGGCAAACTCGGGCCCTCGCCTCCAACCGAGCAGGCGGTTGACCGCGAGATTTCCCTGGACGTTGTGGACGAAGAGCAGATAGGCGTCCTCGCGCGAAAGCCCAGTCTCCTCCATGATCGAGGGAACCATCTGCTCGGCGCCGCGCTCGACGACGCGCTGTGCCACCCGGGCGTACGCGTCGTCATCCGAGTAGAGCAGATAATAGTCATCGTTTGCCGGCGGACGCTGGCAGAGGGCACCCGCCTCCGTTCCCTCGAGCGGCGGCACCGCCGCCAAGGCCTCGTCGATAAGCGCGTCGAGCAGGGCGAACTTGTCCTCGTAGTGCAGATAGAACGTGCCACGGTTGATATCGGCGCGGCGGCAGATATCCGCTACCGTCATCTTCGCGAAGCCGACCTCGGCCAGCAGCGCGAAGAAAGCCTCCCGTATGACCAAGAGTGTATAGCGTCGGCGACGATCGATCTTCCCCGCTTCCATTACCCCTCCAATTGTAACGCTCGACAATGCCCGGCAAACGCTCGTTTATCGACAGCAGGCCGAAGCTGTTCATTGCTCTTAAGCAAATCGACATCGATACTTTTCATATACACCTGTTTATAATAGCTGAAAGAAGGTATCCAGTGACCCTGTACGAGCAGCTCGTTATCGAGCTCACCAACCAATCGTTTTCCCTTCAGGCCGCCTACCGCAGCGGCGGCACGCCCTATGAGCTGAGTGACCGCAAGCCCGAGCCCTACGACCAGCAAATCAGGGACTTCGCCCGCATGATCGAGGAAGCCGATTGCGTGCTGGTGGGCGGGGCCTCCGGGCTCTCCGCGGCGGGCGGCGGCGACTTCTACTACGAGGACAACGCGACCTATCGCAAGCATTTCGGTAAATTCGCCGAGCGTTACGGTTTCAAGGGCGCTTTCGAGGGGTCGTTCTACCGCTGGCCCACCGCCGAGGCGCGCTGGGGATACCTCGCCACCTTCCTCGACACCACGCTCAACGCCCCGCTGCGCAAGCCCTACAAGGACCTCGACGCCATTCTCGCCGAGAAGGATTTCTTCGTGCTCACCACCAACCAGGACACGCAGTTTGTGAAGCTCTATCCCTGGGAGAAAGTGGCAGAGATCCAAGGCGACCACCGCTTCTTTCAGTGCTCCCGCTGTTGCACCGACGCGGTGTGGGATGCGGTCGAGCCGGTCTCCAACATGGTAGAGGCCATGGGAGACGGCCTTGAGGTTCCGACAGAGCTCGTGCCGCGCTGCCCGCACTGCGGGGCAGAGGCGTTCCCCTGGGTTCGCGGCTACGGCAACTTCCTGCAGGGCGAACTCTACGAGGAGCAGTACCGCAAGGTGTCCGAATGGCTCGACGCGCACGCACGGCAGAGGATCCTCTTCCTCGAGCTGGGTGTGGGCCGCATGACGCCCGCGTTTATCCAGGAGCCGTTCTGGGCCCTCACGGCGCAGTTACCGCAGGCCAGCTACATCGCCGTAAACAACAAGACGCAGTTTCTCCCCCGCGCGATCGAGGATCGGGGGCTCGCCGTTCGCGCCGACATCGCCGACGTGCTCGCCGACGCGCGCAAGACGCTGGGGAGGTAGCGCATGGAGACGGCGAAAGCAGTTCGCATAGGCAGGGCGCTAGCCGAAGCGGATCTTGTCATCATCGGCGCTAGCAACGGACTCGACATGGCGGAGGGGCTCAACCTTTTCTGCGCCGATGCTCATTTCCAAGAGGCGTACGGGGACCTCGCCCAGGCAGACGGCATCGGCTGCATACTGCAGGGGCTCGCTTCCCCGGATGCCAGCGTGCGACGCCGATGGGCCGAGCGGTTCCATCAAAAGGAGTATCTCGAATATGAGCCCAGCTCGCTCATGAACGGGCTGCGGCGTCTTACGGAGCACGCCGACACCTTCGTGGTCACATGCAACATCGACGGGCACTTCGCGCGCGCCGGGTTCGACGAGGAGCGCGTGCTCGAGACTGAGGGGAGCACGCGCACGTCGGTTGACGAGCGGCGCCTCGCCCATCCAGACGCCCTCGCCATGACCCAGCTCGACGAGCTCGCGCGTCTTGTGCAAGCCCATCGCAACGGCAGGGTCGCCATCCTCGAACTTGGCGTGGGACTGCACAACGGCGTCATAAAGCGCATGCTCGCCCAGATCGCGAACGCCTGCGAGCACGCCACCTACATCGTGTTCAACTACGGCCAGGCCATGGCGCCCGACGCTTCGTGCGAGACGATTCTCGTTGACGGCGATATGGCCCCGGCTTTCGAGGAGATCGCCCGATGCCACCCCTAGAAAGAGAAGCGCGTAGGCTTCGAAGCCTTATCGACGATGCCGACGCCATCATCGTCGGCATCGGCTCGGGCATGTCGAGCGCCGCCGGGTTCAACCATTACAACCGCGCGGGCATGGCGCGCGCAGGAATGGCGGACTGGCAGCAAGCCTTTGGCTTCAAGAGCCTTTTCGACGGCTTCTACCACCTCTACCCCAGCCTCGAGCAGCAATGGGCCTACTACGCGCGATATATCGATTTCATGCTGCGCGAGCCGACCTCGCAGCCCTATCTCGACCTACGGTCCCTCATCGGCCATAAGGACTACTTCATCCTGAGCACCAATGTAGACACCCAAGTCGAGAAGACGTTTCCCACCGAGAGGATCTGCAACTATCAGGGAAGCTTCGCGCACCTTCAGTGCAAGCAGCCATGCTGCGACGAGCTCTTCGATGCGAGCCCCTACGTCGAGCGCATGCTCGCGGGCATGGCGGGGTTCGAGGTCCGCAGCGAGGATGTCCCCCGATGACCGCATTGCGGCTGGCAGCTTGTGCCGTGGGTGCGCGACGACACGTTTCTGCAAGGTGCGGCATGGCGCGAGAGCCTCGGACGATACGAGCGCTTCGTGCGCGAGCGCAGCGATCGCCGCGTGCTGTTGCTGGAGCTCGGCGTGGGCGAGATGACCCCCGGCATCATCACGCTCCCGTTCTGGAGCATGACCGCGAAGCTGCCGGATGCGCACCTTTTGAGCGTAAACATCTCGGGCGGCTCGGCTCCGTTGCAGCTTGGAAGCAAGGCAGGGGCGATCCAGGCCGATTTGGGCGCCCTGCTCTCGGTGGCGCGGGCAGGTGGCGAGTAACGCGGAGCGGTAGACGCGCAATGAGGTTTTAGCCGCAGCCTCCGAACGAGAGGGCTCGGAGGCTGGTATTCCTGAATCGCAGGTCACGATGGGTTATCGGAATCGCGAAGAGCGGATACCGCCAGTAAGCCCCCTTCGGAATAGGCGTTGAGCAGCTCCTGGGCATGGGCGAACTCGGGGCCTCGTCGATAAGCGCATCGAGCAGCGCGTACTTATCCTCGTAATGCAGATAGAACGTTCCCCGGTTGATCTCGGCGCGGCGGCAGATGTCCGCCACCGTCATCTTCGCGAAGCCGACCTCGGCCAGCAGCGCGAAGAACGCCTCCTGTATGACCGAGAGGGTGTAGCGCCGCCGGCGGTCGATCTTGGTTTCTCCCATCGCCTCTCCAATCTGAGTCGTTTGACAATGTCCAGTAGCTGTTCGTTTATCGACAGGTGCACGCGTTTGTTCATTGCCCCTGCGAAAATCAACAAGGATACTGTTTATAGACACCTGTTTTTTATAGCTGAAAGGGAGCACGGATGACCCTGTGCGAGAAGCTCGGCATCGGGCTTGTCAGCCGATCGTTTTCCCATCGGGCCGTCTATCGAAACGGCGGCACGTCATACGATTTGAGCGATTGCGAGCCTGCTGCTTGCAAGCAAGATATCGAGGCTTTTGCCCGCAAGGTGGGGGAGGCTGATTGCGTGTTTACGGGAGAGGCAGGTAGGCAGGCGTTATGAGCATCTGCATCAAAAATCAGATTCAGAACATGAATATCGTCATCGGCTGCACAGTGGGGTGTCCATATTGCTATGCCCGTAACAATGTGAAACGTTGGCATATGATTGACGACTTCGCTGATCCTGCGTTCTTCCCGAGCAAGCTCAAGATGATGGAAAAGAAACGCCCGCAGAACTTTCTCCTTACCGGCATGAGCGATCTCTCCGGGTGGAAGCTGGAATGGCGAGACGAGGTATTTGCAAAGATCCATGAGAATCCACAGCATCAGTTCCTGTTCCTGACCAAGAGACCCGATTTGCTGGATTTAGATACCGACCTGGAAAACGCATGGTTCGGCGTTACGGTGACGAGGAAAGCGGAGCTGTGGCGTATCGACGCCCTTCGGAAAAACGTCAAAGCAAATCACTTCTTCGTTACTTTTGAGCCGCTATTCGACGATCCCGGTACGGTCGACCTTTCCGGAATCAACTGGATCGTCGTCGGTACCATGACCGGGGCGCAGAGCAGGAAGGTTCATACGGAACCGGAGTGGGCATGGTCTTTGACGGACCAGGCGCACGCGCTTGGCATTCCAATGTTTATGAAGGAAGACCTCGTCTCTGTCATAGGGGACGAAAACATGATTCAGGAATTGCCGGAAGAATTCGAAAGAGTGCTGGAGGTGCAGAGAACATGGCGGAAGTGATCGATGGAATCCTCATCAATGAGGTGGAAGCAAAGAACATCATGACCAAGTCCAGCCTGCCGGTAGGCGGCTACTCGGTCAATCCCTATGTAGGCTGCACGCATGCTTGCAAGTATTGCTATGCCTCCTTTATGAAGCGCTTTACCGGACACAAGGAGGAATGGGGCACCTTTCTTGATGTGAAGCATTGGCCGGAAATCAAGAATCCGAAGAAATACGCTGGACAGCGGGTGGTTATCGGTTCTGTGACGGATGGCTACAATCCACAGGAGGAGCGATTCGGGAATACCAGGAAACTCCTGGAGCAGCTGATTGGCAGCGATGCAGATATTCTGATCTGCACAAAGTCCGATCTTGTGGTACGGGATATCGATCTGCTGAAGAGGCTTGGACGAGTGACCGTTTCATGGTCGATCAACACGCTGGATGAGAACTTCAAGAACGATATGGACTCCGCGTCGAGCATCGAGCGTCGTATCGCTGCTATGAAGCAGGTGTATGACGAAGGTATCCGTACGGTCTGCTTCGTGTCCCCGGTATTTCCCGGCATCACGGATTTTGAGATGATTTTTGAGCGAGTAAAGGATCGGTGCGATTTGTTTTGGCTCGAAAATCTCAATCTTCGGGGTGGTTTCAAAAAAGCGATCCTGGATTATATCGCCGAGAAACATCCCAATCTCGTACCGCTTTACGATGAGATCTATAACAAGCGCAACCGTAGCTATTTTGAAGCGCTTGAAGTAAAAGCCGAAGAAATGGCCAAGAAGTACGATTGCCCCTTTGTGGACAACGAAATGCCTTATGGCAGAGTCCCGCAGGGGCATCCGGTGATCGTGGACTACTTCTATCACGAGGAAGTCCGAGGGTCAGATAATAGCGGAAAAAGAAATCGTTAAACGGAAACCGACGACGATTCGCTCGAGCGATTAGCGTCCACGCGTGGCTTCTGCCGATTGGCGCAACGGGCGACGGATTAAGGGATCGCTCGGGCGGATGATCCCGCTGCAGTACAGGCGGTCGCTCAATTTAGCGGCATGAGCGTTTTCGCACGGAAAACCAGTATCTTGTACCGTGGGTGCGCGACGACACGTTTCTGCAGGGTGCGACATGGCGCAAGGGCCTCGGACGATACGAGCGCTTCGTGCGCGGGCGCGGCAATGGCCGCGTGCTGTTGCTGGAGCTCGGCGTGGGCGAGATGACCCCGGGCATCATCACGCTCCCGTTCTGGAGCATGACCGCGAAGCTGCCGGATGCGCACCTTTTGAGCGTAAACATCTCGGGCGGCTCGGCTCCGTTGCAGCTTGGAAGCAAGGCAGGGGCGATCCAGGCCGATTTGGGCGCCCTGCTCTCGGCGGCGCGGACGGCGAAGGTATTTAAGCCTCCTTGTCAGTCGCTTTGAGATAATCCTCATCGTTCACAGGTTCCAACCACTCGTTGGAGGCTTCCTCGCCCGGAACCTCCAACGAGAGATGTGAGAACCAGCTGTCGGGTGCGGCTCCGTGCCAGTGCTTCACCCCTGGGGCAATGTTGACCACGTCGCCAGGGTGCAGTTTCTGCGCCGGCTTACCCCATTCCTGGTAAAACCCTCGACCAGCCACGCAGATGAGAATCTGTCCGCCGCCGTTTTTGGCGTGGTGCACGTGCCAGTTGTTGCGGCAGCCGGGCTCGAACGTCACGTTGTAGACGCCAACCTGCTCGGTTGATAGAGGCGCGAGGTAGCTTTGCCCGATAAAGTACTTCGCGAATGCGTCGTTGGGGGCACCGATGGGAAAGGCCATCTCGTTTTGGTGCTCGGCTTTTGCATCAGCGGCATCGTCATCCGCCCAGACCTCCTTTGCCATGCGGAAGGCCGCCCACGCCTTGGGCCATCCCGCATAAAACGCCGCGTGCGTAAGGATTTCCGCTATCTCCGCCCTGGTCACCCCGTTGTTCTTTGCGGACATCAGATGATATTTAAACGAAGAGTCCGTCAGTCCCTGCGCCATCAGGGCCACAACCGTCACCACGCTGCGGTCTCGAAGGGAAAGCCCGTCTTCTCGACTCCACACCTCACCGAACAGCACGTCATCATTGAGCTGTGCGAATTTGGGGGCAAAGTCCCCCAGGGCATCCCTGCCTGCCGTCTGTTTAATTGCCATGATCGATCTCCCCCTGTCGATGGTTTAGGTGCAAATCTGTTTCCGCATTACGGAACACCCTTTGCAATCCCTGTTCTAATGACGAGAATGAAGGTAATACCTAAACCTGACTTTAGGTCAAGGAATGAATTCGAGATTGATTCGGAGGAACCATGTACACAATCGGACAGGTGTCGGAGATGTTCGGCTTGCCCGCCTCAACGCTGCGCTATTACGACAAGCAGGGATTGTTCCCGGCATTGGAGCGGACGTCCGGCATTCGGCAATTCGGCGATACGGAACTCGAGGCGCTTCGGGTCATCGAATGCCTCAAGAAAGCGGGGATGGAGATCAAGGACATCCGTCTATTCATGGAATGGTGCGCGGAGGGTCCATCGACATACCCCAAACGCAAGGCCATGTTCGAGGAGCGGAAGGCCCACATGGAGCTAGAGATCGCGAACATGAACCGCGCGCTGGACATGCTGAAGTACAAATGCTGGTTCTACGGGCAGCTGAATCAGGGCGAGAATGAGACTGAGCTGAGGGCCATGATTCCCGACGGTTTGCCAGAAGATATCAAAGAGGCCTACGAGAACGCTCACGCTCGGTAGTACCAAAAACGCCCCTTTTTAAACTCAACCATTGTTTAAGATGTCACAACTCAGACAACAAGACTGGTTGCCCCGGTACGCAACGGGAGGGTCGACGCGACTGGCATCGACCCTCCCATTTCCCAAACGGCATAAAGCTACTTGCTCACAACCGAGATGCGCTGGGCGACGTGGTTACCGGACTCGATCTCATCGACCATGGCAATCGCATAGTCAGCGTACGAGAGCGTTGACTCGCCGCGGCTGTTGAGCGTGAACTCCTCGCCCGCCAAGATATACTCGCCGGTGCGCTCGCCGTCGGCCTGGAAGTCAGCAGCAGGGGAAACGAAGGTCCACTTGAGGCCGTCCGTTTCGCGAAGGTGAGCAAGGACTTTGCCGGCCGCGGCGGACAGCGGCTTCCAGTCATCGGGGAAGTTCGGGCCCATATCGACGGTGACCGTATGCTCAGGGTTGACGAACAGCGAGCCCGCGCCACCCACGATGAGCAGGCGCACATCGGTGCCAACCAGCACATCAGCCAAGTGGATGCCCGCGTCGGTGATACCGGGGATGGTTTCGGGCGTCCAGCCACCCATGGCGTCCACCACGGCATCGAATCCTTCGAGGTCTTCCGTCGTGAGCTCGAGTGCGTCCTTGATGACGGAGTTCTGAGCAGCGGTCCTATTCTCGCCGCGTACGATGGCGGTCACGTCGAATCCGCGACGCACGGCCTCCTCAACGATGAGGCTGCCGGCCCTGCCGTTCGCTGCTACAACTGCGATTTTCTTGGTCATCATGTTTTCCTTTCGACCTGCGGCACTCGCCGCCGCTTTCCTTGCAGCTCATACGATACGCGTCAAAGGTATATAATGGAAAGTAGGTACATAAAAGTGCTGTAAGCACCAAAAGGAAACTAATGTAAATGACGTGCATGATTGCAGACGGAGGTTTCGCGAATATGACGGCACCGACTTTGGAGAACCTGCCTGCCTGCCCAGTGGAGACAACGCTTTTGCTCATCGGCAACAAGTGGCAGGTGCTCATCCTGCGCGAACTCTCGCTCAAAGGCACGATGCGCTTTAAGGAGCTGCAACGCTCGATCGGCAAGATTTCGCAGAAAGTTCTGACCAGCAACCTACGAACCATGGAGGAAACGGGGCTCGTTCATCGTGATGCGTTCGCAGAGGTGCCCCCACGGGTGGAGTACTCGCTCACCGACCTGGGACAGACACTCAGACCCGTTCTTGACGCAATGAGAGCTTGGGGCGAGAACTACAAGGAGCAGCTCCGCGGCGGCGGGCTCCGATAAGTAGCTCCTGCGGGTTACACACCTACAAATACCCCTCCGTCCCATCGCCATCACGGGAAACTCTCCTCCGTGATTCTCGCTGCCAGCGGCTTCGAGGCCGCGCTGGCGGTTCCGGCACGGCTGGAGTCGGCCCGCGCGAGCAGCGGAAAGGGATACACGCCCTTTACCAAGGTAGATTGCTGCTTTCGCTTCCCGTTCCTTCCGCAGTATTCTCAAGGCGGATGCGCGGCCCACGCTCTTGGCGCCTAGGGGGCGTCGCCGTCACATCGTTTCATTCGCGCCTCTCTTTAGCGTTGGCAAAACGTCAGTTCGTGCCGTTCGGGTGCACGCAGGTTTTGATAATGCGCGCCATCTCATCGATAGGCGTTTCGCAGCCGCTTTGGATCCAGTCCTGAACCACGGCAGAGAGCCCATGCACATAAAAACTGATGACGAAGGCCCGCTGCTCGCTGGGATAGCCAAAGCGCTCCAACACTGGGTCGATGACGTGCTTCGCTAGGGCCTCGAATCGCTCCTGAGCTTGCAGCGTATGCCCGTTTGCGAGCATCGCGCGATAGATGGAACAGTTGTCTTGGACGAACTCGAGGTAGGGCTTCAGGTACTCGTCGGTTACGAAAACGAGCTCGTCGAGGGGAGCCGTACGGATAGTCCCGATCGTGTCTGCGGCGCTTTGTTCAAAGCGCTCGAAGAACTTGGTGTTCACATGCTCCGAACACTCCTTCACGAGGTCAGGGACACCCTGGTAGTGAAGGTAGAACGTAGAGCGCCCCACCCCGGCCTTCTTGCAAATCTCCTTAACGGTTATGAACTCCGCGCCCTTGTTCTGCAGCAAGTCGAGCAAAGCCTCGTCCATAAGCTGCGCCGTCGTAAAGTATCTGCTCTGCTGCCTGTTCACCCAAGCCTGCCTCTCCCTGATGCCAAAAGCTATTCGCCGGCAATTCCCTTGGCAAGCTCCATTATCTCAAAGGCGTATTTCTTCTTAGAGGTTTCCAGAATCCAGCGATACAGGACAAGGTTCACGCTTGCGCCTGCGATACCCAAGATACCAAGGACGATTCCGAGCACAAACAACGTGCCCTCGCCAGATCCCAGCACACCCATGGTCAGGCACATGCCTACACCCAACAGCAGCGCAGAAACGATGCCGAAGCTGTGGGCGAAGATGCTTGCAGGGCGCTTAGCTTTGGCATCGAGTTTCTTGAGCGCGGTGAGCTTGGAGGCGCTTTTGGGCGCGTATTGCTTGGCGATCGATTCCGCGTAGATCTTGTCGGTGACCATGTTTTCTTCCTTTTCTCTATGGCTTGTTCGACAACCCAAGAATAGGAAGAACGTGCAGGCGATTGAAGAACACAAACGGGACGTTGTGTCCATGTTCGGCTCGGGCCGGTAATGAACGGTCTCTCGCAGAGCGCGTCGGTTGTTCATTGCGAGTCGCCGATGGGACTTCCAGATGATGAATCGGCCCGATCTGAATTCTGGCTTGAAGTGGGGTGATTCGACGGATTCCCAAAGTGCGCCTTGGTATACCTCCGGGATTCTTTGGCCTCGATGACCTTTCCAACCGCACTTCCAAGTCATCGCGGCGTGCTCGTTAGATCCTTCGGCCGCTCCGCCTGCATTTGGCGTGGCGACTGGGGAGGAGGTTGCGTCGACGAATATGCTCAGGTCTCGTCCCAATAAAATTCCGCTAGATAGAATCAGAACCACCCTTAAAAAGGGTGGTTTGCTCTTAGGGTATAACCCACGGGCC
>UQTW01000003.1 GCA_900544115.1 uncultured Collinsella sp. | reverse complement strand
CCCTGAAGGCGCGCGCGGGCGCCGCGAAGCCAAGCGCGCCGCGGGGCTCGGAGTTCACGTGCGACATGGCCAGCGCCAGGTCGGCCATGACCAGACGGAAGGCCGTGGCGTGCATGTTGAAGGCGATCCACGCGCGGAAATCGCGCGAGGCATGCGGCAGGAAGGCCGGGGGTGGTGGCGGACAAGTTGGAGTCGATGCAACTCGGAGCGGCCGCGAGGACGGTGCGCGACGGGTTCGTCGAGACGCTGGCCTACACGGAATTCCCGCCCGATCACTGGCGCCGGATCAGGACGAACAACGGGATCGAGCGCATCAACCGCGAGATCAGGAGGAGGACGAGGGTCGTCGGGACTTTCCCGGACGGCAACTCGGCCCTCATGCTAGTGACGGCGAAGCTGAAGTACATAGTGGAGCACGAGCGGGGCAAGAGGAGGTACCTGGACATGTCAAAGCTGGAGGAGATGGACGAGCTGAGGGGAAAGGCGGAGGGCTAGAAGAGGACGGGGCCGAGGACGGCTAAATCAATTTGCGAAAAAATCTTGACGGTACCTTTCCTTAAACGTCAGTCTTTAAATGACAGGCTTATTTAAGGCCATTTATATCCAGCATGCCGCCATAAAAGAAAGAACGCCAGGGTGAAAGCCCACCCCGGCGCCCATAAAAAAACATCCAATGATGATGTAAAGCTTATCCACTAATAAAATCTGACATGGGACAACATCTAAGGCAAATGCCACATTCGCGACATTTGTCACCATCAACAATAGGAACAACATACCCATATTTGTCGCATGTAGGTTCAATGGCGTTGAACGGGCACGCCGTTCCACAACACAAACAACCGCAGCAGAGAGAGCTTTCTATTACTACCTCCACAGTCTGCTTATATTCCATTATCCCTTCCTCACGATTCTCTTAATTGAACCATAAAGACCAGAAGGCAGCATCTGTTTTGCAAGACGTTTAACAGTCAACCTTGGCTTAAGGGTAGTATCAAACAACGCCTCAAGATCTCCATAAGACCTATGGTTGGCAATCGCGCAAAGCAGATCGTCCCTCGATGTTGGCCTAACTGTCGGGCTATTCAAATTATGGTTTTCCCTAGAGGCAAGCTGTATATTGGAAACAATATATTTGCATTCCCTAGAAGAATACTGCTTGAAAAACTGCACCCCCTTCAAGCTGTTAACCAAGAGCAGGGAAACACCATTCGGGTCGTAAAAATCAGGATGAGCAGACTCAATACCCCAATAATCTCCTATCGTAAAGTCAGTTACACGCTCGCGCTTGGAAAACGGGCATTTATAGCATGACTCTCTGTACGTCTCTCCCCTGAGAAAGGCTGCATAATATGGATCATTATCGCCCGGCTCACATACCTCTATTTTTTTACCGTTCCTGTAGTAGTAGTAGTAGTAGTAGAGACCCCAGCCTTTTTTCTTCGTACGAAAACGAAATGAATGGATTCCGTCATCCGCTTTTTGCTTACGCGCCAACCAGAGCTGATGAGCCCGAAATAGCTCATTATTAGGGGCACCATGACAGATAAGGTCGCAGAGCAGCAATCGCTTAAGAAAAGAATCTGAATGCAACTTCAACTGAACGTACGCCAACACGGCAGCGCACTGACACGGAAGCCCGACAAACATAACAAGCCGGTCTGATTTCAAGCACTCAACCACGGAATCAAATATGCAAGAGATGTCACTTTGAACATAGGCGCTGCCCTGCAAACTAGCAAGCTCCTGAAGCGTTTCTGCCTTTTCATGAGCGACAAATCCTCCATCCTGCATTTTTGCCCCAAAGACGATACCGCCCATTGCAATAATCGGTCGAGCCAGGACAGAGAAAGCTCCTCCAGAAGCGGCGCGCTGAAGTGATACTTCATCCCGATCTTTAATAGCATAAACAGCAAGGGGCTCATGAAATTCCATTAACTACCTCCTAGATACTTTCAAAAAGACTGCCGATAAGAGCGTAGAGATTCTAGATCTGTACAACATAAAAGTACCGAATATAGAGAATACGAGGCTCAAAGCATTTAAATCAAATGACCCAGAGAAATAAGCTGCAGAACAGACAATCAAAAGCACTGCTGGAAGAAGGAGCGAACGAAGCTCAACAGAAATACCAATTCTCTTTTCAAGAATTGCGCATCGAATGACAATGTTCAATATGAAAGAAATTAAAACCGATAAATTTGCGCCAAAGCAGCCAAAATATTCAGTTAAGGGATATACGAGAATGCCATTCGCAATACATGAAATGACCATCGATACGCCAATAGTCTTTGTATCCTTGATGACATAAAAAATGTTTCCAATGAATGTAGAGACCGCACTCACAACCGCAACCCAAAGAAACGAAGGCACGACAGAATATGCAGCTGAATATGACGAACCCACAAGGATAGGAAATGCGAGAGAGATCACCGGAAGAAGAACAGCTGTACTCGACAAAAGAAATCCGGTGTATTGTGAAATTGCACGAGAATAAAATGAAGCGGGCTTAATTTCACTCGTAAAAGCGACATCCTGCCAGGCAAGTGTAAAACAAGTCGTCGCCAATGCAACCGTCGATCCAAATTTTGAACCTATCGCAAAGACGCCATTTGCCGAAAGTGAAAGCACCGTCGATACTGCAACGCGACTCAAACTTGTAAGAAACCAGTAAGCAACAGAGTTAATACCCAACGGGGCAGAATAAATGAACAAATCACGCACTTGGTTTGAATCTGGTTTATGAATATGATTCCACATTTCCATACGGCAAAATAGATACACGCATTGAATCGTAAAACCCGCTGCGTACGAAATATATAAAGATTCATAACCCAAATGAAGGAGCAGAATCAAAAATAGGTTCAGGCCCACATTGAGCAAAGTGCAAAGAACACCCGAAATGGCAAAATCAACATTATTCCCCTTGCCTCTGGCAATACCGGAAAACATTGACTGGCAGTTAGTTGTCACTCCATAAATCAAAATCAAACCGAGCGACGGGATATCAATGAACAGAGAGAGGCCGAGGGCAATTAATATGTATAAGATGGTAGAAACAGCAAAAATAACCCAACCAGATGCAATTACTTTCCAGGGCGCCTCGCCCTCTAGATCGTCACGCATCATACGCATGACACTTGACCAGATATCACAGTACAAAAACGAGGTCAGTAGAGTGGCGTATGTAATCGACAAGTCATAGTAGCCATAGTCCTGAGTCGGAAGCACATTTGTGTAGAGAGGAATTAGCAATAGGGTAATTATTTTACTCATCGAGCTACCCACAAAAAAGATACCGGTCGATTTTGCAAACGAAAGGAATCCAGAACTCTTGCTATTAACTAAGGTATCTCCCAAATCTACAACGCCTCCTCAAGGAATGCGATGCTCTTTTTCCGCATCTCATCCAATTTCTCGGTAGCATACTCGAAGTCAATTTGGCGCTCATACATGGCAATGTCCTGTTGTGAAGCCAACATCCGATCCTCCGTGCCAGTCAGCGCAAGAACACTCGCAATGCGAGTGCTAAAGCGTTCAGGTGCAATGGCGGTAAACGGAACTCCAAAATTCAAAGAATACGCTGTCGCATGAAAAGAGTCAGTAATCACATATGAAGCATTGAGAAATAGACCAACAAACTCCTCAACAGACGGGGCGATGAGTGTCTTGGCAGATTTCATGACATCATAAATGCCGTATGAGATTTTAACTACATTCAAACCATACTTCTTTGCGACCGCCTCGACGTAGTCAACGAATGCCTTGCTCTTGTTAAGTTGATATACAAGTAAATAAGGGCCATCAATTCCCTCAGGCATCTTGGCAATGGATTCCCAATCATGCTTATTAAGCATGAGGGTTGGGTCCAAGACCAGCTGCGCATCGCTGAATCCTAAATCATTTAAAATCCCAATTCCAGATGATTCACGCATGGAAATAGCCTTGTATTGCGACAAAGCCTCCTTCATCAAAGGCTTCTCCCAATCATCAACTTCATTTCTTCCGATGCTTGCGGCAAAAGAAATACGCGGTTTCCCCTCCGGTGCAAACGTAAGATAGAAAGGCTTTTCGAAGCCATTGTTCCAAACACTATTCCAAACCTGATCAGAACCGGTGCAATATACATCCGCTACAGGGGGATAAAGTTCGAGCTCATCGGCAGAGCGATACATACGCTTAGAAAGGTGAAGATACTTAGACCTAAAATCATCAAACGGTTTCCTTTGACGCTTAACGATCGCACCCATAGGAACAGAGAGCAAACGCTTCAACCAAGGAGCCCTATCCCAAACACCTTGAAACTTCTGCATTCTTCTACCCATAAATGCTTTCTCAACTGCATACTCAGGCAGATTATCTGCTCGATAGTAATCAATAACCTCAACTTCCCATCCGAGCGATTCAAATATTTTTTGAGTCGCAAAGGTTTGCAAGCAGGACCCGTAATTTGAAACGGTGTGCAGGGTAATCAAAGCAACTTTTGACATAAATTATCCTTTCTTAGCAAGATAAACAGCTTTGTAAACAGGCCTCGCAAAACAATATGTAATAGCCTGTATTTTTTTGTAGCCAGGAATATCCTCATTCCGGATAACGCTTCCGAGAAAACGTTTTGGCTCCTTTAGAACAACATTTGCGATTTCATTCGGCATTTCGAGGTCTCTTACGGCAAACGCATTGTAAACAGCGACCTGAGAAAAAAAGCATGAAGTCTCAGCGACATTAATCAAAGCAGGCACATGCCTGCGGATATATTCGAGCTGTTCATGGGATGCCTCGATTGGAAACACGTTAACACGAGAACTTCTCGATATACTTCCTTCTCTATGCCGATAGTAATATAACGGCCTATCCTCATAATAAGAACAATTTGATCTTAAAATTAAGCGATAGCACATGAATTGATCTTCGGAGTTCTTGCCTTCCGGAAACGCCAGGCCTTTAAATAAGCTGGCAAGAAATAACTTTCCGTGCATTGACATATCAAAGGAACGGTACGAGTTTAGAGCTCGAGCAGCCTCAATCGGCCCAAGGCGTTTACTCGTAAAAGCCGGACGATTTTCATGGCTAGACTGTCCACCGCAATCGATATATCGCCCAGAAATGGAAATATCGGCATTAAACTCATTGGCATTTGAATACATAACAGATAAATAGTCGGAATCAATGTAGTCATCTGAATCAACAAAAGCGATATACATACCATTCGCCGCAGCAACTCCAGTATTGCGCGCGCCAGCAAGACCCCTATTCGCTTGGTCAATAATCCGAATACGCGAATCCTTTTTCGCATAATCAGCAAGAATCTCTCGCGATCTGTCCGTAGAACCATCGTTCACCGCTACTACTTCAAAATCGGCATAGCTTTGCGCAAGAACACTATCTAAACAATCAGGCAAATAATCCTCAACGTTATAGACAGGGATTATCAAACTTATATTAGGAGATCTCATAAGGAGCCTTTCATTAATATGGAGTGATATGGGACGACGTTATTGCCATTCCACATCCCGATTGTGATAGCGATATACACGATATATAGAACAACAATCACCAACTGAATCAGGAACTTCAATTTGATATTCGATATCGAATCGATTGCCAGAGGCAAAAGAATTACAGAAGGCAGAGAAAAAACCCAGCGCAAACGCTGAGAAAGCGGAATCAGACCGGATAAGATTGCAATTGATGTCGCAACAAGCTGGCACCAGAGAAGAATACGATAGCGTTCGGAATAAGCACCGCCATACAGCTTAGGCACAATCGCGGAAAATAATAGGACCACGACATTCAACGCGATAACGACATTCCCACTTTCGCCCGTATCAAAGATGGATCCGATATAGCCAGCGTATTGAGTTTTGGCAATGATGGTATTAACGAAAGATGCAATGGGGACCTTAAGAAGCAAAAATCCCGACACCAAAACCAAACAAATGCATGGAGTAATTTTAAGACGCGGAAAATAGTATGCAGCGATAAATACAAGCGAACTTGAGTGAAACGTGCTCGCTATCGCAACGCAGACCGCAAATTTAACCGGATCTCTCTCCTCTATATAACGAAGCGAAAACAACAAAATGGAAACCGCAAGCATCTGCCTCATGGCGTTCATGTAGATAAACAAATAAGACATCCCAAATAGGAGGAAGACGGAGAATACGGGATGAGAAGATTCACGCATAATGGCAGCATATGTCAACGCGAAAAATGCTACAGAACATACCAGGAATACGGGCAGAGGGTTATCTGTAAAACGAGCGACAAGGTAATTGAGGGCGTAATAGCCGATTTCCATTTCCTGGAACCCCAAACCCGAACGCACACGATAGAAGTAAGGCACGTAAGTATAAAAATAATCTTGCCCAACACCATAACGAAAGCCAGTAAGAATAATAAAAACAAGTGCGGAGGCGACAACGCCCCAGCGCGAATAATCTCGTCCGTCGCGGGCAGAGATTGCAGACCGGGATGTCGCCGCCACTGAGTTCAAAGGTCTCTGAGCTAGTAGCATAAAACCAACCGCAAGCAGAAGGCTAATCCAGTATGGAGCCAATAGACTCAAACCTCCCTGTAGCAGCAGCCAAATAAAAATCCGTCATCTTTTTCGTGTTATCCCTAAAATCAAAACCGTGAATAGCGGCGCAATCTGCATAGGCTCTACGATTGATGCACGATGATGCGCCAACGATTTGTTGTGCCCAGGCAACGGGACCAGCATTCAAATCTAAAAACTCTGTAATATCAGAAATGACAACTTCTTTCGTAATCTCAGAGGAAAAATAGCTCGGTAAACCGCTGCATTGCGCCTCAATTCCCACCAAGGGAAGACCCTCGAACAGGGAGGGCAAAACAAATGCATCCATAGCTGAATAGTAGGCCTGGGGCTCATCAGTAACAGACTGAAAGATAACCTTGCCATTCAGCCCTTTACTAGAAACGAGATTTCGTATCGAGCCCTCACGTTCGCCGGTACCCACCAGCAATAGACAGCTATCTGGTTTCAACCGAACAATCTCTTCAAAAATCTCAATCAAAAACTGATGATTTTTCTGCAAATTAAAGCGACCCATATGACCAACCAACAATTGTCCCGGAACAATCCCCAAGCTGCGCCTAATACGATCGCGATCATCTTGATTAAATGAAAACCGCTCAGAATCAATTGCATTCTTAGCTAAATAGAATTGTCTATCGCCAAAAAGATATTTGCCCGCTTCTGTAGAACACGCAAGGCGAATATTCGCGTGAATTCCAGCAGTCTTAAAGAGCAGTTTTTTTGTATACCCCTTTGGTGTTCGAAGATAGGAAGCTCCGTGGCTATGTGCTATGCGGGCACGTACGCCAGCATTCTCGGCAGCAAACAGATAAAGGCCCGCAAGACTCGCGGCATGGCCATGAACCACATCCCATTTGTTTTCAGAGTACAACCTCTTTAGCTCGCGCCAATAAGAGATAACATTCTTATTATCCAAAACAGGCAAACGATAAATACGGCCTCCAAGCTCCTCTATCTCATCATCGAAGAACCCTCGTGAATTGTGATGGACTAGAAAGTCAAAATGCACAGTATCGCGATCAATAATTCGATACATATTCATGATGTAGTTTTCAATACCGCCAGAATTCATATCTGGAACAGCATGAAGGACTTTAATCATCGCTCCTCCTGAGCATATTCGTATATACAAAGCCACGCAGGCAATTGGGCATCAGGCAAACAATCAGTTGGGGCAAAAAGGAAATCAGGAAATCTGCTACCGTAAAATAACCAATACGCAACTGAGCAGATTTGAACTTCCAAACATGAGCCAAATAACCCAGGCCTCCGCGCCTCTCATAAAAATCAGGACTAACTCTCATGGCCACAAGCGTTTCGTGAAGATTCTCAGCTCGGCAACCAGCTGCAAGCATTCGATTAAATAAATCCCAATCTTCGAAATACAGATACTCGGAACTGTAATTGCCCGCTTTCAACACCTTGGATCGTTTGAATGTCATTGGCGGATGACGAAATGGATTTCTACGCTTTGAACAAGCAATAATTTTGTTGAGACCTTCGGGGAGATCCGTTCGTGCAATCGGCTTGTCAGGAGACTCGACGAATTCAATTACTTGACTCCCAACCATATCAAGACCATCTTGAATCGCCTTTAGTTGTTTCTCCATACGATCAGAACGTGCAATATCGTCTGTATCCATACGTGCAACAATATCGTTAGTACAAGCAACTATTCCCCTGTGTAACGCATAGCCAAGACCGTGGTTTTCCTCGTAGGCAATAAAACTAAAGATGCCAGGATAACGGCGGTCATACTCAGCCAGAACTGAATCGAGTTCTTTTGTTAACGGTCCATCCTTAACCATAACGATTTCCGCAGGTGGAATCGTCTGGTTAATAATGCTGTCCAAAGAAGCACGAAGATACGCAGGGTTCTCCTTAAGATAAATGCTCATGAGAACGCTATAAGCCTGAGAAGCCATCTATCGCCCCGTCCTCTTCTTGCCGAACATGGCACCAAAGGTGCCAGTGAAGCATTTCCAGTCCATGCGGAAGCAGCGATTACACACGTAGCGGAGCTCGATCTTCTGGCGTAAGCCGCTCTCGAAGGTCGCGGCGTTTCGGTCAGTCGCCTGCCAAAGCCCAGTAATGCCAGGCTGAACAGAAAGCAGCTCGGCCTTCTCCCCGTCAGTAAAATGTTGTTCAAGTTCATCCCTTGTGATGGGACGCGGGCCAATTACAGACAGATCACCGTTTAGCACATTGAGAAACTGCGGCATCTCGTCGATAGAACATTTACGAATGAATTGACCAATCTTGGTGATGCGGGGATCATCATCGACCTTGCGCTCGACTTCCCACTGATGCAGCTGCTCAGGGCTCAGATACTTCTGCACGTTGCCAGCATCGGCGACCATGCTGCGAAGCTTAAAAATCCTGATTGTCTTTCCGCCCTTGCCAACGCGCTCTTGCGTATACATAGGACTGCCGGGCGATTCAAGGCTAATGAGCGCACACACTACAGCAAGAGGAATCAGCAGCAGAACACTCATCAAAAGACTAAACACAAGGTCAAACAGTCTCTTGACGATGCGATATCCAAGCGTGCCGCTCGGCTTTATCCGATTGAAGGCCAGCGCACCCACCGTTGATGTACAACTCTCTGTTACCTCTTTAGCAGCCACAATAAAACTCACGTTCCTGTCCCCAGGAACCCCCCCCATCTATGAATCCAAAAACCAAATGAATTGCTGGTGCAACGTCTCCCTTACGTTTTGCTGGGAACGTCAAGCGGTAGCAGCTCCCTAAATGCGGAGTCACCCTCGCCAACGTCTACCAGGCACCAGCGTTTATGACGGTCGATCTTTTTAACGCGGGCCTCTTGCCCCACCAAGGGACCCTGCTCTATGTGCAGCACGCCGTCTTCTATTCGGGCGACGCTGTTGCGCACCACGCCGTTGTCGTCGAGCACGCTGCGGTACCAGTCCTGCGCATCGTCCGGCATGGGCGCATAGGCCCGCTCCCTACTGCCGGCAATGCGGCAGCCAAAGCTCAAGTGGGCCAAAGCCTTATCGAGCAGAGCGGCATCGCGCGTGGCGACGAAGAAGTATTCCTTGTACATGGGTTTGGTTTGGAGCGACCAGGCGCCGTCCCGCTTAAACCAGAACTCCTTTTGCATCACAAAAGCGTCCTGCATCAGCTTGTGCGGGATAATGCGGCGGACCTTTTCGCAGGTCTCGCGCTCTTTACCGTTGGGAGTGTGGACCAGATACCAGCGGACGCGGCCGTGCTGGCTGTTGGTGGTGGCGCCGCTAAAGGCACCGGGCAGCTGCTCTTGGCGCCGCATTGTCTGTTCCATCTCTCGCCCCCTTAACTTGCATCCGCGACGCACGCGGATGCAGGGGCGTTAAGAACAGGCTTCTCGCTCGCAGCTAGGCGCAGTCGCAAAAGTACAGTTTTTTGTATCTTTCGACGTTGCTCATTATACGAGCAAACTGCTCGCGTTTTCCCAGATTGCACAAAATGCGCCGCGAATGGGTGCATCTCCATACGCCCCTACAAAAACCTGTACCTTTTTGCACAACAAAAAAGCCGCTCTAACCAGCGGCTTTTCTTCTATAGACAACAAAAAAGGCGACCGCCCGCGAGGACGATCGCCTTTGTTAATTCTTGTATAGTTTGTGCTAGGCGCGAGTCTTGATCTCCTCGAGCACCTTGGCCACAAACTCGTCAACGCCCATCTGAACGGTCTCGTTGGAACGATCGCGGACGGAAATGTTGCCGGCCTCGACCTCCTTTTCGCCCAGGATGAGCATGTAGGGCACGCGGTCGATGCTGCGGGCCTCGCGGATCTTGTAGCCGATCTTCTCGTCGCGGTCGTCGCAGACCACGCGAATGCCGGCCTCCTCCAGCTTGGCGCACACCTCGTGGGCGTAGTCGCGGCTCTTCTCGGAAACCGGAAGTGCCTTGACCTGCACGGGAGCCAGCCAGGTGGGGAACTTGCCCGCAAAGTGCTCAATCAGAATACCGATGAAGCGCTCGATGGAGCCAAAGCACACGCGATGCAGCATGATGGGGCGCTTCTTGGTGCCGTCGGCGTCCACGTACTCCAGGTCAAAGTTGAGCGGCATCTGGAAGTCGAGCTGGACGGTGCCGCACTGCCAGGTACGGCCGAGCGAGTCCTCCAGGTGGAAGTCGATCTTGGGGCCATAGAAGGCGCCGTCGCCCTCGTTGACCTCGTAGTCCATGCCCAGCTTCTCCAGAGCGGTGCGCAGGCCCTCCTCGGCGCGAGTCCAGTCCTCGTCCGAACCCATGGAGTCCTCGGGGCGGGTGGAAAGCTCAACGTGGTACTTAAAGCCAAACTTCTGGTACACGGAGTCGATGAGGTTGACCACGCCCACGATCTCGTCGGTCAGCTGGTCGGGACGCACAAACAGGTGGGCGTCGTCCTGGTTAAAGCAGCGCACGCGGAACAGGCCGTGCAGGGCGCCGCGCAGCTCGTGGCGGTGCACCAGGCCAATCTCGCCGGCGCGGATGGGCAGCTCGCGATAGGAGTGCGGCTTGGAGGCGTACACCAGCACGCCGCCCGGGCAGTTCATGGGCTTAATGCAGTACTCTTCGTCGTCGATGATGGTGGAGTACATGTTGTCCTTGTAGTGGTCCCAGTGGCCCGAGGTCTTCCACAGCTGCTTGTTCATGATGAGCGGCGTGGAGATCTCCACGTAGCCGGCCTTGTGGTGGATCTCGCGCCAGTAGTCCAGCAGCGTGTTCTTAAGGATCATGCCGTTAGGCAGGAAGAACGGGAAGCCGGGGGCCTCGTCGCGCATCATAAAGAGGTCCATCTCGCGGCCGATCTTGCGGTGGTCGCGCTTCTTGGCCTCCTCCAGCATGTGCATGTGCTCGTCGAGCTCTTCCTTGGTGGCAAAGGCGACGCCGTTGATGCGGGTGAGCATCTTGTTGTCCTTGTCACCCTTCCAGTAAGCGCCCGAGACGCCGGTGAGCTTAAAGGCCTTGAGCGCCTTGGTGTAGCAGATGTGGGGGCCGACGCACATATCGATGTAGTCGCCCTGCTGGTAGAAGGTGATGCGGGCGTCGTCGTCCAGGTCGCCGATGTGCTCGACCTTGTACTTTTCGCCGCGCTCCTCCATAAGGGCGATGGCCTCGGCGCGGGGCTTCTCGTACACGGAGAACTTGAGGTTCTCCTTAACGATCTTCTTCATCTCGGCCTCGATCGCGGGGAAGTCGTCCTCGCTAATCTTAACGCCCTCGGGCAGGTCGACGTCGTAGTAGAAGCCGTTGTCGGTCGCGGGGCCGTAGGCAAAGTCGGCCTCGGGGTACAAGCGCTTGATGGCCTGCGCCATGATGTGCGCGGCGGAGTGGCGGATGACGTGCGTGACCTCGTCCTGCGGGAGCTCGGCCACCGAACCGTCATTGTAGAGTGCCTTCATGGGTATGTTTTCTCCTCTCGGATGCCTGGTGCAAGTGCGTGCGATGCGCTCGGCATTTTTGACTTGCATCATTATAGGCAGGTTGCCTTGGTATACAAGCGCCCGCCGCACCTTAATGGCACGGCGGGCGATTTTCTACGCATGCTTCATCGTGTGGGGCGGGGCTGCGGAGCGCGCGTGCGGTTTGCGGCGTGCCCGTGGCTTGCGGCCGGCCCGGCGATGGATGCGCTACTGGATGCGAGTTCGGCAGTAGGGGCAGACCTTCCAATGCGCATCGAGCGGGCGATGGCAGCTGGGACACACGTTGCGAACCTGGGTATCGCACACCGGGCAGACGACGAAGTCCTTCTCGATGGGCGCCCCGCACTGCGGGCAGGTGCCGTACTGGGCAAGCTGGCGCTCGCGCAGGGCCATGTCCAGCTCCTGCTCCTCGCGGTCGGATGCGTAGGAGTGCGGGCGCAGGACCAGGTAGGCGATGAGGCCTACAAACGGGATGAGGGCGATGATGCCCCATGCCACGTAGGCGCTGGCGCCGCGGCGGCGGGCATCGATGAACACATAGACGACCGACAGCACATACAGGGCGATGATAAAGCCAACGAAGGCATAGACGACGCCCATAAGCTGCGGCGACATGAGCTCAGAGATGTACTTGGACATTACGGGTACCTTTCGGAATATTTACAGTCCGGTCAAGTTTACCACGGGGTTTGTTTATATGGGACCACGGCTAGGGGCGGGGCTGGTGCGGACACAAACATCTCAATCTGTAACAGGTGGAGGCGGAATCCGGGTATAGGTGTTACAGATCGAGACACAGGGGTCCCTCCCCGACTTCAATCTCGATCTGTAACATCTTGGGCCCCAAAATCCCTCTTACTGTTACAGATCGAGACATTCAAAATCCGCCGGAAGGTTTGTCTTGATCTGTAACATCTAGAACCCAAATCCTCGTCTAACTGTTACAGGTCGAGACAAACGGTTGCCGTAGCTGTCGGCAGACGAGCTTGTCGACGTTGCTGGATCTCCCCTCGTCTGCCGTTGGCGGGTGTTGCGGGGCTGTTCGCCGCATTGCCGCCGCGCTGGGGGTGTGCAGACCGTAGGATAGTCTTATTGACAGCCTGTCAACTTATCTGGGAGGCACCGTGGCAGAAACGTTTGATATCGCAATTGTGGGCGCGGGCATTACCGGGTGTGCCATCGCGCGGCAGCTCGCGCGATTTGACCTGTCCATTTGCGTGGTCGAGGCGGCCAACGATGTCGCCCTAGGCGCATCGAAGGCCAACGGCGGCCTGGTACACGCCGGCTACGATCCGTCGCCGGGCACCGTAAAGGCGCAGGTCAACGCCCGCGGCTGCGAGCTATATGGCACGTGGGCCCAGGAACTGGGCTTTTTGTTTTGCCGCACCGGATCCATGGTGCTGGGATTTAGCGACGAGGACCGTGCGCAACTGGAGAAACTGTCCCGCAACGGCCACGCCAACGGCGTGCCCGAACTGTCGATTATCGGCCCCGGGCACATTCACGAGCTGGAACCACGCGCAAGTGCCAAGGCGACGTGCGCGCTGTGGTGTCCCTCCACTGGCTTTGTGGATCCGTTTGAGGTCGCCATCGCTGCGCTGGAGAACGCCGTCGCCAACGGCGTGACATTTATGCGGTCTGCGCCGGTGGAAGCGATTGAGGTTGCTGGCGGCGAGGCTACCGACGGGGCTGTGCGCTTTACGCTGGCGACGCCCGCCGGAGAGGTGCGCTGCCGCTACCTGATCAACGCCGCGGGCAACGGCGCCGCGGACATCTCGCATATGGCGGGCGCCGAAGAGTTTCAGATGGTCTGGCGCCAGGGCAACATCGTGGTGCTGGACAAGGAGCCGCGGGCGCTCATGCCGCTCTACCCCGTTCCCACGCCGGTGTCCAAGGGCGTTATCGTCACGGGAACCGTGCACGGCAACACCGTGATTACCGCGACGGCCGCCGTGCGCGAGCCGGGCGACACGCAGACCTATGCGAGCGATGTAAACGCGCTCCTGAACGGCGCGCGCAAGCTGGTGCCCGACCTGGAGACGCACCGCGTGGTGCGTGCGTTTGCCGGCGGGCGTCCGGTCATTCGGGGAACGAACGACTTCTTTATTGGACAGTCGGCCGTGGTGCCGGGGCTCTTCCAAGCGGCGGGCATTCAGTCCCCAGGCGTGGCGAGCGCGCCTGCGATTGCCGAGCGTATAGAACTTGTGATGCGTGAGTCGGGCGTGGAGCTGCGCGAGCGGGCGGACTGGAATCCAATTCGCCGCGAGCCGGACGACTTTGACCGCGCACCGCTGGCGCGCAAGGAGGAGCTGATCGAGTCCGACCCCGCGTGGGGGCAGATCGTCTGCCGCTGCGAGACGGTGCCCGAGGCCGAGATAGTGGCCGCGATCCGACGCCACCCGGGCGCGGTTTCGGTCGAGGGCGTCAAGCGCCGCTGCCGAGCCGGCATGGGTCGGTGCCAAAGCGGCTTTTGCCAGAGCCGCGTGGTGGCGATCCTGGCGCGCGAGCTGGGCTGCGACCCCAGCGAAGTGCTGTTGGAAGATGCCGGATCTTGGTTGGTCGAGGGACCGCTGAAGGGGGTGCGCTAGAATGGCGACGTTTGATATGCGCGACGAACGCGCGGAGGCGAGCGCCGTGGCAACGCAAGCCTTCGACGTGGTCGTTATCGGCGGCGGACCTGCCGGCATGGCGGCCGCGCTTGCCGCGCAAAAGGCCGGTGCGCGCGTGGCCATCGTGGAGCGCGAGCAGCATCTGGGCGGTATCCTGCGCCAGTGCATCCACCCCGGCTTTGGCCTGTCGCACTTTAAACAGGAGCTCACCGGTCCCGAGTACGCGCAGCGCTTTATCGACCAGGTGCACGCAACCGACATTGCGCTGTTCCTGAACAGTATGGTGCTTGGGATTGATTCAGGCGAGCCGACGGGAGCCACCGCGGTCCATACCGTCACGCTCATGAGCCCTGCCGGCATGCTGCAGCTCACCGGGCGCGCGGTCGTCCTTGCCATGGGTTGCCGTGAGCGCACCCGCAGCGAGATCAAGATCCCCGGCAGTCGTCCCGCCGGCGTGTTTACGGCCGGTCTGGCGCAGCGATACATCAATATCGAGAACCTCAAACCCGGCTCGCGCGCCGTCATTTTGGGTTCGGGCGATATCGGGCTGATCATGGCACGTCGCTGCACGCTCGAGGGGATTTCGGTCGAGGGCGTGTACGAGCTCATGCCGTACGCCAACGGACTGCGCCGCAACGTCAAGAACTGCCTGGACGACTTTGGAATTCCACTGCACCTGTCCACCACCGTCACGCGCGTGATCGGGCACGACCGCGTGGAGGCCGTCGAGGTAAGCCAGGTCGACGAGCACCTGGCGCCCATTGCCGGGACGGAGCACATCGTTCCGTGCGACACGCTGCTGCTTTCGGTAGGTCTGATTCCCGAGAACGAGCTTTCGGTTGCCGCAGGCGTGGAACTTGACCCGCGCACACGCGGTGCCGTAGTTGACCAGAGCCTCCAGACAGGCGTGCCGGGCATCTTTGCCTGTGGCAACGTGCTGCACGTGCACGACCTGGCCGACAACGTGACGACCGAGTCCGAGCGCGCCGGTGCGGCTGCGGCGACGTGGGCGTTGGGCGGCGACGGCGGGGCGAGCGCTGCGGGCACGAGCTGCGAGCTGATGGTCTCCCCTGCCGGCATTGCGGGATACGCGCTGCCGGGACGCATTACGGCTGCGGCGCTCACCAAGCTGAACTTCCGCGTGCGCCGGCCGGTCGATGCCGCCCGCGTGCGCATTCTGGCAGGCGGCGAGGAACTGCTTACAGGCAAGGTCCGCCCGTTTAAACCGAGCGTAATGGAGAGCTTCCCGCTGCCGGCAAAGGTGATTCAGCACGCACTCGACCTGGGCGTTAGCGAAATTGTCCTGTCCATCGATCCCGTTGAAGAGGCGTAAGGCCATGAGCACGAATGTAACCGAGACGTTGCAGTTCAACTGCACCACTTGCCCATCCGAATGCCTCCTGACCGTAGAGGTGGAGCGCGATGCCAACGGTGCCGTAGCAGCGGTGCGCTCCGTGACCGGCAACAGCTGCCCGCGCGGTGATAAGTTCGCGCATCAAGAGCTCACCTGCCCCATGCGCGTGCTCACCACCACCGTGGCCGTATCCGGCGGCGACGAGGCGCTGCTGCCTGTGCGCACGGCCGAAGCCATCCCGCTGGCACTCCACGCCCAAGCCATGGACCTCATCCGCGGCGTTGTCGTCGAGGCCCCCATCCGCATGGGTAACGTCGTCCTACCCAACCTCCTAGACACCGGTACCGACCTCATCGCCAGCATGGACATCGACTAGCTAATTTGGGACGGGGCTCTTTTAGCTGCTTTTGCAAGGAGTGTCTCTAGGTGCCGGCATAAAAGGAACGTCCCTATGTGCCGGGCATGGGATACCATGGTGGCAGCCTAGCGAAAGGATGTTTCATGGCACATGTCAATGAACAGCGTGCGGCGCGCGTGCTCGATGCGCTCGGGGCTCAGCACCCCGGCGCACAGCTGCTCGTAAACGACCCGTGGTCGATTTATTACCTGACCGGCTTTTATGCCGATATGTTCGAGCGTTTTTGCGGCGTGCTGCTCGCGCGCAATGCCGAGCCCGTGATCCTGGTCAACGCGCTGCATCAGCTGCCCGAGTATGACAATGCGCGCGTTGCCTATCACACCGATACTGACGTCGTGGCCGACGCCATCATTCGCGAGGTCGATCCGACCAAGCCTCTTGGCATCGACACCGTCATGCGCTCCGGCTTTTTGATGCCGCTCATGGAGCGCCACGCCGCCAGCGAGTTTTTCCTGGGTGACTTTGCCGTCACCGCCGCGCGCACCCACAAGGATGCCACCGAGCGGGAGCTCATGCGCGTGTCCTCCGCCGCCAACGACGCCGTGATGGCTGATGCCATCAAACTCGTCCACGAAGGTGTGACTGAGCGCGAAATTGCTGACCAGATGCTCGGCCTGTACCGCAATCACGGCTGCGAGGGCTTTAGCTTTCCGCCCATCGTGAGCTTTGGCGCCAACGCCGGCGACCCGCACCACGAGCCCGACGGCACCGTGCTCAAGCGCGGCGACGTGGTGCTGTTCGACATTGGTGGACGCCGCTGCAACTACTGCTCGGACATGACGCGTACATTCTTTTGGGGCGAGCCGGACGAGGAGACGGAGCGCATCTACGATATCGTGCGCCGCGCCAACGAGGCCGCCGAGGCGCTCATCGCGCCGGGCGTGCGTATGTGCGACCTGGACCGCGCCGCACGCGACGTTATTGAGGATGCGGGCTACGGTAAGTACTTTACGCATCGCCTGGGCCACTCGATCGGCCTGCAGGACCATGAGCCGGGCGATGTTTCGCTCGTCAACGAGCAGGTCATAGAGCCGGGCATGACGTTTTCCATCGAGCCAGGCATCTACCTCCCCGGCCGCACCGGCGTCCGCATCGAGGACCTAGCCCTGGTGACCGAGAACGGCGTCGAGATTCTCAACGCCTACCCCCACGACCCAGTCCGCCTAGACTAGACAATGCGGCAAAGGGGCTGTCCCTTTGCCGCATCACATGAATGCCGCCACAAAAACGGCCTATCTACTACGTTTAACCCGCATGGTTCGACCATACCCGCGTTTTCGCAAAATCCGAAAGCCGTCTACCTGCGGTTTTCATTTCACAATTCTCGGTGTGGTCAGAGGTATTCGCTAAAACGTAGTAGATAGGCCCATTTCGTGGCAAGCAGCCCAAATTGGCTGCCCCCGTTGGCGGGGTTAGCGGAGCAGGCCGGCTACTTCGCCGGCTAGGGTGATGGTGCCGGCGGCAACGAAGGACTCGCCTGCGGCATCGAAAGCCGCGAGGGCCTCGGATACGCTGGGGTACACGCCCGCGAGCTTGTCGGCGTCCACCAGGGAGGCAAGCTCCTGTGCGGGCAAGGCGCGATCGGAATCGGTCTGGGTTACGACCACGCGGGGGAACGCCGGAACCAGAACGTCAACGATACCCGCCACGTCCTTATCGGCCAGCGCGGCACACAACAGCGTGGGGCGATTCTCCACGCACGGATCGATCTCGTCCAGCGCGCTCACAAAGTTCTCGCAGCTCTGAGGGTTATGGCAGGCGTCGATCAGCTTGAGTGGATCGGTCCCCAGCACGTCAAAACGACCCGGCGTGGGGCAACCCATAAGCGATGCATCCAACGCATCGTGATCGAGCTCGCGACCCAGATACCCCTCGCAAAGCATAATCGCGCACGCGGCATTCTGCGGCTGATAGGCCGGCTTGACCATGCTCGACGTATAGATGGCACGCGGCGTAGTACAGCTAAACTCCACGGTATCGCCTACATGCGCCGGTACCTTGGTCGTGGAATGGCTCACAACCAGCGGCACCACACCGCACTCGCGGCAGCGCGTATCCATTACGCGCTGAACGCTCGGCTCATGCGTGCCCTCGCCCAAAACAACCAATCGCCCAGGCTTAATAACCGCAGCCTTCTCCCCCGCAATGGCCTCGAGCGTATCGCCCAAAATACGTGTGTGATCGAGCCCAATACCCGTAATGGCGACGGCCACGGGATCAGTCGCACTCGTAGCATCCCAGCGTCCGCCCATGCCAACCTCAAGCACGGCAACATCCACGCGAGCCTCGGCAAACACCACAAGTGCAGCAGCCGTCAAAAGGTCAAACGGCGTGATGGTATAGGCGCGCTCCCCCGCCGACACACGACGGGCATTCACTCGATGCCCCGCCTCAACAGCGGCCGAAACGCCACGGGCGAATGCCTCATCGCTCACGACGCATCCATCGACTTCCATGCGCTCGGGATAGCGTACCAGCTGTGGCGACGTATACAGCGCGGTCTTGAGCCCCTCACCACGAAGAATGGCAGCCGAAAAACGCGTAGTCGAAGTCTTGCCATTGGTACCGGCGACCTGAATGCAATCGAAATACTCGTCCGGACGTCCCAGCTCATCAAGCATATCGACAACCGTCTCAAGCAGAGGACCAGCATCCCCAGAAATCCGCCCCGTATCAGCAGCAAGCCCAACAGCCTCATCAAACGAAAGCAAATCAAACTCAAAAGGAACGGTATACAAGCCGGAACGCTTAGGCATTTTTAGAACCGCCATTCATAGAAAAATAAAACAGTATAGGTTGAGGATAGTCAGCGAAAACGCCTCTGATGAGCCAAGGTGCCGTGAAACAAGGGCGCATAGGGCTTATGCCCATGCGCCCGAAGTTGAACGGCAGATTGGCCATCAGAGGCGTTTGCAGCGTCGAGTCAGCCGCCGTTCGTTAGAACGGCGGAATAGGTGTCCGCAGTAGCGAGCAATGCCCCAAACCGCGTCCCCCAGTAACGCCTACGAGAAGTCAGCAACCTGCGAGGCCAGCGCCGCAAGGATCTCCTTGAGCTCAGCTGCACGGTCCCTCTTCTTCTGGACCACCGCAGGCGCGGCCTTGGCCACAAAGCCCTCGTTGGACAGCGTCTTCTCGCAGCCAGCGAGCTCCTTCTGCGCCGCGGCGATCTCCTTCTCCAGGCGTGCCTTCTCGGCCGAAAGGTCAACCTTGCCCTCGAGCACCACAAAGACCTCGACGCCGCTGTCGACCACGGCAATGCTCGCAGCCGGCTTCTCAACGTCGGTACCCATAACCAGCGAAGACGTGTTGGCCAGCGGCTCAATCGTAGAGCGCAGGCTCTCGAGCTTCTCGATATCCTCGGCACCGGCGCGCACGACCACGTCGAGCTCGGCCTTGGGGCTCAAGCGATAGCGCGAACGCGTGGCTCGGGCAGCGGAAACAGCGGTACGGCACAGCTCAAACGCGCGCTCGGCGGGGTCGTCGACGTACTTGGCGTAGTCGGCGGGCTCGGGCCACTTGGCGATCATGAGCGCCTCGGCGCGATCCACGTTGCCCTCGGAATCCAGGTCGAGCACGCTCGCCGGCATGTTGTCCCAGATCTCCTCGGTGACAAACGGCATGAGTGGGTGCATCAGGCGAATGGAGGTATCGAGCACAAAGATCAGGTTGCGTTGAGCCTGCAGACGGCCCTCGCCCTTCAGGCGGGCCTTGGTGACCTCGACGTACCAGTCGCAGACCTCGTTCCAGAAGAACTGCTGCACGCCGCGGGCCATGTCGCCAAAGGTGTAGTTCTCGATGCCCTCGGTGACCATCTTCACGGCCTTGGCCAGGCGGCTGAACATCCAGGCGTCAGCCGGCGTCTCCACGACGGGCTCGCCGGGCGTGTAGCCCTCCATGTTCATAAGCAGGAAGCGGCTCGCGTTCCAGATCTTGGTCACAAACGACTTGGCCTGCTCGGTGCGCGGGCTGTCGATGAGCTTCTTGGTCTTCTTGTCGATGTTCGCGTCGAACTTGACGTCCTGGTTGTTGGTGCACAGCGTGAGCAAGTTGTAGCGCATGGCGTCGGCGCCGTACATGCCAATGAGGTCCATGGGGTCAACGCCGTTGCCCTTGGACTTGGACATGCGGCTGCCGTCCTTGGCCAGGATCGTCGGGTAGATGACGACGTCCTTAAACGGCACCTCGTCCAGGAAGTACAGCGAGCTCATGACCATGCGGGCGACCCACAGCGCGATGATGTCGCGCGCGGTGACCAGCGCCGTCGTGGGGTGATGTCCCTCGAGCAGCTCCGGCTTTTGCGGCCAGCCCTGCGTAGCGAAAGTCCACAGCTGCGAGCTGAACCAGGTGTCCAGCACGTTCTCGTCCTGATGCACGTGATGGCCGCCGCACTTGGGACACACGTCGGTGTCCTCGGTCAGGGCGTCCTCCCAGCCGCAGTCCTCGCAGTAGAACACGGGGATGCGATGGCCCCACCACAGCTGACGGCTAATGCACCAGTCCTTAAGGTTCTCCATCCAGGTGGTGTAGGTCTGCGTCCAGCGCGCGGGGTGGAAGGTGACCTTGCCGGAGTTAACGGCGTCGAGTGCCGGCCCCTTGAGCTTGTCGACGGCCACAAACCACTGCTCGGACAGCCACGGCTCCAGCGCGGAGTCGCAACGGTAGCAGTGCATGACGGAGTGGTCGAGCTCTTCGACGTGATCGAGCAGGTCGTGCTCCTCGAACCACTTGATGACGGCCTCGCGGCACTCGTCGCGGTTCATGCCAGTGAACTCGCCGTAACCCTCGACGACCACCGCGTGCTCGTCGAAGATGTTGATCTGCGGCAGGTCGTGAGCCTGACCCATGGCATAGTCGTTGGGGTCGTGGGCCGGGGTGACCTTGACAAAGCCGGAACCGAAGTTGGCGTCGACATGCCAATCCTCAAAGATGGGGATCTCGCGGTCGACGATGGGGAGCTTGACGGTCTTGCCCACGAAGGCGGCCTTCTCGGGGTCCTTCGGGGAGACGGCAACGCCCGTGTCGCCGAGCATGGTCTCGGGGCGCGTGGTGGCGACGACGATGTAGTCCTGGCCGTTGACCGGCTCGGTCAGCGGGTAGCGCAGGTGCCACAGGTGGCCCTTCTCGTCCTTATACTCGGCCTCGTCGTCCGAGATGGCGGTGGTGCAGTTGGGGCACCAGTTGACGATGCGCTTGCCGCGATAGATCAGGCCGTCATGGTACCAGTCACAGAAGACCTTACGCACAGCCTGGGCGTAATCCTCGTCCATGGTGAAGCGCTCGTTGTCGAAGTCGACGGAGCAGCCCATGCGCTTGATCTGCTCGACGATGATGCCGCCGTACTCGTGGGTCCAGTCCCAGCAGGCATCGACAAACTTATCGCGACCGATCTCCAGGCGGCTGATGCCCTCGCTCTTGAGCTTCTTGTCGACCTTGGTCTGCGTGGCGATACCGGCGTGATCGGTGCCCAGCACCCAGCGCGTGGACTTGCCGCGCATGCGGGCCATACGGACGATGGCGTCCTGGATGGAGTCGTCGGTAGCGTGACCCATGTGGAGCTTGCCGGTCACGTTGGGAGGCGGAATGGTGACGGTGCAGTCGCCCACGCCCTCGCGGCGCTTGTAGTAGCCGCCGTCGAGCCACTTCTGCAGGATCGCCGGCTCGTTGGTCGACGGATCGTAGTTCTTGGGCATCTCTTCCATATATCTCTCCCTGTCCCGCCGGCGTGTCCACCTGTTTGGTTTTCGCTCGGTCAGGTCCTGGCTCGCACGAAGAGCACATTAAGTGCTCTTCGGCTCGTGCGGAATCTACGAAAACCAAGCAGGCGGACGCGCCTTAGGTATCGATTACTTCAGTCTGATATGACTTCGCTGAGGCTTAACCAAACACACAGAATAACACAGGTAGTTGGGTGTTTTGCGTATATATAAAATAGCCTCCGACCGCGGATGGTCGGAGGCTATTTGCAAGCACGTTTTTGGCAGGTTTACCCGTAGATGCGTTGGGGCTGTTCTTCGCCCTTAACCGCCGCTTCGGTCACGATGACCTTGGCGACACCCTCCTCGCTGGGGAGGTCGAACATCGTCTGCTGAAGCACGTCCTCGCAGATGGAACGCAGGCCGCGGGCGCCGGTCTTGCGGGCGAGCGCCATACGGGCGATCTCGTGAAGGGCCGCGGCCTCAAACTCAAGCTCAACGTCCTCGAGCTGGAACATCTTGCGGTACTGACGCACCACGGCGTTCTTGGGCTCGGTCAGAATCGACACCAGGTCGTCCTCGTCGAGCGCCTGCGTCTGGGTGACAACGGGCGTACGGCCCACGAACTCGGGGATCATGCCAAAGGCGTTGAGGTCCTGCGGGAGCACCTGACGCAGCAGGTCGTTCTCGTCGACCGAGGTGGGGCCGGCGATCTCGGAGTTAAAGCCCACGCCCTTGTTGCCCACGCGGTCGGCGATGATCTTGTCCAGACCCACAAAGGCACCGCCGCAGATAAACAGGATGTTAGTCGTGTCGATCTGCAGCAGCTCCTGCTGGGGATGCTTGCGGCCACCGGTAGGCGGAACGCTGGCCACCGTGCCCTCAAGAATCTTAAGCAGCGCCTGCTGCACACCCTCGCCCGAGACATCGCGGGTAATGGAGAGGTTCTCGGCCTTGCGGGCAATCTTGTCAATCTCGTCCACGTAGATAATGCCCACCTGAGCGCGCTCAATGTCGCCATCGGCAGCATTGATGAGCTTGAGCAGGATGTTCTCCACGTCCTCGCCAACGTAACCAGCCTCGGTGAGCGCGGTGGCATCGGCGATGGCAAACGGCACCTCGAGGATGCGCGCGAGCGTCTGGGCCAACAGGGTCTTGCCGGTACCGGTGGGACCGAGCAGCAGGATGTTGGACTTGGCGAGCTCCACCTCGTCCATGTCATCGTCAAGCTGCGAGTCCAAACCGTCGTCAAAGGCCGAAAGCGCAGCACCGCCCTCGATCACGCGACGATAGTGGTTGTACACGGCAACCGACATGGCGCGCTTGGCGTCCTCTTGGCCCATGACATAAGCCGAAAGCTCGTCATAGATCTCGTGCGGCGTCGGCACGTGCGTGATGACCTGGCGGTCGTCCTCGAGCTCAAAGCCCTCGGTCTCGGGGTCCACAGCGGGCTGCCCGGCAGCCTGGCCGTGGTCATTGAGGAAGCCCGGCAGCTTGCCATTGCGGGCAGCGTCCATAAAGTCCGAAGCCAGCGACTCCTCCAGAATCTCGGAGCAGGCGGCGACGCACTCGTCACAGATAAAGATGTTGGTCGGGCCCTTTACGAGGCGTCGGACCTGGCCCTGCTCTTTTCCGCAGAAGGAGCAGCGGATGGGGTTGCCGTTCTCGTCAAAGTTGTCCTGCATGTTTCCTGCCATCCTAGGCGTCCTTCGCGGCGAGATCGCGAGAGGTGACGATACGGTCAATCAGGCCGTAGTCGAGGGCCTCGGCAGCGGTCAGGTAGTTGTCGCGCTCGGTATCGGCCTGGACCTTCTCGATGGGCTGGCCCGAGGCATCGGACAGGATCTGGTTGAGCTCGCGACGGGTCTTCTTGATCTCCTCGGCAACGATCTCGATCTCGGTCTGCTGGCCCTGGGCACCGCCGCTGGGCTGGTGAATCATGACCTTGGAGTGCGGCAGGCAGAAGCGCTTGCCCTTGGCGCCAGCCGAAAGCAGCACGGCGGCCATGGACGCAGCCATACCGACGCAGATGGTGGAGACCTGCGGCTTGATAAAGTTCATGGTGTCAAGAATCGCCAGGCCGGAGTAAACCTCGCCGCCGGGCGAATTGATGTAGAGCGAGATATCCTTCTCGGCATCCTGGCTCTCAAGATGCAGTAGCTGGGCAACGACCAGGTTGGCGCTGACGGAGTTGATCTCCTCGCCCAAGAAGATGATGCGATCGTTGAGCAGGCGCGAATAGATATCGTAGCTGCGCTCGCCGCGCGGCGTCTGCTCGATAACGTATGGCACGAGGGCGGAATCGAACTTAGCGATCATACGCATCTCCATTTCTCTCTTGCGGACCAAATTGGTTCTAGATAAACGTACGGTGCCCGCATGCTATGCATTGGCTGGCACCGTACGAAGCAACCGGATAACCGGCTTATAACTTTACCCCATCACGGGCGCATGCATGCGCTCGTGGACAAGGTGGCGAGAATTACTCGGCGTCCTTGGCGGTCTCGTCGACCTCGGTCACCTTGGCGTTCTCGACCAGGTGATCGACGGCCTTGGAGCGACGGATGGACTCACGGACGGCAGGCATGCGGCCATCGGCGATGAACTCGGCCTTGGAATCCTCGACGTCCTTGACGCCGGCCTTCTCGAACTCGGCGTTGATGTCGTCCTCGGTGACCTCAATCTTGAGCTCACGGGCGAGGGCGTCCAGAGCCAGGGACTCACGGGCAACGTCGTTGGCCTGCTTATGCAGGTCGCCGATGAACTGCTCCATGGTCAGGCCGGAAGCGGGCAGCCAGGTGTCCAGCGTCATGCCGCGGGCAGTGAGGTTGGACAGGAAGTTCTGGCCAAGCTCCTCAAAGACGGACTGCTCGTAGTCGGCGTCCATCTCGTCGAGCTGCAGACGCTCGGCGAGAGCGGAGACGCAACGGTTCTCCTTCTCGGCCGGCAGGCGGGAAGCCTTGTCCTGCTCGATCTCGATCTTGATGGCGTCGCGCATGGCGTCGATGCTGTCGAAGCCGAAGTCGGACTTGACAAGCTCGTCGGTGAGCTCGGGGGTGTTGCGGACCTTGATGCCCTTGACGGTGACCTCGACGGTGTGGGTCTCGGCCTCCTCGCCCTCCTCGACCTCGTCGGTCCAGGTGACGGTCTTGACGTCGTCAACGTTAGCGCCGATCAGGGCCTCGTTGAACTCCTTGGGGTTGCTGTCGCTACCGGCGATGAGCATGCGACCCTCGGCGGCAAAGTTGTCGGCGTTCTCGACGGCCTTGAGGTCGACGGTCACATAGTCGTCAGCCTCGACGGCGCGACCCTCGACGTCCTCGAAGGTGGCACGGTAGTTGAGGAGCATCTCGACCTGGTTGTTGATCTCGGACTCGGTGACCTCCGCAGGGGGCATCTCGATCTCGACAGCGTCGAAGGAGGAGAGCTCAGCAGCAGGACGCAGAGAGAACTCGACGGTGTAGGTGTAGTCCTCGTGATCCTTGGCGAGGTCGAGCTCCTTGTAGTCACCGTTCTTGGTGGGGACGATGTCCAGCTCGTTGAGGACGGCGGGCTCGTTGGCGGCGATCAGGTCGTTGGTGGCCTGAGCGAGGGTAGCCTCGGCGCCAAGAGCGGAGTCGATGACCGGACGGGGAGCCTTACCGGCACGGAAGCCCGGGAAGCGGTACTTCTTGGCGGTGTCCTTGTAGGCCTTCTTGATCGCGGCGTCGACGTCGGCGGCCGGGATGGTGACCGTAGCGGTGAGCTTGGCGTCCTTGACGTCAGAAGCGGTGATGTTCAACACGTTCCTCCTCATACTGCCCAGCTTATCTGAGGTGCTGGTACCTTTATGCAACAAAGTGTCGCGACGGCCAGAGCCGACGCAGATGCGTTGGTGCGGGCGAAAGGACTCGAACCTTCACGGGAATCCCACCAGAACCTAAATCTGGCGCGTCTACCAATTCCGCCACGCCCGCATGAGCGCACAGACTAGGAATGATAGCAGATACGAACGACAAGCGCACGCACACCTTTTACAGGCTCACGACCTCACCACGAGTGCAAAAGGCGGGGCGAGTTGTCCCGTCCCGCCAACTACGACTTGTTAGATGACCCGCTACTCCCCCAGCAGAGCCTTCTCCGGTGTGATGGGCAGCGAGCGCACCTGGTGGCCGGTGGCGTGTGCGACGGCCGAGGCCACGGCGGCGAGCGGCGTGTTGATGACGACCTCGCCGATCGACTTGGCGCCAAACGGACCCGTCGGCTCGTAGCTCGGCTCAAAGGCCACGCGAATGCTGCCGATATCCAGGCGCGTGGGCAGCTTGTAGCTCATAAAGTTGCCGGTGCGCAGGCGGCCACGGTCGTCGTGCTCGACGATCTCGTAGAGCGCATGACCGATACCCTGGGCAATGCCGCCCTCGGCCTGGACGCGCGCGAGCGCCTCGTTGATCACGGTGCCGCAGTCGACGGCCGCCGCGTAGTCCACCACGGTCACCTTGCCGGTGGCCTTGTCGACCTCGACCTCGGCAATGCCGGCCATAAACGGCGGGGGCGAAACGGGCAGGCAGGCAGAGGCGTGCGAGGTCAGCGCGTCGCCGCCCGCGATGTTCTTGACGCATAGGTTGGCAAATTCGCGCAGCGTGAGGTAGCGGTTCTGCTCACGAGCGGCACGCTCGTCGGACAGGCGCACGTACTGGCCGTCGAAGACCACGTCGGCGGCGTCAACGTCCCACATCTGAGCGGCCTTGGCGCAAATCTTCTCGCGCAGCTCGGTCGCGGCGTTCTTGGCGGCAAGGCCCGTCACGTAGGTACCAGAGCTCGCGTACGAGCCGGCGTCGAACGGCGACACGTCGGTGTCCACGCCGCGCACCACGATCAGCGAGCTCTCCACGCCCAGCTCCTCGGCGGCAATCTGCGCCAGGATCGTGTCGACGCCCATGCCGTTATCGGTGGCGCCGGTGCCGATGGTAATGAAGCCGTCCTCTTCCAGGCGCATGTCGATGCCGGCGATGTCCACGTTGGAAATGCCCGAGCCCTGCATGGTGAGCGCGCAGCCCAGGGCGCGCACGCGGTCGCCCAGATCGACGGCCAGCGGCTTATCGCGCCAACCGATCATATCCATCGCGCGCAGCAGGCAGCGGTCGAGCGCGCAGGCGTTGAGCCTCTCGTTGTAGTACTGCGGCATGATCTCGCCCTCGCGCACGATGTTCTTAAGGCGCAGGTCGGCGGGGTCCATGTGCAGCATGTCGGCGAGCTCGTTGACGGCGCTCTCCACGGCAAACTGGCCCTGGGTGGCACCGTAGCCACGATACGCACCGCCACGGTTGGTATTGGTGTAGACGGCGTCCCAGCTAAAGCGGCTCGCCTTCACGTGGTTGTAGATGGGCAGGCTCTTGTGGCCCGAAAGGCCGATCGTCGTGGTGGCGTGCTCGCCATAGGCGCCGGCGTTGGACAGCGTGTGCAGGTCGATGGCCGTGATGGTGCCGTCGTTCATGGCGCCCAGCTTAACGGTCATCTGCATCTGGTGGCGCGAGTTGCCCGCAGTGATGGTCTCCTCACGGGTGTAGCAGCAGTAGCTCGGACGGCCGGTCTGCTGCGTCACAAACGCAACGAAGATCTCGCAGCAGCCCGTCTGCTTGGAGCCAAAGCCACCGCCGATGCGCGGCTTAATGACCTGCACCTGCGACTGCGGAATGTCGAGCGACTGCGCGACCATGCGGCGCACGTGGAAGGGCACCTGCGTAGAGGTGGTCACCGAGATGCGTCCGAATGCGTCAGTCGTCGCGAAGGCACGGAAGGTCTCCATGGGCGCGGTCTGCGTGGCCTGGCTGGTGTAGGTGCGCTCAAAGACGATGTCGCTCTGGGCGAAGGCCTCGTCAAGGTCGCCAAAATCGCTGGTACCGCTGCACACCAGGTTGCGCGGGACATCGCCGCCCTGCGGGAACATAAAGGTCACGTCGCCCTCGGGGTGGACCACGATGTCGTTATCGAGCGCCTGGGTAAAGTCGAGCAGGGGCTCGAGCACCTCGTAGTCGACCTTGATGAGCTTGAGCGCCTTGTCTGCGGCCTCCTCGGTCTCGGCGGCGACGATCGCCACCTCTTCGTTTTGGTAACGGACGAGGTTCTCGAGGATCAAGCGGTCGTAGGGACTCGGCTGCGGATAGCTCTGACCGGCGATGGTAAAGCGGCGCTTGGGCACGTCCTCATAGGTGTAGACTCCCACGACGCCCGGCACCTTCAGGGCGCGAGACGTGTCGATGGAGCAGATCTTGGCGCGGGCATACGGGCTGCGCTTGAGCTTAACGATGAGCGCGCCGGCGGGCACCATATCGCCCGTGTAGACGGGACGGCCCTCGAGCAGGGCCTTCGAGTCCTTCTTAGGCTGCTTATGGGTGATCTGCTTGTACGAGACACCGTCGCAGCTAGTGTCGTTGACCGGCAGCTCGGGCATCTCAAAGCCCACCTGCACGCCGGACTCGTTAAGGAAGCGGACGATGGCGCGCAGCTGGCTCTCGTAGCCGCTGCAGCGGCAGAGGTTGCCGGCCAGCTGGCGCGAGAGCTCCTCGCGCGTGGCGACGAGGCTCGGGTCCTCCTTGGCGGCGCGGGCGAGCGCCAGCACGTTCATGATGAGGCCGGGGGCGCAAAAACCGCACTGCTCAGCGCCTTCGGCAGCCATCGCACGGGCGAGCGCCTCAGACTCGGCCTTGAGGCCCTCGAGCGTGGTGACCGAGCGGCCCTCAACACGGGCGGCGGGAACCGAGCAGCTCAGCACCGGGTCGCCATCGAGCCACACCGTGCACAGGCCGCAGTTGGTGGTCTCGCAGGCACAGCGCACCGACGCGCAGCCCTGCTCGCGCAGCAGCGCAAAGAGCATGGTGTCGGGGGCAATCTGAACCTTGACTTTGCGGCCGTTGAGCGTAAAGGAAAGATCGATGAGTTTGGCAGCCATTAGCGCACCTCGCTAGAATCGACGCCGGGCACGCGGCGGCAGGAATACTCGTCCGTGGCGTGCTTGGGAATCTGCACGCCCTCGAGCTCGCGGGCAAGCGCGGCCGAAAGCTCGATGCCGGCGGCGCGGCGCACGGCCTGAATCGCCAGCGGGGCCGAGATGCGGCGGCGGTACTCGGCCGAGCCCCACATGTTGGTGCCATAGCTCAGCGCGCGCACGGACGCGGCCAGGGCGCGCAGCTCGTCCTCGGAAGGCTGTTCGCTCTCGAGGCCGCATGCCTCGCCCTGCAGCAGGGTCGCACGCAGCGGGCGGGCACCCACGGTGACATGCCAGCTGTTATCCCACCAGGCGGCGGTAACGTTTAGAGAGGGGAAGTCGGTCGCGGCCTTGCGCACGGCCTCGTAGCTCGCGCGGTAATCGTGCTTAACGACCACGACGCGCTCGATCACGTCGCGCACATAGCCCATGTTCACAAACTCGGCGAGCGGCACGCGGCCGGCGCCCGTCAGCTCAACATAGGAATCGAGCGCGAGGAAGGCGGAAAGCACGTCCGAAAAACCAAAGCGGCCGTAGATGCTGCCACCCACCGTGGCGGTATTGCGAAGCTGCACGCCCACGATGTCGTGAACGGCAAACTCAAATACGTTGTTGACGAGCGCGTTGAGCTCGGCATGGCACTCGAGCTGGCGCAGGGTGCACATGGCACCGATGCGAAACTCGGTCTCGGTCTCCTCGATCTGATCGAGTCCGCAGGCCGAAAGGTCAATCGCCGTCGCCACGCGACGCGATCCCAGGCGCATCCAGATGCCGCCGCCCACAATCTTGTTGTTGCGGTTCTTCTGCAAGAGCTCATAGGCTTCGGCCGCGTTTCCAACACGGACGTAGGTACCGAACTTGAGCACGTTCTCCCCCATCTCTTCACTTGTCCAGTACCTTTAAGTGTACCAAACGAGGGGGCATAGCTCGTGTCGGGACAAAATGAACCGTTTTCCTCCGTCGCATGCGGATCAAAAAAGGCTCCCAGCCAAGATGACTGGGAGCCTTCTGCGATGCTATATCGAGCGAAGATTTAGCAGACGCCCTGGGCGAGCATGGCGTCGGCGACCTTCAGGAAGCCGGCGATGTTGGCGCCCATGACAAAGTTGCCCTCCTGGCCATACTCCTTGGCGGTGTCGTCCACGTTGTGGAACATGCCGCGCATGAGCTGCTCGAGCTTGCCGTCGACCTCGTCGAAGGTCCAGGACAGGTGCTCGGCGTTCTGGCTCATCTCCAGGCCGGACACGAGCACGCCGCCGGCGTTGGCAGCCTTGCCGGGCATAAAGGCGACGCCGTTCTCCTGGAAGTAGGTCGTGGCCTCGATGGTCGTGGGCATGTTTGCGCCCTCGCCGACCACCTTGCAGCCATTGGCGACGAGCGCCTGGGCGTCCTCGAGCAGCAGCGTGTTCTCGCGAGCGCAGGGCAGCGCGATGTCGCAGGGCAGCTGCCACACGCCGCGGCCGTCGCCCTCGTGCCACACGGCACCGGGCTTCTCGTCAACGTACATGGCGAGCGTGACGCCCTTGTCATGGCCGGAGCGCTTCTTGTTGTAGACGTGCTCGAGCACGGTGTAGTCGATGCCGTCGGGATCCTCGACCCAGCCGTGCGTGTCGGAGCAGGCCAGCACCTTGCCGCCGAGCTGGGAGACCTTCTGGACGGCATAGATAGCAACGTTGCCGGAACCGTGAACGACGACGTTCTTGCCCCCGAAGGACTCGCCGCGGCTCTTGAGGTACTCGTCCACAAAGTAGACCAGGCCGTAGCCGGTGGCCTCGGTACGGGCGAGCGAGCCTCCAAAGGAGAGGCCCTTGCCGGTGAGGACGCCGGTCCACTCGTTGGTCAGGCGCTTGTACTGACCGAACATGTAGGCAACCTCGCGGCCGCCAACGCCCAGGTCGCCAGCGGGAACGTCGGTGTTGGGGCCAATGTGGCGATAGAGTTCGGTCATGAAGGACTGGCAAAAGTGCATGATCTCGTTGTTGGACTTGCCCTTGGGGTCAAAGTCGGAGCCGCCCTTGCCGCCGCCCATGGGAAGGGTGGTCAGGCTGTTCTTGAGGATCTGCTCCAGGCCCAGGAACTTGAGCATGCCCAGGGTGACCGTCGGGTTAAAGCGCAGGCCGCCCTTGTAGGGTCCAATGGCAGAGTTGAACTCGACACGATAGCCGCGGTTGACCTGAACCTTGCCCTGGTCATCGACCCAGGGGACACGGAACATAACGATGCGCTCGGGCTCGACGAGGCGCTCAAGCAGGGCGGCCTCCTCGTACTCGGGATGGGCGTCGAGCGCCGGCTGGATGGTGCCGAGGATCTCGGTCGCGGCCTGGATGAACTCAGGCTGCTCGGGATAGCGGGCCTTGAGCTCGTCGAGAACTTTCTGCGTGTAGCTCATGCTTCCTCCAATTGATGGAAAAGAAAGGTGTCGTTCGCGGCGCCCCATGCGCCGTGAGCTTTATCGAGTATGGATAATATCGCACTGTTGCTACAAAGTTACGAATAAGGCAACGAGCGGATGTTTCATTTTGATTACGATGCAGGTAGAAGCGTTTTTGAACAGCTGACGTACAAATTGCGTGTTTCGAAGCTGTTTCCCGCACGTTTCGAAACCACCACAAAGGGGACAGGCACCTTTGTGGTGGTTTTGGCGAGATGCGTTGGCGGGAACGGATGTGAATCGAACACATCCAAGACGTTTTGCACGCCTCACAACGGTTTTGAAGACCGCGGGGCCCACCGGAGCCCATCCGCTCCCAAACGTGGCGGTATTTTACCAAACCCAACAGACCACAACCGAAAAGAGCGATGCGGAAACCGCTAACGCAGCGATCTCAGACCGCCGGCCTCCTTGTCGAGTACTGTAAAGCGCACGGCATCCAGGTGCTCCAAGATGCTAATGGTTCGTTTGCGCGACACGCCCAGGGCTTCGCGCAGCACACTCGTGGTGGCGGCGCCGCCAGCAGCCTCGATAGCCGTCGCAACAACCTCACGCGCATGGGCCTCGGCAGCGGCGGACAAGGCAACGTCGCGCTCGACCTTAACGATCGAGTGGTTGAGCGAAAGCTCGCGCAGTGCACGCGTCATGGTGTCGCGATCGAGCTGCAACTGTTCGCTCACCTCGGGAAGCGTCGGCGCATTAAGACCGGCCTCATCCAGCAGGGCCACGATACGCTGGCCAGCCTCGCGCACCACACGTATCGCCGCGGCGGCGGAATGCGGGTCGAACACCTCGGCACCGTCGACGGCGCACACGCCACGTGCACAGCCCTCGGCAATAAGTGCCATCGCGACATCGTTACCGGTGCCCGGCCAAGCCGCGTGCGCGACCGCACCGGACGTAAAGCCGATCTCCTTGGGAGCCGCCGCGTGCATGGAGGACAAGGCCGCAGCCAGCACATCCATTGCAGCATCGAGAGCCGAGGCATCTGCGTAGAGCACCGCACCGCCCGCAGCAAGCTCGCACACGGCAGCCTGGTCCACAAGCCCACGCAAAACGATCTCGACCTCGCCGGTAACAAGATCGAGCGCTGCGGCAACACCGGCAGCAGCAACAGGCAGCGTTTGCAGCGCCAGCCACGCGTGTACGCCGTCCGCGACATCTCCGGACTCAAGCGCCGCATACAACGCGCGCTCCCCCGCCGACAGGACCCGCGCGCGGCGACAGCGCGATAGCAGGACGCGTCCGCCGCCAAGCAGCGAAATCGGCGAATACGACAGAATGACGGCATGATCGCCGGCGCGCAACGGCAGCGGCCGTTCCAGGCGCACCTGCACCACACGCGTCTCGCCGACCGCAATAGGCGGCTCGTCGTCTAAAAGCATAATGCGGCCGAGCACCTCAGCCGTGCCCGCCATAACGTGCACGCGTGTACCCGAAGCAAGAACGCCGGCTCGCACGCCATCGCGCCCCACATATGTCAGTTGCATCAAAAAGCGCAGCGTCTGGCCCACGCGACCCTCGACGCCGAGCATCTCGCCGCGCTTGAGGCCCGCCACGCCATCGCCCACCAGGTTCAGGGCGACGCGCTGGCCGGGAACCGCGCACTGGGTATCCCCGTGAACCTGCACCCCGCGCACGCGACAGCGCGTTTGCGACGGCAGCGCAACGAGCTCATCGCCAACCGAAACGGGACCGTCGTGCAGCGTACCCGTCACGACGGTTCCGGTGCCGCGGATGCTAAAGCAACGGTCGATGGGAAGACGGGGCGCGGCGCCCGAGCCAGCGGTCGCCTCCAGATGCTCCGACCAGCACGAACAAACCGTGTTATCGAGCGTCGTAAGCAGCTCGTCCAGGCCCTCGCCCGTCTTGGAGGACACCGGCACTATAGAGGTACCCGCAAACACGGTCCCGTCCAGAAACGCCTCGACATCGAGCTCCGCCAGCGCGGCAATCTCGTGGTCGGCCAAATCGCGCATCGTGAGTGCGACGACCATGCGCGTCACACCCAACAGCTCCAGAATCCGAACGTGCTCGCGGGTCTGCGGCATCACGCCCTCAACGGCCGAAACCGCCAGCAACGCAACGTCCACGCCGGTGGCGCCCTGCACCATGGCGCGCAGATAGTGCGCATGCCCGGGTACGTCGACCAAGCCGACAAGCTTGCCGCTGGGAAGCTCGAGCTCGCCAAAGCCGAGCTCAGTGGTCATGCCTCGGCGCCATTCGACCTCCAGACGGTCGGGATTTTTGCCGGTCAGCGCCTCGATAAGGGCCGACTTTCCGTGGTCGACGTGTCCTGCCGTTCCGACGATAACGGGACATTCGACAAGCTCGCGCGCGGTCATCGACGCAAACCTGCCCGCACGGCATCCGCCAACGCAGACGCACACAGGTCAAGGTCGGTGTCGCGCAAAAGCGTGCGAACGTCAAAAAGCACCTGGTCGTGCCGCACGCGCGTCACAACCGGCGTATCGGGCTCCTGTACCATAGCGCGCTTTAGGCCATCGGCGGATAGGCGCCCATCGACGGGACAGACGGCAACGCAAAAAGTTGGGAGCTCGACGGTCGGCAGCGAACCGCCGCCCGGAGCAGACACGCCCTCGACAACCTGCAGCTCCACCGCCTCCTCACACTGAGACTCGCGAAGCTTGCGCAGCATGCGGTCATGCAGGCGCTTGGCCTGACGCTCGAGCGGAGCCGGCGCGCCGGATAGCATGTTGAGCACCGGGATCTCCCGATGCGCTGTATCGGATCCGGTCACATACAGGCGCAAAGTGGCCTCGAGCGCCGCGAGCGTGAGCTTGCCGGGGCGAAGCGCGCGCATAAGCGGATGCGAGGCACAGGCGGCGATTACCTGGGCGCTACCGAGAATAATGCCCGCTTGCGAGGCGCCGAGCAGCTTGTCGCCCGAGCACGAGACGACGTCAACGCCGGCGCAAAGCGAGGCGGACGTGGGCTTCTCCCCAGCATCGACGAGCACCTCATCTGTAAGCAAAGCGCCCGAGCCCTGGTCCTCGTACAGTAACAGCCCGTGCTCATGCGCCAGCGCGGAAAGCTCCGCCGCGGAAACCTCCTCGTGGAAACCCTCGATACGGTAGTTAGAAGGATGAACTTTCAAGATCATCGCCGTATTGGGCGTAATGGCGCTTCGGTAATCATCCAGATGCGTGCGGTTGGTGGAGCCCACCTCGACAAGCTTGGCACCCGAAGCCGCCATGATATCGGGAATGCGGAAGCTGCCGCCCACCTCGACCAGCTCGCCGCGACTCACGATGACCTCTTTGCCGCACGCATGCGCGGCAAGCACCAGCAGCACCGCCGCGGCGTTATTGTTGACGACCAGGGCGTCCTGCGCCCCCGTGAGCGTGCGCAGCAGACGCGCGGCATGCTCTTTGCGGCCCCCGCGAGCGCAGGTTGAGACGTCATACTCAAGCGTGCTGTAGCCGCGAGCGACATCGGTCACCGCCCGCACCGCCGCGGGCGCGAGCGGAGCGCGGCCCAGGTTGGTGTGAATCACAACGCCCGTCGCGTTAACGGCAGGGCGCAGGGTCGGCAGCGACAGGCGGTGGCACCGCCGCTCGATAGCCAAGGCGAGCTCGCGCTTATTCCTAGCGGGGGCGCCAGAGCGAATCGCCGCGCGCTCGGCATCGAGCTCGGCGTCAATCGCCTCGCGCACCAACGTGTCGCCCGCATCGCCGGCAGCCTTCATGACCGGCCACTCGGCCAGCAGCTCGTGCACGGCGGGAATGGAGCGCAGGCGGTCGCGCACCTCGGCAGGCATGGATTCGCAGTCGCTCATGGAAAGCCCTTCGACATAATCAATAAAAAGCAGGCCCCCCTTGGTCGTCATCGGCCAAAATGTGACGACGCGAATACAAAAGGGACAGGTCCATTATGGCAGCTCGCGACAAGACGGCGAAGCGCCTCGTCCAAAACCTGCCAAAATAAACCTGTCCCTTTTTGGTCGGTTATGGGTTGGGTCCTTTAGGACTCTTTGTTGGCGTAGATAAACCAGTAGCCCAGCGCCACGATCAGGGCGCCACCTACGATATTGCCCAGCGTGGCGACCGAAAGGTTGAGCGCCAACCCGGCGGCGTTGAGGGCATCGGCGCCGGCGACATCGGCTCCATAGCCGCACGCGTGCATCACGGCACCCATGGGCAAAAAGTACATGTTGGCAACGCAGTGCTCAAAACCGCATGACACAAAGGCGGCGATAGGCAGCAGAATACCCACGACTTTATCGACCACGGTCTTGCCGGCGGTACCGATCCATACAGCCAGGCACACAAAGATGTTGCACAGAATGCCGCGGAAGAAGATGGTGACGGCGTCAATCGAAACCTTACCGGCGGCGACACTCACCATGGTGTTGGCAACGGCCTCGCCGTTGAGCTTATAAATAGCTGCCATGTAAACCAAAAAGACAACGAACAGCGCGCCGGCAAAGTTGCCGATCCACACAACGACCCAAGCCTTGAGCATCTGGACGAGCGTGATCTTTTTGCTCTTGAGCGCGCAGACCATAAGCGAGTTGCCGGTAAACAGTTCCGCGCCGCAAATGAGCACGAGCACCAGTCCCAGGCAAAAGCACAGGCCGCCCACAAAGCGCTGAGCGCCCCAGCCAAGGGACGCATCGCTCAGAAAGACCGTGAAGAACAGGCCGCCAAAGGCGATGAACGCACCGGCGAACATAGCGAGCAAAAAGGCCTTCGAGACCGGCAGGTTAGCCTTGGTAACGCCGGCGGCCTCAGTCTTGGCCTCGATCGCGGCGGGCGCCAGGCAATCGGGGGTGGGATATTCTGCCTTGGAATCTGCCATGTCGATCACTTCTTTCTTACGTTGTGGGACAAACGCTCTTGGTTCATTTGCCCCGCGAGGTCGGACGGTATAAAAATAAACGCGAGCCAAATTAGCATATTGGCCTGCGATTATATAGCTTGGAGCGGGCGACGGGAAGTCCAAGGATTTGCTTCGCAAATCCTTGTTTCGCTGCGGGCCTTCGGCCCTTGCGTGCTGCGCTGGAAAATGCTCACGCATTTTCTCAGCTCCGCACCCTGACGGGTTCGATTCCCGTCGCCCGGCGCGTAAACGAAAACAGCTCTGATTCCCAAAGGAAACCAAAGCCGTTAAAACAATTCTTATGGAGCGGGCGACGGGAATCGAACCCGCGTCATCAGCTTGGAAGGCTGGGGTTCTACCATTGAACTACGCCCGCAAGATATGGTCGGGACGACAGGATTTGAACCTGCGACATCCTGCTCCCAAAGCAGGCGCGCTACCAAACTGCGCCACGTCCCGAAGGTGTTGAGCAGCTAAGGTCTAAACCTTGCGTGTCCCAAAGCGAAGGAAATTATAGGTGAGACTCCCCGCCTGTGCAAGCGACGATACCCTAGCTCCTCGAATGTGCGACAAACCGGCTATGGAGCAGACCGATCACAAAGGCAACCACGGCAACCGGTGCCCACGCAGCGCCGATATCTGCCAGCGGCAACGCATCGAACGGTAGCCACGCGCCCGCAAAGAACGCATCGCGGACCGAAGTGATTACGCTCTGCACCGCGACAACGCCGCCGACCCAGACCCAAACCTGCGGATGTGCGTCGCAAAAGCCGTGCACCAGGCCCATCAGCACCAGCACAATGGCAACGGGATACAAGGCGTTGAGCATGGGCACCGAGAACATAAGGATCACGTCGAGGCCCACGTTGGAAAGCACGCACGAAAATGCGGCGAACACAAAGGCGAGAACCGCAAAAGGACGGCGCATGGCCTCCTCGGAAGCCTCCGCTCCCCCTTCGACCACATACGTCTCGCAGAAGTAACGCGAGCAGCAGCTGATAAGGCCGATGCACACGTTCATGCAGGCGAGGAAAAAGATCGCAAAGACCACGACCGTGCCGGCAAGACCAAAATGCATAGAGGCCGAACGCGCAAGGATAGCGGCGCCGTTGGTAGCGTCGGGCATCACGGTGCCGAGCTGCATACCGGCAAGGCCCAAGCCGCAGTAGATGATGGCCATGAGCACGCCGGCGATAACACCAGAGCGCGAAATCTCGAAGGCCACACGCTTGTCATCGGTAACACCCAGCTCATGAATGGTCTCGGCGATGATGATGCCAAAGGCGAGCGACGCGAGCAGGTCCATGGTCTGATAGCCGGTCAAAAAGCCCTGCACGGCAGCACCGGCATTATAGGGAGCCTGTGGCGCGGCAGCGGGACCCAGCGGCGAGACCACGGCAGCGCCCACGACCAATACGATAAGGGCGATGAGCGCGGGGCCCGTAATGCGGCCGAGTACGCGCGTGATGACGCCGGGACGCAGCGTGAGCGCAAATGCGACGATAAAGAACCCGACGGCAAACACCAGGCGAGCCGTGGCGAGCGAGACGCCCTCGGGCAGCAGCGGCACCAGCATCTCGAAGGCCGTGGAGCTCGTGCGCGGAATGGCCAGGCACGGGCCGATAGCCAGATACACCGCCGCGACAAAGAACTCGCCAAATTTGGGGTGCACGCGGCCGGCAAGCTCGCGCGCCGTTCCGGCAAGTGCCACGGCGATAAAGCCCATAACGGGCAAGCCGATGGCGGCGATGAGAAAGCCAAGCATGGCGACCGGCGTGGCAGAACCTGCCTGCAGCGCCAGCAGCGGCGGAATAATGAGGTTGCCGGCGCCAAAGAGCATCGAGAACAGGGCGATACCGACGGTAACGACATGGTCGGAGCGCAGGCCGCGCGGCGCGGATGAGGCCATGGGACCACCTTTCGGGTCGAAACAAAAACGGGACGGGCAAAAGGCCCATCCCGCAAGTATATACGCTTTAGTAAGCTAAATCGCGCAAAGCTTCAATCGCGGCGTCAACTTCCTCGTCCGTGTTGAAATACCCAAACGAGAAGCGAACGACACCCTGGCGCTCGGTCCCCAACGCGCGGTGCATGAGCGGAGCGCAGTGAGCACCGGGGCGCGTCGCAATCCCCCACCCTTGCATGAGCGCATCCGAAATCTCGGCAGAATCGATATCGCCCACGTTGAGCGAGACGATCGCCGAGCGTGTGGGCAGGTCAAACGCACCGTAGAGCTTAATCCCTGGAATCTCGCGTACACCGGCAAGGAAGCGATCAACGAGCGCACGCTCGTGGGAAGCAATCGCCTCGACCCCACCCTGGGCCTCGATAAAGTCGAGGCCGGCAGAAAGGCCGGCGATACCGTGACCGTTGAGCGTGCCCGCCTCAAGGCGCGTGGGCCACTCCCGCGGCTGCAGCGCATCGAAGCTGTGCACGCCCGTGCCGCCCATGGCCCAAGGAGCCACGTCAATGCCCTCCGCCACGGCCAGGCCACCCGTGCCTTGAGGTCCCATGAGCCCCTTGTGGCCGGTAAAGCACACCACGTCGAGCCCCATGGCCCGCATATCGATATGCGCCGTGCCGGCAGACTGCGAGGCATCGACGATCACCAGCGCACCGGCAGCATGGGCCATAGCGGCCACGCGTGCAATGTCGACCGCGTTGCCGGTCACATTGGAGGCGTGCGTCACCACCACAGCACGCGTGCCCGGCGTGACCAACCGCTCGAGCTCATCGTAGTCGAGCACGCCGTTCGCGTCGCAGCCCGCGTGCTCAACGGTCACGCCCTGCTCTGCCGCCAGGCGGTTGAGCGGACGCAGCACGGAGTTGTGCTCGAGCACCGTTGTGACCACGCGGTCGCCGGGGCGCACCACGCCATTGATGACGGTGTTGAGCGCCGTGGTGGAGTTGGGCGTAAAACAAACATGGTCAGCACGCGGGCAGCCCAGCAAGCGCGCAAGCTTGGCGCGACAGCCGTGGATGGCACGCGCCGCGTCGAGGGCACCCGACGTGGCGCCGCGCCCGGCATTGCCGAGCGAGCACATCGCCTGCGTCACGGCATCGATGACCGCCTGCGGCTTGTGCATGGTCGTCGCCGCGTTATCCAGGTAGATCATCGCACGACCTCCCACATATCAATCACGGTATAGCCCTCGGTGGGAACGCCCGCCGCGGCAAGTTCGCTGCGCAGCAGCTCCTCATCGGCAGGCAACGCCTTCCACGCCAGACCGCAGCCGGCAGCGACCTCCCCGGGCACGGGAATCGTTCGCCCGGGAAGGCCGCGCTCGATGCACAGGGACTCGCAACCCATGGCGGCCGCCGTGGTGGGAAACGTGATGACAAGCGCCGGGCGCTTCTCCCTCATGGCAACTCCAACCAATACGCTACGGGCGCACGACGCGCACGGCCTGCTCCATCTTCTCCACGATCACATACATGTTGGTGACCTCGCCCACCGCAAGCTGGTCTTTAATGCCATAGTGGTCGAGACAGGTACCGCAGGTGAGAATCTCGACACCCTGCTCGGCCAGGCCCTTCAGGTCGTCGAGCACTGGAGATCCCTCGACGGTCAGCTTGGCACCGCCGTTGTAGAACAGCATAGTCGCGGGCAGCTCCTCCTGCTGCGTCACGGCAAAGATGAAGGCCTTCATGAGCTTGTGGCCCAGCACGTCGTCGCCACGGCCCATGCAGTCGGTGTAGACGGAAATGACGAGCTTGCCCTTGCCGGCGCTGGCGTCGCAGAAAGCGGCACCGTCCTGCTCGGGGTCCGCAACGGCCACGGCACCGGCGGTCGCGACACTCACGTGCCACTCGGCGTTCGAGATCTTCTCGACCGAAGCCGTGCAGCCCTTCTCCTGCGCCATCTTGGAGATGTTCTTGACGGCGGTCTCGTTGTCGACCGAGGTCACCACGGCACCCTCGCCATCAAGCTGTTTGAGTGCCTTAAGCGTCTTGACGACGGGCAGCGGGCAGGCATCGCCCATGGCATTGACTTCAATCTTGATAGACATAGCTACATCCTTTCAAAAGGGACCGCCCAGAACAGTAGGCGGTCGCATAAACGGTTTTCTTTAATGCACAACGCGAACAGCAGGACCGCTCGGCATCGCCTCGCACACGCGCCCGATAACGGCGGCGATGCACCCCTCGGCATCCAGGCGACGCGCAAGCTCATCCACATCCGCCGCGGGCGCCGCGATAAGCAGGCCACCAGACGTCTGCGGATCGTACAGCGCGTCGAGCATGCCCGGCTCCAGGTCCTCGTCGGCAGCCACACGCGGGCCAAAAAAGTCCTGGTTGCGGTAGGAGCCCGCTGGGATAATGCCCAGACGTGCCATGTCGAGCACCTGATCAAAGAGCGGCACCGCCCCCGACGCAAGCTCAACCTGCACGCCCGAGCCCTCGGCCATCTCGCACGCGTGCCCGATCAGGCCAAAGCCCGTGACATCGGTGCAGCCGTGAAGCTCAAGTCCCTCGGCCAGACGAATCGGCGCCTCGTTGAGGGTGCGCATCGAGTCAAACATGGCTGCGGCCTCGTCCTGCTCGATGAGCTCGCCCTTAATGGCCGTGGTGATGATGCCAGAGCCGATCGCCTTGGTCAGCAACAGGACATCGCCAGCGCGCGCGCCGCTGTTGGCGAGCATGCGGTCGAGCGAGACAAAGCCGCTCACGGACAGGCCGTACTTGGGCTCGTCGTCGTTGATGGTATGGCCGCCCGCGATAGAGCAACCGGCCTCGACGCACTTATCGGCACCGCCTGCCAAAATCTTGCCGGCAACCTCAACGCCCAGGCAGCTCGGGATGCACAGCAAGTTCATGGCATGGCTCGGCCGCCCGCCCATGGCGTAGATGTCCGACAGCGAGTTGGCCGCGGCGATCTGGCCAAACAGGAACGGGTCGTCGACCATCGGCGGGAAGAAGTCGATGGACTGCACGAGCCCCAGGTTCTCCCCTACGCGGAAGACGCTCGCATCGTCGGAGGTATCGAACCCCACGAGCAGGTTGTCGTTATGCACATTGGGTAAGTCGCCCAGGACCTGGGCGAGGGCTCCAGGAGCCAACTTAGCGGCTCAACCGCTCGCGGCAGTCATAGACGTGAGCTTAATCTGATCGTCAGCCATCGATACCTCCTCTCATCGGTCAATCATTTCCTCCCAGTATACGCATGAATGCAGGCCCACGGCCGATGCATTAATCGAGCGCCTGTGCGCGAATCGCCGCGCCGATGGCACCGGCAAAGCGAGCCTGGGGCGAGGTGGTCACCGGCGACCCCAGCAGCTCGCCCAACCGCTCCACCACGAAGGCGTTCTCGCACAGGCCACCGGTCAGGTAGTACGGGGCGCCCGCGGCCTGCCCGGCCATGGTCGCCACGCGCGAGACCACGCTGTCGATCACGCCACGTGCGATGTTCTCGCGCGGCTCACCGCGACCGATCAGGCTAATGACCTCACTTTCGGCAAACACCGTGCACATGCTGGAAATCTTGGTAGGCTCGCCGGAACGCGCCAGGTCGGCCATCTGCTGTTGAGAAATACCTAGGCGGTCGGCCATGATCTCCAAAAAGCGCCCCGTGCCGGCAGCGCACTTGTCGTTCATGGCAAACTTGGCCACGCGGCCATTTTTAAGCTGAATGACCTTGGTGTCCTGGCCGCCCACGTCAATCACCGTGCCGCGATCGCCAAACAGACGCACGGCACCGGCGCCGTGGCAGGTAATCTCGGTCACAACCTTGTGGGCGTATGGCACAGCCACGCGCCCGTAACCCGTGGCCACCACACGCGCAGAATCGGATGCAACGTCAAAGCCCGCCGCCGCGAGCGCCTCGCGCAACCTATCGGCGGCATCGACCGAGGAGAACCCGGTTGGCTGCACGCACGTCCACGCCACCGAACCCTCACCATCGACCACAGCAGCCTTAGCCGCCGTAGACCCGATATCGACCCCGATCCCTATCATGGCTCTCTCCTAATCCAAACATCAAAGACAGCGGCGCGTTCAGGCGCCTTAGCTCTAGGTTTCTCAGGTGCCGGAGGTTGCCCCGAAAGAGGAGCGCGGCGTACTTTGGTACGCAAGCGACGGTTTGAGGGGCAAGATCCGGTGCCTGAGGAAGCTAGAGGGTTTCGATGAAGGCGGCGATGCGGGTCTCGATCTGGCCCATGTCGCCGTTGCTGTAGTCGGTCTCGATCTTCATATACGGAATACCCGCACCCTCGACGGCCTCCTGCATGCGCGCACTCTCCACGTTAAAGGTGTGGCATGCCTGCAGCACGCTCTCTACCACGCCATCGACATGATACTTCTCGCACATGGCCAGCGTGTTTTCCATACGACCGTCATTGGGCGTCATGACCGAGCAGTTGATGTCAAGGTAGCGGTCGGCGATGGCGCGCAGGATATCGGGAGCCTCCGGGTCGATCATCATGGCGGCCGTGCGCTCGCCCGAGCAGTCGTCCATGCACACGACCACACCGCCGTTGGACTCGATAGTACGGCCTATCTTGTTGATCACGCCTCCCACCGGGCAGCCGGTGATCAGAATGCGCTTGGCATCCGCCGCAACCGGGCGCTCGCCGGCCTCGTAGGCCTCGCGCAGCTTGGCGACCTTTTGCTCCAGCTGCTCCGTATAGGCCACGATATCAAAGCTGAACGTACCGGCAAACATGGTGCTCATCAGGTCGACGCCGCTCATGGCCGCCGGTTGGTTGGCCTGCAGCGCAAACATCTCGAGCTGGGCCGCACGCAAGCGGTTGCGACGACGGACGGCAGCGCGCAGGTCATCGTCGGTAATCGTAATGCCGTAGAAGCCCTCGAGCTCCTCCTTGAGCAGGCGACACTCCTCGTACCAGCCTTCACGCTCGTAAGCGCGATCGCGACCCTGCGGAAGATGCAGAATGTGCGTGCGCTTGAGCTCCCCCAGCAGCTCGTACATCTTCTTCTTGCCGTCGCAGGTGGTCTCACCGATGATCATGTCGCTGAAGTACGTAAACGGGCACTTTTGCGAGTAGGCAAAGCCGTAGGTCGACTTGATGAGCGGGCAGAGGTTTGCCGGCAGCACCTTCTCGGCCTCGGGAATCACCTCGTCGGACGTGCCGCACAGCGCCACGCTCGAGGCGCCCGCGGCATCGATAATCTCGAGCGGCGTATAGCTGCACAAAAAGCCGACCAGGCGATTACCCGCCTGCTTATAATCCTTGACGCGAATAAACGCCGCCTTGCGCTGCTCGTTGAACTCCTCAAACGTGCGCGGCAACGGCTGCTCAGTATTTTCCGACATATAACTCCTTAACAAACCTTTTAACCAACCAAGGAAACGGCTTTCCCAGGAGCCCGAGGTTGCCGTAAAAGAGAAGCGCCGCGTACTTTGGTACGCAAGCGACGGTTTGAACAGCAAGATCGGGTGCCTGGGGAAGCCGCCGGGACGAATAGTCCTAAATGGTTTCCAAGAAAGCCTCAATCCTGGTTTGCAGTTGGCCTGCATCCTCGCCGGCGTAGTCGGTCGTGATGTGCATAAATGGAATGCCTGCCTCCTCGGCGGCCTTCTCCACGGCAAACGACTCCATCTCGTAGAGCGTGCAGAACTGCAGGGCCACGTCGACGATGCCGTCGGCGTGCAGGTCCTTGGCCATCTGGACAATGTCCTTCATACGCTGGTCGTTGGGCGTAAAGACGGCGCAGTTGATCTTAAAGTAGCGCTCGGCGATGGCATCGAGCATCTCGTCAACCGTCTCACCGGACTCGTCGACCAGGTCCTTGTAATAGCGCGAACCCGTGCAGGACTCCTCGCCTACCACAACGCCGCCGGCCTTCTCGATGAGGTTGAACAGCTTCCAGTTGGGCACGGCCATGGGCGTGCCGGTGTACAGGATGCGCTTGGTCCCCTTGGGCGCCACGCCCTCGCCGGCCTCGACACGCTGCTCGCACTCAGCCGCCATATCGTTGATGGCTCCGGTCAGACGCGGCGTGTCGTCCATAAAGGCGGCCTGAACGGTCAGCAGGCTGTCGAGACCGCTAATGGGCGCTGGGTCGGCAGCGCGCGTGGCAGCGAGGCGCTGCAGGGCACGGCGCTTCTCATTGACGGCGTGGATGGCGGCTTTCAGACGCTCAGGCGTAATCGTGACGCCGCACTCTTCCTCGATCTTGGCGGCGAGCTTCTTGACCTCGGCCTTCCAGGTCACAAGCGTCGACTCGTCGTGTACGTTGGGAATATCCATGACGTACATGTTCTTTTGCGTGGCAAAGAACTCGTAGGCTTTCTTCTTGCCGTCGCAGGTGTTCTCGCCTACCACCAAGTCACTCGACTCAATGTAGGGGCAGACCTCGCCCAGCTTAAAGCCGGCAAAGCTCTTGATGAGCGGACAAGTGTTGCGCGGCAAGTGCTCCTCGACCTTGTCGGTCGCCCAATCGGCACCCGAGCACAGACCCACGGGGATACCGTCGCAGGCGAGCACAATCTCCTCGGGCACGTAGACGCAGAAGCTGCCCACGATCTTGGTGGCCTCGCCGGCCTCCTTCTTGTCGAGCATCTCCTTAATACGGCCGCTGTGGATGTTGGTGGCGACAAAATTCAGGTAGGACGTGGACTTGGGGCGATTGTTCTGCGTCAGGAACATATCGCCGTACATCTGGCCCACGGCGCCCAGCAGCATGTCGTGGTCGGCAAGATTCATGCCGAGGCTCTCCCACATCGGGTGGAAATCAAATTCTTCAGCCATAACGGTTCCCCTCTCGAACCAAAAACGGATAACAGCGGTATCGATGCACGACGGACGGCGATTGCCCGACCGTGCTCAAACCCGGAATTTTAGGGAACCTGCTTTGCGGTCGATTATTTAGTTGTGCGTCGTCTCTCCCGGAGCCGTGAACATACCTGCTCATATGCGGCTCCGAGCCATATACAGGGCACGCGCGGCAACGCGGCGAATGTATGTCGTCTGCGGCATGTGCGCACCCTCCTTTACAAGTCGAGGTCAACTATATCAACGGTCATCGACCATGCGAACACCGTTGACATTCGTACGACAGCGTCGTGTGCCGTCGTCTAATAAATAATTATCTTGATTGATAAGAGTTTGTCATTCCTCATTCGGCGAACGGCAAAAACAAAGCCGCGGAGGCTTATATTCCCCGACGGCATTACCCGGCGCTATCGACAAACCAAATGGATCCTGCTGGCATCAAAATGCATGCGCAGCGTCTCGCCTGCTTGCGGCAACTCGTCGACAGGTATGCCCACCTTGTTGACCTTCCACTGCAGGCGCGTGGGCGCATCGGCACGCGGCACATCCAGCAGAACCAGGCGCTCAAAACGCGAATCGCTCACGCGGGCCACGCGCAGGTCATAGCTGTTGCGACCCCGCTCGGCACGGTTGTCCACATGGAAGTAGCTCGCACGAATACCCAGGTACGCTACATTATCGGGAACCTCGCGACCCACGTTAAAGCTCATGCCCCAGTCGAGGGCCTCAACTTCTTCGTCGCCGATCTTGCGCACCCGGCTTGTGTTCTTGCAGCCCGTCAGGCGCAGCGCCGCCAGCGTCTGCGGACGGCGGACCACGTCCTCGACGGAGCCAATCTCCTCAACATGCCCGTCGTGCATCACGCAGATGCGCTGGCACAGGCGGCACGCTTCGTCGATGTCGTGGCTCACATAGAGCACGGTGCGGTTGCATACGTCGAACAGGTCGAGCATGTTCTGTTCGAGGGCGCTCTTGAGATACGCGTCGAGCGCGCTCATGGGCTCATCGAACATAAAAATGCCCGGGTGTGCCGCCACCATACGAGCGAGCGCCACGCGCTGCTGCTGGCCGCCCGAGAGGCGCGCGGGATAGCGGTCGGCAAAGTCGGCCAGTCCAAAGATACCCAGGTAGCGCTCGGCAAGTTGCCTGCGCGCCGCGGCGTCGCCTGCACCCTCAACGCCGGCGCACACGTTATCGGCCACCGTCATATTGGGGAACAGCTGATAGTTTTGAAACATCAGGGCGCATTTTCGCTCCTGGGGCGACAGATTGATGCCCGCCACCGAGTCAAAAAAGGTCACGCCGTTGACGACGATCTTCCCCTCGTCGGGTGTCTCCACGCCGGCAATGCAGCGCAACGTGCAGCTCTTGCCGCAACCCGAGGCACCCAGGAGCGCCACACGCTCCTCGCCGGCCTCAAGCTGCATGTCGAGCATAAAACCGGGATAGCGTTTTTTGATATCCAAAACGAGCGACATAGCTTATCGACCTCCCTGAGGTGCCGCGTCATCGCGCATAAGCTCGGCCAGCGCCTCGCGATCGATGCGCAAGGCATCGCCGCCCACCGGGTCGAGCGAATCGGTCTGACCGCCCAGCTGCATGGCCTGCTTGCGCTCCGCGCGGGAGAGGCCGCGCTCGCGATACTTTTGCGAATGCGCCGTGTACATGTTGATGAACAGGATGACCAGGAAACTGAACACGATAACGATGGCGACCCAAAAGAGGGCCACCGACGTGTTGCCGCCCATCCACTCAAAGTAGATGGCGATAGGGATGGTCTGCGTGATGCCGGCGTAGTTGCCCGCAAAGAACAGGGTACAGCCAAACTCGCCCATCGCGCGGGCAAAGGCAAGCACCGCGCCGGCGGCGATGGAGGGCCAGCCGAGCGGCATCATGAGCTTGGCAAAGATGCGACGTTCGGACCACCCCAAGGTTCGCGCGGCGTCGAGCATCTGCGTGTCGAGGCTCTCGAAAGCTCCGAGCGCCGTGCGGTAGACCAGCGGAAACGACACAACGACAGCCGAGATGACCGCCGCGGGCCAGGTAAAGACGATCGAGATGCCGTGCGCGATGAGCCATTGGCCCACCCCGGTCGAGCGGCCAAACAGCATGAGGAGCAGAAAGCCGCAGACCGTGGGCGGCAGCACCATAGGAATCGTAAAGACCGAATCGAGCAGGCCCTTGATGCGACTCGAGGTACCCATAGTCTTCCACGCGGCAAACAGGCCCAGTGCAAAGGAGATCACCAGGGCAAGGCCGCTCGTTTTTATGGACACCCAAAACGGGCGGTAGTCGATGCCGCCTAAAAAGGAAGCCAGAGAGGCCAAGGGCCCCTGCTCATCCCGCAACACGACAGACGATGCCTCTATCATTTGAGCGCTATCAAGCCAACGCGCGCCGCCCTTGGCATCACCCGAGGCCGATGCAATCACCACATAGCGATCCCCATCCGCACCGCGCTCGTCAAAGCCATAGGTATACCCGCCGGCATCAAACGTTGTTTCCGCCGTAACATACCAAGGAAGATCAACGTCCCCCAGCTGCGCACCTCCCATGCAGTTTGCGCTGTCGAGCTTACAGACGAGGGCCTTGAGACCCGATACGCATTCGTTGTCCTGCGGATCCAATCCATACTTCTCGACCACCTCGGGCGATATCCACACCACAACGCGATCGGCAGCGGGCGCCACTACAAGGTCCACGTCCTCGTCAACGGGAAACCGGTAGCCCTCAGGCTGGCCCTCCATGGCACGAACGGTCCCCTTGGCCAACCGCTCAAAACCCTCGATCCCATAGGAAAGCCCATGAGCGGTCGCAGCAACTTGGGCCCCGTCCTCAGCGTCCCCAGCAAACGCAAATCCCGGCACCCAGCAAAGCGCGAAGGTCAAAGCACAGGCGACAAGCATGCTGAATCTATTAAGCACGAAAAGCTCCAAGCGAATACAAGGACGAAGTGAAACACAAAACGATGGAATTATCGCGCCAAGCCGCACTACTCGGAAAGCTCAAAGCCGTACTTGGCCCAAATCTTCTGAGCCTTCTTGTTGGTCAGACAGAAGTCGATGAACGCCTTGGCCTCGTCGGCGTGCTCGGAGCTCTCGGCAACGGCGCCCGGGTACACGATGGGCTTGTGCGAATCCTCGGGGCACACGAAGGCCTCCTCGATGCCGTCATAGCGGAAGATATCGGAGCTGTAGACAAAACCGGCCACGCAGTCGCCCGTAGAGACGTAAGACGCAGCGGTGCCGACCTTGTCGGCCAGGGCCACCTTGTCGGCAAGCTCGGGTGCATACTCGCCGTCGTCGCCCTCGGTGCCGGTGTAGAGACCCACAGAAGCTAAGGCCTGGTTGGCGTACTTGCCGGCGGGGACGGTCTTGGCGTCGCCAATGGCGATCTTGCCGTCCAGGTTCGCGACGTCGGCGATGGCCTCGACCTTGGTGCCGGAGCCCTCGGCACGAATAATCACGAGGTCGTTGACGAACATGTCCTCACGCGTGTCGGCGTCGACGAGCTCAGCGGTCTCAGCGTCATCCATGGTGCCCTTGGAAGCAGTGATGAGCACGTCGGCCGTGGCGCCGGCACGCATCTGCTCGACGAGGTCGCCGGAGGCCTTAAACTGCGTGTCGGCAAAGGTGGTACCGGTCTGATCGGTGTAGAGCTTCTGAACCTCGGGCAGAGCTTTCTCGAGCGAGTTGGCGGCAAATACCTGCAGCTCGACAGCTTTCTTGGACGAAATCTTGGCGGAGCCGGCATCGGAACCGGTCGACTCAGGCTCCTTGTTGCCGGAGCAGCCGGCAAGCCCAAGACCGGCAGCGGCGACAGCAGAAAGCGAGACGAATCCGCGGCGAGAAACCATATCGAACATGTTCAACCCTTTCGAAGACTACACCCGGGCGCCCCGCCGCGAGCTTTGTTCTGTTACTAGATTATACTTTCACGCGAATAATGTTTATGATGAATAGCTCTCGCCCGATAATTTTCTTTTACCAATAACCGCGAGACGGCCCGCACCGTCGCTGCATAAAAAAGGCGGAGCAGCCCGTAGGGTTACTCCGCCGCAGGTAGTGCGCTTATTTGGCGTGCCCGCCGCCCGCCGTCATTTGGGCCGCATGCTCCAGCTGATCGCTCACGGCCTCCCAGCTTTCGCGGGCCGCTTTCGTGGATCCCGGAAAGTTGATGACAAGCGTATACCCACGCTGCATGCACACGGCGCGCGAGAGCATGGCGCGGCGCGTCTTGGTCATGGAGTACGCACGGATTGCCTCTGCAATACCCGGCACATCGCGCTCGCAGACGGCACGCGTCGCCTCGGGCGTCACATCGCGCATCGAAAGCCCCGTGCCGCCGCAGGTGAGCACGACATTGGCGTGGCACTCATCGGCGGCTTCCACAATGGCATCACCGATCTCGCTGACGTCGTCGCGCACGACCACATGCGAGGCGACCGTCCAGCCCTGCGCCTCGATAAGTTCCTCGAGTGCGGCTCCAGCCTCGTCCTGGGCAAGATCGCGCGTATCCGAGCACATCACGATCGATATCTTCAGCTCCATAGCATTCCTCCTACAGCACGGTGCCCTCGGGCAGATCGACTCGGACGACATCCACGACGTCGCCCGGCTCAAGATCGCACGGACCCTCGTTGATGCGCAACAGGCAGTTCGCACGCTGCATGGTTCCGAGCAGCGCCGAGTTCTGGCTGTGCGCCTCGGTGACCGTAAGCTCACCCGTCTGCGCATCGCGCGCAACCGTGGCGCGATCATAGAAGCGTCGGTCCTGTCGCTTCTTCACGCCGTGGATAAGAACCGCCTGCTGCACGGGACGCGCACCCTCGGCAAAGCCGCGCATCTTGCGAATCGCCGGGCGGGCGAGCATCTCAAAGCCCACATAGGCCGCCGCGGGGTTGCCCGAAAGCCCCAGATAGGGCTTGCCGCCGAGCAGGCCAAACGTAATGGCCTTGCCGGGACGCAACGAAATGCGATCGAACAGCACCTCACCCTCGCGCCGAACCAGCGCCGTCACGTAGTCGTAGTCGCCAGCCGAGGCGCCACCGCTCGTAATGACAAAATCGCACTCTTGCGCGGCGCGGTGCACCAGCTCGGCAATCGCCCGCTCGTCGTCGGGCGCAATGCCGTAGAACACCGGGTCGGCCCCAGCATCGAGTGCCTCGGCCATTAACGCCGAGGAATTGGAATCGCGAATCTGCCCACGCGCCGGCAGTTGGCCGGGCGCGACCAGCTCCGTGCCCAGCGAGATAACGCCCACACGCGGGGCGGCGTGCACTCTAACGTTCGCGTAACCGGCGCTCGCCAGCAAACCGGCGCCGGCCGGGGCCACAACCTCGCCAGCGTGCATCACAACATCGCCGGCATGGGCCTCCTCGCCTGCAGCTCGAACGTTCTCCCCCACCTTAGCCGGTGCCGAGAAGCTCACGTGTGAGCCCTCGTTGCCGTCGCCGTCGAGCACCTCGACGACCTCGTATTTCACAACGGCATCCGCACCTTCGGGCACCGGTGCACCCGTCATAATACGGACGGTCTCGCCCGCGCCAATCGCGCCCTCAAACACATGGCCCGCCGCCTCGTGCCCCACGACGGAAAGCGTCACGGGCGTATCGGAGGACGCTTTGGCGAGGTCGTCGGCACGCACGGCATATCCATCCATGGCGCTGTTGGCAAACGGCGAGATATCGATATCGGCCGTGGCATCCTCAGCCAGGGGAAGACCGGCCGCCTGCCAAACCGGGATCTCGACGAGCTCGGTCCTGCGCACCTGCGAAAGGACGATTGCCTGCGCGTCCTCCAGCGGGATGAGCGTCTTAGCCATATACACCTCTTACATGCCACGGCGCGCAACAGTGGCGCCGATTCTTTATGTTTGGTTCAGTATAATCCCCCGCTGCCCGCTCAAGACATGGCCCGCAACGGCAAATACACCTGTCGGCCATGCGCCTTTCGTAACAGAACCGAAACCTGTCAATTGCCTTAAGGCACGGGGTGCCGTCTTATAATGCATGCATCGCAACAAAAAAGAGGACGTTATGGCTTTTATCGATAAACGTGAAAATACACTCGACCCGTCTGATGACACCCGTCAGGACACAGACGGCAGGTCCTTCTCTCCGGCCGACTTGATCATCAGCGGTCGCAACCAGCTCACCCGCTCCGAACAGCTCTTGGCCGCCGACACGCGCCGCAATGCCCACAACATGCTCGCGAGCGCCAAGCTGCTCGCGCTCGTCGTTGTCGTTTCGCTCGCCATGGGCGTTGCCGCTTGGGCGTTTTTGGCCTCACTGGATATTGCGACCGATTATCGCGAGAGCCATGCGTGGATCTACGCCCTGCTCCCCGTCGTGGGCGTGGCCACCGCGTGGGTCTACAAGAACCACGGTCTCGCCGCCAAACGCGGCAACAATTTGGTCATCGACTCTGCCCTGGGCACACGACTCATCCATGCGCGCATGGCCATCCTCACGTTTGTGTGCTCCACGCTCACGCATCTGACGGGCGGCTCGGCTGGCCGCGAGGGCGCCGCGGTGCAGATCGGCGGTACCATCGCCAGCAATGTCTCGAGCCTTGCCCATCTCAAAAAGCACGACCACCACGACCTCATGCTCGCCGGTATCTCGTCTGCCTTTGGCGCCGTGTTCGGATCACCTCTCGCCGGGGCTTTCTTTGGTATGGAGATGTGCTTTATCGGCAAAATCGACTACACCGCGGGCCTCTACTGCCTCGTCGCCTCGTTTACCGGCTACTTTACGTCACTCGCCCTGGGAACCCAGTACGAGAGCAACGTCATCGCCAGCGTTCCCGACATGACGCCCAGAACGGTTGCCATCGTCGTTATCGGAGCCATTGTCTTTGGCCTGACGGCGCGCCTCTTTGCCTGGTCGGTCCGCACGGTCAAGAACCTGTACGCGCGCTTTATCACCAACTATCTCGTCCGTGCGCTCGTCGGCGCACTCGTGGTGCTTGCGGCCTATGCGTTGCTTGACGCGTGGGAGTATGCCGGCCTTTCCACGTGGCTTTCGGGCGCCGGGTTTGCCGGCACCACCACCCTCGCCGACGCCGCCATCAAGCTCGTCGTAACGGCGCTCACCCTGGGTGCCGGCTTCCAAGGCGGCGAGGTCACGCCCCTGTTTGGCATCGGTGCGGCGCTCGGCGGATGGATTGGCTGCCTCGCTGGACTCGATCCGAGCTTTATGGCGGCCCTCGGCATGCTCGGCGTCTTCTGTGCCGGCCTCAACGTGCCCATCACCACCTGCATGATGGCTATCGACTTGTTCCATGGAACAGCCGCGGGCTTCTTTGTCATCGTCTCGTTTATTAGCTATCTCGTCGGCGGCCACCGTGGCGTGTACCCCGCGCAGCGCATCGTGTCGCCCAAGCGCCGCTCGCTTATCGTGGACGAGGGCGGAACGGTGGCAGAGGCTATCGAGCGCCACAACGACCTGATAGAGTAGACGTAAGTAATCGCCGTGCAGCCACAATCGGGGGCAATTCGACCCGAGCGCGACCGCACCGTCATGCCACACGCCGGGAGTCGCCCCATGCACGCAACTGACTTTGGTCGCACGATCATCATCGCCAATCCTGTCGCCCAGTCGGGCGCCGCGCGCGAGGTTGCCGAGCGCCTGCAACGCTTTTTGGACATGACGGCGCGCCCGTCCCAGTTTGACCTAGTGCTGACCGAGTGCATGGGGCACGCCAAGGAGCTTGCCGCACAGGCTCAGGGATACCGCACCGTTATCGCCCTTGGCGGCGACGGCGTGATTCACGAGGTCGTCAACGGGCTTATGACGCAAAAGGAGGACGCCCGCCCCGCCCTTGCCGTCCTGCCCGTGGGCTCCGGCAACGATTTTGCCCAGACGCTCGGAATCGACGATTTCTCCGGTAAGGATTTTGGCGCGCTGCTCACCTGCGAGCTGCAGCACCAGGATATCGGGCGCATTCGCTCATGGAACCCCGCAAGCGGAAGCGGCGAGGCTTCGGTTGAGTACTACGACCAGACGCTCTCGGTCGGCATCGATGCCGCCATCGGCCTGGGCACCACCGAGTTGCGCAAAAAGACCGGCCTGACGGGCGCTCCGCTCTACACCCTCTCGGGACTTGAGCAGTTTGGCCTGCGCTATCGCAACTACCCCATGACGGTCAGCTTTGACGGCGCGCCCGCCGAGCGCGTGAGGGCGATCATCATGGCGATTCAGCTGGGCCCCACGTATGGCTCGGGTTATCGCATCTGCCCCGATGCCGATCCCTGCGATGGCATACTCGACGTCTGCTACGCCTGTGGCCCCGTCCCTCGCGCGGTTGCCCTGCCTATGTTCCTTTCGGCCAAAGACGGCCACCACACCAAGCTTCCGCCGGTACGCATGCGCCGCTGCCGCCATGCCGAGCTCACCTTTGAGGGGCCAGACTACCCCATCCAGGCCGACGGCGAGCCCGTTGTCGCCTCGCGCATTGAGGTCGACGTCCTTGGCGGAGCCCTCCACGTCTGGCGCCCCACCCGCTAACCCCACCTAAGTTGCGGTGAAATAGGGACTGTTTATGCAGCAAAAGCCGCAAAAGGGGGTGCGGACAGAAAGTTGGACCGCGGGGCGGTCCGGACTGGAGGTTCGCATGTACAGCAGGGAGAAGGTCGAGCTCTTCCTCCTGGCGACGGAGGACGGCATGGGGCCCACTGCCGCCGCGGAGTTCGCGGGGGTCACGGTGAGCGCGGCCAAGAAGTGGGCGACGGGGCACCTCCCGCGCAGCTACACCGGCGGGGGCTGTAGAATCGTGGCGAGGGAACCGCCACGGAAGGAGGCCAGCTTGGGCCCCGACAAGTCGATCTACGCCCCGCCGGCGACCGGCCCGCTCGCCGGGCTCAACGAGGACCAGATAGAGAACCTGCTGCTCAGGGCGGTGTTGGCCGACCTAAAAGCGGAAGGGTGGGACCCGGCTTCGATCTCGAACAGGAGCAAGTGCGAGCTCGGCGAGAGATTGAGGCGGGCGACCGCCCTGCCCCTCCGCTCGATCACAGGTTTCTTGAGGATATCGAAGAGCTCCTATGAGTACTGGAGGCCCCGCGTCGCCGCGCCGCGCGACCGCGACGCCGACATACGCGACCGCGTGGTGCGCATCTTCCGCGAGGGCTCGGGGTGCTGGGGGTACCGCACCGTCTGGGCGCGCCTGCGCCGCGAGGGCGTCCGCGCCAGCGAGAAGCGCGTGGCCCGCGTGATGCGCGAGGAGGGCCTCGAGGTCGTCTACAACAAGAGGCGCGCCCGGGGCTACAGCTCCTACGCCGGCGAGGTCTCCAAGGCGCCGGAGAACCTCGTGAACAGGAATTTCCACGCCGACGAGCCCAACCGGCTGTGGCTCACCGACATCACCGAGTTCAGGCTCCCGGGCGGCGAGAAGGTCTACCTGAGCCCGGTCATCGACTGCTTCGACGGGATGCCCGTCGCCTGGTCGATCGGGCTGCACCCCGACAAGCGCCTCGCGAACTCGAGCCTGCTCAAGGCCTGCGCGGCGAGGCCGGCGGGCGCGCGCACGACGATCCACTCGGACCGGGGCGGCCACTACCGCTGGCCGGAGTGGATCGGGATCTGCGAGGAGAACGGCCTGGTCAGGAGCATGTCCGCGAAGGGCTGCAGCCCGGACAACTCGGCCTGCGAGGGCTTCTTCGGGCGCCTCAAGAACGAGTTCTTCCGCTACAGGGACTGGGAGGGCGTGACGGCCGAGGAGTTCATGGGGAGGCTCGAGGCCTACCTCGTGTACTATCGGGACGGGCGCATCAAGAAGTCCCTCGAGTGGCTGAGCCCGATGGAGTACCGCAGGAAGCTTGGATACGCCTAGGCGCGGTCCAAGAAATCGTCCGCACCCCCAAACAGTCCCTATTTCACCGCAACTTATTGAGAAGGTCATTCCTCCCCGCCCGGTTTGCGGCGGTTGGCCTTTTTAATCGCGTTGAAGTGCTTGTCATTGAGCCTCCGCTGGCGCGAGCGCTGAGGCACCTTGGTCTTTACGCGTCGGCGCGGTGGACGCCCGCGACGCTCAAGCTCAGCGCGCAGCTTACGCAGGCAGCTACTACGGTTTTGGAACTGACTGCGGCTCTCGCGCGCCGTCACGGTAATTCCCGAAGGGATATGCTTCATGCGCACCGCCGAGTCCGTCGTGTTCACGCCCTGCCCGCCCGGACCCGTCGCGCGAAACACCTGCACCTCGCAATCGCGCGCCAACTCCTCGGCCGACATCTCGGCATAGCGCGCATACTCGCGCCATCCCATCTTGTTCTCATCCATATCAACACCTCCCCTCATACAAAAAATGTGACAAAGGGACAGTCCCTTTGTCACATCGCATACCAATCGCTTGTGTTGCGCGCTTAGGCGAAGGTGATCTCGCCGGTCTCGCAGTCCATATCGGCGATACGGGCCAGGCTCTCGACGCGAAAGCCGCGCTCGCGGAGCTTATCGCCGCCGCCCTGGAAGCCCTTCTCCACCGCAATGCCAATACCGGACACCTCGGCACCCGCAGCCTCGCAGATCTTGATAAGACCCTCGAGCGCGCAGCCGTTGGCCAAGAAGTCGTCGATGATCAGAACCTTGTCGCCCTCAGACAGGAAACGCTTGCCAACGATGACCGGGTACTCCTTCTGCTTGGTAAAGGAGTAGATGGTCGTGGCGTACTGCTCGCCGTCGAGGTTGATGGACTGTGCCTTCTTGGCAAAGACCACCGGCACGCCGCCAAAATGCTGAGCCGCGATGCAAGCCATACCAATGCCAGAAGCCTCGATCGTCAGGATCTTGTTGATCTCGACATCCTTGAACAGACGGGCCCACTCGGCGCCCATGTGGTCGAACAGCTCAACGTCGCATTGGTGGTTGAGGAAGGCATCAACCTTAAGGACGTTACCGGCCTTTACGATGCCGTCATGGCGAATACGATCCTCAAGCTCCTGCATGGCGCAACCCCTTCTCGCGGCAACGATACCGCGCGATTAATAAACGTTGTTCGATAGTCTACCACGGACCGACCCCCGCCCGTCCCACAAGCCGCATCGCACCACAAACCAGTTTTTTTGAGACGGCGCGAATACGTGGCAGGCAGCCTCCTAACACGCTAATGGCGGGCGCGCATCCTCACCAAACGAACCATCGAGAGGACAAAGCCCACGGCTGCCACGGCCATCAACACATAGAACACCGAACGAAAACCAAACAGGAACACATCCGGACGACCTGCAACAAAACTGGTCACGGCCTCGCCCATCGCCACGCTCATCTGCCCATACAGGATATTCGACGCCACCGTAATGCCCACTGCCATACCCGCATAGCGCGCCAGGCTACCCAGGCTGCCAGCAAAGCCGAGCGCTTCGCGCGGAGCCGAGCCCATGTACAGTGAGTTATTGGGGCTCTGAAAAATCGACGTTCCGCACGACATAAACGCGACACAGCACACGATCACAGGGATGGAAGAGTGCTCGTCGAGCGTACTTACCGCAAAGAGACCGCACACGTACACGCCCAGGCCCACCGCCGTGGGGCCCTCGCAGCCAACGCGGTCCGAAACCGTACCCGAAAGCGGACCGATAAAGGCATTCACCATCGGCAGCGCCAAAAAGAGTAGTCCAGAGATGTCGGAACCAAAGCCGTGAGCGTCCTGAAAATAGAACGGCAGGATAAACTCGGATGCGCCAATACCAACGAACACGATGAGCATGCAAGCAAGGTTGATGGTGAAGGCCGAATTTGCAAAGCAGCGACGAGCAGCCTCAATCAGGGACATGGGGCGCTCGCCGGCCTCCGGCTTAACATGCGGCAGCGTGGAGAGCCCCACGATAAACGAGATGACGCCAATGGGCAGGTTGATGAGGAAGATGCTCTCCCAGGGAAAGCTTGCCACCAGCACGCCACCCAGCACGGGGCCACACATCATGCCGAGGGCCACGAAAGTCGCGAGAATACCCATGGCACGACCGCGCTCGCGCGCCGGAAACGACTCGGTGATGATACCCATGTTGTTGGCCATGGCCGCTGCGCAGCCGACGCCCTGCACAATGCGTGCCAGAATAAGAACTTCGAGCGAACTCGAAAGGCCGCAAAGCAGCGAGCCGGCCGTAAAAACGATTACGCCCAGCTGGAATACGCCCACCTTGCCGCGCACGTCGCCCAAGCGGCCAAACGGCAGCATAGCCACGCATGTCGCAAGCAGGTACACCGAGCTCACCAGCTGGATGTGGTCGAGGCCCACGCCCAGCTCCTTTTGCATCACGGGCAACGCCACGGTCACGACGGTCGAATCCAGACACGACATAAACGTCATGATGAGCACGGTAAACAGAATCGCCCATTTGCTCTTGCCATGGGTGTCGCCCTCAAGGGCAATGTGCTCGCGGCGCAGCTGCTCTGCGGTTTTCTCCATATCCATCCTTTCGAGTGGCGCAACGCAAAAACGGGGCCCCAATCGCCTGCGAACAGTCGCGATTGGGGTCCCGCCTACGGAATCGGAACTATATGTCACCGGAACCCCAAGAGGCTCCGTCGCTTCATACGAGAAGCTAGCCTAGCACTGCTCGAGCGCCTGCTCAAGGTCGGCAATCAGATCGGCCGTGTCCTCGAGGCCGCACGACAGGCGCACCATGTCGGCGGAGATGCCGCAGGCGATGAGCTCCTCATCGTTCATCTGACGGTGCGTGGCGTTAGCGGGATGCAGGCAGCAGGTGCGAGCATCGGCCACATGCGTGGCGATCTGGGCGAGTTTAAGGCTCTTCATAAAGGTCTCGGCCGCCGCGCGACCACCGTTAAAGCCAAAGCTCACGACGCCGCAGGTACCGTTGGGCATGTACTTCTGAGCCAGGTCATAGTACTTATCGCCCTCCAGGCCCGGATAGCTCACAAAGCGCACCTTGGGATGGCTCTGCAGGAACTTAGCAACGGCCAGGCCGTTCTCACAATGACGCGGCATACGCACATGCAGGCTCTCGAGCGAGCTATTCAGGAAAAACGCCGCCTGCGGGTTCTGCATGGGGCCGAGGTCGCGCATGAGCTGAGCGGTTGCCTTGGTAATGAAGGCACCCTCGCGACCGAACTTCTCGGCATAGGTCACGCCGTGATAGCTCTCGTCGGGCGTGGTGAGACCCGGGAACTTGTCTGCATGGGCCATCCAGTCAAACTGGCCGTGGTCGACGATCACGCCACCCAGGTAGGCCGCATGCCCATCCATGTACTTGGTGGTAGAGTGCGTGACGATGTCGGCGCCCCACTCAAAGGGACGGCACATCACGGGCGTCGGGAAGGTGTTGTCGACCATCAGCGGCACGCCGTGGTCATGCGCGGCCTTGGCAAAGCGCTCAATATCGAGCACGGCAAGGGCGGGGTTGGCAATCGTCTCGCCAAAGACGAGCTTGGTATTGGGCTCAAAGGCTGCCTCCAGCTCCTCATCGGTGCAGTCGGGGGCGACAAACGTGCAAGCCACGCCCATGCGGCCCATGGTGTGGGCGAGCAGGTTATACGTACCGCCGTAGATAGCAGAGCTCGCGACCACGTGATCACCGGCACCGGCCACGTTAAAGATCGCGAGGAAGTTCGCGGCCATGCCCGAACTCGTGAGCATCGCAGCGGTGCCGCCCTCCATCTCGCAGATCTTGGCGGCAACCAGATCGCACGTGGGATTCTGCAGACGGCTGTAGAAGTAACCAGACTCCTCCAGGTCAAACAGCTTGCCCATGTGCTCGGACGTGTCGTACTTCCACGTGGTGGACTGGTAGATGGGCACCTGGCGCGGCTCCGCGTCGCCCGGGTGATAGCCGCCCTGAACACATGTAGTACCGATGGTCTGCTCGCTCATATCCAACTCCCTTACTTGGGTTTTGTTTTTATTCGGTTCACGATACCGCTACCCCGCACCCCTCTCAACCCATCCCGCCGATAGGTTATGGGACAAATTAATCAGGTTTATTTGTCCCAAATCTTAAGAAAGTGTTCGATGGCGAAAAACAATGAGATATGCACTGCGGTCTCGATAAGCGAATGCGCCGGCAAGGGTACCATAGGCGGGTACACCATGAACAAGGAGACAACGATGAAGCAGATCGATACCACCCAGCTCAACACTGCCGCCTGCCAGGCTCAGGCTGCCGAGTACCACGCCCGCGGCTTTAACTGCGCCCAGGCTGTCGCTTGCACGCTCGCGCCCGCTGTGGGGCTCGACCCCCAGATCGCCTTTACCCTCACCGAGGGCTTTGGCGCCGGCATGGGCGGCATGACCGAGACCTGCGGCGCCATCTCGGGCGCCGTGGTCATCATGGGCTTTGTGATGAGCGACGGTATGGAGAACCCCAAGACCAAGGGCCAGACCTACAAGCTGTCGCGCGAGATTGCCAAGCGCTTTGGCGAGAAGAACACCACGACCGTCTGCGGCACGCTCAAAGGCGTCGGATCGGACCAGGGTCCGCTCCGCAGCTGCCCCGGCTGCATCGACGACGCCGTCGACATCGCCTGCGATGTGCTAAAGCAGCTCGCCGAGTAAACGGCGACAACATAAAACGACGGCCGGCGCGCTTGGGATTCATCCAAAAGCACGCCGGCCGTCGTCGTTAGAACTCGGCAAATTCGGGAGCGCCGACCTCAATCTCCTCACGCCCCGCCATAAGCTCGCGCATCTTAACGCAAAACGGCTCCTGCTCCCCCGCCTTAAACACCAAATGAATCGTCACGGCATCCGCGTAATCGGTATCCGAAACCTTGGCATCCGAATCCTGGGCCAAACGAAGCACTTGCTCATACTGTGGATAGGCCACACGCACATCAACCGGCACGACGCTCGTCATCTCAACGATCTGCCCGGCTTCCTGAGCCGCAGCCACCGCCGTCTGCGTCGCCGCGGTATAGGCGCGTACCAAGCCACCAGGTCCCAACAACGTACCACCAAAATAGCGCGTCACTACGCAGCAAACATTTTTGAGCCCCGCTCCGCGCAGCACCTCGAGCGTCGGCATGCCGCTCGTACGGCTCGGCTCACCATCATCGCTCTGGCGCTCACGCCCATCGACCAAAATCCACGCGGGAACATTGTGTCGAGCGTCGTAATGACGCTTGCGAACCATCTCGATAAAGGCATTCGCCTCGTCCTCGGACTCAATATGGACCAGCTGGGCAATAAACCGACTCTTGCGGTCCACAAACTCGCCCGAAACCTCAATATTCGATTGCAGAGTAAAATAGCTGTCCAACAAAGCCCCTCAACAACAAGCAAAGCAACAAACAGCCTCAATAATACGGCAAAGGCCGCACCAATAACCCCGGCGATAAGAATGGAGCCGCCGATGAATCCGTCAACGAAAGCGAGAACCCGTCAGCGCGAGCAAGGTGCCTTGAAAGACGAGGGCATTGACCTTATGGTCATGCCCGAAGGCTTGAAAGGCAGATTGCCGCGCTGACGGATTCGCAGCGTCAACAAAGTGCTGAGTGGGCTTGTAAGCCGGGTTCTGTCGTGAACGGTCATTTATCTTGTCTGCACGTTACCGTGCAGCTCCACGCACGCTACCCGAACGCGGACCGGGCCGGCCCATAGCGTTCCTATTCGCGCTTGCTCCGGATGGGGCTTGCCAAGCCGCCATGTTGCCACGACGCTGGTGGTCTCTTACACCACCGTTTCAGCTTTTCCCTTTACGCCTTGCGGCGCAGGTGGGAGTCTTCTTTTCTGCGGCGCTTTCCGTCGGATCACTCCGCCCGGCCGTTAGCCGGCATCCCGCCCTCTGGAGCCCGGACTTTCCTCACGCGTACTGCAAGCAGCACATCGCGCGACCGTCTGGCCCACTCAGCAGTGCAAGAGTGTAACACACCGTTGCCGCAGGCAATGGCACAACGCAAACGCTCGACACGATAAACCAAGAACCGCCATGCGCTACAATGGTCCTGTCGATGGGCAACGTCGTCAGTCGAGACGCGACCGCGCTCCGCACCCCTCCGTCTACTCGGTGTGTTCCCGCCTCCTCCCCGAGGCGGGATGTCGGCTTTTTTCATGCACCGACAATCCAATAGCCTGTGGACAGCCCGGCAGCATTGCGCATCTCGGTGCCAAATGCAAAAAGGGACCCGTCCATTACGGACGGATCCCTTAAAACAAGTGATCGTCAAACCGATTTACTCGGCGTCGGTCTCCTCGTCCTTCTTCTCGGAAGGCAGCGGGGTAACCTCGATCTCGACGCCCAGAGTCTCAGCAGCAGACTTCATGGACAGGGAGATACGACGACGGTCGAGGTCGATCTCCATGACCTTGACCTGAACCTTGTCGCCCACGTGGGTGACCTGAGAAGGCTGATCGACGTGCTTGTTGGCCATCTCGGAGATGTGCACCAGACCCTCGATGCCCTCGCCCAGGTCGACGAAAGCGCCGAACGGGACAAGCTTGGTCACCGTGCCCTCGACGATAGCGCCGACGGGGTACTTCTTGACCAGTGCGCGCCACGGATCCTCGGTGGTCTGCTTGAGACCCAGGGAGATACGCTCGCGGTTGAGATCGACGTCGAGAACCTCGACCTCGACCTCCTGGCCGACCTTGACAACCTCGGAAGGATGGTTGACGTGGTTCCAGGAGAGCTCGGAGATGTGGATGAGGCCGTCGATGCCGCCGAGGTCGACGAAGGCGCCGAAGTCGACGATGGAGGAAACGGTGCCCTGGAGACGCATGCCAGACTTGAGCTTGGACAGGATCTCGGAGCGCTCGGCCTTACGGGACTCCTCGAGCACGACGCGACGGGAGAGGACAACGTTGTTGCGGTTGCGGTCCATCTCGATGACGCGGGCCTCGATGCGGGTGCCCATGTAGGAGGTGAGGTCCTTGACGCGACGGAGGTCGACGAGGGAAGCGGGCAGGAAGCCACGCAGGCCGATGTCGAGGATCAGGCCGCCCTTGACAACCTCGATAACCTCGCCCTCGACGTTCTCGCCGGAGTTGAACTTCTCCTCGATGCGGTTCCAAGCACGCTCGTACTCGGCACGCTTCTTGGACAGGACCAGACGACCGTCCTTGTCCTCCTTCTGGAGAACCAGAGCCTCGATGGGATCACCGAGTGCAACGATGTCTGCAGGGTTAGCGTCCTTGCGGATGGACAGCTCGCGGACCGGGATAACGCCCTCGGACTTGAATCCGATGTCAACGAGCACCTCGTCATGCTCGATCTTAACGACAGTGCCGTTAACGAGATCGCCCTCATCAAAGTCGGTAATCGTACCGTCGATGAGGTTGTTCATCTCCTCCTCGTTGACATCGTCAAGAGAGAAAATGGACGAGTTCTGAATCTCACTCAAAGGTGGACCCCTTTCGAACTACGGGGCCCCGATTGCTAGGACCTACAGAAGGGTGCGACAAGCACACAACGTTTAGGAACACTCGGGAGCCGACAGATACTAATGTGACGCTTATGCAATCACGTTCGTATAGGTTACGGGGAAATGAGTTCGATTTCAAGCGTGAACTGCGATTTTTTACTCGTGTGGAGACTTTTTCGTAATCTTATGAACACACGTCTCCGCAACTTGACGATAACCAGCCAGGCATTCGGCTTTGGGGTAAAGTATCCGGAGCCAACGATTCTAGATCGATTTTTCGAGAAAGGTGCCCGCGTGCTCAAAGCAGTCGTTTTCGATATGGACGAAACGCTTCTTAGCATCAACCTCAACGCGTTCATCCTTCGATATTTTAAGGATGTCTCTTCGATGCTCGCGGATATCGGGCGCCGCAGCCGCGGTGGCACGATGGCACGCCTCGGCACCATCCTGGTCGACCTCAACGCCAATCGCCGCAGCAGCACGGACAATCGCACCAATCTTGAGTTTTACCAAGAAGAGGTCGAGCGCCGATGCGGCATTTGCCTCTCGGACCCACTTATCTACGAGGCGTTTACCTACTACGACCGCGAAGTTCTTCCGTACAAGAATGACGAACTCATCAACGCCCATGCCATGCCGGGCGCACACGCCGCGCTTCAGACCGTACAGGATGCAGGGCTGCGCTGCGCGCTCTTTACCAACCCCAGCTTTCCGCAGGGGGCCATCGAGTGCCGCATGGGTTGGGGCGACCTGGCCGACGCCCCCTTTGAGCTCGTCACGCACATGGGAAACGCCACCCGCTGCAAGCCTGATGCCACCTACTATCTAGAGCAGCTTCAGGTGATGGGGCTCGAACCGCACGAGGTCCTTATGGTGGGCAACGATCCCAAACGCGACTTCCCTAACCCCGCCTGCGGCATTCAGACTGCCTATGTAGGCCAGGGCAAGCCCAACCGAGTCACCTGGCGCGGAACCATGGAAGGCTTCGCCCGCGACTTTAACGCCGTAGTAGAAGCCTTCTACGAACACCAAGTAGCCGACGAACTGTCCTAGCACACTTGGGTTTTGCCGATCATGATGTTGAGGATCTCGACGTCGGTGTCCTTCATACCCACACGGCCCACGTAGCCCATGCTGGCAATCGTCTGCTCGACGGTATCCTGGATCAAACCCTCGCCGGCACGGAAGCCACGCCCCTGCATGGCCATGTCATGTCCCAGAATCGCCGCATCGACGGCAGCCGAAATCTTGGCGGCACAACTCGCCTTGGCGCCGTCGCACACGATGCCGCCCACGTTACCGAGCGTATTCGAGACCGTCGCGCCAATCTGCTCGCGCGTGCCACCGCACAGCCAGGTAATCGCAGCGCCGGCGCCGCACGCGGCGCAAATAGCACCGCAAAACGCCGAAAGCGCACCAATATAGCTCTTGATATGCACGGCGATAAGATCGGACAGCATCACGGCGCGCACCAGACGCTCGTGGTCGCAACGCAGGTACTCGGCATACTCCATGACGGGCAATGCGCAGGTAATGCCTTGATTGCCCGAGCCGCACACAATGGCGACCGGCAGCGCGCAACCGTTCATGCGGGCGTCGGACCCGGCGGCCGCACGGGCACGGGCACGGCAGGCGACGTCATCGGCACGAGCACCCAGCAGCGTACGACCCACCTCGGCGCCCCAAGCGTGCGCAAGGCCCTCGGCACTGATTGCGCCATTCAGCTCAATCTGACGCTCAACGGCAGCGCGGGCGCCCTCAATGTCACCGTCCTCGATAAAGTCGATGATGGAATCAATGGACATGGGCGTATCGGCGTTATCTGCCGCACGCTCGGCCACCACGCGCTCGGCGCAGGCGGCGCACTCCCCCGCCGACTTGCCGCATACCGGAATACCATCGAGCGTATGGCACGTGACATTAGTGTGGTGATCGGTAATCTCGACGACCGCGGTATGGCCCCCGGCCGTCGCAGTCACCTTGATGTAGAGGTTGGGCACACCCTCGACAAGCGACACATCGCAGTAGCCGGCGTCGGCGAGGAGCTCGGCCACACGAGCGCGGTCTTCATCGTTAACGCTCTCGAGCACCTCAAGCGCGCTCTTGGCGTCACCGCCCACGGCACCCAGCACGGCTGCAGCTTCAATACCGTGCATACCGCCCGAGTTGGGCACGGTCACGCTCTTAACGTTCTTGATGATGTTGCCCGAGCAGGCAACGTCCATATGATCGGGTTCGCAACCGAGCGTCTGGCTCGCCAACGCCGCTGCATAGGCAACGGCAATAGGCTCGGTGCAGCCGAGCGCACAGACAAGCTCGCGGTTCAAAACATCGCAAAACGCGGCATCACGAAGGGAATCGGTAGGCATAGGTATCTCCTGCTTGCATAACGGGCTGGTCTCTCAAAAATAATTAGCTCTTCTATTTGATAACAATGCATCAAAAACCGCAACCATGGTTCCGGCGGACGGCGCTCAAGCACAAACTGGCGGCATTCATTCATGAAAAGCGGGTCTTGTTGCCTGCTAAAGCGTTTGACCAAAAAACGCTCAAGCGTTTACGCAAAAGTCGCGCTATCATGCAGTCGAACGCGGTAAACACCTTTAGCATTTGCGCCGCACAGACCAGAGAGGAACCATCTATGAAGATCGGTATCGGTAACGACCACGCCGCCGTCGAGCTCAAGAACATCATTTCCGAGCACCTGAAGGAGCGCGGCTGCGAGGTCGTGAACTTTGGCACCGACACCTCCGAGAGCTTCGACTACCCCATCGCCGGCTACAAGGTGGGTAAGGCCGTTGCCAACGGCGACGTCGACTTGGGCATCCTGATCTGCGGTACCGGCGTCGGGATCAGCCTGGCTGCCAACAAGGTCGAGGGCGTACGCGCCGTCGTGTGCTCCGAGCCCTTCAGCGCCAAGCTCTCCCGCATGCACAACAACACCAACGTGCTCGCCTTTGGCGCCCGCGTCGTTGGCTCCGAGCTCGCTAAGATGATCGTCGACGAGTGGCTCGACGCCGAGTTCGAGGGCGGCCGCCACGAGCGTCGCGTCAACCTCCTCAACGAGATCGACCAGACCCGCGGTCTCAAGGTCGTCGACGAGGCCTAAAGACTTACAACGCCATACGCTAGCGACAGCCCCCGCCTGGAATGCACGCACATTCCAGGCGGGGGCTCTTTAGTAGATTTCTAGGCATGTCTCAAAAATCTACTGGAATATAAAAGGGCGCCGCGGATGGAGTTCCGCGGCGCCCAAGCCACACGCTAACAGCTTTAAGGAGTCAAAGCTGGTTTAGCCAAAGAAGCGCTTGATCTCGATCTCGGCGTTCTCCAGGCAGTCGGAGCCGTGAATCACGTTGGCGTTGACATCGACGGCGAAGTCGCCGCGGATGGTGCCGGGCGCAGCATCAAGCGGGTTGGTAGCGCCCATAAGGGTGCGCATCTTGGAAACAGCGGAGAGACCGGAAACGACCATCTTGACGACCGGACCGCTCGTCATAAAGTCGCAGAGACCGCCAAAGAAGGGCTTGTCGGCCAGATGGGCGTAGTGCTCCTCGACGGTAGCGCGCTCGAGCGTGGTCATCTCCATGCGCTCGATGACAAGGCCGCTACGCTCAATACGAGCAACGATCTCGCCGATCTTGCGATCGCGCACCGCGTCGGGCTTAATCATGATGAAGGTCTTCTCGATAGCCATAAGGTAGCCTTTCAAGTAGGTTCGCGCGTGCCCAAGTCCCATTCCGGCACCCGCCTGGACTGCATCGTAACAGAGTTTTAGCTGCAGTTAAACAAAAAGCTGTTTATTGAAACGCTGCAATTTATTAAAGCGCTCCATATGTGTCACTTCTGTTTCGAAGCCCGATTAGAGTACCATCCGACCGCTCATCAACCACATGGAACAGAGCGGGCGGTCGGTTGCCACCCGCGAACGTACCCCCTTCACAACCTGCCCAAAGGTCCTACAGAAGTTCTCGACAAGCCCCTCCCCCATAGCAGCAAAATAGGGGCGCCCGCATCAGCAGACGCCCGTAAAGCTAAAACGATTTATCAATAAATGGACAATACGTCTTCAGCCAAACCTCTACTTTGCCCCGTGACCCATCTCGACAACCTTGGTTAGCGATCCAAACACGCCTTCATCGGCCACGAGCTGCGCCTCGGCACGCTGCAGCTGCACGGCAACGGCGGCAGGGGCGGTACCGCCCTCGGTCGTGCGCGCGGCGACAATCGACGGGATATCGAGCGCCTCGGTAATATCGCGCTCAAAGAGCGGGCTTGCCTCCTGGAACACCTCAAACGGCAGGTCCTCAAGATTGCAGCCGCGCTTCTCACACATCAGGACCAGGTGCCCCACCACGGCATGTGCCTCGCGGAACGGTAGACCGCGCTTTGCCAGGTAATCGGCAACATCGGTGGCGGCAAGGTGCCCCACGCCGCACTCGCGCGCCATGGCATCCTCGTTGACGGTCCAGGTCGAAATCATTCCGGCCATAACGGACAGGCACTGCATGAGCGTGTGAGCGGTATCGAGCGCGCCCTCCTTGTCCTCCTGCAAGTCCTTGTTATAAGCGAGCGGCAGGCCCTTCATGGTTACCAGCAGCTGCATCAGGTTGCCGTACACGCGACCGCTCTTACCGCGGATAAGCTCGGCAAAGTCGGGATTCTTCTTCTGCGGCATGATGGACGAGCCGGTGGAGTAGGAGTCTGAAAGCGTGATAAAGCCAAATTCGGAGCTCGACCACAGCACGATCTCCTCGGAAAGACGCGACAGGTGCATCGCCATGACGGATCCGGCGTAATGCAGATCGAGCAGGAAATCACGGTCGGAAACCGCATCGAGCGAGTTGGGAATCACGCCCGCAAAGCCAAGTTCGGCAGCCGTCATCTGGCGATCGAGCGGATAGCTCGTACCGGCAAGCGCGGCAGCACCCAGCGGGCAGTTGTCGGCGGCATCAAAGGCGGCCTTCAGGCGCGTAAAGTCGCGCGCGAACATCCAGGAATACGCCAGCAGATGATGCGAGAGCAGCACGGGCTGAGCGTGCTGCATATGCGTGTAGCCCGGAAGAATCACCTTGTCGTACTTCTTGGCCGCATCCACCAGCACATGGCGCAGCTCAAGATTGGCCTCCATGAGCTCCTTGGCCAGCGCCTTGACGCCCAGGCGCGTATCGGTCGCCACCTGGTCGTTGCGCGAACGCCCAGTATGCAAGCGCTTGCCAGCCTCGCCGATACGACGCGTCAGCTCGCTTTCGATGGACATATGAATGTCCTCGTCGTTGATATCAAAGGTGAAGTTGCCGGCATCGATATCCTGTTCGATTCCGGTCAGGCCCTCGGCAATCGCCTGCTCGTCCTCGGCGCTGATAATGCCCTGGGCCGCCAGCATCTTGGCATGTGCCTTAGATCCGGCGATATCCTGCTTATAGAGATGTTTGTCAACCGGCAACGACGCGCCAAACTCCTGCGTGACCTCGGCCACGCCTGCCTCAAAACGACCGCCCCAAAGAGCCATGGAACCGTCCCCTTTCATCAAATCCCAAAACAAGCGCCCAAAGCAATGCGCCCTGTCGCTAAAGCGATTTCTCAACCGCTAGTTTTGCATATTCCCCACCATGTGCGAGGCCATATAGCTAATTTGCAAAGAAGTGACGCGCCATGCACTTGGCGCCCAACGTCTCCCTCCGAATGTTGCCCTGCGAACCATCGATCCAGGCCTTTAGGCTCATAGGAACGTCCTCGACCTTTGCAGCATCGAACTCGGGCGCGAGGGCAAGTAAAGCATGCGCGATAGCATTGAACATAATGGATACTCCCCATATATATATAGGCGCAGGGCCGTCAAATTGATAGGAGGAGCCCCGCCGGACAACCCCGGCGGGGCTCGGACTCAGCCGCAGACGCGGCATCATATATGCGGGCGGAACGTAGGGGCCACCGATGTTAAGAAGTGTCAGCAAGCATAACGAAAGGTAGGGACCCCATGCGCCCGTTATGTATCACGCGGATGGGCCGCGCGGATACCAAAGGAAGGAGGCGCTAGGCCTGGGCGGCAGCAGAGCTGGGGCCCTGGACCTTAGCCCACGTCTTGAGCGACAGCGTATCGATCTCGATAAAGCCGGCGCTGGCCTTCTCGTCAAACGTAGTGTCGCGGTCGTAGGTAGCCAGACCGTAGTCATACAGGCTAAACGGGCTCTTGCGGCCGACGACATGGCAGTTGCCCTTAAAGAACTTCAGACGGACGGTGCCGGTCACGAACTTCTGGGTGTCGGCCATAAAGGCATCGAGCGCGTTTTTGAGCGGGCTGTACCACTGGCCGTTGTACACGGCGGTGGCCCAATCCTGCTCGAGCTTAATCTTGGTCTTGAGCAGGTCACCCTCGACGCAGATGTCCTCGAGCGCCTTGTGGGCGGTGATGAGCGTCAGGGCGCCAGGAACCTCGTAGCACTCGCGACTCTTGAGGCCCACCAGACGATCCTCGACCAGGTCGAGACGGCCAAAGCCGTTGTCACCCGAAATCTTGTTGAGGGCGATGACGATCTCGGAGAGTTTCATCTTCTTGCCATCGACGGCGACGGGCTTGCCCGCCTCAAACTCAATCTCGGTGTAGGTCGGGGTGTCCGGCGTGTCCTCGGGGTTCTTGGTCATAACCCAGGCGTCGTCGAGCGGCTCGTTCCAGGGATCCTCCAGGTGACCGCACTCGATGGCGCGACCCCACAGGTTGTCGTCAATGGAATAGGGGTTGTCGTTGGCGCCCTCGGGAACCGGCACGTTGTGGGCGTGAGCATAGGCAACCTCATCGGGACGGCACTTCAGATCCCACTCGCGAACCGGGGCGATAACCTTAAGCTCGGGGTCGAGGGCCTTGACGGCAGCCTCAAAACGAACCTGGTCGTTACCCTTGCCGGTGCAGCCGTGGGCGACGTAGGTCGCGCCAAACTCGTGAGCGACCTCGACAAGCTTCTTGGCGAGCAGCGGGCGAGACAGGGCGGAGAGCAGCGGGTACTTGTTCTCGTACATGGAGTTTGCGGCGATGGCCTTAGTCAGGAACTCATCGGAGAACTCGTCGCGCAGGTCGAGCACCTGGCAATCCAGAACGCCCAGGTCGAGGGCCTTCTGCTTCTTGGCGTCCAGACCGGTCTCCTCCTGGCCCACGTTGCCGCAGACACAAACGACATCGAGATTCTTCTCGTCCTGGAGCCACTTGACACATACGGATGTATCAAGACCACCGGAATATGCGAGAACGACTTTTTCCTTGCTCATGGCTGTTTCCTTTCGCCCTTGGTAGCTAGTTAGAACATCGGTCAGTTGCAAGTCATTTCGAGGTCAAAAACCGTGCAATATCAGGTTAAATAGCAAAAAGCAGCACAACATGCCCTAGAAACATGCAGCAATGTCGTGCTAAAACCCAACGACCTCAAAATGACTCTGTTGAGGCAATTCGCCCCATACGGACAGAGACGATTGTTATCGTCGTCGGGAAATTGCGCGCTGGCGTCGGATGGCATTGTCTGCAGTAGTGATGATCTTTACGAACTGCATCTGCCTCTCCTTTCACCTATCGCCGGGCGCAATTCTAATATCGCAAACGGTACCTTTTCCTCGGTAAGCGGTGCTTTTGCCGTCTCCGTTTTCGATGGTCGCTATATTACGCTAAAGTGCCTGCCGTACAAGCGACAAATTCAAATTTCTGAAAAGTTTTTTCATTAGTTTGTGAAGCGTGGTGCAAATACGCTCCGTTCCTGCGACAATACGCTCAGTTACTGGTTGATGGTTATAACGTCTGAAACAATTTCGAAACGAAAGGCGCGCTTTTATGCAAACTTACGAATCGGACACCAATATCGGAAGCATTAAGATTCTCGCCGTCGACATGGACAAGACGCTACTCACCGACGAGCGCGTGTTGCCGCAGGGTCTTGATGAGCGCCTGGACAAGCTCGCCGACGCAGGCATTGTATTCTGCCCCGCCAGCGGACGCCCCGCCCCCAAACTCGAGGAAATGTTCGAGAGCATTAAGAACCGCCTTGCTTTTTGTCCCGACAACGGAGCCTGCGTCATCTATCGCGGCAGCTATATCTATAAGAGCAACATCGATGTGGCGCTGTATCAGCAGGTGCTCGCCCGTGCCTCGGAGGACCCGCGTGCCGTTCCCGTCTTGTGCTGCTACGACGAGTTCTATGTGCTCGCCCGCGACCATCAGTACCACGACGAGATCAGCGTCTACTACAACACGATCAACTACGTCGATAGCTTTGAGGACCTTGATATCGAGTCCAACAAGATTTCGATCTTCTTCCCCGCCTATGATGCCGAGCCAGCGTTTCGCGAGGACTACAGCCCGGCATTCTCGGACCGACTCTATGTCACCAATGCTGGCCGCGAGTGGATCGACTTTATGAACCTGGGCGTCGACAAGGGGTCGGGCGTCGCGCACCTGTGCGACCACCTGGGCATCGATATCGCCGACGCCGCCGCCGTGGGCGACACCTACAACGATATTCCCATGCTCGAGCGCGTCGGGCATAGCTTTATCGTGGACAATGCCGAGGAGCACATGAACGCGCATGCCAAATGGCGCATTCCGAGCAACAACGACGGGGGCGTACTGACGCTCATCGACGCCATCCTGGCGGCTCGGTAGCCGTCCCATCGGGCCTGGCCGGGCGGCACGGGATATCTTTTCGCTCGGTCAGGTCCTGCGCAAGACGAAAGCCACATTAAGTGGCTTTCTTTGCGTGCGGAATCTACGAAAAGTTAACCCGTGCCGCCCGGCCAGGCCCTAGGTTTACTTTCCTGCCGCCAAGATGGCGTCTTGAGTGTCTAGATACTTAGCTGAAATGATTTGAGCAGAGGGGAGCTCCTTGTTGGAAGGGGCTCCCCTCTGTTTTGGTTACTGTGGGACAAATTAATCAGTAGTGTTTGTCCCAAATCTTAAGTATGTGGGGGCTTGCGTCTTGGGCGAGCTTGCCTTACCGAGTGCTTTCCTATTTCGCGTCGGCCCAGGTTATGCCGGTACTGGCTTCGGCGATCAACGGTACGCGGAGGTCTACGACGTGCTCCATGACGTCGCGGACCATGGCGGTGAGGCGCTCGACTTCGTCGACGGGGCACTCAAAGTCCAGTTCGTCGTGCACTTGCAGGATCATGTGAGCGGCAAAGCCCTCTTCTTCCAGGCGGCTGCTTACGCGGGCCATTGCGATCTTGATGATGTCGGCCGCGGTTCCCTGCATGGGGTGGTTCATGGCCGTGCGCTCGCCAAAACCGCGGAGCTGCGGATTTTTGGCCTTGAGCTCCGGAATATGACGACGGCGGCCGTACATGGTCTCGGCGTAGCCCGTCTGCTTGGCACGTGCCACCACGTTGTCGAGGAACGTGCGCACACCCGGGTAGGCCTCGTAGTAGCGATCAATCATGTCGCGCGCCTCGGCCATCGAGATATGCAGCGACTGCGACAGGCCGTAGGCCTGCTGACCATACACGATGCCAAAGTTCACGGCCTTGGCGCGACTGCGCAGGTCGGGTGTCACCTCGGACACCGGCACGCCAAATACGCGCGCGGCCGTCTCGGCATGGAAGTCCTCGCCCTCGTTGAAGGCGCGCACCAGGTGCTCGTCACCCGAAAGATGCGCGAGCAGGCGCAGCTCGATCTGCGAGTAGTCCACCGCCAAAAAGACGCTGCCCTCGCCCGCCGAGAACGCCGTCTTGACGGTACGCCCCAGCTCCGAGCGCGTCGGAATGTTTTGCAGATTGGGGTCGCTCGAAGACAAACGCCCCGTCGCGGTGATGGTCTGGTTGTACGTGGTGTGCACACGCCCGTCACCACGGCGCAGCGGGCCCAGCGTGTCCAGATAGGTCGACTTAATCTTGGACTTCTCACGCCAGTCCAAAATCAGGCGCACGATCTCGTGGTCGCGGGCAAGGTCGCTCAGCACCTTGGCGTTGGTCGAATAGTAGCCGCGCTTGGTCTTTTTGAGGCCCGTGGTCGGAAGTCCCATAACATCAAACAGCACGTGCGAGAGTTGCATGGGGCTGCCGATGTTAAAGGTCTCGTCGCCGGCCAGGTCGCGAATGCTGCGCTCGACATCGGCAATCTGGGTCGCCAGGCCCTCGGACAGACTGTGCAGGCGGTCGGGGTCCACGAGCATGCCCGCGCGCTCCATCTTGGCAAGCACCGGCACGAGCGGCATCTCGATCCCATCGAACACGTTGGCGGCGTTCTCGCGGGCCATGCGGTCACGCAGCGGTGCAACCAGCGCCAGCGTCAAGGCCGCCGTGCGAGCGGCGGGCGCAGGAGCGTCCTCGCCAGCACCCTCTGCGCCGCGCGCCGCAGGCAGCGCCATCTGCAGATACGTATCGGCCAGATACACCTCGTCAAACTCGGAGCGGTCGGAATCCAACAGGTAGGCGGCAACAACGGTATCGAAGATGCGCGTGGAATCGACTGCCAGCGGATCCATGAGCTCGAGCTCAGAAGAATCGATGGGCGAAAGCTCATGCAGAAGCGCCTTCATATCCGGGCTCGCCACACGGCCTTCCATAAACAGACGCGCGAGCACGCCGGCAATCACGCCGTGGGCGAAGTTGAAGCCCTCAACCTCAGCCGCCGCACCGCTGTCGCCCTCCTCGAGCGCAAACAGGCCCTTGGACGTCGCCAACCACAGCGTGCGCGTCAGCCCAAAGAGCGCGCCCTCTTCCTTGTCATCGTCCACCACGGCGGCGACCCACTCGCCGGCATCAATCACGCGGGAGACCTCAGCCGCAACGGCACCAAGCGCGCCAGCATCGCCGGCGGCTGCGCGCAAAACGGCGGGAATCTCAAACGTGCTGGCAGCTGCCCCGCCCTCGCCGCCGATCAGCGCCAAGAAACGGTTCTGCATGGCGGTGATACCAAGCGTACCCAGCGCCGCGGAAACCTCATCGGCAGAAAACGCCGGGAAAGACGTCGCATCAAAATCGAGCTCAACGGGTGCATCGGTGCGGATGGTCGCCACCTTACGGCTCAGCAGCGCGTCGTCGATGTGTGCGCGCAGGTTTTCTCCCATCCTGCCCTTGACCTCGTCGGCGTGTGCGATGACCTCATCCAGGCTACCGTACTGCGCAATGAGCGCGCTCGCCTTTTTGGGGCCGATGCCCGGCACGCCGGGGATGTTGTCGGACGTGTCGCCCTTCAGACCATAAAAGTCGGGCACGAGCGCCGGCGTGATGCCGTGATACAGATCGTCCACGCTCTCGGGCGTCATGATCGCCACGTCGGACAGGCCCTTGCGGGTCGAGACCACGTTAACGTGCTCGGTCACGAGCTGATACATATCGCGATCACCGGTCACCAGCAGCATGTCGCAGCCGGCCTCCTCACCCAAGCGCGCCATGGTTCCCAGGATATCGTCGCCTTCCCAGCCCTCGGACTGCAGAATCGGCACGTTGAGCGCGGCGAGCAGCTCCTTGATCATGGGGAACTGCGCGTGCAGGTCGGGATCCATGGGCGGGCGCTGCGCCTTGTACTGCGGCAGCATCTCCATACGCACGCGCGGCTTGCCCTTGTCAAACGCCACGACAACGCCGTCGGGATTAAAGGCATCGATCATCTTGAGGAACATGTTCAGAAAACCAAAGATCGCGTTGGTGGGGCGACCGTCCGGCGCGTTCATGGTCGGCGGCACGGCGTGGAAGGCGCGATGCATGAGCGAGTTGCCGTCGATGACGGCAAAGGTACGGCGCTTTTCAGACATATTGAATACCTCGCTTTGGGCTGGGCACGGTTTGCTCACACCAGTTTACACGCTCCCCGCCCCGCGGCCACCGCACATCAGGCTTCCCTGCCGCCGCGGGCCCGCGCGTGATACGATGGCTCACGGTACATCAACCAGCACGATCGATCCGAAAGGAGCCTGCGTCATGGAGCGTCCCAGCGCATGGAAAAAGTACACGCCACAGCAGATCGAGGAGCTCGAGGAGCTTTGCCGCGGCTATAAGCAGTTTTTGAGTGAGAACAAGACCGAGCGCCTGTGCGTCAAGGCCGGTATCAAGATGGCCGAGGAGGCGGGCTACGTCAATCTGGAGACCGTGATCGCCGAGGGCCGCGCGCTCAAGGCCGGCGACAAGGTGTACGCCGCCAACCACGGCAAGGACCTCATGCTCGTCAACCTGGGCACCGCCCCGCTCGAGCAGGGCTTTAACATCCTGGGCGCCCACGTGGACTCGCCGCGCCTGGACCTCAAGCAGAACCCCGCCTTCGAGGCCGGCGACATGGCTTATCTCGACACGCACTACTATGGCGGCGTCAAGAGCTACCACTGGGTCGCTTCCCCGCTCGCACTCGTGGGCGTCATCTGCAAAAAGGACGGCACCACCGTCGACATCAACATCGGTGACAAGGCCGACGACCCGGTCTTTACCATCTCCGACCTGCTGATCCACCTCTCGAGCGAGCAGATGGCCAAGCCCGCCAAGGACGCCGTCGACGCCGAGATCCTCGACGTGATCGTGGGCGGCCGCCCCGTCAAGTTTGACGAGGACGACAAGGACGCTCCCAAGGAGCCCGTCAAGCAGATGTTCCTGGATATCCTCAAGGAGCAGTACGACGTCGAGGAGGAGGACTTCCTCTCCGCCGAGATCGAGGTCGTGCCCGCCGGCCCCGCCCGTGACATGGGCCTCGACCGCTCCATGATTCTGGGCTATGGCCACGACGACCGTGTCTGCGCCTATCCGTCCATGCTCGCCCAGATCAACGTCGCCAACGTGGAGCGCACGAGCATCACACTCATCGTCGACAAGGAGGAGATCGGTTCCGTGGGTGCCACCGGCATGACGAGCCGCTTCTTCGAGAACACCGTCGCCGAGATCATGACGCTCGCCGGCGAGGATAGCCCGCTGGCCCTGCGCCGCGCGCTCGCCCGCAGCCGCATGCTCTCCTCCGACGTGTCCGCCGGCTTCGACCCGGGCTACGCCGGCAAGTTCGAAACCAAGAACGCAGCCTTTATGGGTCGCGGCCTGTGCTTTAACAAGTACACGGGCAGCCGCGGCAAGGGCGGCTCTAACGACGCCGACGCCGAGTATGTGGCCCTCATCCGCGACATCATGGACGAGGCCGGCGTGGACTTCCAGACCTGCGAGCTCGGTCGCGTCAACGCGGGCGGCGGCGGCACCATCGCATACATCATGGCTAAGTACGGCATGAACGTCATCGACTCTGGCGTTGCCGTCCTGTCCATGCACGCCCTGTGGGAGGTCGCTAACAAGGCCGATATCTACGAGGCCTATCGCGGCTACAAGGCCTTCATCGAGCGCGCGTAACCAACCCTTCATCAGTTGCGGTGAAATACAGACTAAACTGGCCCATAAACGGCCAAAACAGACCGTATTCCACCGCAACTTCCTTTTTGGCAGAGGAGAGTCCATGCTGCAGGTCGTCATTTCGCCCGCCAAGCAGATGCGCGCGGCCCAAGATGCTTTTGAAGTCCTGGGCATTCCACCCTTTGCGCGCGAGACGGCTCGCCTCCACCGCGCACTGCTAGATATCGAGCGGAATGAAGGCAGCGACAGCCTGCAGGCGCTATGGAACGTGAGTGACAAACTGCTGGGGCCTTGCCTCAACACCCTGCATGAGTTCGGGCCCATCCTGAAAAACGGCGATCTCGACAATCCCGCACTCGCCTGTCACCTCTCCCCTGCCGTCATGTCCTACCACGGCATTCAATACCAGAGCATGGCGCCCGAGGTGATGGATTCCGCGCAGCTCGCATGGCTGCAAGACCATCTGTGGATCCTCTCGGGCCTTTACGGGTGCGTTCGCCCCTTTCATGCCGTCGAACCATATCGGCTGGAAATGGGCGCGAAGCTCGCCGTTGACGATGCCCGAGACCTCTATGCGTTTTGGAGCGACAAGCTCGCGCGGGCTATCGCCCCGGCAGGCTCAAACACCACGATCGTCAACCTCGCCAGCGTAGAGTACGCCAAAGCCGTTCTGCCCCATCTCGCGGGCGACGCCACGGTCGTCACGTGCCTCTTTGGCGAAGGAATCCGCAACGGCAAGCCCATCCAGCGCTCGACCGCCAGCAAAAAGGCGCGCGGCTCCATGGTGCGGTGGACGGCAGAAAACAAGCTCGAGGATGCAAGCGAACTTACCGCATTCAACATCGGCTATCGGCACATCCCCGAGCTTTCAGACAAAAACACCCTGGTTTTCATGAACGCGCAGGCACAATAGGCCCGCCGTTTCCAAACACCCCGTTACTCCGCCAAGCCATCGGCCTTTGCAATCTCGCTCGTCGAGCCATCTTGGTAGGTAATCTTAACGTGCTCCACCTCGGATACCGCAGCGCCCGCCGGGGGCTCCAAGCGCCATTCCGTCAGCGCAATGTCCATGGTCGTGGGCACGTCTCCCTGATCTTTGAGCTCCACCGTCAGCGTTTTGAGCGTCGCATCAAACGTCACGCGTTCGATTTCTTCGCCCGGAATAGACCCGCCACTCAGCTGCAGCTGCACAAACTCGTCGCGCGGATACCAATAGTCGCCGGGAGCTGCCACCGTGTTGCCGCCAGAGACCTTCATCGTCATAATCGGTAGGCTATCATCAGCCTCGAACTCCCATGCAGCGCCGCCGCGACCGCCAGACGTCCAGATACAAAAGGCAATCACCAGCACGGCAAGCACCGCAAAGCCAATCGCGACAAGGCCATGGTGCGCACGGCTTTCCTCGGCCGATACATCCCATTGCGTCTCTCGATATAGATGCTTGTCTTCCATGTTCGCCTCCCCACAGGCACGCTCGTTGGCCCAATCGTACCCATTCAGGCTATACTTGAGCCCATGACATAACGGGGAGCTTGCAGGACAAGACGACAGGCTGAGATTGGGCGCGCCCGCCCTGACCCGCAAACCTGATATGGGTAATGCCAACGAAGGGAGCCGTGCCAATGAGCACACAGACCGAGCCCAAGCTCGTCACGCAAATCGACTTCGCCCGCGCCGGGCAGATCACACCGCAGATGAAGGAGGTTGCCGAGCGCGAGCATCGCGACCCCGAGTACATCCGCGAGCGCGTGGCAGACGGCCGCATCGCCATTCCCGCCAACATCGTGCATATCAAAAAGGGCATGCGCGCCTTTGGTGTCGGCGAGGGCCTGTCCACCAAGGTCAACGTCAACCTGGGCATCTCGGGCGACAAGGCCGATGCCGCCGAGGAGTGGAAGAAGGTCAAGATCGCTGAGGACTACGGCGCCGACGCCATCATGGACCTCTCCAACTCGGGCAAGACGCGCCAGTTCCGCCAGCAGCTCATCGACGAGACGCCGCTCATGGTGGGCACGGTGCCGATGTACGACGCCATCGGCTACATGGAAAAGCCGCTGGTCAAGCTTACCAAGGACGACCTGCTCGAGGTCGTGCGCGCACACGCCGAGGACGGCGTGGACTTTATGACCATCCACTGCGGCATCAACAAATCGGTCATCAAGACCTTTAAGGAGACCGGCCGCCTGATGAACATCGTCAGCCGCGGCGGCTCGCTGCTGTTTGGCTGGATGGAGGTCACCGGCAACGAGAACCCCTTCTACGAGTTTTATGACGAGGTGCTCGAGATCTGCCACGAGTACGATGTGACGATCTCGCTCGGCGACTCCTGCCGCCCGGGCTGTCTCTACGACTCCAACGATGCCACCGAGACCGCCGAGATGATCGAGCTGGGCAAGCTGTGCAAGCGTGCCTGGGCAGCCGGCGTCCAGGTCATGGTCGAGGGTCCGGGTCACATGGCACTCGACGAGATCGCCGCCAATATGAAACTGCAGAAGCGCCTGTGCCACAATGCCCCGTTCTATGTGCTCGGGCCGCTGGTGACCGATATCGGCGTGGGCTACGACCACATCACCGCTGCCATCGGCGGCGCCATCTCCGCCAGCTCCGGCGCCGACTTCCTGTGCTACGTGACGCCGGCCGAGCACTTGTGCCTGCCCAACGCCCAGGACGTGCTCGATGGCCTCATGGCCACCAAGATTGCCGCACACGCCGCCGATATCGCCAAGAAGGTGCCACACGCCCGCGACATTGACGACAAGATGGGCCAGGCACGCCGCAAGCTCGACTGGGATGCCATGTGGAAGTGTGCTCTCGATCCGGTCACCGGTAAGAAGCGCTACGAGGAATCCCCCGCCGCCACCGAGGGCACCTGCACCATGTGTGGCAAGATGTGCGCCGTCCGTACCGTCAACAAGGTGTTCGAGGGCACGACGATCGATCTTGGCATGGAGGATTAACGCGTCACTGGAGCCACCATCGGCAACAAGGTGCTCGTCAATTGTTGACATGTGAACATTTGCTTACATTTGCGTAAAGATTGCATCACCCGCCCGGGTTCGGAATACAGCCGGCCCGGGCATCTTTATAATGCAGGCTTAAAGACCCATTTGATTCCGACCGGACAAGGGAGCGAACATGGATCGCAGTAAGGTACCTGCCGTTCTATCCATCGCAGGATCCGATTCCAGCGGCGGCGCCGGCATTCAGGCCGACATCAAGACCATCACGGCGCACCGCCTGTATGCCGAGACGGCCATCACCTCCATCACAGCGCAAAACACACTGGGCGTCACCGCCGTGCAGGATATCTCGCCAGATATCGTAGCCGCGCAAATTGACGCCGTCTTTGACGATATCCGCCCGAGTTCCGTCAAGATTGGCATGGTCTCCTCTGCCGAGATTATCGAAGTCATCGCAGACCGCCTGAGCGCTTGGAACGCAACGAACGTGGTCGTCGACCCCGTCATGGTCGCCACCTCGGGCGCGCGCTTGATTGCCGAGGATGCCTCCGAGGCACTCACCCGCCGCCTGTTCCCGTTGGCAACGGTCATCACGCCCAACATTCCCGAGGCCATGACGCTGCTCGACTACGAGGTCGACTCCGAGCGCACACAGCAAAATGCTGCCATGCTCCTCACCCGCCGCTTTGGTTGCGCATCCCTCGTTAAGGGTGGGCATCTTGTCAACGAGGCTAACGATGTATTGGCCGAACCCGCGCCACTCGATGACGAGGGCAACCATCTGGGCGATCCGCTCACCACGTGGTTCCGCCACAAGCGCATCGAGACCGACAACACACACGGCACCGGCTGCACGCTTTCGTCCGCCATCGCCTGCGCGCTGGCCCAGGGCATGGATCTTGCCGACGCCGTCAACGGCGGCAAGGCCTACCTAACCGGCGCTCTGGCCGCCGGCCTGAACATGGGCAAAGGCTCCGGCCCCGTCAATCACATGTGGCAGTACTGAGACAGTTTGCCGCAGCTCGCTATTGATGCTGACCAACAGGCAAAACACGCTGAACGTACCGCAACACGCTGACCGTACTTAGGGTTTTGCGCCCACTTGGGATATTCGAGGGATACAAAAAGGGGCCGTGGCGGTTCGTCGCCACGGCCCCTTTTTGTTGTTATCTCCCGCAGTCGTTAGCGCCGGTTGATGCTTACGATGCAGAGCCCGATTGTCGCCACTGTGCCGCCGAAGAGCGAGCCGAGCACGAATGCCAACGCGATCATCGGCGCGTTCCGTCCGACACGTAGCACTGCAGGCGGTCGAGCGCATAGCCGTAGATGCCAGCGTAGTCATCGCCGCCATAGGTGGAGCCGTCATCGCAGACCTCGTCCCAGTAGCCAGCGTGTGCGACGTCCTGAGACCTGTAGTAGACCTGCTTGTATTCACCGTTGGTCGTGATGTAGTACATCTGAACACCGTCAATGGTCTGGCCCCAGATGCCCGCCATGCCGTTCACGCTGTCGTTGTAGTTGGCATACTGTACCCAGCCGAGCCAACCGCTCTCCTTGGTGTGGACGCGGTAGCGAAGCGTGCCGCTGTCAACCCATGCGATGAGCATGTCGTGGGAGCCGTAAGGCATACCAGCGAAGCCCTCGGAGTTGGAGTCGTTGAAATTGGTAACGGCATCATTCCACGCACCGTAGCGGTTATGGAGAGCATAGTGGATGTTTACGCTCTTGCCCGTGGACTTCGGGAACTTGGTACGGGTTGCAGAATAAGAGGGCTGATAGGTGCCTCCATTGCCGTTGGTCGGCGCGATGGGAGCGACATAACCGCTGCCGAGATAGGCTGCGACCGCCTGCTTGAACTCCCACCACGACTTGCCGTACTGAGCGAAATAGCCATTCGGGTCGGTGTGATCGGACCCGCCCCAGCGCTGAGCCGCTTCGTAGTGGCTCAAAAGGCGGGACGTATCCCAGCCGCGAGAGCGGAGTTCGTCGCCCGCCCACTTCACGGCCTCGGACCACTGCTTGGAGAAGTCGGAGGCGTTGGTGGCGTGCGCCAGCTCGATGCCGATCGTGGCGTAATTGCCATTGCCGACATGCCAGCACAGACGGTTCTCCGGCACGGTGTTGTACACGGTGGAGCCGTCCAGCTCCATGACGTGATGTACGGCGTAGGTGTCGTCACGCGACCACAACAAAGTGTGGTTGTAGGCAGAAGCGCCGGGGTTCGCGGTCTCGTGAATGACGAGGTAGTTCGCATTGAGGTAGCCGTGACCGCCGCTCACGTACTTGTTCACACTCTGGTACGCCTCGGCTCCGCACGGGGCGGCGAGGGCCGCGGCGAGTGCGAGGACGATGGCGAAAACGCTGCGCATCGGCAGCTTGCGCTTAGCCTCGGCGTTAATCTCCGTCATGATCGCCACCCGCCTTCAGGCGCGCAGCGTCCACAGCCTGCTCGGCCGCGGCGTAGATGGCCGCACTCGCGACCCCGCACACCGTGCCGATGGCGGCGACGGTCTGGTTGTCCGTGGCGATGCCGGCCACGCTGGTCGCGACGGAGCCCAAAAAGGCAGCCGTGCACAGCCAGAACTTGCGGCTCGTCAGCTTGCGGGTGATGTCTTCGGTAGTCATGATTCCTCCTATCTACCTTTTTCTTTGTCGTAGAGCAGGTCGACGCGGTCGCGAATGTGGCTCACCTGTTCGGCCATCCCCTGACTGCGTGCCTGGCTGTGGACCAGGTCGGCGTGCAGGACGTCGTTTGACGCGACGACCGACTCCATGAGCGTTTTCATTCCTTCAATCAGGGTGTTGCTGCGCTCCATCTGGGCGGCGATGCGCCCCTCCATTTGGGACCGCTCGCGGTCGCGCTGCGCCCTCTCGTCGACTTCGGCCTGCTTGCGTTCCTCGCGCTTGAGGTCGAGGTTCGCCTTGCGCTCGTTCTGAACCTTGTACTCGGCCAAAAATTGCCGCCCAAAATAAAAGGCAATGAGCGCAAGCGCCGCGCCGCCGAGCCACCCCGGCCCGTACGGCGCGAAGAGCTTGAGTACCTCCATCCGGCCTCCTTCCCGTTCTGAAGTGTGGTGGGGCCCATTCCCCGCCACACTGCAGGTTCGGGCCCCCGTAACGCCGGTCTACACCGCCGCCATCGTGCCGACGCACACGGCCAGCGGGCCCTGCGACAGGATCACGGCGCGGTCGGTGATGATGCACCCCGTGCAGGAGCGCACCATCGGGACCGCCACCACCGCGCCGTGCAGCATCACGTCGAGCGCCGTGTCGTGGATGCCCACGACCGTGCCGAACTCCATCGTCAGCCGCTTGCCGCCCGACGGCATCGCCGCCGCCAGCCGCGCCGCCGCGCCCTTGATCTCAGCTGCCGAATCGCTCATCGCTCGTACCTCCTCGCCGTGTGCTTTATGACGCAGCCGGCGTCAAGCGTCAGCGTCTGCTTCTGGATTGCCAGCTTGCCGACAACTCCGCCGGTCCTGTAGTTCATCGCCACGGCCATGCACGGCTCGACGGGCTTGTAGACGCTCCTGAACTCGTCCGTGCGCGTCACGGCGCGCTCGGTGGCGAGCAGCTCCGCCGCCTTGCGGTCCGCCGCCGCCTGCATGGCGTCCTGGGGCCAAGGCGTGGCGTTGCCTCCCTCCTCGACCTTGTCGGCGACGAAGGTGGCCTCGCCGCCGTCGATGTAGCAGTAGCCCCAGCTGACCTTGCTGTGGTTCTCCGTGGCGTGGTAGGTGTAGCTGACCTTCTGCCACTCGCCAGTCATGGTGAACCCCTTGGTCACCGGGCCAAGCGCCCTCTCCTGATCCCAGAAAGACTGTATGATGCCCGTCGCGCCCTTGGTGCCCTTGACCCATACGCTCTGCGTGTAGTCCGTATCCTTCTTGACGCTCGGCCCCTCGTCCTGGCAGAAGCCGACGCGCCCGCCACTCGAGACGGCCTTGATGCCGAAGAGCACGCCCGCCTGCGGCGAGTCGGGGACGTAGACGGTCTGGATGCTGCCGTGAGTGTCGCTCTGCCTGAAGCTCTTGTCGGCCTTCTTGCCGGTGCCGATGAGGGCGTTGGCCGCACCCTCGACAAGGTTGGCGTCCTCAGTATCCACGCCCGGCAGGCTGTCGTAGCTGTAGCTCTTGACGATGCGGCGCCCGACCGAGACGGTCGAGAGGTCTGAATCGGGCGAGTCGTCCACCGCCGTGCCGCGCACCGATGCGTCCTGCGTGCTGAAGTCCACGTGCACGACGTTGCAGACCTCGGCGCGGTTAGTCGATTCGGTCATGTCCGACATGAAGCGCGCGTCCCTGCCCTCGGTGAACTCGGCCGAGATGGGCATGTCCGAGGGCTCGACGTAGCGCCTGTAGATCACGTTGCCCATCCGGTCGGTCGTCGGCGAGCGGAACCCGGCCGCCTTGAGGAGCAGGCCCACCGCGTTCAGCTTGTTCTTAGCGTCGTTGTCCCTGCCCACGCCGAAAACCAAGGTGCTGCCCAGAAGGAGGCTGCTGGGGTCGGCGTAGACGGTGAGGCCGACCGATTCGGCTATCTTGACGGCCTCATCAACCAGATTGCTGCCCGCAACGATCACGTACGGCCCGTCGAAGTCGTCGTCTTTGAGCCGCTTCAGGAGGCCGTAGGCGTTGATCTGGCCCTCTCGGTAGGCGCCGTCGATGTCAACCGAGTCCACCTGCGGCATGAATGTTCCGAGGCACTCGCGCCTCTTACTGCCGTCCGTGAAGGTGGCGTTGAGGTACACACGCAGAAAGTCGTTGCCAACGTCGAACTTGTCAGCGAAGTCCAGGGATGCAGTCTCATAGAGCGCTGTGTTTGCGTTGCGCTCGATGGAGCCGCCGTTCTCGATGTCGCGCACGAAGTCGAGCTCGAGCCCCGTCTCACGTGATACGCGCACGAAGTCGTAGGAGGCGTCGAACGGCCTTATCCAGCTATCAGCCATTGGCGGGCTCCTCCCACGTCTCCCACGTCGGGTCGCACGAAGCCACCCACGCGCCGTCGGAACGCCTCACGCTACAGCTGAGGCGGGCGCGGAACCGCTCGCCGTAGAGATCGCGCACCCAGAAGCGCCCCGCCATGTTCATGACCTCGAGGAATGACTTGTAGTCCTCCTCGTCGAGCAGCAGGAAGTCCATGCTGTCCTTGACGTCCCGTTCGTTGATGCCGTACGAGACGGGCAGCCCTTCCCCGCCGTCGGCGAAGTGCAGCATCTTGTATCCGTGCGTCACCGTGCGGCTCGAGCCCTTCTTGAGATAGCGCCCGAGCCACGACCTCTCAGCGCCGGCTCCCCAGTTGAGAGCCACCTCGCGGCTCGCCACGGTCGTTTTGACCCTCGTCGCTGTGCTCACGCCCGTCGCGGCATAGGCAACCGCGACGTACTCGAACTCGCTGTTGAGCGGAGGCAGCGGATCGCTCGCGCCCTCGCCCGCCGCAAGGTGCGAGCCGAGCTGCAGGGTCGAGCCGTCGGGCAGGACGCGCGACACGGTGAAGTAGGACGTTTCGGGCGTGTCGTCACTGTCGGCCTTACCTGGGAATACCGACAGCTGGCATCCCAACCTCTCGTCGACGAAGATGTTGAGCGACGGTTTGGCTGGCGGTGCCCAGTCGGTCCGGAAAGTTCTCGAGACGGTGACCGATAGCGACGATCCGGCCGTGACCGTGAGCATGACCCTGTACGGCGTGAAGTTGACGAAGGCGTGCTGCGCGTAGCCGAGGCCAAAGGAGCGCGCGTCCTTGTCCACAGTCCCGCTCCACAGGAGATTGCCCCTGATGTCGCACAAAGACAGGTACTGTCGGCTGACACCCGTCTCGTCGGCCACCTTCCACGTGAAGGTATGCGGCACCGCGCGCAAGGTCGCCCCGTCCGCAGCCGGATCGGTGAAGAATGCCTGGGGCGCGTCCGCCACGGTATATGCCGCCGCGCTCGACCATGCGCCCCAGTCCTCGTCGAGGCCCTTGGTGCGCACGCGCACGGAGTAGAGGCCCTTGGTGCCGGTCGGCAGCTTCAGGCTCGTACCCGGGCCATCGACCGTCGTGGCGGTGGGACCCGTCGGCGTCGTGACCTGCACCTCGGCTGAGGTCTGCGCCGAGCCGTCCGGATGGTTGGGCACCCATTCAAGCGTCGCGGTCGAACCTGTGGCGTAAGCCGCCCTGACGCCCCTGATGGACGGTGCGAGCGGCGGGCATATTGTCGTGACCTCGTTTGACTCGGTCCACGGTCCCTTGAGGCCGCTCTTGATAGCGCGGACACGGTAGCGCACCGTACCCGCCGGTGCCTCCTCGTCCTCCCAAGAGGCGTTCACGTCCGCATCGACCCACGTCTTTCCGCCGTCGGTCGTGAGCTGGAACTCCCAGCTGTCGACGAAGGCCGGTGCGTCGCGCCCCTTGAGCACGACCTTCGCCGCCTCCGCCTTGACGGCCTCGAGCATGCCGAGCGCCGTCGGCGTGGTGTAGATCGCCGGTGCGCTCACGCCGTAGTCCGACGTGCCGCCGGGGCCCGTCGCCTTGGCCGAGAAGATGTACATGCAGCCCGGCTCGAGGCCGTTGTAGGTGTGGCTCGTGGTATCCCAACTGACAGTGCCGACGTCGGTGAACTTCCCCGGGCCGTTCTTCGCCACGCCGACGGTCACGGTCGACCAGGGGTAGTCGCCGTTCATGCCCGTGTAGTCGACGTCCCAGCTGACCTTCGCGCTGGTGTCGCTCAGGCGCTCCGCCCTGATGTTCTTCGGCGTGTGCGGCGTGTGGTAGGCACGGCACGGGACCGTGACGGTGTTGGAGGCGTTCGACGTTCCGTTGCCGAAGCCGCCCGTGACGTTAATCTGGCCCGTGAAGGTGTGGTTGTAGGCGTCGCCGTTGCCGCGCGCGAGTACGACGTCGCACGACGTGCACTGCACCCATACCCAGCCGGAGTTGTTCGTCGAGTATACCGAGCCGTTCCACGAGCCGCCCGCCGACGAGCTGCCGTTTGCGTAGCAGTCGATGGCGTAGCGCGTGCCGTAGCCGTGCGTGACGCGGTAGGTCACGGTGGTGTCCGTGCGCCCGACCTCAGCAACGTCCACGTACGCGCACCAGCAGTACTTTCTATAGCCACTGCCACCTTGAACCCAGTTTCCCTGCGCCATACTACGCGACCCCCATCGCCATGCTCTGCTCCACCGCCGCGACGAAGGCCCTGAACGCGGACGCCACGCGCCCGTCGATGCCCAGCAGGTCGCCGTCGAGGTAGAGGTTGTAAACGTTTCCGCCGCCCGCGATGCCCGCGGCGCCGTTGGCGGTCGCCCCGTATGCTCCGCCGCCGGTAACGCTCACGCCGAACACGGCGGCCTTCTCGACGTTGCGCACCGCCGACCTCATGGACTTCACGGGCTCGTCAGCCGTGTCGTCGATGCCGAGGGCCGCGCCCTGCATCACGTAGCCGAACATCTTGCGGAACACGCGCGAGGGCGAGTGGATTCCGAGCAGGTTCTTGGCAGCGTCGATGGCGCCGCCCACCACGCCGGTAATCTTGCTCACGACCACGCCTGCCGCGCCGCTGATTCCGTTTGCGATGCCCTGCACGATCTGCGAGCCGATGGACACCACGCGGCCCGGGATGGAGGACAGGGCGCTCATGATCGCGCTGCCGATGTTGGCTGCAGCCGAGGTCACGAAGCCGACCGCGCCGCGGATGGCTGAGCCGAGGCTGCTGATTCCGCTGCGGCCGATGCTCGCCAGGGTGGACGGCAGGTTCTGGATTGCGCCGCGGATGGCGGACACGATGTTGGCGCCGCACGAGCTGACGAAACCGGCCATGCCGGTGATGCCGTTGCCCAGGAACGTGATGGCGTTCCTGCCGAGGCTCAGCCAGTCGAGCGCCGACCAAGCCGAGACGAAGGCCGAGAAGATGGCCGGGATGTTGGCGATGAGCGTCGGTATCGCCTGCACGATGCCAAGCGCCAGCGTCACGATTGCCTGGATGCCGGCACCGAGCAGTATCGGCGCGTTGTCGTTGATCGCGCTGGCGAGGTTCTGCACGATGACCGGAGCCTGCTCGATGAGCGTCGGCAGGCTGTCGGCGATACCCTGCGCCAAGCCGACGATGAGGTTCGCCGCGCCCTCTGCCAGAACGCCCGCGTTCTCGGCTATGGACTCGGAGAGGCCGGTGAGAATCTGCAGGCCGCTCTCCGTGATGGAGGGCAGGTTCTCGGACAGGTAGCCGCCGAGCGATGTCATGAGCGACGCCGCCGTCTCGGAGAGGAACGACAGCCCCATCTCGATTCCCTCGGCGAGCTTGGGAACGACCTCGCCGCCCACGTCGGCGAAGCCCTCGGCGATGCCGGGCAGCGATGAGGTGATGTTCTCCTGCAGCGTGGAAAGGTCGCCCTCGAGCAGCGTCAGGCCGTAGACCATGGCGAGGTGCAAAGACTCGAGCGGGTTGTCACCAACCGACCAGATCTCCCGCAGGCCCTTGAAGCGCTCGCCGATCTCGTCCATGCCGTCCGACACGGCGGAGAGGATGTCGCCCATGGGCCCGGGCACGGCTGCCGCCGCGCTGTCGAGTGCCTGCGTGAAGATGCTGACGAACGCCTGACCGAGCACGGGGCCGAGCGACGTGACAAGGCTCGGTAGCTGCGACAGCGCAGTGCCGGCGATGGTCGCCACGCGCGGGATGACGTTCGAGGCCGCCGTCTCGACCGACTGTAACAGCTCCTCGGTGAGCTTGCCCATGTCGGCGTCGTTCTTGCCCAGCTCCGTCACCCAGTTCTCCCAGGCGGCCTTCGCCATGTTGCAGGAGCCCTCGATGGTCGTCGCGGCCTCGCGCGAGGTCGTGCCGGCGATCTGCATCTGCTCCTGCATCGTATGGATGGCGAGCACGATATTGTCGAATGAGAGACTCGACTCGTCCACGGCGGAGTTGACGGCGTGCGCGTCCTTGACGAGGCGCTGCATCTCCTCCTTGGTTCCGCCATACCCCAGCTTGAGGTTGTCGAGCATCGTGTAGTTCTGCTTGGCAAATCCTTGGTACGCGTTCTGGAGGTCCTCCATCGCCGTGCCGAAGGTGTTTGCGTTGTCGCTCATGTCGACCATGGCCGTGTTGGCGTACTCGGCCGCCTTGACCGTGTCGCCCCCGAGCGATTTGACAAGCGAGGCCGAGAAGCCTGTGACCTGCTCCATGTACCGGTTGGCGCTCAGGCCGGCCGTTATGTAGGCGCGGTCGGCGTTTGCCAGCACCGTCGTCTGGGCCTGCTCGAGCTGCTCCCACTTACCGGAGCACTGCTCGACGGTCTGTCCCGTAAGCGCGGCGTACTCGTCGAGCGACTTGCCCATGTTGCCGAAAATCTTCTGGATGCCGCCGACGTTCTGCTCGTATGCGGCGTATGCGCTCATGCTCATGCCCGTGATGGCGGTGACGCCCGCCCCCACGGCGGCGACGCCAACGCCTATCGCCTTGGCGGCGGTCGCGCCGGCCTTGCCGAGCGTGCCCACGACCTTCGAGGCCACGCCCTCGGCCTTGCCGCTGGCCTCGTCCTTGAGGCCGACCTTAATCATCAGGTCGAGAAGGTTCACCTAGACCACCTTCAATCCCATCCGCTCGATGATGTCTGCGGCGATCTCGTCGCCGCTGCGCGCGTCCTCCGCCTCGGACCCATCGCCCGCACCGCCGTTGACGATGCTCAGGAAGGGCTCCTTGAGCCACTTCCCCTGCGCCATGAGGCGCACCGACTCGCTCAGGTACACGCGGAACGCCTCCCGCTCGTCCCGCTCGCGCCACCGCGCGACCATGTACCTACAGAAAGGGCGAGCACGCCGTGGCCCGACGTACTCGCCCAGACAGAGCCATATGTGAGATGGGTCCTCGGCGGCTATCCAAAAAAAGGAGCCAGGATGTCCTTGATGCCGTCGATGCCGTCGATGGCATCCTTGATGTCGTTCACCCACTTCTTGACGGTGAAGTCGGCCTTGTACTCCTCGAGCGTCTGGCCGTCGAGTGCGGCGAGCAGCTTGTAGCTGATCTCGCCGCCCAGGCGCAGCACGTCGGGCAGAAGATCGGCCACCATGTCCACGGCGAGGCCGTTGACCTCGGCGGTGGCGGCTGCCTTCGCGGCCTCGGGGTCGCCCTTCGCCTTGGCGGTCGCCTTGGCCTTGGCCTTGGCGGAGTCGGAGCGGAACTTGGCGTAGGAGGCCTTTGCCTTCGCGCCGAGCTCGCCGTTCATGACGTCCTCCGCCACGTCGGCCAAAAGGCACATGGCGTTCTGGAACTCGTCGGCATTAAGGTTCTCTAGTTTCATGGTTAGGCTCCAATCTCCTGTTTGATATAAATCTCGTAGGGCACGATCTCGGGGGTCTTGATGGAGTAGTGGCCCGTGAACTCGAACGCGAACTGGCCCTTGGACTTGTTCTGCGTCGTGATCTGCAGGCCGCCCGTGTTGAGCGCGTTAATGAGGTGAATGGCGATATAGCCGTTGCCGCTCTCGCCCGAGTAGTCGCCGATGAGCCAGATGTCGGCGAAGTCGTCCTCCGAAAGCGCGGAGCGCGGGACGATCTTCCCCTCGGTCTCGTCGGCTGCGGCTGCGAGCTTCATGCCGAGCGGGGTGTTAATGGTCACGAAGGTGCCGCTCAGCTTGGCCTCGATGCTGTCGATGCGCTTCAGCTCCATCGTGTTGGCGGGGCAGTTGTCGATGTCCTCGCCGTAGTCGATGAAGCTGGGTGTGGCGGCGAAGCTGGTTCCGCCGCTCGTCGCGCCCATCAGCTCGGACTCCGCGACCTCTGCGGTCTTGGGGTTGAAGTTCGTGGCGAGCAGGCCAGCGTTGATGACGATCTCCTTGAATGTGTTATCGGGGATGCGCGTGAACTTAGACATATGACCTCCTAGTAGCTGGTCATGTACTCAATGGTCAGGTTGATGATTCGGCGCTTCACGGCGTTGTCCTCGTCGGCCATGGCGACGCAGAACGGATCTCCCTGCATCACCCACATGCCGCCGCCGTCGCACGGCAGCAGCACGCCCGACAATCCCAGCGCCCGGGCGACTTCCTCGGCCTTGGCGTTGGGCGCGGCCTCGGACGAGGTCCGGTACCAGAGGTTCACCTCGGAGTTACACTGCGTGCCGAATGTCGCGGTCGGCAGGTCGTAGGTGATGTATGGCATCTTCACCTCGCCCGGCACCGCCGAGTCGCGGTACACGGGCAGCCCGAAGCCCTCGAGCCACGCCTGCAGCGCTGCCGCCTTAGTCGCCATCCGGCACCTCCCACTCCTCCGCGCTGCACTGGCCGAAGCCAAACGACGCGCAGCACGGCGCGGCGCCGTCGTCCGCGTTCGACGTGCAGCGGAATACCTGCCCGTCGAACGCACGCTGGAAGAGGTCGCCGTACCGCAGCGGCTCGGCGGTCGTCACGGTGTAGACGTTCCTCACGCCGTCGTGCTCCGCGATACGCGAGGCCGTGGAGCTGTCGCGCACGATCGCCGCCGTGAAGCCGTCGCCGACGGCGAGGACGGTCTTGAGGCCGCCCTCGCTGTCAGGCTCGGTCTTTGCGACGAGCCTCGCGCACGCCACCGCCATGCGCTCGTACAGGCGGCTCACAGCTTTCTCCAAGGGTCGAGACGCGCCTTGAACTGCTGCCGCCACGTGATTGGCGAGCCGTCGCCGCCGACGCGCGTGTAGCTGTAGCCGCCGAAGCTCTCGCTCGCGTAGGGGCTGTCTAGCTCCTTGGCGTGCTCGGTCTGCCACGCTGCGATCTCGTCAGCGAGGTCGACCACGGCCTGTGGGATGGCGAGCGCCCAGACGGTGCCGACGAACTCCTCGTCCGTGAGTCCTTTGTAGGGCCACGCGTGCAGCCCGTCGTTGAAGGTCGAGCCCGTGATGCGGACGTACTGGCCCTCCTTGAGGCCGAGGGCCGCGGGCGGCACGAGGTGGCCGTCCTCGATACGGACGCGCCCCGTGCGCTTGTCGGCGACGAACCAGTTGCGCAGCGACAGAAGCACCTGCTCGAGCATCTCTGCGCCTATCGCTTATCGGTGATGACTGCGGCGAGCTCGGGGCTGAGGGTCTTGACGCCGCAGAGCATGTCGATGGAGACGGTGTCGGTCTTGGTCTTCTGGTCGTAGCCCTGCACGACGCGCAGGCCGAAGCCGTCGTAGGAGGTGGAGAACGCCTTGGGAGCGCCGAGCGGCATCTCGAGCTGGCGGGTCACGAGCGCGAAGGCGTTCTTGTGGAACGCGATGGACGGCGTGTAGTTGGCCGTCTCCTCCGTGGTCTTCTGCACGTTCTGGTCGCAGTAGAAGTCGAGGCCGTACTTGCGGCCAAGCGATGCCTCCTTGAGGGCGGTACCGTTGTCGCCGACGGCGGAGGCGTTCACAAACGCCTCGGTGTTGAGCAGGTCGGCCTCGGCCTGGGAGCCGTAGACGAAGCGGCGCTCCGTGGAGGGTGCCTTGGCGTCCACGAGGAACTTGCGGGCGGCGATGATGTCCGCCACGGCGATGGCGCCCTTGGTGTGGTCGACGCGGTTCGTGACGTCCTTCTCGAGCGCGAGCAGGTAGCCGTCGATCTTGTCGGCGAAGGCCTGCATCGCGGGTACGAGGAACTGCGCGGAGAAGTCGACGATGCCCATCGTCAGCTCCTTGGACGTGACGGCGAACGTCACGTCGAGCAGCTTGTCCATCTTGACGGGAACCTTGCCCTCCGTGGCGTCCTGCACCTCGACCTCGGTAGTAAACTCCTTGGCCTCGAAGGTGGCGGGCTTGCGGACGGTGATGGTGTCGCCCACGCCAGCGACGAACTCGGAGGAGTAGTCGCGGTGGACGAGGTTGGCCATGACGGCGTTGGTGCGCAGAACGTCCAGCGCCTCGTTGGCGATGATGTTGGGTGTAAGGATGGTGTTCGACATTGAAACCCCTTAGCCTCTCTGCTCCGCCTTGTACTTCATGTACTCGGCGGTGCTCATTTCGTTGGTGTCCTTGCCGCCCTCGCCCTTGGGGGCGTGGGCCACGTCGGCGCCCTTGACGGTTGTGGTTGCGATGAAGTCGGCCCAGTCGGCCTTGATGCCCTCGGTGAGCTTGTCCGCGCCTTCGATAGCGCCGTCCTTGACGGTCACGTTCTCGAGGTCGGAAACCTTGAGAACGGTCTCGATGCGCTTGGGGTCGACGCCCGCCGACTTGAGCAGCTCTCGGTACAGGCCGCGCTTCTCGGCTGCGGCCTTCTCGCCCTCGACCTTGGCCTTGAAGTCGTCGAGCTCCTTGCACTTGGCCTTGTACTTTTCCTCGTACTCGCCCGCGCCCTCGCCCTTGGCCTTGAGCGCGTCCAGCTCCTTCTTGTAGCCGTCCGCCTTGCCCGCGGCCTCCTTGAACTCGTCGCGCTGCGCCTTGAGCGCGTCCACGCTCTCGGCGTGCTCCTCGATGATCTGGTCGATCTTCTCGTCCTCGATGCCCATTGCCTTGAGCATCTTTCGCGTGAGTGCCAACAGAATCTCCCTTGCTTCGGAATGGGCGGGTCCCAGCCTGTTGCCTCGGCAGGGCCCGCGCCGCAATACCTCGCGGCAAGGGTGAGTATCCAAGCGGAGTAACGCGGCCCTACGCGCCGCCCCTCAGGTGCTTCTCGAGAATCGCCCGGTACGTGTCGCCGTGACCCATGGCCGCCTTGCGCAGGAAGTGCTTGCCCTTCATGCGGGAAGTCCCCTCCTCGACGTATGGCGCGTACTCGACGTTGGTCCCGATGAAGCAGTCGTAGCCTTTGAGTAGGTGCGTGACGGAGTTGCGCAACCTACCCGTGTCGACCGGGCACGTCGCCTTGGCATAGCCCTCCGCGACGAGGCCTATCTCCTCTAGGCCCGTCTTGTAGGCGCGCAGGAGGGCCTTCTCGACCCGCTCGATGTTGTTCTGCCGTATCTCGATGCACTCGGCGGTATCCAGCTTCGCGGCGTTTACGATCTCCTCGGTGATGAGGGTGCCGTGCCGCCCGTGGTCGCCGACGCCGCCGACGAGCCCGTAGGCCATCAGTCGAGCACCTCGCAGCCGTAGCCAACGCGACCGTTGACGTCCGCCTCGATGGCCTCGATGGCCTGCACCGGCACGCCCTCGCACCCGAACGTGCAGCCGTCGTCGGGCTCGACCTCGTCGCCGCGCTGCGTGCAGATGTAGGTATCCGGGAACGTGAAGCCGAAGCCCAGCTTTACGGCGCAGTCGCCGCAGTTCGCACAAGTGAATAGCTCTTTCATGCCTGCCCCAATCTCTCTGCGGGCAGTGTCGCGGCACGGTCACGCGGCATGAAAAAAGCCCCGCCGTGGCGGGGCCTGCTGTGGCCTGCTGTGATCTATTGGACTTTTACCTCGTGGGCCTTGTCCATCTCGAGCTCGATAGCAGATGGACTCTCGCCTCTGAGGAAAAATGGAATCGGGAAGGAGTCAATCCTGCCCGTTTCCTTGTCGATGGCATAAGGAGTGTCGCCCGGGGCCATCTTCCCATCGAAACCGAAACCGACGAACCAATGGTATTTGCCCTCGTATGCGCACACCGGGCCGTATCCGTCTACGGCCTCCTCTTCCAGAATCGGCTTTATGGCCTCTTCCAATGTGAGCATGTCAACCTCTTGTCGTCAGGCACTCGTCGATAAGATCGCCAAACTCGGCGTCGTCAACTCGCGCGAACTCCGTCTCCTCGGCCTTGATTATACCAAAATACCAGCTCACGTCCTCATCGCCGCTCTGTGGGTCTATGAACTTGATAGCGTTTCCCGTCTTTTCCGCGACGAAAACGTGTCGTCCGCTCTTGCCGCAAAGCGCCTGGTCCCAGGAAACGGAGACCTCGGCCCTCGCGTCCCCGTTTATCGCAAGGAGGAATGACGCTATATCTTTCTCCGGCTTATCGCCACCACGTCTCCAGTTGGCCCCCGGAAACACCTTTTTGTACGACTCGGCGCGCGCGAAGGGGTCATATGCCGATATTTTCCCCCATTTGTTCATCTTGACCGGCTTCGCAACGACGTCGAGCCCACGCCGTCTCGCCTCATACGCCGGAACGCACCTTTGGCAGTTGTACGAGTACCTGCCGTCCTTGTCCTTCTTTGTCTTGAAGTTCGGGTTGACCTTGGCAAGGTCGGAGCCTGCGGAATGCTCGCCCTTGATCTCCTTGAAAACGCGCCGACCGTTGACAATGGGCGTCGAACCGGGTGCAAGCGCCGTGTCCAACACCTTCTGCTGGTCGCCGGCACTCATCTTGCGGAACGAGCCGGACGGTATGCCGTAGTCCTCGAGCTGCCGCGAGAGCCGCTTTCGCGCCTCGGTCTTGGACACGCCTGCCGCATCCAGCTTGCGCTTGGTTCCGGGCATTTCCATGAACTCGGAGATGGTGCGGTTCGCGGGCTTGGTGCCGTTGACGGCGGGCTTGCCCGCCTTCCATTCCTCGTAGGTCATGCCCTCGGGCAGGCGGCTGAAACGCTCGCCGTCGAGCACGTCGAGTCCGTCACAGCACGCCACCAGCGTGCAGCGGCAGTTGCACGTCTCGGCATACGGCGCCTCCGGGTCGCCGGGATAGCGGCACCCGTTGCTGAACTTCTCGCCGACCTCGACCTTCTCGCGGTCAATCTTCCTGTGGCTCGAGCGCGTGCGCAGGTCAAGCGTCGCCACCCATTCCTGCTGCACATTGATGCCGAGCCCCTTGGCCCTCTTGTAGCTGTCGACGCGCCCGGCGTTCTCCGCCGCCGTCGTCGAGGTCCGCGCCAAGCGTACCGCCGCCGCGCGGTTCGCACCCGTCACGTCCTGCATGCGCTTGGCTATCTTCGGTATCGACTCGCCGAGCAGCAGACCTTGCGTGATCTGGTTGGCGATGAGCCGGCGGTTCCACGCCACGTCCTTGGCGACGTTGACGGAGGGCTTGGGCAGGTAGCTGTCGTGGTCGGTGAGCAGCCTCTGAACGGTCGAGGCGTCCTGCAGTGCGTAGGCAGTGTCCACGCCCACGGCGCTCTCGACCTGCCACGTGCCGTAGTTGTAGTTCTCGGCGTAGACCTCGGGCAGCCTGCCCTCGATGGCGGCGGCTGCGACGACGTTCGCATGCGTCATGGCCTCGGCGCACTGCTTGAGGACGATTCGGTAGCGCCTGCCCGCCGCGATCTTCCCGCTTCGCCAAGACCTGTATTGCGCCTTGGTGATCTCGCCGGCCTCGAGCCGCTCGCGTATCTTCTCGTCGTCAGCCTCGAACTGCGCCAGATAGCGCTTGAGGTTGGCGTAGGCCGTCTTGCTCGCCTCGCCGTACACTCCCGCTACCTCGCGCTCGAACGCCCGAATCTCGGCGTCTGAGAACTCGTGAGCGCTATCCTTCGCCATGTGCCGCCTCCAATCGTCGGCACGCATGGTCGCCCGCACATAACGGAAAAGGGCCCCAACCGAAGCCGGGGCCCTTCCCTACTCGCCGTCCGCCTCTAGCATCTGGCGCACCTCGTCGCGCCAGCGCTCGGGAACGCTCTCGAGCGTGCGCTTGCCGCTTTTCACGGCGCGGTAGTAGATCTTCGCCAAGTTACTCACCTCCAACGATGTCGCCGAGCTCGAGAAGGGCCGCCTGCGAGTCGGCGACCTGCTGCTGGAGCGATGCGATCTGCTCCTCCATGCTCATGCCGTCCGCCTCGTGTGCCGCCCAGACGGTGTCAAAGTCGGCCTTTGCGCCCTCGACCGTCAGCTCGCCAGTCGGGTCGGTGAAGTGCAGCTCCTCATAGGTGAACACCTTCACCTTGACGGAACCGCCCTCGCCGCCCCGCTCCTCGCGCTCGCCCTCGGCGATGCCGCGGCGCAACCAGACGTCGGTCCCCGCGATCTCGACCGCCTCGGGCCTCTCGCCCGTTCGCTCAGACTTCACAACCATAAATTACCTCCTAACCCACGGCCCTCGCCGCGTTGAATATGCACCGCTTAGCGTTCATCTGGTGCTCCATGACGGCCGTTTTCAACCAGCCCCAGTAAGAGCACACGCGCCTCGCCAAGCGCTCGGTGCGCCTGCGCATGTAGCGCGCGAACGCGCGTCGCAGTCGTTTCCAGAGCCTCTTTCGCAAGTCGACCCGGCGCCCGCGAGCGCACCAGATGCGATAGCCCGCGAAGTCGATGGGCTCGGCGCCGTTGCGCCTCACCTTCCACGGTTTCAGCGACAATCCTAGCCGCCCCAAAACGCGCGCGGCGATGGCCGCAGCCTTCCTGAGCGAACGCTTTGAGTTGCCGAGAAAATAGCCGTCGTCGGCGTACCACACCTGGCATCCCGCGAGCCTCACGCGCTTGCCGCGCCGCTCCTTCGCCGCCTCCTCGACCGCGTGGTACGCGAACGAGATCACGAACGCCGCCAACCGAAGCGACAGGTAGCTGCCGAGGATAAGGACGCCGTTCATCGTCGACAGCAGCGAATGGAGCAGGTAGAGGACCTGGCTGTTCTTGACGTAGCGCGCCACCAGACCCTCCACCACCGCCGTCCGCATCGAGCCGTAGCAGTTGCGGATGTCGACGTGTACGTGGTAGGCGAAGCGGTGAACCTCGCGCCTGAGCTTGCGCATCCCCAGCGCCGCGCCCTTGCCCTTGACGCCGCTCGACACCTGCCAGAAGCCGACCTTGGCGGCAAGGAGCGGCTCGAGCGCCCCAACGCAAAGTTAGTTGCACACCTGCCGCTTGATGCTCTCGACGCTTATCTCGCGCAGCTTGCCGCTGTTCGGGTCGTGTTTCATATGGGTTCGGATGGGCTCGAACGTCAGCGTCTCGGTCGAGAGCTCTAGCCAGATGCGGTCGACGAACGCCGTCTCGGTGCCGTATTCGTCGGCGACGCGCCAGCCGTTCTCCTTGCCGGAGTCGCTTTTCTTCCATCGGTGCAGGGCCTCGACGACGCTTCTGCGCGTGAGCTCGAGGCCCTTGCAGTAGGTTTTCATAGATCAAAGCTCTTTCTGTCTGTCATACGAGCGTTCGCCTTGCGGCTACCAGCCCGTGAGCCTTGCGGACAAATTTCACTCAAAGGAGTCAGGCTGAGCCGCGTCCCGCCAGAAAGCGGCGGGCGCGGTAGACACGGTGCGAGTAGAGATTTATAGACAGATTGCCGGGAGACGAAGTTCCAAGTGGCCCTACCGGACCTGTTCCTCGAGTTCGCGTAACGAAGACCGGCATTCGAGCCGTTCCTCAGGTTGCCGAGGAACTGAACCAGAAACCAGCGCCGCCCTCACCGTGAATCCCTGTTTGGGGTTAGGAGGGGGCCAGCCCCCTCTCAGGGCTACGCCCTGATTCACCCCCGGCTACGGCCCGTAGCAGAAAGCCGGGAGACGAAGTTCCAAGCGGCCCGACCGGACCGGCTCCACGAGACCGCGCAACGAAGACCGGCACCCGAGCCGACCCACAGGTAGCCGAGGAACAGAACCAGACGGATTGTGCCTTTGACCTTACCGCCGGAGGTGTCGAAGTAGAAGTAGTCACCGACACCGGTCGTCGCCGAGCCGCCGAGCCCCTTTCCCAAGATGAGGCCGTTGACGAACTGGATGTCGAGCATGTAGCCATCTGCCGTCGGCATGCACGCCGCCGTCGGGGTCACCCCGTCCGCCACGGCGTTCTTCTTCTCATTGCGTGTGTCGGGGTTGACCGCGATGCCGAAGCCCGTGCCGTCGGAAACGAAGAGCGTATCGCCCATGAACTCCCACAGGCCCAGCCCCGTCTCGACGCCGCCGACCTTGAACGGATGCTTGCCGTCCTTCGCCACCTGGCCGTCGCCCACGAGGGCATCGGTGTTGCCCGTGCACCACGGCGCACTCTGGAGCCATGTGTTCACGGTCGTGTTGAACGCCTTGGCGACGTCCATAAGAAGCGCCACGTTGCCGTCTGCGAGCGTCTCCTTGCCACCGACAACGGCGCCGTCGAACACGTCGTACGCTGCCGTGGCGCCTCGGTCTGGGCACGTGGTGCCCGTGTCGGTGCCGTACATCATCGACGCACCCACGGGAATCTTCGCCGCCTGCTCGGCGGTGACGACCACGCGCGTGACGCCTGTCTCGGCGAGCGCGGGGTGGATCTGGATGTTGAAGTCCGTGCAACCCGGGAAGTCCACCTGGGAGGACTTGCAGAGCGTCTTGGTCAACTGGTGGAAGTTGACGTACCACTGGTCGTAGGCCGACATGCCCGAGTAGCCAGTGGTCGCCGTCTTGCACAGGTCGATGAGCGAGTCGTGCGAGGTCACTCGATTGGCGACCTTCGCGCCGGAGACGGAGCGCGGGCGCCCGTCGGCGTCGATGCTCATGGGGTATGTCGGCGTCAGCATGTACGGTCGCAGCGTGCCGTCCGGCAGCAACGCCTTGGGGTTCGGCTGCGAGCCCGTGAAGCGCGTATCAGACCACGAGACGAGCAGGTTGCCGTTCGTCAGCACCTCGACCGCCTGCCACACGACCGGCGCGATCTCGTAGACGTTGTTGCCATGTCCGTTGTCCACGCGCGAGAAGCCGTAGTCGACGCCGTCGATGGCCTCGACCCACGGCACACCGTCGGCGTCGGCACCGGCGTTGGCGGACACGTGGAACCACGGGCCGCCCTCGGTGTCGAACGGGTCGACAGCCGCGCTCGTCGCCGTCGCCGGCACGAACTCGGTGGAGGCCACGCGCTTCGCGGCAGCGCTCATGGGCTGGATGTCGGTGGGGCTGCCCGCCGGGATGAGGAACGTGTACACCAGCCCCGTCTTGTGCTTGTCCACCATCGCGGCGACGCTCTCGTTGGCGTAGCGGCCCGTAGAGGCGTCGCGCTCGAGCGCCTTCTGGTCGCCCAGATTCTTCACCGCGCCGACAAGCGCCCACACCGCCTTGTCCGATGCCAGCGGGTCCGCGTACTCGAACCCCTCGGTTGCCTGCTCGGTTGCCTGCTCGGCTGCCTGCGTATCGGCCATTTAGGCACCTACCTTTCGCATTTGGCAAATCTTGCCGTTTACCTTCTTGAGTCCCAGCGCCGTCACGGCAGCCGCCGAGTCGATAATCGACTGGTAGTTCAGGGCTGCTGTCTTGGCGTCCTTGAGCGCCGCCTGTGCGTCGGCGAGGGCCTTGGTCGAGTCCTCCTCGCGCTTTTGCTCGGCGGTCTTGCGCCCCGTCTCCGCCTCCTTGCGCTCCGTCTCGGAGGTCTTGCGCTCGGACTCGGTCCGCCCGCGCTCGGTCTCGGCGTCGGCGCGCTTTTTCTCAGCCGTTTCGACAGAAGCCTTGAGCTGCTTGAACTCGTTGTTGACCTTGTTCACGCCAGCCGCCGCGTCCGTTGCGGGCTTCTTGAGCTCCGCGATCTGCTCGGCGGTGAGGTCGCTGTATCTCAGCGCGTCGCCCTTCGGCACGCCGACGACCAGCACGTTGTTCTCCATCGTCGCCGTTGCCTCCGAGCCCGAGGCGAGCGTCGTGGCTCGTACCCCCTTGACCTCGGCGGCGACGGCCCTGTCGCGTGCGGCCTCCGCCGCCTTCTGCGCGGCCTTGGCCTCGTCTCGCGCCGCCTCTGCGTCCTTGATGGTGCGCTGGTCGCTCGGCTCGTAGATGTACTCGGCGGGCTTGGCTCGCCTCTTTACGTCCCAGAGCGCCTCGATGCGCGTGCGTCCGCCGTATGCCTCGTCCGTGATGTAGGCCCATGCGTACACGCGCCCAGCCGCCTGGAGCAGCTCGTCGGGAATCTTCGCCTTGCTGTTGGCAACCGCGACCGTGTAGCACGTCCCCGTGGTCGACTTGGCGAAATGCACCTGCTCGCAGCCGACAACCTCGACCTCGCGCCCGGTGTCCCACTGCCACAGCTCGCCGTCAAGCACCTGCAATGCCGCCATCACTCATCACCTTCCTCGTCCTCGTCGTTGTCGTCGTCCTCGTCGCCCTTCTGGGCGCCCTTCGCGTTCGCCGCCAGGGCGGGCGGCAGCGCTGCCATGCGCTCCTCCTGCTCCCGCTGCTTGCGCTCCAAAATCTTCGCCCTCTCGTCGGGCGTGATGTTCGGCAGCTTTCGCAGGATCGTCTCGTCGTCCAGATACTCGGCCTCCAGGCACACGGTCTCGACCTGCTCCTTGGTGTTGCTGATGCGAGTGTGCGTGAACACGGGCGTGTCCTCGATGCCCTGCAACGCAAGGATGTCCATGATACCCTCGCGGATGTGGCGCTCAAACTCGGCGGCCTCCTCGTCCATCGGCTGGTATGCCGCGTCGATATGGTCGTTGGTCGCCCCCGCCGCGATGGTGTGGACGTCCAGCGCGCCGAAGTCCTCGTAGATGTCGGCCTTGATCTGCGCCAGCGTCTCCTTGCGGCCCTCGACGGGCACCTCCTGCGTGTACGGCGTCACGGACTGCCCCTGCTCGGCGTCGACCTCGGCCACGTGCGTCAGCTTGAGCTTCGCCCGCCACAGGTCGAGGTCCCTGTCGTCCATGCCGCCGGCTCCGTTGATGAGCCAGTAGATCTGCGCGCAGTCGCGCGTGTCGTTCACCAGGCCGCTCTTGATGAGGTCGTAGGCGTCGATGCTCTCGCGCATGCCGACGAGCGTGCTCTGGTGCGCGTCGCTGCCCCAGACCGCCACGATTGGCAGGCGGGAGTAGTTCTCCGCATCGACGGCCAGCTTCATCCCGTCCGCCGGTATCTCCCGATACGTGACCTTGTAGGCGCGCTTGGCCTCGGCCACCTCGAAGTCGAAGCCGCTGCCGCCCGACACCATCTCCGTGTAGCCGTCCTGCTCGTAGAGGGTCGCGTGCCACGGGTGGTCGGAGTCGAGCCGCCAGAACCTCACGCCGGCGTATAGCGCCCCCGAGTACTCGTCCCACACCGGGCAGAACTCGTCGGCGGTGAACACGTCGATGTGGTCGAGGTTCCAAAACGGGAATGACACACCGTGGATGAGCGCCTTGAGCCCCATCTCCATGACGTCGTCGTCGAAGCGGTCGCCAAGCCCCTCCTTGGTCGTGTCCTTGCCGCCCGCCGAGACGTCCACGAAGCTCACGCCCTTACCGAGCGAGTACGTGCAGCGCTGGACGTTTAGGCGCTTGAACAGGTTACTCGCCAGCCTCAGCTTCGAGGCCGTGAAGTCCTCGGCCTCGGCACCGGAGCACGAGTAGATCTTCTGCACGAAACGGTTGATCGTGACGTTGTGCTGGCGGTAGTACTCGTTCGCGGTGACGGCGTTGCGGTACATCTCGCTCGACATGTGCCGCTCGATGGCGTCTGCCGCGAACGCCGTCGCCGACGCCGCCGCCTTGAGGTCGCCATCGGTCACCAAAGGCCCCTTAGACAAGCCGCTACCTCCCTCCAAAGAATGGGTTTACCTGCTCTTTCGCAGGCTTGTACATGCGCAGTGTTGCCACGCCGTAACGGAGCGCGTCGCAGCTGTGGTCCTCGACCTTGACGGGCCTGTCGCCGTCCGCCTTGGCGTCCCAGCAGTAGCCGCCGAGCTCGCCTATCAGCCCTGCGCAGGCGTCGGAGATACGCACTGTGCCGTTGCCCAGGCACACATCCGTCTCTCGTATGCCGTCCGCGACGTCGTTGCGCCCATTTTTGGTCTTGAACCCGGCCTGCCGCATCGCGGCGATGAAGCTCGTGGCGCTCGGGTCGATGATGAACTTGGGCGCCTTGCTCAGCCCGCGCACGAAGTCGGCCATGTCGGCCACATAGTCGGCGTCCGTCTTCTGGTGCCCCGTGTCGCGGCCCGAGTAGCGGTACTCGTCCACCACGTGCCACACCTTGCCGTCAAACGCCCACAGCAGCGCCGCGAAGGCGTTCTGCGTGCCGTAGTCGCAAGACACCGCGTACTTGGCGGCGCTGCCCGTATATCGGCTCTCGAGGGCACCCTCCCACTCGGGGTAGACCAGGCCCTCGGCCAGCGTCCACTTGCCCAAGATGTAGCGGTCGTAGTACACGCCGCTGCCGTAGTCCTTGATGAGGGCCTCGATGACATCCGGTGCCAGCGCACCGTCCCAGATCGTGTAGTCCTGCCTGTAGATGTCGCTGTCGCCGTCGAGGAACCGTTTGAACCAGTGGTTCGGGCTGTCGGGGTTGCAGGTGCCGTCGAAGCGGCTGTGCTCGCAGCGCAGGCGGCTCTTGAGCATCTGGAACACGTCTTCGCTCCACGTGGCGACCTCGTCGCCGTAGACCCACTCGAACGTGGCGCCCTGAATCTTGGATACGCTTGTCTTCTTATCCGCCCCGAGGCAGTAGACCTTGCGACCGAAAATCTGGGCCGTGTTGTCCCGCCCGATCTGGCTGACGACGTCTTCGCTGTAGAGTGAGCGCATCGGCTCGAGGATGTTGCGCTCGAGCGTCGAGCGGGTGTTCCCGATCATCACCGCCAGCCCCTCGCCCCTCATGGCGAGAAGCCTCTGCGGTATGGTCACGGCTATGTCGACGTAGCTCTTGCCCGAGCCCGTCGCCCCGCACTTCACGTTGTAGCGGTGCGTGCAGTTGGCGAGGTACTCGCGCTGCATCCTCGTGAGCGGCATCGGCTACTCGTCCCCGCCGATTGAGGACGGCACGGACAGAACCAGCTCCTTGGCGGCCTTGAGCACCGCCGTGTCGGTGGTGTCCATGATGCGCTGCGCCTTGGCGTACTCCTGCGGGTACTTGCGCTCCAAAAGCCACGCCGCCGCCTGCCAGCTGTCGCCGCTCGCGTCCATGATGCGGCCCACGAGCGTCGCCTTGCGCTCGACCTCGGCCTTTTTTAGAACGTGACACAGTTGACGCTGATTGTCTGTTCTAGGGTGGTTGATCCAGCGGCTGTATGTCTCGCGTGCGACCCCGAGATATGCGGCGATGTCCCTGTCGGTCATTCCGGCACGGCACAGGCGGACGGCATCCTCGATGCCCTCCTTGGTCAGTTTTTCACGCCCTTTTCCCGCCACAAAATCACGTTTCCGCTGGTAGATAGCCCTATGGAAACGCAAACGTTCCCACCTTTTTACGCACGTGGACAAGCGCGTGCGTTTGCCCACGAGCGTAAAAAGGGGGTAACGTTTAAAGAAAAGGCCCCGGTTTCCCGGGGCCTTTCGGCTACTCGATCTTGGTCGGCTTGATTCCGATTGCCTCGGCCAGCCTCTCAGGCGTCTCCGTCCAGCTTCTGCCGTCTGTGCGCGGCCTGGCGGATGCGGTTGCTCTCCGCCTCTTCCTCGAGCCGTCTCTTCCGCTCCGCCAGATAGCATCCCTTGCACAGTCTCCACGCCTTAGCCTGCGCCGAGGTCGTGAACACGGGCCGCGCGTCGCATACGATGCACAGACCGTCCACCCTCGACGGGAAACGCCCGTAGCGCTGCCGCGCGTGCCTCACGGCGCTCGGCGTCACCCTCAGCTCCGCCGCGATCTCCGCCGCCGTCCGCTCCGGGTGCGCCTGCATGGCGCGCACCATCTCGTCCGACCAAAGCACATAGGAGGAGCGCCCCTTGCGGAGCGCCCACTCCCTCGCCAAAGGATGATGTGTTGACTTTGTAGATGGGCCTTTTGGCCCATCTCCTACAGGTGGCCTACACGCCATTCGCATACCCCCTCGCGCTCGGTTTGCTTCGGCTACCATACCAAGCGCCGGGGACCACCTCACGCACAGCGCTCGATTATCGCCCCGCACTTCGGGCAATGGACGGCCTCGTACGCCAGCATGTCCCCGAAGCCGATATGCTCCCAGATCTGTCCGTCCCATCCGCAGCCGGAGCAGTGGAAGTAGCCGTCGACCATCCGCTTGCCCGGGATGAACGGATCCTGCTTGTGCTCGACAAGGTCGTGGCAGGTCGGGCGGTCAATGAGGTCGGCGAGCTTCTCGACGTCGTATGCGCTAGACACGCCGTCGGTATCGCCACAATGAATGTCAAGCGCGTTCAGAACGTCCGAGTCTAGGACACCGGTGCTGTGGCACATCTCGGCGCAGTAGCGGAGGTTTCCGGCTATCTCGCGGCGCTTCTCGTCGCTAATCATTCGCCCACCTCTATCACGAGCTCGTGTATGTCTACGCCCGTCTCTTCGGCAATGGAAAATAGAATGCTCAGTGAAATGCTCTTACGACCGTTCAACAGCTCGCTGAAATATGAAGTCGAGATGCCGAGCGTCTTGGAGAAATCGCCTTGCGTGAGATCGTGGTCAATCAGATAGTGTTGGATGGCCGTCCTATTGAGCACGTAATCGGTCGTCGCCCTCATCGCTTGCCCTCCCGTTCCAAAAGACCGCAGCCGTCTCCTTCGCAAGGTTCTGGTCTTCTCCACCGTACGAGTAGACCTTCGGGCCATCTGCGCCGCACCGGTAGCACCGAACGGCGTACAGCGTCATACCCGAGGCCGATACCTGCTCGCTCCTGATCGTAGCCTTCGTTCGTGACAACGTCGAATACGATCTTGTCGCCGACCTCGTAACCCCGGTCGTTCTTGCGGATCTCGAACGTCTTGGTGCCGTTCATGATTGCGTCGGCGTATTTGACAAAGACCTTGAGTCGGTGTGTCGTCATTGGTCCACCTTCTTTGTGAAGGTCGCGTCCGCAGAACGGGCAGAAGCTGATCGGGATGCTGTCAATCATCAACTCGCCGGTCACAATGACGTAATCTCCGCGGTCATTGTTCTCGATGCGCATCGTGTAGTCTTCATCCTGGTTGAAGTTGATTCTTCGCTTGCCGCAGTAAGTACAATCGCCCATATTCACTCACTTCCCAACTCACGCTGGTCGTTAATCAGACCAACCTCGCACTCGACACACGCATCATGATCGCGAAACTTATCCTCATAACGCTCTGGCACTGGAATCGCGTCGATGATCGCGTTTATCAACATGTCTGCGCAGCGTTCGCAATAATCGCCTTTGGCCCACCACTCGTAATAGATCTCGCCATTGCATCGAACGGTGATGCTCGCATTTGCCTTGTCGTCGATCTCTGCTCCGCAGCAGTCACACGTGTAGACCTCTACCGTCTTTTGGCGCTTCATCAGTCCTCACCCCTCAGCTTGCGGATGCGTGATGCGATGTCGCGCATGGCAATTCGAGCGCAGCCGTCCTCGCCACCTGGGCACGATACACAGCCACCTTCGTCTTTGTCTCTGTGGAAGTAGGCGCAAGCCTCGTAATACCGCGCGTCACCTGCCTCGCTCAAGTCCTCAAGCAGCCTCTTCCAAGTGTCGGGCTGTGTGAGGTGCATGTTCTTCGGCTTGAAGCTGTTGTAGTACAGGTTGCCTTCGTACGCGGCTTTAATCGTCCATTCGGTTTTCTGGCTCTCTACCAACGTTCTGGAGAGAAACTCCTTCACGCTTACCTTTGTTTCGCAGCTGTCGTACAGAACCTCGGTGTCCAGCGGAATCTCTCGCCCCTCGCCATCTTTTGGCAGCTCAATCATTTGCCATCACCGCACAGACAGTGAACGCGTGCCGTGACGTCTTGCACCAAGGCGTCGACGCAGTAGAAATGGTCCTTGAACTTACAACCATCGCAATCCCTTCTCTCTCGATTGAGATACGAGCAGACGGTCCCATTTTGGTTGCGGACAAACCTGTCCAGATCGTCTCTCAGCCTCTCTAGGCTGTCAGGCGAGACAAGATAGAGACTGCCTGGATTCGTCAATACGGGGCCGCTTCCTTCCTTGATGCAGTAGAGCTTCGATTTAGCGAGAGCTTGATGGTCGGGGACCCTGATACCGGTCACGCGATAACGGGTGCCCTTCTCGTCGTAATACGTCCCGCCAAGCTCGATGTCCGCGCCGTCGGCGGTCTTGATGTCGATATTCATAGCCCAAACTCCTCGTAGTCGCGGCACTCGCCGCACTCGTCCTCGCAGTACAGCAGGTTCTCCATGAGCCACGCCACGGCCCACTTCGCCAGGCGCCAGAACCCTTCCTTGCGGTCAGGCGCCTCCGCGTCGTAGGCGCGCTCGAACTCGAGGTGGCAGTAGCCGTAGTCGACGTGGATGTCGCTGCCGCAGAAGTGCCTGCAGTTCCCGCACATCCGAGGCTCGCAGGCCCCGCCGAAGTGGCGCTCGATGGCGGCATCGGTCACCCCCATCGGGTAGCCGCCGACCCTCGAGTCACTCATCGCAGTCCGCCCCCCCTACGCTCTCGTCGAGCAGGTCGATGGCATCCCCGACGGTCGCCTCGATGCTCGTCAGCTGGCGGCGCAGGTTCTGCACGAGGCTCGCGTCGGCGACCTCCGCCCTTCCCGCCTCGTAGGCGCGCTCGATCATGTCGGTCACCGCGACCTGCATCGCCGTGTCGTTGTAGCCGCGCCTGACGCGGTACTTCCCCAGATAGGCGTGCGCCCTGTCCTGCGGCCTGCACTCGCGGTCAAAATGGAACACCTCGACCGCGTCGGCCTTGATCTGCTCCAAAGTCTCCATCACAAACGTCCCCTCTCTCGGTTCCTCTCGTTGCAGCGCTCGATTGCCGCGTCCACGTCCTCCTGCGTGAACCCCTCGGCGTCGAGCAGGCTGACGACCGCCTGGACCACGTCCATGCACTCGTCGATAAGGTTCTGGCGGTACACCCTGCGCGCCGTCATGATCGGGCTGAGGCGCATGTCGTCTCAATCCTGCCAAGCGCCGTATACCTCGGCCGCCTCCTCGAGCGGCTTGAGCGCCTGCACCTTGGGTGCGTCCGGCTCATCGAGCGCCCCGAACTCGAACTTGTAACCGTCCCGCATCAGATTCGTCTCCCCTCAGCCAGCGCGGCGCGCATGGCGTTGACCTCGCGGCCCAACTCGCTCCTCGTCCCGAGGTACACGTCCACGGGTCGCTTGCTCTCGTTCCTGTGAGCCACGTTCTCGCACCAGCCGCAGCAGTACCGCTGGTGCGCGCCCCTCGCGCGGAACCGCCTGCCGCACTGACGGCACACGAGCACGTTGCCCCCTCGCATGTCCCGCGACTCAGCCCTCATGTCGCGCCTCCCAGTAGTTGCACCTAGCGAGCCCCTGCGTGGTGTGCACGAAGTCGGGGCAGCGCATGCACGTGTACCGCTTGCGGCCCTCGCCGGACGCCGTCATGACCGCCTCGCTCACGGCGCAGAACCCGCACGTCTCGCAGCGGGCGCTGCGCGGCCCGTCGTCGTAGATGTCGGCGAACCCCTCGGGTCTGCCCATGTTCTCGCTCCTCTCGGCGTCCAAGCTCATGACGCCCTCCTCTCGCATGCGGCCCTCGCATCAAGCAGACGCCGCGCGTCCTGGTACGCCTTGAGCGCCACCGGGTCGGCGGTCGTCCCTCTCGGGGCCTTCACCTTCGCCGGGTCGATGCCCGGATATTCCTCACGCCACCTGCGCTCGAGCTCCGCCATCGTCTGCTCGGGCGTCCTCGTCGGCTTGAACGTGGCGGCTTGAATCTCGGCGTCGGTCGGCTTGCCTCGGGCGTGGGCCTCGGCGTCGAGCTGCTTCTGCTTGCTGTTCCACAGCATCGCCGCTGCCTTGAGCGAGGTCACGGGCATCCCGCTCGAGCGGATCCAGCCCTGCGACTCGTAGTGCGCCCAGAACTTGTCGGGGTCGCCGCTGATGCAGTTGGCGGCGAAGTACGTGCGGCACTCCTCGAGCGTCGGAGGCTCGAAACCCTCGGTGGTGGTGGCGCGCGTACCATCAACACAAGCTAGGCTAGGTAAAGCTAAGCTAGGACAGGTTAGGTTAGGGTTTTCGCTTTCGGAAACCTCGGTTTCGGGTTCGGTAAACCTAGGTTTCCCGTTTTCAAAACCTAGGTTTTCGCTTTCGGAAACCTCGGTTTCGGGTTTTTGCTCAGGCTCGGGTTCGGGCTCCGGCTCGGCCTTGGCCTTGCGCGGCCTGCCGCCCTTCTTGGCCTGCTCGCGCTTGTTCTTGGAGTTGTCGATGGCGTTCTTGAGTCCCTTGAAGGCCCTTTTGACGCTCTTGGGCAGCTCGATCTCGACCCCGTGGAGGCCGTACATGAGCACCGCGTCCGCGAGCATCATGCGCTCCCTCATGTCCTCGGGGTCGTTCGGATCGTAATCGTCGTAGAGCTCGGCTATCGAGCTGGCGAAAACCGTGAAGTCGTTGGCCATCAGAACCACCCCCAGAGAAGCGAAGAGAAGAACAGGAAACCCGCGGAGAAGGAGGCGGCGAACAGGGCCGCCTCCCAATGGTCGCGGATGATGTCGGGTACGTGCCTCATCAGAACGGCACATCCTCGTCGTAGAACTCGGACTGCGGGACCGCGGCGTAGGCCTGCTGGGCGCTCCACTGCGGCGCGGCCTGCGCCTGTGGCTGCACGGGCACCGTGTCCGCGAGGCTCTGCTGCGGCTGGGCCTGCGTCTGCCCCTCACGGCGCACCATGACCTCGATCTCGTCGACGATAACCTCGAGCTTGGAGCGCTTCTGGCCGTCGCGCTCCCAAGAGCTGTAGCGCAGTTTGCCCTCAATGGCGACCTTCATCCCCTTGGCGAGGAAACGGCCAACGGCCTCGGCGCGGTTGCCGAACATGGTGCAGTCGACGAAGTTGGGATAGTCCTCCCACTCGCCGGTCTGCGCGTTGCGGCGGCGGTCGTTTACCGCCATGCCAAAGGACAGGACCTGCGTGCCGCCGGCGGTGGCGCGAAGCTCGGGGTCGCGGATGAGGTTGCCGCTGATGTTCACTCGGTTGATGCTCACTGCCCGTCCTCCTTCGCGGTCATGTTGTTCTCGATAAACGCGACAAGGCGCGGCCCCTGCATGTAACCAAGGCCGCTCACGCGGCGGCCGTCGGGGATGTCAAGCGCCTTGACGATCACCTTCGCCTTGACCGTGCCGATGCCCGGGAACGAGCGGGCGAACTCCTCGACCTTGAGCCTCTGCGCGATGGGCGCTTCGATGGCCGCCTCGGGCGGGATGTTGCCCGCCTTGCAGGCGGCCTTGAACGCGGCGCGCTCGCGGCGCGTGTGGACGGCCTTCGCCATCGCTTCCTTGCGCTGCTCCGGCGTTCGGAGCGGCGGTAGGTTTTTCTCCTCCATGTCCTACATCCTCTCGACGTATCCGTGAATGCCGTTGTCGACCATGACGGCCCTCACGCGGCGCAGCTCGTCTGCCGTGGCGCACTCGATGACAACGCGGTAGCCCCTCTGCGGTGCTGGGGCCGCATCCTCGGCCACATCCGGCTCGGGGCGCGACGGGACCACCCGCACACACCTCGGCACGCCCAAGGGCGGCCCTGGCTCGGGCTGCTCGTCGGGCAGCGGCTCGGGGTCGGGCGGCAGCGGCGCGGGCTCCGGCTCGGGCTCCGGTGCGGGCGCCATCGCCTGCTCGTAGGTCGCCGCGAGCGCGGCGGCCTTGGCGACCTCCTCGCGGTGCGCGGCGACCGCAGCCGCCACCTCGCCCGAGTCCGCCGGCAGGGTCCTCGCCCACCACGCGACGGCCCACGCCTTCTCGGACTCGTCCGCGTAGTCGAGGCCGTTGACGAACTTGAACTGGTGCAGCAGCTCGCCCACGCGGCGCTCGATGATGTTCTTGGCCTTGACCTCGCCGAAGCTCGCGTTGAGCCACTTGTCGTCGGCGATGCGCTCGTATGGCACCAGCGGCCCCATCTCGCCCGCGAGGTCGCAGTAGTGGCCCTTGAGCGCGGTGAGGCGGCGGGCCCTGCACTCGCCGTCGTATCGGTCGATTTCGGCCTTGTACTTATCGGAGAGCTTGTCGATTGGCGCCGTGATCTCGCCTATGGCCTCGTCGAACGTCTTTAGCAGGTCTCTGTACTTCTTCTTTGCGGCCTTGCGCTGCTCCTCGATGGGCTCCTTCACGGCGTTGACCGCCGTGCGGTACTTCTTTGCCGCCTTGAAGTCCTCGTCCTTCTCGATGTGCTTGACGTCCACGTAGTCCGCCAGCTTCTCGTCCACGTTCTTCTTGAGCTTTGCCAGCTTGTCCTCGAGCGTGTCGTCGATGGCGAGAGACGCCACCAGCGTGTCGAAGTCCTCCTCGAGCGGCACGGCCTCGACCGCCAAAACCTCGTCTGCCATTAGAAGCCTCCCAGAAGGTCGTCGTCGGTCGCGTACTCGGCGGGCGCGGGCTCATAGACGGGCACGGGCTCCGGCTCGGGTGCGGCGGGCTCGGGTTGCGCCTTGCGGGCCGCGATCTCCTCCTCCATCCACGAGGCCGCGCGGCGCGCCTGCATGAGCGTCATGTCGTGCATGTTGCCCGACGAGCAGCCCACGGCGGCGCAGATGGCGGCCATGGCCCCGGCGCTGTCGAGCCCAGTCGCCGCCATGAACGGCTTGAACAGGTCGCGCACGGGCTGCAGGTCGGCCACGGGCTCGACGCTCTCGGCCTCGACGGCCTGAGTGCCGGCGTGCATGTCGCGTTCGACCTTCTGGTCCATCTCCTCGCCCGTGTACATCCCGCCGAACTCGTCGGGGTAGGCCAGGCGCCACGCGCCGGCCTTGGCGCACTTCTCGATCATGACGCCCGGCATCTTCGCCCAGTTGCTCTTGCCGGTGCTGTAGTCGGTGAGCGCCAGCTCGACGTATGCGGGCTTCTTGCCGTCGGTGAACGCGACCTCTGCCCAGCCGCCGATGAGCTGCTCCCCGATCATCTTGTAGACTGCGGAGCCCTTCTTCTTGACGACCTCGCCGTCGCGGAGCACCACGACGCCGCTCTCGATGCCGCCGTAGTTGGGCTGGCGGTTCGCGCGGCGGTTGAACACCTGGTAGGAAGTGATGATGCTCGCCGGGGCGCTGCCGTACTTGACCAGGTACACCTCCTTGGTGAACGGGTTCAGGTGCTGGCGGTTGCAAAGCTCCACGCACAGCGCCAGCTCGCCGTCGGTGGCGTTCGGGCACAGGCGCTCGCGGATGTCCTGCGAGGTGAACTTGACGGGCATGCCCGCATCGTCCTTGTACTCGATGATCCCGTTACTCATTGATGGTCACCCCTTCGTCCTTGATCTCGACCTTCTCGATGTCCACGCCCGCCAGCTCGGCGAATACGCCGCGCGGCCCGTTCAGCTTGTAGATGCGCTCCATGCGGCCGGCGCTGCCGACAATGGAGTCGTAGACCTCGGGGTCCTGCGACTCGGCTCCCAGCAGCTTCACGCTGTACAGAAGCCCGTAGGCGATGCCGCGCAGGCACGCTGGCTTCAGGCCCCTCTTCCCTATCTCGGCGCCATCCTCGTCTGCGAGGCAGATAAGGTTCGTGGCGAACTCGTCCAGCACCTCGAACGCATCGCCACCGACTTGGACGTCTATGTGCATGTACTCCATTGCTTAATCTCCGTTTCTCTTCTTCTCCCTGGTTCCTGCGAACCAGCCGCGGTAGACCCGTATGTCCATATGCGGCTCGATGCCGCGCATCCGGGGCCACTTGACGACATGGAGCTCGACCACCTGGTTGTCGTCACCCCAGACAGCCCCGTTCATCCCGTCCAGCACCAGCTTGGCTATGTTGTCCGCGTCCGGCTTGAACGTGTAAGGCTCCGACGTGATGCTCTTCGGCCTCGACTCCGGCAGCGGGCCGTACGCGTCGATGCGCACCGCGACGGGGACCCTGAACGGGAACAGCATCCCCTTGAGACCCGGGTACGCCTCCCGCATGGCCTTGAGCGCCGCGTCGCGGATGGCGGCCTCGTTGCGGATGGTCTCGGTGGGCGTGTACATCCGCGCGTGGCGTCGGTCGAGCCTGTGGCGAAGCTTGCCGGCCACGAACGGGACGGTGAACGCGAAGTTCCTTCCGATCACAGCACCGACCCCATTCCGAGCACGACGCGGATGCCGTCCGCCGCGAGCAGCATCGCCCGCAGGACGTAAGGCATGAGCGCGTACACCGCGAACAGGAGCGCGATGTACGCAGCGCACCTAAGCAGCCTCGATGCCATGCGTTCCCTCCTCGATCCACTGCTCAACCCATTCCGGGCGCACCATGCGCCCCACCTTGCGCCCCTCGGGCAGCTGCGAGCGCAGGCGGCCCGCCTTGCACTCGATGCGCAGCGTGTCGTAGGGCACCCCCGTCACCCTCGACGCCTCGCGCAGCGTGTACATGAGCTTGTGCCTGATGCCAAGCTCGTCGGCCATCTGCTGGAACGTTTTGGCTCTGCTAGAATCCATGAGTGACCTCCTTTCAGGTCAGGGAGCCGTCCCCGCTTTCCACACCGGGCGGCTCCTTTTTTGTCTTTCCGGGGCCTCGCCCCCGGCACGGCACCGGTAGGGAACGTCCCCGCGGATGGTTATGGAGAGCCGCGGGGCAACGGTGCCGCCCCGGGGATGGGGCCCGCGGGTATTGCCTGAGCGGCAACACCCGCGTTAACGCGTTACACACGCGTTGGGCTTCGGGCCATGATTCGTAGACAGCAGACATATCGCCCGAAGCACGTCCGACCAGCGGCCCCCTACTCGTGCGGCTCGTCGACTGGGTCGAGCGGCACCCTCGCATCAGCGCCGCGATCGTCCTCGCCGGGTTCATCAACGACGCCTGCGACCTGCTTGGGCGCGTCGTTGATCTCGCGATGTTTCTCATGAAGCTCGCGGGTGTGCTCTAGCACGAACGCGACCGCGAGAACGTCGAGGAAGACCCGGACGGCCGCATGGATAAGGTTCAACATCGCCGCCGCCCCTACTTCGTGCCCACGATCGGCTGGGAGCCCTCGGGCACGACGACGAGGTTGCCGTCCTTTCCGATGCTCTTGAGCGCGTCGATGTAATGCTGCTGGAGGACCTGGTCGTTGAGCGAGTTCGCGAGGACGGCGTTGGCGTCCGCCTCGCCCTGCGCCTCGATCTTCTTTGTTTCGGCCTCGACCTTGGCCGTCTCCTGCTCGTTCTGGGCCTTCTGCTTCGCGACCTCGGCGGCCTGAGCCTCGCTGTAGCTCTTGGTGATGTTCTTCGGGTAGCGGACGTCCTGCACGCTCACCTGCTCCACCGTGAGGCCTATGCCCTTCCACTTCTCGGTGAGGGCCTTCTGGACGGCCTTGGTGAACTGGGAGCGGTCGGTGAGCATCGTCACCGTGTCGAAGCCGCCCGAGACCTCGCGGGTGACGGCGCGGACGTCGTTGGAGATGTACTTCTCCACGAAGCTCTCCTGCGTGCCGTACTCGCTGTAGAGGCTGAGCGCGGCGTCGGGGTTCAGGGAGTAGTTGACCTGGATGTCGACGTTGGCGCTGGCGCCCGACTTGTCGTTGATGGAGACCTGCTTGCCCTCGTAGGAGCCGCCGTCCACCTCGTAGTCGGTGTCCCCGTAGAAGTTGATGAGGTTGTTGCGGACGTCGTAGGTCACGACGTCCTGCCAGGGGGCCTTTGCGTGGAAACCGGCCTCGGAGGTCGAGCCGGCGAGCGAGCCGCCGAGGTTGCGGATGACGCAGACCTCGCCGGTGTCCTGCGTGTAGAGGCAGGCGGTGGCGGCGATGATGGCACCTGCCAGGATGAGGGGCAGGGCGCACGCGGGCGAGACGATGCGGGCCTCGTACCTGTTGCCCCAATGGTCCGCGGGCCCGGCGGCCTTCTCGCGCTCGGCCTCGTTATACCGCTTGATGGCGACGGCGGCGGCCACGCCGCCGAGTCCCAGACCAGCTCCGATAATCAGTTGAATCATGTCTTTCTCCTTTTCGTTCGGTCAAATCTAGTTACGGTCCGTCTCGACGTAGGCACCGTCGATGGACTCGAACTCGTAGCCGACCTTCTTTTCCATGTCGCCCTCCCCTACAGCTCGAAGTCGGAGAAGTCGCGGGCCTCGACGGGCTCGGCCTCGACCGTGATGGCCTCGGGGACGTTCCAGCCGCCCAGCTCGATGTCGATGTAGTTCTCGTTCATGGTTCTCTCCGTTTCGTTGTTGGGAAATTTAATTTCCCTTGATTGGCAAATAAAAATCTTCGACCTTACAGCCGAGGTAGTTGGCGAGCATGACAGCCGTGGGAAGTTTCATCTGAGACGGGTCTTTCTCGTACGCTCGATATGTCTGAACCGTCACACCCAAAGCAGCAGCTATTGACTCCTGATTGAACTTCGCCGCCTCTTCAATAAATGGCTTCTGTCGGCTCTCTCGGATTGCCTTGAGCTCTTTCATCTGACCTCCTCCCTTTCGTTGACCTAATAGTACTTTATTTTCCCTTCTATGGCAATTACTTTTCTCTAGTTTGGGAAATTATTTTTCTGTAGCATGGAAAACTAAGGAGGTAGATGGTTATGGAGTTCTCTACCAGATTGAAGCGGATACGCTTAGATTCGGGCCTTACTCAGGCAGAACTTGCCGACAAGCTCGGAATCACAAACAGGGCTGTAGGTGCATGGGAAAACGGCCGAGCAAAGCCTCGCCTCGACAAGATGAAGGAACTTGCAGTTCTCTTCGACACCACCGTCGCTGACCTCATGGGAGAGGACGCCACCGAGGCCGCCATCAGCGGCACGTCGCGCATGGTCCCCCTGCTGGGCTTCGCCCACATGGGCGAGCCGTGCGACGAGGGCAGCCTCGCCGACGAGGTCGAGGTCCCCGCCTCCATCGCCGACGCGCACCCGCGCGGCTTCATGGTCCACGCGCAGGGCGGCTGCATGGACAACCGTTTCCCGCACGACGCCCTGCTGCTGGTCGACCCCGACATGGATCCGGTCAACGGCCAGCCCGTGCTCGCCGAGACGTCCGACTACGGCGCCGTGGTGCGCAACTACACCCGGGGCCGCTCGACCGTGATGCTCACGGCCGACAGCCATTCCGGCGAGTACGACGACATCCTCGCCGGGCCGGGCGACGAGCCCGTGGTCTGCAAGGGCCGCGTCGTCTGGTACATGGGCGAGCGGGACGAGAGGTAGCGGTATGGGTTTCTTCAAGGAGGCCCGCGACGCCTTCGTGACGGCGTGGCACGAGGAGTTCGACGGCAAGGACATGAAAAAGGAGTTCCGCGACGCCTTCATCGAGGGCTGGGAGAACGGGTTAAGCGGCGGCTCGGGGATATACGAGAACGGCCGCGAGGTCAGCAACGCCGAGATGGAGAGGCGGCGCCGGGCGCACGACGAGCAGGAGGCCGCATATATGCGCGAGCAGGTGGAGACGCGCAGGGCGCTCGCGGACGCCGGCGCCAACGTCGAGGCCATCGACGCGGCCCGCGTGCTGGCGGACGCCCGCGACATAGCCGACGGCCTGTGCCGCGCCCGCATCGGGGATGCCGCGAAGCCGTGCGAGCCGCTCATCGACTGGAGGCCGCTCACGAAGACCGGCAAGCTCCCGAAGTGTGTGGCCCGCGCCTCGGCGGTATGGGACCGCCCGAACGGCGACAGCGTGATAGTCCATATGGGCTACACGGCGGACGCGCGGCCCTACACGGCAGACGTCCACATATGGACGGCCGGCGAGCGCTACTCATACAAGATCAGGACCGTCGGCGGCGAGCTCGCCGTCGCGGGTGAGGGGCCGGCATAGCCTTTGAAAAACGGAAAAGCCGCCCCGTTCAGGCTCAAATCGACCGCAAGGGGCGGGATTCCATACGTCTACATCTAGGGAGGTGATGCCCATGAAAGCAAAAATCTCGGGACCGCAGGCTGATGCCGCGGCCCCGAGACTAAGGAGACGGCCCCTGCACTTTGGAACGTGAGACGGGGCCGGGGTCAGAACCGGGCGAAACGGAGAATAAGCCCGCGATCTGAACGGATCTGATTATATGACAAAGAAGCAGCGACGCCGCGTCTGGGGCTCCGTGACCGAGATGAGGCGCGGCAAGAAGTACGTCCTGCGCTGGATGCAGAACACGCCGCAGGGCCGCAGGCGCAAGACCAAGACCGTGTACGGCACCTACCGCGAGGCGTGCGCGGAACTCGACCGCATCCACGTCGAGCACGCCGACGACGCGCCCGTGCCCACCATAGCCAAGGCCTACGAGACGTGGCTCGTTCCCAAGATGGCCGCACAGGTCGAGGCGGGGACGCTCGCCCCCAACACCCGCGACCTCGTGCTGCGGTCGTGGAAGAACTACGTCGGACCCCGCTGGGGCGCAATGCCCGTCGACCAGCTGCGCGCCGTCGAGCTGCAGGACTGGCTGCTGACACTTCCCGCCGCCACCGCCGACACCGCCCTGCTCACCCTGCGCAAGGTCTACGCCTGCGTCTCGACCTTCATCCGCCTGCCGCTCGACCCCTTCGCCGCCAGCGTCAGGTACACCATGCCCACCCGCAAGACCCGCGAGCGCTCAAAGCGCGTCTACACCCTCGACGAGGCCCTGGGCGTCCTCGACGTGCTGCGCGGCAACCCCCTGGAGCCCGCGTTCATCCTCGCGTGCTTCGGCTCCTGCCGCTCGGGCGAGTCGCTGGGCGTCCGCACCGAGGAGGTGCTGCGCTGGGAGCGCAGCGGCACCGTCCTCGCCTCCGCCGACATCTGCCGCCAGATGCAGCAGTCCGGCACCGAGCCGGTGGGCGCCCTCAAGACCGCCAAGTCCGCCCGCACCGTCGTGATCCTGCCGCAGGCCGCCGACCGCCTCGTCGAGATAGCGGCGGCGCGGGCCGCCGAGGGCCGCGAGTGGCTGAGCGACCGGGGCGACGGGCTGCCCATGAACCGGAGCATCTGCAACGACCGCTGGCGGAAACTCTGCGCCGCCCGCGGCATCGAGCACATCCCGTGGTCGAACCTGCGCAACTCGTGGCGTACGATAGCGGAGGTCGAGCTTCGCCTGCCGTGGGACCTCATAGAGATGCTCATGGGCCACGCCCTCCCCGGCGTGTCGGGCAGGCACTACATCCGCCCCACCGCCGAGCAGGTCGTCCGCGCCGCCTTCGACGCGCTTGGGATAAGTTAGGATATTCCTCCGCAAAGCCGCAGGTAGATGGCACGCAGTTAGTTGTGGCAGTATTAAGATTCGCAGCCCAAAACCGCCGCAAAGGGGACAGGCACCTTTGCGGTGGCTCCCACAAACATCTCGATCTGTAACAGTAACTCGGCAAAATCGACCCTAGATGTTACAGATCAAGACAAACAATCGATATCGACCTAAATAATCTTAATCTGTAACATCTAGCCCGTTTTCGGCCTTGGAACTGTTACAGATCAAGACAAACAAACGAAACAAGCCGCCGCAAGGGAAACTTTTGCACCGCTTTGGGTCGCGCTACTCACCGAGCATCTCTTGGAGCTTGGCTGCCACGGCATGTCCCAAGCTCTCGTGGCTTTTGGGCATCATATGCAGATAGTCGATATCGCCCGGCTCGGCAAACTCGGCGGCATTCAAAAAGTCGCAGCCAAACTGCTCGGCCACGTGCGCATAGTACTCGCCAAAATGTTCAGATGCCTCGACGGAACGCTCGTCAAAATCGGTCATATATACATCGGCGATCTGCGGCTTGATCTTGATAGGAGCCATCAGCAGGATGCGCGGGCAAGGCGCAGCGTCGGTCCACGGAAACGCGCGGACGGCGCGAATCAGCGCCATGGCGCCACGGGCGATATCGGAAGCTGTCACGTTAAAGACCGTCTTACAGTCGTTGGTGCCCAGCATGATCACAATGGCGTCCAGCGGCTTATGGGCCTCGAGCAGCATCGGAAGCGCGCGAATGCCGTTGAGGTTAGTGTCCAGATGGCACATGTCGTCGCGTACCGTCGTGCGGCCGTTGAGGCCTTCTTCAATTACATGCCAGCCCTCGCCTAAGTCACGTTGGACCACGCCACACCAGCGCACATCCTGCGCATAGCGCACCGCGGTACCGTCGCGCATGCCCGCCGGATCATAGCCATAGGTGTTGCTGTCACCAAAGCACAGAACGTTTTTCATCTTGAGCTCCTCATTCAGTAAAAAGCCGACGGGGGCAACCCCTCCCGTCGGCTTGGCATATCACATCGCGCGCACCGCTTACAGGTACTTGCGCCAGTCATCCTCGTCCTCATCATCCTCGACTGCTGTCTGGGCCTGCTCGGCGGCGCGAGCGGCTGCGGCGCGGGCGGCAACCTGGGCATAGGACTCCTCGTTGCGCTCGGGGAAGTTTGCCAGCACGTGCTCGAACTTGGCAAAGCCCTCATCCCAGCGCGTAGAGGGCACGGCAAAGAAGACCTGCTTGACCTTGAAGTCGCCCGACGCGAGCTCCTTGCGGAAGAGCTCGGCCACGGCCTCGGCATCAAAGCCGTTGTTCTCGCAGCCCCAAGCACCCAGCACGAGCTTCTCGCGACCAAGCTCATCGCAGATGGCAAGGACAAAGCGGATGCGGTCGCGCAGGGCATCCAGCAGAGCATCGTCGCTCACGCGATACTCCTGGCGGGCGCGCCTAACGTTGGGCGCGGCGGCCACGATCACGTCGGCGTATGCATGCACGTGGTTGCGGTCGAAGCGCACCGCAGGCACCACCAGCGCACGGTTGCGGTAGAGCTCGCAGTTGATGTTGCGGCGACGGTTCTCGCCGTACCACTTACGCTGCTTATCGAGAACGTTGTACAGATACGAATCGGCGCACAGCGTGGCCTCCTGGCCCAGATAACCCTGAATATATCCACCGCCCGGATTGGTAAACGAGGCAAAGGCGAGCACGGCCATGTCGCAGAACTGCGCATAGCCGCGACCGTTATCGAGGATTGCCTGCGTGGCGGAGGCATCAAGCACAGTGACCTCGGGCAGGACCGGAGCGGGCTCCTCAGCAGCAGGCGCGGACTCGACTTCGTCGGTCTCCTCTGCGGGCGCAGGTTCAGCCGCAACCTCAGCCTCGGCGGACGCAACCTCAGCCTCGGCGGACGCAACCTCAGCGGACTCAGACTCCTCGGCAACCGGCTCCTCGGCAGCCGCAGCCTTCTGGGCCTTGGCCTTCATCGCCGCGACAAAGCCGGCAGGCATACCGTCGAATTCGCGAACGCCGGCAAGCGAGCGCTCGATATCCTTGGCACACGCCTCGGACACAGTTGCCACGTGACGCTCGGCGGCCTTGGCGCGGGCCTCGCGCTTGGGGTTGGGCTGTCCCGCGCGGTTGGGCCTGCGGTTACGGTTCCTGTTGTCGACGTCTGCCATACGTGGCCACCTTTCCTGTCGCTGCCGCTATCGGCTTTTTCCCATCCATGATACCCCGCCGCGCACAAAAAAGACGGCCCCGCAGGACCGCCTTTCGCATCGTTTTACCGCGTCCGACAAGAAACGCTGCAATCCCCCGCGCTAGTCGCGACGACCGAGGATGTTCAGGATGCGCAGGAACACGTTGATAATGTCCACGAACAGGTTGGACGCCATGAGCACCGCATTGGGCAGCGTGGGTGGCACCGTCGTGGCAACATAGGTGTCGTAACCAATAAAGCCGGCGAACACCACGATCACGATCAGGTCGGTGATGGTCTGCGAGACGCCCATGAACATCAGCACGATCTCAACCAGAATCGTGGCGAGCAGAATGCCAAAACCGATGCCATATACGCGCTGGAAAAACTTGGGGAACGTCACGCCCAAGGCGCCAAAGACAAAGGTGATGGCGGCCGTGGCGATAAAGGCAGTGTTGATGGTGGGCAGGTCGTAGTTGGCAAGGCCAAACGACGCGGTCAGGCCAAAGGTACTCGCAAAGATTACGTAGCCCACAAGGGACAGGCCCACGGACTGCTTGCTGGCGGCAGCTGACATCATGACGATGCCGACAATGGTCAGGATAAACGAGCCAAAAACCAGCGGCAGGGCGGCCCCGCTCATCATCATGCGCGCAAACGACATGGTGCTCGTAAAGTAGGCGCCGGCGCCCATGGCGCAAAAGCCCAAGAAGATCAGGGCAGACATGGCGAGATTGTACGCGCGCGGCGACATCTCCTTGGCGCGGCTTGCGCCGGTCTCGACGGGGCCGTTCTGATAGCCCTGGATATCGTTCATAGCTTCGTCCTTTCAAAAAGCGCCGCGAATGACGGCGCAGCAGATGACAAGATTCCTACCATTGTACCCGAACGCCGTGCGTCCCTACCTACGGCGCTCGCCCTCGAGCGTGCGGTCAAACGCCCAGACCCACCAACGCATCACGTGGGCCTGCGAGCCGTCCGGCCGTTCGCGCGCCTGGTCCTCCAGATACAACTCGGTCGCGTGCCCGCCAAAACGCACCTTATAGGTTGCCGTACGAATGCCGTGAACCGTCAGGCCAAACCCAGTGGTCGAGACAATCTCGTCAATCGTAAAGCAACGACCGTCGACCCAGCAGACGGTGACCGGCACGACCTGTCCGCCCGCGAGGATGCGAGCCACGACGTCCACATACTGCTTGTGCACGCGCCGAGTTTTGCCATCTGTCTGTCGATATTCCATGCCTCCTATTATCGAACGCATGTTTGCATGTTGTAAAGCGAACAGGCTGTGGTTTTGGGGTGTTGGGGCGCGCGCACGTGTCCTCATGGTGTGTTAGCAAAAAGAACACCCACGGTCAACAGGGCTAATATTCATTTTTAGTGCCAAAAAATTCACTGCTCCCATCAGAACTCGGTAAAGAAACCCGCAGGAGGTGATACGATTTATCATGTTTCTGTAACGTGCCTGCAAACTTCGAGAAAGCCCATATATGGACGTAACGTTCTCAACCTTCCTCGGCCAACTTGTGTCGAACCCAGTCCTTGCCGTCACCGTGATCCTCGCGCTCGGCGCCATCTTCGTCAATGGATGGACCGACGCACCCAACGCCATCGCGACCTGCGTCACTACGCGTTGCATGCCCGCCCGCGCCGCTATTCTCATGAGTGCCGCATTCAACTTCCTTGGCGTGCTCATCATGACGCACTTTAACGCGAGCGTCGCCAACACCATCTCCCATATTGTCGACTTTGGAGGAAACAGCACCATGGCGCTCGCCTGTCTGTGCGCGGCGCTGTTCTCCATCGTCGTCTACGGCGCCACAGCGTCGCGTTTTGGCATCCCCACCTCGCAAAGCCACAGCCTTATCGCCGGCCTGACCGGTGCCGCCATCGCCCTCGGCGGTGCGAGCAGCGTCAACGTCCACGAGTGGATGAAGGTCATCTACGGCCTGGCGCTCTCCATCGGTCTGGGCTTTGTCATGGGCTGGGTCCTGTGCAAGCTCGTCTCGATTCTTTTCGCCGCCGCCAACAGGCGACGTGCCAATGTCTTCTTTAAATACGCTCAGATCGCGAGCGCTGCGGCCATGAGCTTTATGCACGGCGCGCAGGATGGACAGAAGTTCATCGGCGTGCTCTTTTTAGGCGTGGCCTTTGCCAGCGGCCAGACGAGCGTCGGCGATGCCGGCATCCCCATCTGGATTATGCTGCTATGCTCGGCCACCATGGGCATCGGCACCAGCGTGGGCGGCGAGCGCATCATCAAGTCCGTTGGCCAGAGCATGGTCAAGCTCGAAAAGTACCAGGGCTTCTCCGCCGACCTGGCGGGCGCCGCGAACCTGCTGCTTGCCACCCTTACCGGCATCCCCGTGTCCTCCACACACATCAAGACCTGCGCCATCATGGGCGTCGGTGCCGTCAAGCGCCTCTCGGCCATCAACTTCGGCGTCGTCAAGGACATGATGTTCACCTGGTTCTTCACCTTCCCCGCCTGCGGACTCATCAGCTTTGTCATGGCCAAGCTGTTCATGATGTTCCTCTAGTCAAACCGAACGTCCATCTGGACCGCAACACTTCGCCCACCCGTCTTCACCTCGAAAGGACCCACCCATGGCAAAGAAACCCGATTCGTTCTACTTTGACAACTACGTCGCCTGCGCCGACCTTGCTGTCCAGGCCGCAGAGTTGCTCATCAAGATTTTCGAGAACTTCGATCCCGCAAAGATTCACGATATGCTCGACAAGATGCATGCGATCGAGCATGCGGCCGACAAGAAGCACCATGAGCTTGAGGACGCCCTGCTCACCGCCTTTATCACCCCGCTTGAGCGCGAGGATCTGGACCTGATGAGCTGCTCGCTCGACACCGTGCTCGACCGTATCGAGGGCGTCGTGCAGCGCGTCTACTTCACCAACATCCAGAGCATCCATCCCGATGCCATCGTGATCGCCCACAAGGTGACCGACGCCTGCCGCGCCATGAAAGACCTGATGGTCGAGCTGCCTAACTACCGCAAGTCCAAAACGCTGCGCGAGCTCGTCATCCAGATCAACACCATCGAGTCCGAGGCCGACGAGCTCTATATCAACGCCATGCGTAACCTGCACGTTAACGGCAAGGACCCGCTCGAGGTCATCGCTTGGCGTGACGTGTACGCCTTCCTGGAGTACTGCGCCGACTGCTGCGAGAATGTGGCCGATGTCGTGGATTCGATTGTCATGAAGAACAGTTAATTGGGGGTACACGTCCCACCGGTCGCGGGCCCGGCCACTAATAACCTTTTTCACTCCGGCTGCAAGCAGAGTCGTTCAAAAGGTTATTAGT
>UQTW01000002.1 GCA_900544115.1 uncultured Collinsella sp. | reverse complement strand
GAGCGTCCGGCTGATAACCGGGAGGTCACAAGTTCGAATCTTGTCAGGTCCACCACTTTCTTTCGCAATAAACACCCCAGCGAGAGCCGAGTCGCCGCTGGGGTGTTTATTACTGTCTCCGTGGGGGTTTAGCTCAGCTGGGAGAGCGCGGGCTTTGCAAGCCTGAGGTCAGGGGTTCGATCCCCCTAACCTCCACCATGATGGACCTGTAGCTCAGTTGGTTAGAGCGTCCGGCTGATAACCGGGAGGTCACAAGTTCGAATCTTGTCAGGTCCACCATCAAAACTGTGAAGAGCCTCGGGGCAATTGCCTCGGGGCTCTTTTCTTATCTACTGAAGGTAGACAAAAAAGCCCCGTCCCAAATTAACTACTTTGATTTTGTGTGCTGTGCGAAAGTTTGGGTAGTATAGCTATTCAATGCGGCGGGCTGCCGCGTGTTAACCGCTACGTACCGGAGGTGTTCCATGGTTCGTGTCGACATAGAGACCATCGTCATGGCCGCCGGTCCCGTGCCATCGCTTATCGTGCTTCGTGAGCGCAGCAGCAAATCGGACTCGCCCGCGCCGCTGCGTTCCCTTTCCATTCAGACTGGTTCGTTTGAAGCTGCTGCCATCAGCCGCGGCATCGATAGCGGCCGCGCCGAGCGCCCGATTACCCATGACCTGCTGCTCGATACCGTTGACGCCCTGGGTGCCAAACTCGAGCGCATCGAGATCGTTCGCGCCGAGCCGCCGGTGTTCTACGCGACGATCGTCGTACTGGTCGATGGCGAGGAGCGCAAGATCGACGCCCGCCCCAGTGACGCCATTGCCCTTGCCGTGCGCAGCAATGCCCCCATGTTTGTGGAGGACGACATCATGAATCGCCTGGGCACTGTTTCCACCCACGCCGAGGATGTCGACGACGAGCAGGAGTTCGAGAAGTTCGACGAGTTCGTCCATACGCTCTCCCCCGATGACTTCTAAATGCGGGGCGGCCAGGCTGCGGAGCGTTCGCTGATGGCCGGCGGTATGTCGGCCGAGGCGGCTGCGATCGCCCGCGAGGCCCAGATGCGCTCGGAGGCTTCTGAGGCGGCTCGCATTGCCTATGTGACGCAGGCCCGCACGCTTCGCGAACGCCGCGGCTCGTTTATCAAGATGGTTGTCATCTCCGCCCTTGTCGCGGCAATCTGCTCGCGCCTTCGTGGTACAGTGGGTGCGCTTGGGTTTTCGATCTCTACGGGCCTCGTGATCTGGGGCGTGGTCGACGCGGTAATGCTGACCAGTCAGATCAAGGTGCTCGACAAGCGCGCGATGGATATGATGCGCGCCCGCGACGCTGCCGCCAAGATCGCCGCCGAGGCACAAGAACTGTAACGACGCCGGACTCGATGGGAAGGTCTAAAGATGGCACAGGATATGCAGGACGCCGCTAACGTCTCCGCCGAGCTCGACGCCATGGTGTGTGACCTGATTGGTGCGTTCTTGGACGACCTGGCCGCGGGCGAGAACCCGGGCGTGGTTGTGGCAATTGAGGACGCCGCTTCCAACCGTTATCTGGCCGCACTCGACGAAGATGGCGAAGAGGCGTGCCTCGAGGCGGCCACCAACTTTATCTCCGAGCATAAGATGGGTCTTAAGGACGAGGGTCTGGGCCGTATCGCCCGCTATGCCATTGGCTATACCGGCTGCGTCGAGATTGACGGAGGCTACCACGACGCTCTGCTCGTGAGCTTCTTTGAGACTACGCTCGAGAGCGGTTTTTCGGCATATGTGCTGTATGAGGGCATGGGCGCCGGCGATGGTTTTATGTGGAGCGACCCTGAACCTGCAGGTGAGGAAACCCCTCTCATCTAAAATCGCTAAAATAAACGAGTTTTCGGTAAAAGGCTCAATATTCCCGCTGAGCGTTGTATCGCTGGGCGGGCCGCATACGCGTGCCGTTTGTATATGGATAGAAGATAGGGGAACTACATGCGCGTAGACAATCTGAGGAACATCGCCATCATCGCCCACGTCGACCACGGCAAGACGACGATGGTCGACAAGCTCCTGCGTGCCACGGACGCCTTCCGTGCCAACCAGCAGGTCGAGGACCGCGTCCTGGACTCTAACGACCAGGAGCGCGAGCGCGGCATCACGATTCTCGCCAAGAACATCTCTATCGAGTACAAGGACGTCAAGATCAACGTCATCGACACCCCGGGCCACGCCGACTTCGGCGGCGAGGTCGAGCGCGTGCTGCGTATGGCCGACGGCGCCCTGCTGCTGGTCGACGCTTTTGAGGGTCCCATGCCCCAGACCCGCTTCGTGCTGCGTCACGCTATCGACACCGGCCTTAAGATCATGATCGTCATCAACAAGATCGACCGTCCGGGTGCCAACCCCGAGAAGGCCTACAACGACTGCCTGGACCTTATGGCCGACCTGGGTGCTACCGACGACCAGCTTGAGTTTGCCATGGAGCATGTCATCTACGCCAGCGGCGTCAACGGCTTTGCCCGTCATGATCCCGAGGACGGCAACATGGACATGTACCCGCTGCTCGACATGATCATCGACGACATGCCCGCACCCGAGGTTGACGAGACCGCTCCGCTGGCCATGCAGTGCGTGACCATCGACCACTCTAACTTTGTCGGCCGCATCGGTATCGGCCGCGTGTACTCTGGTGCCATTCACCAGGGCGACCAGATCCTGGTTGTCAAGAACGACGGCTCCAGCGCCACCGCTACCGTCAAACAGCTCTTTACCTTCGACTACCTGGGCCGTACCGAGTGCCAGGAAGTCGGCGCCGGCGACATCGCCGCCGTTGTCGGTATTGACCGCACCGATATCGGCGATGTCTACACCGACCCCGAGAACCCCGTCGAGCTCGAGCCCATCGAGATCGACCCGCCGACCCTGTCTATCGTCTTTGAGGCTTCGACCTCTCCGCTCGTCGGCCGCGATGGCGACATCGTGGGCGCCCGTCAGCTCAAGGAGCGTCTGTTCAACGAGGCCGAGAACAACGTGACCATGAAGATCGAGGAGCTCGAGGACAAGAGCGGCGTCGAGGTCTCGGGTCGCGGCATCCTGCACCTGTCCGTTCTGATGGAGTCCATGCGTCGCGAGGGCTTTGAGTTCCAGGTCGGCCGTCCCCGCGTTCTGTTTAAGAAGGACGAGAACGGCAACAAGATGGAGCCTGTCGAGCAGGCCGTCGTCGAGTGCCCGGACGAGTACTCGGGCAAGGTCGTTGAGGTCTTCGGCACCTCCGGTGGCATCATGACGAGCATGGATACCTCGGGCATCGTGACGCACCTTGAGTTTAAGATCCCGACGCGTGGCATCATGGGCCTTAAGAACCGCATCATGAACGTCACCCACGGCGAGGGCGTGTTCTACCACACCTTCCTGGAGTACGGTCCCTACGCCGGCGAGATCGGCAACCGCCAGAACGGCGCCATGATCTCCATGACCACCGAGAAGGCCGTTGCCTACGCCCTGGGCACGCTGCAGGAGCGCGGTCAGCTGTTTGTTGAGCCGGGTACCGAGTGCTACGAGGGCATGATCGTGGGCGAGCGCAGCAAGGCCGGCGACATGGTCGTCAACATCGCCCGCACCAAGAACCTGGGTAACCAGCGTTCCTCGACCTCCGACATCTCCGTGCAGCTGGTGCCGCCTCGCACCTTCTCTCTGGAGGAGGCGCTGGAGTACATCGCCGACGACGAGCTGGTGGAGATTACTCCCAAGAACATCCGCCTGCGCAAGCGTCTGCTCAACGCCACCGACCGTAAGAAGGCAGCCGTCCGCGCCGGCCAGGTCAACAAATAAGCGCTGGGGCTTATAACTGCCAATAAGAAAGGGCGTCGACCGCAATGGTCGGCGCCCTTTTTGGTGCAATGGGATCAGGTTGCTTTGCGCCACCACAAAGGTGCCTGGCCCTTTTGTGGTGGTTGGCGGCTAGGCGGTGGGGAGTCCTGGCGTGTTAGCCGGCTGCTGCGGCTTGAGGTGGGCGTTGCGCCAGATGATCTGGATGGCGTAGCCGAGCGTGAAGACGAAGGCTACACCGCTGACAAAGTTGCCCATAAGAGGAAGTGCCGTGAGTGCGCCCGCGACGATACCGCCCACGGCGGCCATGGCGTAGCGGTTTTGGTTGTGTCCGACCATGCGCGCGACCGCGGTGCCCGTAAATGCCGCCGAGACCAAAGCGATGCCGATGACGCCGCACATGATGGCGGCGGCGAGCGACAGGCCTGCAATCGAGATGATGAGCAGCAGCACGGCGGGAGCGACGGCGACCGTGCCCAGAAGACCACTTACCCACAGCGGCATGGGACGCTGATGGAGCATGCCGGCAGCGCTGGCGGTTGCGCGTGGAAAGACAAGCTCAAGCAGGATGGCGACAAAGCAGGTGGAAAGCGCCGCGGCAACGATGCCGCCGATAATGTCGTTGGCCGTAGAGGTGTTCTCGTTCTCGGTCCGGTCGATCTTGAGAGCTCCGACCTGGGCGCCCTTGGCCCGCTCGGGGTCCTGTGAGACGTGGGCGTTCACCGTGCCGGTGATGCGGGCGTTTTTACCCAGGATGAGCTTGTCGGCCCAGACCTCAACATCGCCATCGACGGTGCCGTCGATGGTTACGGTGTCGCCGGCAAGCGCCGCCGATTTGGCGGAGCCGCGCAGGGCGACCGTTTCGCCTGCCGCGTAAAAACAGTTGGCGGTGCTGCCGGTGTTGAGCACGACGTGCTGGCCGGCCACCGTGACGCTGCCATCGATTGCGGTTTTGGCGATATCGATGGTGCGTGCCGCCAGACGAACGGCGCCGCCTACGGTGCAATCGCGAATCGACAGGTTCTCACCCGCCGCGATAATATCGCGGCCGATGGAGGCGTCGTCTAGGTTGAGACTTTGGCCGGCCCAGTACAGGTCGCCTTCGATACCGGACGGAGTTGAGTCAACTTCGGTTGCGAGCACGTTTCCCGCGGTGTCGGTGCCGGCGAACGACACCGTGGGAAGTGCGGTGAGCGCGAGCGCAATCAGCGCGAATAGGATGGTGATGCGGGCCTGCGCTTTGTGGCGCCGGATCGACGGTACTTGGTTGCAAGGCATAGTGAATCCTTCGTTAGATACTCGACAGGTATCTAACAGGGTACCCAACGCGCGGGCGCTCTAAAAGAATCTCTCGGTTGCATTTCGAGGGGTTGTGCTGTGCTACCTACTTTTTACGGTGCAAAAAGCGCGCGATGTCTTCCTCGGTAGGGCTTTTAATGTCAAAGCGCAGTGATAGCCAACGCAGCCCCATGGTCACCACAACGCATACGACCAGCGCGGCAACATTGCTCATGAGGCCGCTCATGACGAGGGCTACATAGCTTGCCGATCCGGCGATGGCCGCGATGGCATAGAAGTTGGTGCGTTGGAAAATGCCCGGGACCACGCCCATAAAGCCGTCGCGCAGCATGCCGCCGCCCACGGCGGTAAAGAAGCCCATCATGATACATACGGCGGGCGCAAATCCGTACACCAACGCCTTGTCCGCGCCGGTTGCTGCATAGATGCCGACCGAGATGATGTCGAGCAGGGGAATGAGTTTTTCGGGCTTATCGACGATTGCCGGGAAGATATAGATGATGGCGGCTGTGGCGATGGAGAGCGGTAGTGCCATGGGCTGGTTGAGGATGTAGACGTTGCCGACCTGGAGCGTCATATCGCGCAAAAGACCGCCGCCCAGACCGCAGACCACCGCGAGCGCGACCGCGCCCACCAGGTCGAGCTTGTGCTCGCGAGCGACCAGCACGCCCGAGATCGATGCCGCGACAACGGCGAACATCTCGAGCCAAAATGGGATAGCGACCATGGCATCCGAGGCGTGTGAAGTAACAGTCATAGCGGCGACGACGGGCAAGATGGGTCCTTTGAGTCGTAGGTTTGAACAATGCCCGTACATAGTACATGGTTGACGGGTCTGGCGACCCTATTGCTCGGCAAACGGTAGGGACTGGGCGCGGGCGTGGCATTGCTGGAATGCCAGGGGTCCAAAACATGTACGTCAGCCTCCAAAAACGACATTTTTCGGCATCTTTGGAGGCTGACGTACATGTTTGGATTGGGCTCACAGCATGAGTGAGTTGATTTACTCACATCCGGTATATTTCCCCACTTCAACGGACATAAGAGTTGGATACCGGCTCAGAGCGAGAGGCCCCCAATGGATACCCCTGTTCTCATTTCGCATAAAACCGCATGGCTTGTCCATCATGCACCCCAGAATTTGGTTCAGTCTCTTGCGCGGCACGACTACCAGATAGGCGCACAAGGCATTTCCACCCAGCAACGTGTTGCGCGCATACGACAGGCGCTTACCGACTGCGGCATTCCGTCCGATATGCTTAAGACTATCGATATCGCGGTTGTATTCGAATTCGAGCGAATTCGTACCAAAGGCGTCGTTTGCCACATTCTTGGACAAAATCTTCCCTACGAGCATATTAACGAGTTGACGCCCGGAATCTTCATCACCGACGAAGCCTTCACCTTCGTGCTCGCTGCCGAGTGGATGAATAGGATCGAATATCTCGAATATGGCTATGAAGTTTGCGGCGATTATCGCATGAGGCTCAATCTCGCCGACCCTTATACCGAGCAACCAGCCACCACCTCCAAGGATGAAATAATCGAACTGCTCGATCGGCATCCCGGCAAACCCGGTGCCACACGCGCACGGCTCGCGCTCAGGCACATCTACGATCGCTCGGCCTCGCCTATGGAGACCGCTTCGGCAATCGCCCTCTCACTCCCAACAAGCGAAGGCGGCGTTGGCATCCGAGGTATCGAACTCAACAAACCGCTCGAGATCCCTCAACGTCTCTGGCATTGCGCCAAAGCTCGAACACTCAAAATCGATGCGCTCGTTACCTACAAGCGCAGGGAGCTCGGTATCGAATATAAGGGCGGCTTTCACGATGAGTTCGAACGCAAAGGAGCAGATGCGGAGCGAGAGGCCGTTCTCTCCCAAATGGGATATCGAATCGTTGCACTCACTTCGGCTCAGTTCGGCAGCCAGCTCGCCTTTCACCGCGCCATGAACAACATTCGCGAAGCACTCGGCATGCCTCGCTGTACCGACACCGGGCACCAGCGAGAGCAAAACGAACTACGCAAGGCGCTTATCCGCAACTGGAAAGGCATGCGAGACGAAGAGGCACCTTCCGAATAGTGCCACTCCCGTGAGCTCAATCCAAACGTGTACGTCAGCCTTCAAAGATGTCGAAAAATGTCGGTTTTGGAGGGTGACGTACATGTTTGGGGAAGCGTGGGATCGAGACGTATTTCGATAACAAAAAAGCTCCCATTGTTGGGAGCTTTCTCAACCAAAATGGCGGAGGAGGAGGGATTCGAACCCTCGTGACCTTATTCAGGCCAAACGGTTTTCGAGACCGCCGCATTCAACCACTCTGCCACCCCTCCGCGTGGGGTAAAAACAAAGCAGGCTCGAAGGCCTGCTTTGGAATTAACTGGCGGAGAGTCAGGGATTTGAACCCTGGAGACGCTTTTGACGCCTACACGATTTCCAATCGTGCTCCTTCGGCCACTCGGACAACTCTCCGTTAAATGCGAAAGTTAGTATACACGAGGAATCGTAAGGTGCAAGCCGAAAACTTAGCATTTTTTGATCCACAGTGTCTTGCGCTATGCCTAAAACGTGCGGCATATGCAGCCTGACCAGCTAAATCATGCTAAGCGAATTGTTCAAAAAAGGACTTTATAGACCACGAGCAAACGAATTTAAATTCTTTTTGGCGATCAATTAGACCACTGGTATGCATTTCGCGACCACAGCGTTGTGCCCGTTGACCTGCGGCTTGGTGCGACTTGTCCCCACGGCGCCGTATCTTGTCCACAGATCCGTCAAGCTTTTGGTCAGCATTTGGTTGGAATGTGCATGAAACGCCGTGCGAGTATGGACATATGTGGAGGTCATGAGGTTGTAGCTGCATATTCTTGCAGCCTAGGAGGTTGAAAGATATTATTACCAAGTCTTTTCCTGCTTCAGGCGCACCTTCACGACCTGAAGCCACATTTGCCCAGAGGAGGTGACAATATGAAGGCTTATGAACTGCTGTTCTTTGTTGACCCGTCGCTCGACCCCGAGACTCGTCTCGCTGTTATGAAGCGTATCGATACCACGATCGCTGAGGGCGCTGGCAAGGTCGACTCCGTTGACGAGTGGGGCAAGCGCAAGCTCGCCTACGAGATCAACGACCTCACCGATGGTGACTACACCCTCATCAACTTCCACGCAGATCCTACCCAGATCGCCGAGCTTGATCGCGTCCTGCGCATCACCGACGCTGTGGTCCGCCACATGATCGTCCGTCGCGACGACCAGGAGTAAGACTGTCGTTTTGGACTGGGCTTGTGCCCCAAGAGGAAGTAGTGAGTAATGAGCATCAATCGAGTGAACATCACCGGTAACCTCACCCGCGATCCCGAGCTGCGCGCCACTGCCGGCGGAACCCAGGTTCTGTCCTTTGGCGTCGCCGTAAACGATCGCCGCCGCAATGCGCAGACTGGCGAGTGGGAGGACTATCCCAACTTTGTCGACTGCACTATGTTCGGCACCCGCGCCGAGGCCGTGAGCCGTTTCCTGGCAAAGGGAAACAAGGTCGCGATCGAGGGCAAGCTGCGCTACAGCTCTTGGGAGCGCGACGGTCAGCGCAGGAGCAAGCTTGAGGTCATCGTCGATGAGATCGAGTTTATGAGCTCCCGTGGTGGCCAGGGTGGCTACGATCAGGGCGGTTACGCCCCCGCAGCTCCCGCGCCCGCAGCACGTCCTGCCGCACCGGTGGCTACGCCGCCCGCGGTCGACGTCTACGATGAGGACATCCCGTTTTAAGGGTTGTTCACCTATTTTTGAGTGAGAGGCGGCTTCGGTTCGCCGAAGTTGCCAAATGAAAGGTATTTTGACATGGCTAATGATTTTTCTGCACGTCAGCCGCGTCGTAAGTACTGCCAGTTCTGCAAGGAGAACACTGAGTTCATCGACTATAAGGACACTCAGCTTCTCCGTAAGTACATGACCGACCGTGGCAAGATCAAGCCCCGTCGCGTCACTGGCGCTTGCACGCAGCATCAGCATGACATCGCCAACGCCATCAAGCGTGCCCGCGAGATGGCTCTCCTGCCGTACACCGTCCCCGTGGTTTCCTCTCGTGGCAACCGCGACCGCGGCTAAGAAGGGAGACGCATCATGAAGGTTATTCTTCTCGATGAGATCAAGGGCAAGGGCGGCGAGGGTGACGTCGTAGAGGTCGCTCAGGGTTACGCTGAGAATTTCCTGTTCCCCAAGAAGCTCGCTGTTGCCGCCACCAAGGGCAACCTCAAGCAGCTTGACGAGCGTCGCAACAACATCGCCAAGCGCGAGGCCGTCCGTCTGGCTACCGCCAACGAGACCAAGGCTGCCCTCGAGGGCAAGCAGGTCATCGTCGACGTCAAGGTCGGCGACGAGGGCATCCTCTTTGGCTCCGTCACCGCCGCTATGATCGCTGACGCCATCAAGGATCAGCTCGGTATGGACATCGACCGCAAGCGCGTCGAGCTCGGCAAGCCCATCAAGGTTGCCGGTGCCCACACCGTTGCCATCTCGCTGTACCGCGAGATCAAGGCCGAGGTTGTCGTTCTCGTCGGCGTTACCGCCGAGGAGCTCGCTGCCGATGCTGAGGTCGAGGAGGCCGCTGAGGTCGCCGAGGCCGAGACCGCCGAGGTCGAGACCGAGGCTGCTGCCGAGTAGCATTTGCTGCAACGCAACAATCTTGTTCTAAGAAGGGCGCTCTGGGAGACCGGGGCGCCCTTTTATTTTTTGCGCTGAGTGGGTGTCACGTCATACATTGAGATGCAGTCCCACATAAGCGTTGTGTTAGACCACTTTGGATAAGTGTCCTGCACGCAGTACACGCGACGGGGCCCCGGTTGCGACAATTCCATCATCAGGAGAGATGGAGGTTGCAATGGAAGACGTGCTCACCCAGCTGACGAGGCAGTTCCTCCCGCAGATGACGGCTACCGAGAAGAGCAGGGCCCTGAGATCGCTCAAGGCGCTGATAGACGCGGAGCTTTTCGAACTCGCGGCAAGCGAGGGGGCGGAAGACGATCCCGACAGAGCCTGCCCCTGGTGCGGCTCCCCGCATTACGTGAAGAGGGGGCGAGACGGGTGCGGCCGTCAGCGGTTCCTCTGCCGAGGGTGCGCCAGGACCTTCATCGACGCCACCATGCGCATCTTCTCCACCACCAAGCTCGACAGGTCGGCCTGGATGAGGTTCGCGGAGTGCCACGTGGACATGCTCCCGCTGCGCGAGTCGGCGGAAAAGTGCGGCGTGTGCCTCAAGACGGCGTTCTTCATGCGCCACAGGCTGCTCGAGGCCATGGCCAAGCGCATGCCCGCCTTCCGCGTGGAGGCCGGCGGCGGGGCCGAGCTCGACGAGTGCTTCTTCAGGGAGAGCTTCAAGGGAAACCGCTCCAGGTCGGAGTCCGGCATGCCCAGGAAGCCCCGCACAAGGTCGCAGGGAACCGACGGGCACGAGAAGATATGCGTGCTCACCGGCATCAACGACGCCGGCGACATCTTCTACGAGATCGCGGGGAGGGGCGGCCTCGACGAGCGGCAGCCAGGGAGCTGCTCGCCGACAAGCTCGCGGTCGGCGCGATAATCTCGACGGACCGTGCGCACGTGTACCGCCGCGTCCTGCCCGCCCTCGGCGTCGGCGCGCACATCGCCAGCAAGAGGGAGGAGCACGCCATCAACAGGGTGAACAGCCTCCACTCCCAGATGAGGCACTTCATCGGCAGGTTCCGGGGTGTCTCCACGAGACGCCTCGAGAACTACCTCGCCTGGTTCAAGTGGACATGGTGCTTCAAGGTCCGCAGGAGCGCGGACGAGCTCGCCGAGCTCATAGTGAGGCAGGCAGCCCGCGGCACGTACGAGAAGACCTGGCGCCAGTACAAGGTGACCCCCTATCCGTTCTACGAGTACTGGATCAAGCAGGCGAAATGGGACTCGCGTGCGCGGAGGGCCATATACGGCGTGGCGTGATGTCCAGGGCGGTCTGGCGCAGCGCATCTGCGGCAAGCGCTGAAGTCGTGCCCCGATGCAAATAGCAACAGCTAGCGATATTCTTCGGGAACGTCGAAACCGTACTCACGGCATAGGAGCATGACATCGTGGGCGTCGTGCTCGTCATGCTGATAGCCCAAGTGAAACAACAGCTGGCTTTCGGGGTCGATGCACGACACCTCCACCTCGCCGATGCGCCCCCTCCCCGAAAAGACCTCCCCGGGAAAACGATCTCCCTGATACAGAATATCGCCATTCTCGGCGAAATCGAAGCAATGCAGGTCGACGATGCGCCCCGCCTCGTCTTGCCACACCGTGTGATCTTCGGTGGTGAAAGATGCAGCCACCTCGGAAAACCCCTCATCAGCAATTAGATCCACGAACCTTTGGTAATCCCCGCGCTGAACGAACAGGTCGATGTCGTTATGAGCCCTGGTCTCACGCCCGACAAGCGCATCGATGCCCCAGCCGCCATCAAGGTATACGCCAATGCCCGCACCTGCGGAAAGGCCGATTATCCAACACGCATCATCCTTGGTGACCATAGGAGCTCCTTCGCTTTCGCCTGCTATCTAAGCAAGAAAGATTATATAGGAAAAGTCCCAGTATCCAAAGCGGTCGGGACTGCGGACAAAATAGTTGGACCGTTGAGGTCCGGAACGGAGTCCGCATGGCATACAGTAGGAGAATGGTGGAGAGGGCCAGGGCGCTTCGCGGCGCCGGGCTCACCGTCATGGAGATAACCGAGATACTCGGCGGGCCCGGCAAGACGTCCGTCTGGCGCTGGATCAGGGACGTGCGCAAGCCCGCGGGAAGGGCCGGTGGAGGAATGGACCTGCCGCGACTCGTCGGGGACGGCCCCGACTACCCCGACATCGACCCGGAGGACAAGGACGCCCTGATCGAGCGGCTCAGGCTCGAGAACGCGGTGCTGAGGGCGGTGCAGGACGTTTTAAAAGCCGCGAGCCTCGACGGGATGTCGAACAGGGAGAAGACCCTGGTGATAGACCGCCTGAGGCCGTGCGGGAAGTGGTCCTTGAGAGAACTCACGAGTTCCTTGGGGATATCAAAGAGCTCCTATGAGTACCAGCGCCGCGCGATCGCGAGGCCCGACCGGCGCGCGCCCCTGCGCGCGCTCGTGCGCAGGATCTTCACCGAGGACGGCGAGGGGGCGCGGGGGTACCGCTTCGTGACGGCGCGCCTGCGCGAGCTCGACGAGCCCGTGCGCGCCTCGGAGAAGGTCGTCCTCCGCATCATGCGCGAGGAGGGCCTGGTCCCCAGGTGGATGAGGAGGAAGAGGAGGCCCTACAGCTCCTATGCGGGCGAGCCGACGCCGGCCCCGCCGAACCTCGTGCGCCGCGACTTCCGCTCGGCCCTGCCGAACTTCCTGTGGCTCACCGACATCACCGAGTTCAGGCTGCCCTCCGGCAGGAAGGTCTACCTGTCGGCCATCAGGGACTGCTTCGACTCCTCGGTCGTGGCGTGGAGGGCCGGCGAGAGACCGGACGCCGCGCTCGCCAACTCGACGCTCGAGGACGCCTGCGCGCTGCTCGCGCCCGGCGAGCGCCCCGTCATCCACTCCGACCGCGGCGGCCACTACCGCTGGCCCGGCTGGATCTCGATCTGCGAGGGGCACGGCCTCGCCAGGAGCATGTCCGCCAAGGGCTGCAGCCCGGACAACGCGGCGATGGAGGGCTTCTTCGGCCTGCTCAAGAGGGAGTTCTGGCACGGCAGGGACTGGTCGGGCTGGACCCCTGCCCGCTTCATCGAGGAGCTCGGGGGCTGGATCGGCCGATACAATACGGAGAGGCGCAGCGATGCGCTCGGCGGCCGCACGCCGGCCGAGTTCCGCGCCGCGCTGGGAAGGGCCGCGTAACGGTCCAAGAAATCGTCCGCAGTCCCGTCTAACACAACGTACATAAGGGACCGTTCGCCCGTTTGGTTCGGTGATGATTGTTAAGGCGCGCCTCGATTTAAAGCTGTGGCTGATACTATGGATGCTCGCAAGCGACATGAATGAGGATGCTCATGGCATACGACGATAGGGAGACCGGGCTGACGGTTGAGGACCGCGGCTCAAAGTTGGGTCTTCCCCAAAACCAAGATGCAGAGGCCAATGTACTGGCCGCTATGCTGCTATCGCCCGAGGTAGTCGAAGAGGCCCAGGTCGAGCTGCAGCCCGATGACTTCTACCGGCCCATTCATAAGACCATCTATACCGCGATGGTCGATATGTACAACAGCCGCATTCCCATCGACTCCATCTCGCTGATCGATTACCTGCGAAGCATCAACAAGCTCGATGCCGTGGGCGGCGAAGCGTACATTTTGGAGTTGATGGGTCAGACCCTGTCGCTCGTCAACTGGCAGCACCATGCCGCCATCGTTCGCCGCGATTCGATGCTGCGTGAGCTGATCGGCGCCACCAACGAGATCAACGCGCTGGCATATAACGCCCCCACCGACACCAAAGAGGTTGTCGAGCTGGCCGAGAGCAAGCTGCTCAAGGTCACGGCGCGCGAGGTCAAGTCGAGCTACAAGACGCTGACCGAGTTTATGGTCGAGGCCTATAACGAGGCCGAGGAAGTGTGCCAGGCCGGTGGACAGGCCGCGGGCGTACCCACGGGTTTCCCGTCGCTCGACCGCATGCTCATGGGTTTTCGCGAGGGCCAGCTCATCATCATCGGCGCCCGTCCTGCTGTAGGTAAGACGTCGTTCGCCCTGAATCTGGCGCTCAACGCTGCCGCTGCCGGTTATACCGTCGGCTTCTTCTCTCTGGAGATGTCGGGCAAGGAAATTGCCCAGCGTCTGATCTGCGCCTACGCCATGATTTCGATCAGTGACTTCCGCATGGGCCGCATTAGCCCCGAGCAGTGGGCCAATATCAACGAGGCCACGCAGACCTTGTCCAAGCTCGATATTCTGATTGACGATACGCCCGGCACCACAGTGACCGAGATTCGCGCCAAGAGCCGCCGCATGCTCCACAACAAGGAGAAGGCCATCATCATCCTGGACTACCTGCAGCTGGTGAGTCCTCCGCCGGGACGCCGCTCCGAGAGCCGTACCGTCGAGGTCTCCGAGATGTCGCGTGGTCTGAAGATCATGGCCAAGGAACTCAAGATCCCGCTCATCGCGCTGTCGCAGCTCTCGCGTCAGGTCGAATCCCGTACCGGCAAGCGCCCGCAGCTTTCCGACCTTCGTGAATCGGGCTCCATCGAGCAGGACGCCGATATCGTTATGTTCTTGGACCGCTCCGCCGATGAGGCCGAAGCCTCGCGCGACGATCGACCCGACGAGGGCGTTACGCGTATCGTCGTGGCCAAGAACCGTTCGGGCCCGATCGGCGACGTCGACCTGATGTTCCTGCCGGCATCCACCAAGTTCTATGAGCTTGATGGGGCACATGCCGAGGAGTAGGACAGGCGCCCGTTGCACGGGTATACTGGGAATGTTTTGTGCTTCTGCGTGCCGGCGTGGCGCGTAGACAGTCCATGAATGTAAGGAGTAAACATGCCGTCAACCGTTTTGGTCGGTGCCCAGTGGGGCGATGAGGGCAAGGGTAAGATCTGCGACCTGGTCGCCGGCGACTTCGATGCCGTCGTGCGCTACTCGGGCGGCAACAACGCCGGCCACACCATCGTCGTCAACGGCAAGAAGTACGGCCTGCACCAGGTGCCCTCCGGCATCATGTATTCCGACCATGTGTCGGTGATCGGTAACGGCTGCGTCGTCAACCCCAAGGTTGTCCTTGAGGAGATCGACATGTTCGAGGCCGACGGCATCACCACCAAGAACCTCAAGATTAGCGGCAACGCGCATGTCATCATGCCGTACCACATCGACCTGGATGGCGCCTTTGAGCAGAAGCTCGGCAAGAAGAACATCGGTACCACCAAGCGCGGTATCGGTCCGTGCTATCAGGACAAGATGGCCCGCATTGGCCTGCGCATGCAGGATATGCTGGACGAGGCGCTGTTCCGCGACAAGCTGGAGACCGCTCTCGCCCGCGTGAACCCCGAGCTTGAGCTCATCTACAACCTGCCCACCTACACCGTGGACCAGATTTGCGACGAGTACCTGCCCATGGCCGAGCGCCTGCGTCCCTACATCACCGAGACGAGCCTGCTGCTCAACAACATGATCGATGAGGGCAAGGACCTGCTGTTTGAGGGCGCCCAGGCGACGTTGCTCGACATCGACCACGGCACCTATCCGTACGTGACGTCTTCCAACTGCACCGCCGGCGGCGCCATCACCGGCTCCGGCGTGGGCATGAAGAACGTCGACCGCGTGCTGGGCGTCATGAAGGCCTATATCACCCGCGTCGGTTCGGGCCCCATGCCCACCGAGCTTTCCTATGAGTCCGAGGCCGGCCACACGCTGACCGAGGAGGGCTATGAGTACGGTGTGACCACCGGTCGCCGTCGTCGCTGCGGCTGGTTCGACGGCCCCATCGCCAACTACGCCTCACGCGTCAACGGCCTCACCGATATCGCCCTGACTAAGCTCGACGTGCTTTCGGCCTTCGACACCATCAAGGTGTGCGTGGCCTACGACGTCGATGGCGAGCGCTACACCAGCGTGCCCGAGCATCAGGTGCGCTTTGAGCATGCCAAGCCCATCTACGAGGAGCTCCCCGGCTGGAAGTGCGACATCACCGGTTGCCGCAGCTTTGATGAGCTGCCGCAGGAGGCTCAGGACTACGTGGCGTTTATCGAGGATCTGGCACACACCCGCGTGACGTTCATTGGCGTCGGCGCCGGTCGCGAGCAGATCATCAACCGATTCTGGAAGTAATCGGGACTATTTGGTTATTGCGATATACCCCTTTGCAGCCCAAGCGGGCGGCCGAGGGGTATATTTGCTTGCAAAGGGCTCGCGCGGAGCGGGCCATTCATCCATAGAGGAGGCACCCTTGAAGGCGGACACTCAAACCATCGACATCCTGTTGTTGGGCAGCGGCGGCCGTGAGCATGCTTTGGCAGCTGAGCTCGCAGCATCACCGCGCGCCGGCAAGCTCTACATCGCGCCGGGCAACGGCGGCACCGCGAGCTGCGGCGAGAACGTTGTTCTCGACGACTGCGATCCTGCGGCCGTGGCGGCGTTTGCGCAGAGCCACGGATGCGGACTCGTGGTAATTGGCCCCGAGGCTCCGCTCGTGGCGGGTGTGGCCGACGCCGTGCGCGCGGCGGGTATTCCCTGCTTTGGCCCGGGTGCCGAGGGCGCTCAGATGGAGGGCTCCAAGCTGTTCTCCAAGCAGCTCATGGAGCGCGCGGGCATTCCGACGGCAGCCTACGGCTCGTTTACCGACGAGGCTTCGGCTCTTGCTTATGTGCGTGAGCAGGGCGCTCCGCTGGTCGTCAAGGCCGACGGCCTTGCCGCGGGCAAGGGCGTTATCGTGGCGACCGAACTTGAGCAGGCCGAGGAGGCCGTGCGCGAGTGCTTTGGCGGCACCTTTGGCGATGCCGGCAACACCGTGGTTATCGAGGAGATGCTCGTTGGTCCCGAGTGCTCGCTGCTCGCCTTTACCGACGGCAAGACCGTGCGCCCCATGGCCACCTCGCAGGACCACAAGCGCGCCCTCGAGGGCGACAAGGGCCCCAACACCGGCGGCATGGGCGTCTACAGCCCGGTGCCCATCGTGACCGACGAGGAGCACGCCACCATGGTGGCGGTCATGGAGCAGACCGTGGCCGAGCTCGCTGCCGAGGGCATCGACTACCGCGGCTGCCTGTACGGCGGCTTTATGCTCACGCCTGCCGGCCCCAAGGTGCTGGAGTTCAATGCTCGCTTTGGCGACCCCGAGACGCAGGTCGTGCTGCCGCGCCTTAAGAACGACCTGGTCGAGGTCATGCTCGCCTGCGCCAACTGCGAGCTCGATCAGATTGAGCTTGACTGGCGTGACGAGTGGGCTGTGGCCGTTGTCCTGACGAGCGCGGGCTATCCCGGCAGCTACGAGAAGGGCAAGGTCATCACCGGTATCGCCGACGCCGAGGCCATGGAGAACGTGACCGTGTACCACGCGGGCACCGCCGTGGTGGATGGCCAGCTCGTGACCAACGGCGGCCGCGTGCTTGCCGTAACCGCTCTGGGTGACACGTTCGAGAACGCTCGCAACCTTGCCTACGAGGCCTGCGAGAAGATTGATTTTGAAGGCAAGACCCTGCGCCACGACATCGGCCTGCGCGCGCTGCGCGGCCGCGACGCCTGGGATGCCTAAAATCCGAGAGGAATGAGACGGATGGACGAGAAGAACGAAGAGCTCGTGGATGCGCAGATCGTTGAAGAGGACAGCCGCATGTATGGGCACGCCGAGGGCGAGCCTGGTGGCGAGGTCGCTGACGAGCCGGCGCTGGTGTTGGGCGACGACGACCCGCACGATGTCGAGCTGCACGAGAAGATTCTTTCGGAGGAGTGTGCCTGGAAGGGCAAGATCCTCGATGTCCACCGTCTTGAGGTTGAGCTGCCCAACGGTCGCCGCAGCGCCCGCGATATCGTTCGCCATCCGGGTGCGGCGGCCGTTGTGGCGCTGACCGAGAGTGGCAAGATCGTACTGGTGCGTCAGTACCGCACCGCCATCGACCGCGTGACGGTCGAGATTCCCGCCGGCAAGCTCGATCCAGGCGAGGACCCGCTCGATTGCGCCAAGCGCGAACTGCATGAGGAGACGGGCTTTAGGGCTGGTCGTATTCGCTTTTTGACGTCGATTGTCACGTCCTGTGGTTTTTGCGATGAGATCATCCACATCTACTTGGCTACCAAGCTCGAGTTTGATGCGCCCAACCCCGATGATGACGAGTTTGTCAACGTGGACCTGGTGCCGCTGCACGAGCTGATCGACGCCGTGCTCGACGGCAAGATCGAAGACGCCAAGACCGTCGTGGGCGCCTTGGCCTGCGATAGCATCGCGCATCGCCTTGGGGGCGCGGAGCTTTAACGAGCGGGGATGATCCCGCAGGTTTGTGTAAGTCAGCGAAAGTGCTCCATTTGAGACAAGGTGGCCTAAAAGAGGAGGGAAGCGTATGGATATACGCGACCGACGATTGAAGGCCAGATTGTCCAAATGGAGCACTTGCAGCGTCGAGACGAAACGCGGTTTGGTAAAACCGCGTAAGGTGATTATGCTGAAAAGGTTTCTCTCGTATTACGAGCCCCAGACGGGGCTTTTTGTTGCCGATACTGTTTGTGCTCTGGTGCTTGCTGCCATTGACCTTGCGTTTCCTATTATTCTGCGCAATCTGACCGGCGGGTTGTTTACCCAGGGTCAGGCTGCCATTATGCAGGCGCTCGGTATGATTGCGGTGGGACTGGTGCTGATGTATGCCATCCGCTGCGCCTGCCGCTACTTTGTGAGCTACTGGGGCCATGTGATGGGCGCGCGCATGGAGTCCAAGATGCGCGAGGACCTGTTCGATCAGTACGAGCGCTTTAGCTTTGCATACTTCGATCGCAACAGCTCGGGCGACATGATGAGCCGCGTGGTCAACGACCTGTTCGATATCTGCGAGGCGGCGCACCATGTGCCCGAGTGGATCATCATCTGCGGCATCGAGATTATCGGCTCGTTTGTGATCCTCTTTACCATCGCCCCGGTGCTGGCGCTTGCCATGGCTGTGGTGACAGCAGCGTTTGCGGTCATCATGTTTTGGCAGAACATGCGCATGCGCGAGGTCTTTAGCGACAATCGCAAAAAAATCAGCGGCATCAATGCGCAGCTGCAGGATTCGCTGGCGGGCATGCGCGTGGTCAAGAGCTTTGCCAATGAGGAGACCGAGCGCTCTAAGTTCCGCGCCTCCAACAATCGCTACCTTTCGTCCAAGGAAAACATGTATCACGCCATGGGCGTCTATACTGCGACGTATGGCCTGCTCTCGGGTGTGCTCTATGTGATCGTGGTACTGCTGGGCGGCTGGCTGGTCGCCCAGGGACAGCTGCAGGCGGTCGATATGGCGACCTTTGCACTCTATATTTCGCTGTTCTGCACGCCGCTCGAGACGCTCGTCAATTCGGCCGAAACATATCAGAAGGCTATCGCCGGCTTTAAGCGTATGGACGAGGTGCTCTCGACCGTGCCGGATATCCAGGACAAGCCGGGCGCCACGGATCTGCAGGTGACTGCCGGCGCCGTGGATTATCACGACGTGTGCTTTAACTACGAGGACGTTGAGCTGGGCGAGGGCGATGCCGAAGAGCGTCCCGTTATCGACCATATGAATCTGTCCATCAAGCCCGGGCAGACCATCGCTTTGGTTGGCCCTTCGGGCGGTGGCAAGTCCACGACCTGTTCGCTGCTGCCGCGCTTTTATGACGTGGCTGCCGGATCCATTAGCATCGACGGCCAGGACGTGCGCGATGTGACGCAGCAGAGCCTGCGTCGCGCCATCGGCCTGGTGCAGCAGGATGTCTATCTGTTTGACGGCACGATTGGCGAGAACATCGCCTACGGCAAGCCGGGCGCTACGGCAGGAGAGATCGCCGAGGCCGCCCGTCGCGCCAACATCGATGCCTTTATCGAGTCGCTTCCACAGGGTTATGACACGGTCGTGGGCGAGCGCGGCAGCCGTCTTTCGGGCGGACAGAAGCAGCGTGTTGCCATCGCGCGAGTGTTTCTCAAGAACCCCAAGATCCTTATTTTGGATGAGGCGACGAGTGCTTTGGATAACGAGAGCGAGGAGGCGGTGCAGGAGTCGCTCGAAGAGCTGGCACGCGGCCGCACCACGATTATCATCGCCCACCGTCTTTCGACCATTAAGCATGCCGATGAGATCGCGACCGTTGAGCATGGTCGCGTTGTGGAGCGTGGCACGCACGAGGAGCTTCTCGCCCGTGGCGGCACTTATGCCCGTTACTATCGAATGCAGTTCGAAGGTGCGCGTGCGCACGAGCTCGACTGATTGATATGACAGGAAGTTTATGGCTGACAAGAACCCTTTGACTCCGGAAGAAGTGACGGAGTTATTCTCCGAAATCGATGCATCCGGTGTCTTGGATCCCACGCTTGCCAAAAAGCGCACCGAGCGCATGCGTGAGAAGGAGGCTGCGGCCAAGCGCGGTGACAAAGCGGCGCTAGCGCAGCTGCGCAGCGAGGACCGCGCGAGCCAGGCAAAACATATCGACCCGCTGTCCGAGGACGACCCTTCGGGCTCGCAGGTGAGCCATACCATTACGAAGACTGCCATGGCCGTGGTCATTGGCATCTTGGTGCTGATTGTGGGCATGCAGATTGGCTACGGCGTGATGCGACGCCTGAACACCGCCAACCTGTCCGAGAGCGTTTCGGTGGATACCGTTTCGACGGCGCTGAAGGGCGGCCTTGAGTGGGGCAACGGCTTTACGCAGTTCCCGCTCGACTTTACCGTCGATGAAGCTGATGAGCGTACGGGCACGGTCGAGGTGACGGTGTTGGACACATCGTCTGCCAACGAGCTCGAGCTGCTGTCCAACGGGCAGATTCAGGCCGCTGCGCTTGCGACCAACGCGCTGCTCAACGATAAGATCGACCGCGTGGTGTATAACGTTCACGCCTATATCGACGAGGATAGCAACATTCAGCACGATTCCTTCTTTGGCATGTTTCCCGCGCGGGGTCATCAGAGCGCCATTTTGACGTTTGTGTGGACCAAGAGCTCATCCAACGCCACGAGTATCGACTGGAAGATGCGCATCGTAAGCATGGACGACACCATTGCCGAGCGCATTCAAAAACAGGTGAACTCGGTTTCGTCGCTGATCGAGGACCCGGTGGTGAGCCAGACCAAGATTGACGAGGAAAAGGCCGAACGTGACCTGGAGCATCGTCTGCATGGCCGCGAGATTTTCCGCGGCGGCAAGCCCGATCGCTCACCGTCCGATCTGCTGGAACAGGACAAGCAAAAGTAAGAGGCCATTATCCCGCGTGAGCCACAAGCCCACGCGGGATAATTTTTCTGGGACGGGGATTAAATAATCATTATGCATAGAAAGTCATAATTATCATTTCGTAAACATTTCGATGAAATTAACGCCATGAGGCATGCTTGCGGTTACAATACCGCGAGGCCTAACTACACACCTTTAAGCCGGTCCTGTGAGACCGGGAAGGAGAATTATGGCGAACAACCATACCGCGGGCGCTGCCGCCCGCACCTTCGCGCCCAGCGAGCTTTGCCAGCGTATGCTGGCCAAAACCAGCAAGGGCACCTGCGGTCCCTGTATCCTGTATCTTGAGGATGGGACCATTTTTTATGGACGTGCATGCGGCGCCGAGGGCACCGCGACCGGCGAAGTCTGCTTCAACACCTCGCTCGAGGGCTACTTTGAGGTCATGACCGACCCGAGTTATGCCGGCCAAATTGTAACCATGACCTATCCGCAGATCGGCAATTACGGTATCGACGAGACCGATGTCCAGTCGGCCTTCCCCGGCGACGCCGTGCGCCCTGCGAGCGCTCCGGCTATGCGCGGCATGATCGTTCGCGATATGTGCGCCACGCCTTCTAACTGGCGCTCGGCCGTCAGCGTGCCGGAGTACCTGCGCGCTCACGGCATCGTCGCTATCGAGGGTATCGACACCCGCGCTCTGGTGCGCCATCTGCGCGACAATGGTTCCAAGATGGGCATTATCTCGACCGAGATCTTCGACGTCGACGAGCTTGCCGAGCGCTTGTCCGCTGCGCCCACGCTGGTAGGCGAGAACCTGGTCAAGACCGTAAGTTGCCCCGCGCCTCACGAGTTTGTGGCCGCCGACCTGCCTGCCACGCATGACTTTGCGCTTGCGGCTGCCGCTCCTGCCCGTCACAAAGTGGTCGCCTACGACTGCGGTGTGAAGCGCGGTATTCTGGAGGGCCTGGTCCGTGCCGGCTGCGATCTCACCGTCGTGCCGTGGGATACGCCCGCCCAGCAGGTGCTCGACATGAATCCCGATGGCGTCTTTTTGTCCAACGGCCCCGGCGACCCCGATGCCGTGGTGGAGACCTATGAGCAGGTACAGCAGCTGATCGGCAAGGTGCCGGTCTTTGGCATTTGCCTCGGTCACCAGATGATCAGCCTGGCCTGCGGCGCCCAAATGGAAAAGCTTAAATTCGGTCACCGTGGCGGTAACCAGCCGGTTATGAATCTGGTGAGCCGTCGCGTGGAGATCACCGCGCAAAACCACGGCTTTGGTCTGCTGTTCCCCAGTCTGGGCAAACTGATTCCGGAGCTTTCCGGCGGCGAAACCGAGCATGCGGCCGATGGCGACCTGCGCGCCTGGGTGCGTCGCGGCATCGCGCCGGTCGTGATGAACGAGCGCTTTGGTCGCATTCGCCTGACACATGTGAACCTCAACGACGGCACCGCCGAGGGCATCCAGCTGCTCGACGCCCCGTGTTTCTCGGTCCAGTACCACCCCGAGGCTTCGCCTGGCCCCACCGATGCCCACTATCTCTTTACCGCCTTTACGCGACTCATGGACGGCGAGGAGAACTACCTGGACATCGACACCGCGAAGGACCGCCTCGCCGGCTGGAATTTCGCCGAGTCCGAGAACGCTGCGACCGAGGAGAACTAACATGCCGAAACGTACTGACATCAAGCGCATCCTCGTTATTGGTTCGGGCCCCATCGTTATTGGCCAGGCCTGCGAGTTCGACTACTCCGGCGCCCAGGCCTGCAAGGTACTCAAGGAGGATGGCTTTGAGGTCATCCTGGTCAACTCCAACCCGGCGACCATCATGACCGACCCGGGCTTGGCCGACCGCACCTATGTCGAGCCCATCACCGCCGAGTTTATCGAGCGCGTGATCAAAAAGGAGCGCCCGGACGCGCTGCTGCCCACGCTGGGTGGCCAGACCGGTCTGAACGCCGCCGTCGAGCTGGCGAAAGACGGCACGCTGGACAAGTACGGCGTCGAGATGATCGGCTGCGACCTGGCCGCTATCGAGCGCGGCGAGGACCGCAAGCTCTTTAACGAGGCCATGGCCGAGATCGGCCTGGAGGTCGCGCGCTCGGGCTATGCCTACAGCGTGGCCGACGCCGAGGCTATCGCCGAGCGCGTGGGCTATCCCTGCGTGCTGCGTCCGAGCTTTACCCTCGGCGGCGCCGGCGGCGGCATCGCGCACACCCACGAGGAGCTCGTCTCCATCGTGAGCCAGGGCCTTGAGCTCTCGCCTGCCCATGAGGTGCTGGTCGAGGAGTCCATCGAGGGTTGGAAAGAGTATGAGATGGAGGTCATGCGCGACCACGCCGGCAACGGCATCATCGTGTGCTCCATCGAGAATCTCGACCCCATGGGCGTGCACACCGGCGACTCCATCACCGTGGCGCCGGCGCAGACACTAAGTGACCTTGAGTACCAGCGCATGCGTGTCGCGTCGCTCGCCATTCTGGAGAAGATCGGCGTCGAGACCGGCGGCTCCAACGTGCAGTTTGCCGTGAACCCCCAGACCGGCCGCCTGATCGTCATCGAGATGAACCCGCGCGTGAGCCGTTCGTCCGCACTGGCCTCCAAGGCCACGGGCTTCCCCATCGCCAAGGCCGCCGCTCGCCTGGCCGTGGGCTACACGCTCGACGAGATCGTCAACGACATCACCAAGGCAACGCCCGCCTGCTTTGAGCCCACGATTGACTACTGCGTGGTCAAGGTGCCGCGCTTTGCCTTCGAGAAGTTTAAGGGTACCGACCCCACGCTCACCACGCGCATGAAGGCCGTGGGCGAGATCATGGCGATCGGCCGCACCTTTGAGGAGGCCTTCGGCAAGGCCATGCGCTCACTGGAGGACGGTCACCAGGGCATCTGCGCCGGTGGCAAGGAGGGTGCCGACAAGCTGAGCGACGATGAGCTCGCTCAGGCCGCGGCAACCCCGACCGAGCACCGCATCTTCTTTGTGGTCGAGGCCCTGCGCCGTGGCTGGGACATCGCCCGCATCCATGCCATCTGCGGTATCGATCCGTGGTACCTCAATCGTATCAACGACATGGTGCAGGTCCAGGAGAGCATCCGCGGCCTGCGTGTGGAGGATATCGACGCCGACGCGATGCGCCTGCTCAAGCAATACGGCACGAGCGACGCCGAGATTGCCGCGCTGACCGGCTCGGACGAGCGCTTTGTGCGCGCCTATCGCAAGGGTCTGGGCGTGGTTCCCAGCATGAAGACGGTCGATACCTGCGCGGCCGAGTTCTCGAGCGCCACGGAGTACCACTACAAGACGTACGAGAACATCTACCGCACGAGCCCGGATGCCAAGAAGTGCGTGGCTCCCGACGAGACCACGCCGGCGGACAAGCCCAAGGCGATGATCCTGGGCGCCGGCCCCAACCGCATTGGCCAGGGTATCGAGTTCGATTACTGCTGCGTGCACGCGAGCTACGCGCTGGCGGCCCGCGGCTTCGAGACCATCATGGTCAACTGCAATCCCGAGACCGTCTCGACCGACTATGACACGTCCGACCGTCTGTACTTTGAGCCGCTCACCTACGAGGACGTCATGGACGTTATCGATGTCGAGCGCCCCGACGGCGTCGTGGTGACGCTCGGCGGCCAGACTCCGCTTAAGCTGGCGCGCATGCTCGAGGAGAGCGGCGTGAACATTATGGGCACCAAGCCCGACGCCATCGACTTTGCCGAGGACCGCGAGCGCTTCGCCGCTCTGCTCGACAAGCTGGGCATCATGTACCCGCCGGCGGGCCAGGCCACCTCGTTTGAGGAGGCCGAGGCCGTGGCCGCGCACATCGGCTATCCGCTTCTGGTGCGTCCGAGCTATGTGTTGGGCGGCCGCGGCATGATGATCGCCTACGATGCCGAGCATCTGCGCGATTACATGGCAGAGGCTGCGCGCATTAGCCCCGACTACCCGGTGTACCTCGATCGCTTCCTGGAGGGTGCGATTGAGTCCGATGTCGATGCCCTGTGCGACGGCGAAGAGGTCTACATCGGCGGCATCCTGGAGCATATTGAGGAGGCCGGTATTCACTCCGGCGACTCTGCGACCTGCATCCCTCCGTTTAGCTTTAGCGAGAGCCTGCAGGCGAAGCTCCGCGAGACCACGCGCCGCATCGCGATGGCGCTGGGCGTACGCGGCCTGGTCAACGTGCAGTATGCCATCAAGGGCGAGACCGTCTACGTGATCGAGGCCAACCCGCGTGCCAGCCGTACCGTGCCGTTTATCTCCAAGGCCACCGGCGTGCCGCTGGCCAAGTGCGCGGCGCGTATCATGGCGGGCGATTCCATCGCGAGCTTGGGCCTGCCGAGCGATGAGCGTCAGCTGGACTGGTTCTGCATGAAGGAAGCCGTTATGCCCTGGGGCCGTTTCCCGGGCGCCGACGTTATCCTGGGGCCCGAGATGAAGTCGACGGGCGAGGTCATGGGTATCGCCAAGAGCTATCCCGAGGCATACGCCAAGACGCAGCTGGCGATCGACTACAAGCTGCCCGACCCGAGCGCCGGCAAGGTATTCATCAGCGTGTGCGACCGCGACAAGCGCCACATCCTTTCGGTCGCCCGCATCCTGCGCTACCTGGGCTTTGACATCTGCTCTACCGAGGGTACGGCGCGCGTGCTGCGTGGAGGCAACGTGACGTGCGAGATCGTGGAGAAGATTAGCGGCCCGCACGACGGCGAGCGCCCCAACATCGGCGACCTCATCGCCGATGGCAAGATCGCGGTGATCATCAACACGCCGTACGGTCCGGGCTCGCGTGGCGACGGCTATCTGCTGCGCACCGAGGCGGTGCGACGCGGTGTGACCTGCGTGACCGCGATGTCTGCCGCCAACACGTATGTGAGTGCCATCGAGGCGGTGCGCGAGGACCAGCAGGGTCACGGCAGCGCCAACGACATGGGCATGGACGTCATCGCCCTGCAGGACCTGCCGCAGTACACGGTGTAGATTGAGCTGGCCGGCCGGGGCGGCAGCCGGACACTTTCTCTCGGAAACTGGGCTTCGCGAAGTTTTCCGAGAGAAAGGACCGCCTCCCGCCCCGGCCTGCGGTGACTTGGCCGCACCGTGTGCTGCGGAAGGGGCTTTGCGTGATGACTAGGGCTGAATAAAAAACGAGTGTGGGATCCGCCGTTCGTTCGAACGGCGGATCCCACGTTAATATTTCAGCCAACGTACGTCATGGCAATCCCCGGTAGGTCGCAGGGCGCTTCGCGGGCGGGCCAGGCTTTATCTGAACGACTTTGCGAAGCAACCGGAACTCATTTATTTCAGCAAACGTACGTCATAGCAATATCCGGAAGGTCGCAGGGTGGCGGCTGAGCCTTTCCTTCGGGAAACTTCGCGAAGCCCAGTTCCCGAGGGAAAGGCTCAGCTGCCACCACAAAGACCGCGGGGACGGGAGCGGCTATACTACTCTCAGTAGTTAAGGGTCGCGGATTCGCCGCGTCACCGCTCTCAACAGGAGGTCTTTGTTTATGGCAGATCAGAAGCCGGTTGTCGGGATCATCATGGGCTCCAAGTCCGATCTGGGCGTTATGGAAGGTTGCACCGCCGAGCTCGAGGCGCTAGGCGTGCCCTATGAGCTCGTGATTGCAAGCGCGCACCGTACGCCGGCGAAGGTCCATGAGTGGGCCTCGACTGCTGCTGACCGCGGCATCAAGGTGATTATCGCTGCTGCCGGCAAGGCTGCTCACCTGGGCGGTGTCGTGGCGGCCTTTACGCCGCTGCCGGTCATCGGCGTGCCTATGAAGACGAGCGATCTGGGTGGTATGGACTCGCTGCTGTCGATGGTGCAGATGCCCTCGGGCGTGCCCGTTGCCTGTGTGGCCATTAACGGTGCCAAGAACGCTGCCATCTACGCCACGCAGATTCTGGGCGCCTGCGACCCCGAGTACCGCAAGGTTATCGAAAAGATGAAGCAGGAGATGGCTGACGCCTAAGCGTTCCGCCGTTTCACCGCAGTATAAGGAGAGCCATGTCCGATTATCAGGGAAAACGATTCAAGGCTTCTCAGATTCCCGATCCGTCGAAGCCGGGTGCTGCCCGTGCGGCACAGCAGGGTCGGACATCCTCTCCTCAGCAGCCGCGCGCGCCGCGCCCCGTGACACCGGCGACGCATCGTCGACAGGACGCGCCGGCCGCATATCGTCCTTCGTCTTATAGCTCCGCTAAGAAGCCGCCCCGGTCTTCATCGCATGCCGCGCCGTCGGATTGCACCGAGCTGCCGCGTAAGAAGCGCCGCTCCATCATTCCTATCCTGCTCATCATCATCGGTATCGGCCTGATTGTCGCCGCCGCCGCTATCTTTATTAATGCCCAGATTGGCTATAAGCAGGCGAGCGATTCGTATCAGAAAATCGAGAAGCAATATGTAAGCGATAAGGACGCCAGCGGCGTGCCGATTATCAACTTTGATGCGCTTGCTCAGACGAATCCCGAGATTGTGGGTTGGATTTACGTGCCGGGAACCAACATCAACTATCCCGTGGTGCAGACCAACAACAACTCCAAATACCTCAACACGTTGTTTGATGGCACGTCCAACGCGTCCGGCGCCATTTTCCTGGATAGCGATGACACCGCGCCGGGAATGGTCGACCAGCAGACCACGATCTACGGCCACCATATGAACGATGGGTCGATGTTCAACGTGATTTCGGATACGACTGACCAGGCAACGTTCGATAGCATTGAATATGTGTACTACATCACGCGCGATGCGACGTATAAGCTGCGACCACTGGCGACCAAAGTTGTCGAGGACACGTATGCCAAGGCGCGCACGCCCAATTTTGAGGGCGATGACGGGCTCAAGAACTACCTGTCCGAGATGCTCGACGGTGCCTCTGCCGTGGCGAGTGATGCCACCGATCGTGCCGCTTCGGCAACCAAGGTTGTAACGCTTGTGACCTGCCGTTCACTGTCGCTGAGCAACACGCGCGCTGTCATGGTGCTCACGCCCGTTGATGAATAAATTGCCCGAGAGTAGCTAATTTGGGACGGTAAGGGAGAAACGATGCTTGAGAGTGGCAAATTGATGCCTTCGATTGATGCTTGGCTGCGCGAGGCCAAGGCCGATGCTTCGGCGGCAGGCTGCGGGATGTATCTGACGCATAACGGTGTGGTGCGTGCGACGCCCAAGGCCGAGGTGCGCGGAGTCGAGACCGATGGCGTGGCACCAGGCCACAGGGTGGGCGGCATGGTCTTTGACTACGACGCCGAAAAGGTACGGTCTGCTATCGGGGCCACGCGCGCGATGCCGGGTATCGGCTATGTGCGCGTGTGGCTGGCAAGCGGCGAGCTTTCCGTAGGTGACGACATCATGCTCGTGCTTATCGGCGGGGACATTCGCCCACACGTGGTCGATGCACTGCAGGCGCTCGTTGGCACCATCAAGAACGAATGCGTGAGTGAGGTCGAGCGCGAGGCATAGAGGATTGCGTCGATAGAAGGATCGTTTATAAAAATGCCCACCGGTACGTGTGATACCGGCGGGCATTTTGCGTTTTGGGCGCGGTGAGCGCTATACGCGTGTCGCATCCTTGGGGCTCATGGTCATGCTCTGGAAGCGGTTTTCCATGTACTCGTTATCGAAGTGCTCTCCGTAGAACTGTGCGACGGGAATGTCCGGCTCCGTGCCGTTAACGCGCTGGTACCAGTAGTCGAGCGACTGCAGCGTCATGACGCCGTCGACCAGCATGATAACGGTAAAGATGACGGTGGCCGAGTAGCGGCTCTTCCAGGGGATCTTGTTGATAAGCTTAAGCAGCCTCGGCAGCAGCAGCTTGATCCAGATGAGGCCGCCCAGGCCCCACAGGCAGGCGAAGCCCGTGCAGGTGCGTCCGCCCGTGAGGACCACGAGCGGATCGGGCAAACCGAACAGCGTTATGTGCGAGTAGCTCCACGAGACCACGCCAAACGCGGTCTGCATAAACCAGCCCACGAACACCTCAAAGCTGGCGCCGAGCAGGGCGCTCACCAGGAAAATGATGATGGGGTTCTTTTTGTAGAAGCGGTTAAGCACCATGGTCATGAGCACGGCGCCAAATCCGTAGATGGGACTGAAGGGACCAAACAGCATGCCGGCGCGGTTCTGGTAGACGCCCGGGTCGTCGACCGTCATGTGCCAGATGTCCTCGGCGATCAGGCCGAGCACGCAGCAGACAAAGAATACCCAGAACAGGTTGAAGTAGTTGAGCTTGATGTAGCCTTCGCCGGTTTCATCGCGCCCGAGCATGCCCTCGGCGGCGGCGTCGCGGTCGAGCATCTCCTGCAGGCGGCGCTGCAGTTCGCGCTCCTGACGAAGCGTGGGGTCGACGGTTGCCGAAAGTGCGACGAGGATGCCGAGCTGGATCGCGGGACGCAGCAGGAAGGGCCCGATGCCCTGGAGCATCACGTCGACCAAAAGCTCGACGACGGTGAATGCAATAAGGATGTAGGACAGGCGGGCGGCGTTGCGGCGCTGGTTTTTGATAAGGTCCAGGCCAAAGATGATTAGGATGACGGCGCTTGCCGCAGAGAGCATGATGCCGGCGACGATAAGGCCGACTGCGACGAGCGTGTTGTCGCCGAGCTTTTCGGTGGCGTTGCCGTTAACAAGTGCCGTGATGACCTGCCACATAAAGGCAGCGACCGACGGGAGCGTGCCCACGCCGGAAAGGATGCACAGGACGGCGTACACCTTAATGATGAGGGGAATCTTCTTGACCTCTGTGGCGCTGGGGACGCTGGGGTCGAGTTCGTTTCGATCCATACAGAACCTTTCTCGCTTTGTTGTAGGTTATAAGGATACGCCGCCGACCTGCCAAAAGACAGGACGAACGTCCCAATTGCAACTTTGTAATCCCCAACGGTGGACGCGGCGGCCATCTGGGGGGGGCGGGCGCTTGCACTGGACAGACCGATAAAATGTTTGGCAACAAAACTGATTATTAGCTCGGTGGGCTTTTAAAAAGCGCTGTTCATGCGCGGGAGTGCTTGTCTTGCCGTGCGTATAATAGGGCAGGTAACGCCAAAAATACGAGGCTCTGAGGGGATACCATGTCTCAAGAAACCATCCGCGCGGCCGAGCGTGCCGCGGGACAGGTGAACACCATGTCGACGTATGATCCGGACTCCGACCAGCTGCATGAGGAATGTGGCATTTTCGGCGTATGGGCGCCCGATCGCGACGTGGCTCGACTGACGTACTTTGGCCTGCGTGCGCTGCAGCACCGTGGCCAGGAATCGGCTGGAATCGCCGTGGGTGACGGCGGCACGGTTATGGTCCGCAAAGATCTGGGCCTGCTCGACCGCGTGTTCTCCAACGCCGACCTGTCGACGCTCTCCGGCCAGCTGGCCGTGGGTCATGTGCGCTACGGCACTGCCGGTGCCAAGAGCTGGGAAGCCTCTCAGCCGCACCTCTCTACCATCAATAGCGTCATTATCGCGCTCGCGCACAACGGCACCCTCGTCAACACCGACGAGCTGCGCCGTCAGCTGATCGAGCTGGGCGTGCCGTTCCTCTCCAATTCGGATTCCGAGGTCGCGACCAAGCTTATCGGCTACTTTACCCAGCGTACGGGCCACCTGCGCGAGGGTATTCGCAAGACCATGGAGCTCGTGCGCGGCGGCTACGCCATGACGCTCATCAACGAGCAGGCGCTCTACGCATTCCGCGATCCACACGGCATTCGCCCGCTCGTGCTGGGCAAGCTGGTGGACGAGGGTCTGGACCAGGCCGATGCCGCAGCCGTTTCGCAGCTGCCGTCGCAGGACGGCGCCGCGACGGTCGACTCCGCCGTCCGTGTCACGCGCGCCGGCGGCTGGGTCGTTGCTTCCGAGACCTGCGCACTCGACATCGTGGGTGCCGAGTACGTCCGTGACGTCCGTCCCGGCGAGATCTTGCGCATCAGCGCCGAGGGCCTGGTATCCGAGCAGGGCGTGCCTGCAGCCGAAGAGCCCGCCAACTGCATCTTTGAGCAGGTCTACTTTGCCCGCCCCGACTCCATCATGAACGGCAAGAGCGTCTATGCCTGCCGTTACGACATGGGTCGTCAGCTGGCACACGAGGAGCCCGTCGAGGCCGATCTGGTCATCGGCGTGCCCGACTCCGGTCTGCCGCCTGCGGAGGGATATTCGCACGAGAGCGGCATTCCCTTTGGCGAGGGCCTTATCAAGAACCGCTACGTGGGCCGTACGTTCATCGAGCCTACGCAGGAGCTGCGTGCCATGGGCGTGCGTATGAAGCTCAACCCGCTGCGCGACAACATCGAGGGCAAGCGCCTGGTCGTCATCGACGACTCCATCGTGCGCGGCACCACCATGGTGCAGCTCGTCAGGATGCTGCGCAACGCCGGCGCCAAGGAGATTCATATCCGCATCAACTCGCCCGAGGTCATCTGGCCGTGCTTCTACGGCATCGATACCGACGTGCAGTCGCAGCTTATCAGCGCCAACAAGACGGTCGACGAGATTTGCGAGTATATCGGCGCCGATTCGCTGGCCTTCCTTTCGGTCGAGGGCCTGCTTAAGGTCATGCCCAAGGGCGGTTACTGCGATGCGTGCTTTACCGGACGCTACCCCGTGGCGATTCCCGAGAGCTTTGGCCGCGACAAGTTCATGGAGGGCTTTAAGCCCCGCAACCTGGACAAGCCGCTTCACTTTGACGACGACGCCGTGGTCGAGAAATACGACGACCGCAGCTGGGAAGAGGAGCACGGCGAGGCCTAAAACCTGCCATGTAGGGACAGGTTTATTTTGGTAGGTTTTACCTGCTGTTTTGTTGATATGACGGCGCGTGCTGTTATGGCGCGCCGAAATGAATGCAACTATGAGCACCGTTTGGCACCCGCGCGTTGGACGGTAATGGGAGAGGAAGGCTCAGATGAGCGACAGCAAGCATGTGACGTACGAGGATGCCGGCGTCGATACCGCCGAGGGCGGCCGCGCCGTCGACGCGATTAAGCAGATGGTCAAGGACACCAACCGCCCCGAGGTTATCGGCGGCATCGGTGGCTTTGGTGGCCTGTTCTCGGCCGCCGCGCTTAAGGATATGGAAGACCCGATCCTGATTAGCGGTACTGACGGCGTCGGCACCAAGCTCGTGCTCGCCCAGATCATGGACCGTCACGAGACGGTGGGCCAGGACCTGGTCGCCATGTGCGTCAACGACATTTTGGCTTCGGGCGCCGAGCCGCTGTTCTTCCTGGACTACGTTGCCATCGGTCACATTGAGGCCGAGCACATGGCAAAGATCATCAAGGGCGTGGCCGATGGCTGCAAGCTCGCGGGCTGCGCGCTCGTGGGCGGCGAGATGGCCGAGCACCCGGGCGTTATGGCCCCCGCCGATTACGACCTCGCCGGCTTTACCGTGGGCGTCGTCGACCGTCCCAAGATGCTCGACCCCGCGAACGTTCGCCCCGGCGACGTGATTCTGGGCCTGCCTTCCACCGGCGTGCACTCCAACGGCTACTCACTCGTGCGTAAGGTCATCGGTGTCGACGGCATCAAGCCGGGCACGCCCGAGGCCGCCGCTAAGGCCGAGGAGTTGAGCCGTCCGCTCGAGGAGCTCGGCGGTGCTTCGCTGGCCGACGCTCTGCTGGCTCCCACGCGCATCTACGTCAAGCCGGTTCTTGAGCTGCTCCGCGGCGGCGCTCCGGTGCACGCCATCGCCCACATCACTGGCGGCGGTATTACCGAGAACCTCAACCGCGCGCTCGCCGACGACGTCGACGCTGTGGTCACCCGCAACGGCGCCGAGATGGGTTGGGACGTTCCGCCCGTCATCACCTACGTGTCGCGCCAGGCCGAGCTCGCGCCCAACGAGGCATGCAAGACCTTTAACATGGGCGTCGGCCTGTGCCTGATCGTCGCCTCCGAGGACGAGGCCGCCGTGACCGAGGCTCTAGTCGCGCTGGGCGAGAAGCCGTTCCGCGTGGGCGAGTGCGTCGAGGGCTCCGGTAAGGTCGTGTACTCCGATGAGCGCTAACGAGCAGATGGCTGCTGCCGAGGGCCTGGGCTTTGTGCCCTACGCCCGTCCGACCGGCACCGATACGGCCGAGCCGCTCAAGATCGGTGTGCTTATCAGCGGCTCGGGTACCAACCTGCAGGCGCTGATCGATTTGGTCGCCGCCGGCAAGCTCAACGCTTCGATTGAGCTTGTGGTGTCGAGCCGGCCTTCGGCTAAGGGTTTGCAGCGCGCTGAGCGCGCGGGCATCCAGACGCTCACGCTGTCCAAGGATGTCTATGCCGACCCTATTGCCGCCGACGAGATCATCGCGCATGAGCTGCTCGAACGCGGTTGCGAGTATGTGGTCATGGCCGGCTACATGCGCATGGTGCACACGCCGCTGCTGGCGGCGTTTCCCAACCGCGTGGTCAACTTGCATCCGGCGCTGCTGCCGAGTTTTACCGGTGCGCATGCGATTGATGACGCCTTTGCGCGCGGCGTCAAGGTAACTGGCGTGACCGTGCATTTTGCCAACGAGATCTACGACAACGGTCCCATCATCGCCCAGCGTGCGCTGGCTGTTGAGGAGGGCTGGGATGTCGACACGCTCGAGGAGCACATCCACGCGATTGAGCACGTGCTGTATCCCGAGGTCGTGCAGATGCTCGCCGATGGCCGCGTCCACGTGCTGGAGAACGGCAAGGTCGCAATTGATGCGCCCCGCGGCTAGCGGTGCACAGTGCAATTTAGTTGAGTGGTTAGGGTGGTCATTGGCGCCAAGGCGCGTGTGGCCACCTTTTGTTTTGGGTAGTCATCGGGGACGTTCTTGAATGACTAGGTGAGAGAGGTGAGCGCATGGCGGATAACGAAGCGCTGTTTGCGCCTGAGCTGGTGTTTTTTGATTGGGAGTGTGCGACGCCGGATGAGGTGTTCGCGCGGCTTGAGGGCGAGCTTGTACCGCGTGGCTACATTGCCGACGGTTGGTTCGACGCCGTTCGCACGCGCGAGGATGCCTATCCCACGGGTCTTGCCATGCCGGCGGCAAACATTGCCATTCCGCATACCGATCCGGGGTTTGTGGCCAAGCCCTATATCGCGGTGGTGAAGCCCGCCGCGCCCGTGACATTTAACGCTATGGCTGGCATGGGCGCTCCGGTGCCGGCGCAGATCGTCATCAATCTGGGCATCGCCGAGCCGGGCGGCCAGGTCGAGGCCCTGCAGGCGCTCATGAACATCTTTATGGACGCCGATGCCGCAGCCGACGTGCTCGGCCAGACCACGTCCCAGGGCATGGTCGACGCCATCCGCCGCCACTTCTAAGGTGCCGGCTGCCAGAGCTGTCCCCTTTGCACCAAAATGGTGCAGATTAACCTGTCCCCAATGCACCAAGCGTGCCGCGGGGGCTGCGTTGTGACACAATGGCGTTTGTTCGATTCGTTATGCGAAAGGCCAACTATGGCAAATAAGAAAAAGAACCCCGCACCCGAGCCGACGCCCGAGCAGCAGGCTCGCGCCGCCTCCAGCTCTCGCAAGAAGCAGCGCAAGACCCGCGTGTCCAAGACCGTCAAGATCGTTCTGGTGGTCATCGGCGTGCTGGCAATGCTGCTTTCCGTCTCGGCCATGGCGTGCTCCGGCCTGATGTCGCAGGCAGAGGATACCTCGGGCTACAAGCTTACCGGCGGTGTAGCTGCCACTATCAACGGCACCAACCTCACCGAGGACACCGTGACCAAGCAGATCATGAGCATGCGCACGTCCTACGGCTACACCAATGACAAGGACTGGGCGCAGTACCTGGTCGACAACGACCTCACGCCCAAGAAGTACCGCAAGCAACTCATCGACTCCTACACGCAGCAGATTCTGCTTCAACAGGCACAGAAGGAGAACGGCGTGACGGTGTCGGACGAGGAGGTCGAGAAGGCTTGGAAGGACGCATGCAAGAGCGCGGGCGGTGCCAAGGCCTTTAAGAAGACCCTCAAGACCTACGGCTATACCGAGGATACCTACAAGGATTCGCTCAAGGAGAGTCTGGCGCAGCAGAAACTCAAGGATGCCGTCGCGCCCACGAGCAAGCCCAAGGACAGCGAGATCGTCGATTACATCAACGAAAACCTGTCCAGCTACAACGACGCCCGCCGCTCTTCGAACATCCTGATCAAGGTTGATTCCGACGCTTCCGACGAGAACAAGGCTGCCGCCAAGGCCAAGGCGCAGGAGTGCCTGGACAAGATCAACTCCGGTGAGCTGAGCTTTGAGGACGCCGTTGAGCAGTACTCCGAGGACACCGGTTCCAAGGAGAAGAAGGGCGATGTGGGCTGGGATAAGCTCACCACCTTTGTCGACAGCTACCAGACGGCGCTCGAGGGGCTCAACAAGGGCGACGTGAGCGAAGTCATCGAGTCGACCTATGGCTACCACATCATCAAGTGCACCGACTACTTCCATGTCGATAATCAGGTTGATGACATCAACCAGGTGCCCAAGGCCATCAAAAAGTACGTCTCCAACGTGGTGAAGACGCAAGCGGCCAGCACTGCGTACAGCGAGTGGCTGGAGCAGTACAAGAAGGATGCCGACATCACCGTCAACCCCATGCCCAAGGACGTACCCTATAACGTGAGTCTGAAGGGCGTTACCAAGAGTTCGACCGACGATTCGTCGACGACTGAGTAATCATGGGGCGGTGCTCGCGCGAGTGCCGCCCACGCTATTAGAGAGGATTTGCAGATGACCAACGAAGAGCTGCAGAAGGAAATGATCGCGGCCATGAAGGCTAAGGACAAGGTTCGCCTGTCCATCATTCGCCAGGTCAAGGCCGAGGTGAAGAATATCGAGGTTAACGAGCGCCGCGATGTGACCGAGGAAGACGTCAACAGCATGATCAAGCGTCTGATTAAGCAGACGAGCGAGACGCTGGAGATGTCCATCAAGGCCGGCACCGACCAAGAGCGTACCGACAACCTGACCGAGCAGGTCAAGATTCTGGAGAGCCTTCTGCCCGCGCAGGTTTCGGGCGAGGAGCTCGAGGCCCTGATCGAGCAGGTCATCGCCGAGCTGGGCGCCACGTCCAAGAAGCAGATGGGCCAGGTCATGGGCGCTCTGGGTAAGGCCACTGGCGGCAACTTTGATAAGCCGGCAGCAGCAAAGATCGTTGGAGCCAAACTCGCGTAATTTGTTACGCGGTTTTACCAAACCGCGTAACGGCTCGACGCTGCAAACCCGTACACACGGCAATCTGACGTTCAATTTCAAGGGCGCGACCATAAGGTCTGCGCCCTTTCATTTCACGTCACCTTGCTCGCGTGTACGGGTTTTCGCTGACTTATGCTCAACAAGGGCGGTTGTATTATTTTCGGTGCTCATTGGGCACAGACTTAAATGAGTACCCACGGGGGGTACTCATTTAAGTCTGTGCCCAATGAGTGGGCGGAAGGTTGCGGGTTCTTTACGGGGATGTAGCGTGGGCTGCGGAAACGTGGTTCTTTCCGTACAATAGTTCAACTCGTGTAAACGCAGGGAAGGGACATTCATGGCAGACATGATCGAGATCAAGCATCTCAACAAGTACTTTGGCGACCTGCATGTGCTCAAAGATATCAACCTCACCGTCAAGCGCGGCGAGAAGCTCGTAATGATCGGGCCTTCTGGTTCGGGTAAGTCGACGCTCATCCGTTGCGTCGATTATCTGGAGGAGCCTACGTCGGGCGAGGTCGTCATCGACGGTACGCCGCTCACCAAAAAGAATCACCTGGAGATGGCTCGCAAGTACAGCTCCATGGTGTTTCAGCAGTTCAACCTGTATCCCAACATGACGGTGCTCGGCAATCTGACGCTCGCGCCCATCAAGCTGCAAAAGAAGAGCAAGGAGGAGGCGACCGAGATCGCCATCGCCGCACTCAAGCGCGTCGGCATGGCGCATAAGGCCGGCGAGTATCCGCAGAATCTCTCGGGTGGTCAGCAGCAGCGCATCGCCATCGCCCGTGCCCTGTGTACCAAGCAGCCCATCATCCTGTTTGACGAGCCGACCTCGGCGCTCGACCCCGAGATGGTCCAGGAGGTTCTGGACGTTATGATTGAGCTTGCGCAGGAGGACATCACCATGATCTGCGTGACGCATGAGATGGGCTTTGCGCGCCAGGTGGCCGACCGCGTCATCTTTATGGAGGACGGCCGCATCCTGGAGGAGGGCACGCCCGAGCACTTCTTCGATAACCCCGAGAACCCGCGCTGCCGCGAGTTCCTGTCCAAGATTCTGCACTAGGCGCGGTGATGGACATGACGGATATGACGAGGGCGGCCGTGTCGCGCCGTCACTTTTTGCAGCTGGCGGGCGCCGGCATGCTCGCGCTGACGGGGACCGCGCTCACCGGTTGCGGCAACTCCACCAGCGGCGAGGGTTCCGACAAGGGATCCAAGCTTGCGGCCATCAAGTCGCGCGGCCATCTGAATGCCGGTGTCAAGAAAGATGTTCCCGGCTACGGCTATTACGACACCGCCAAAGGCCGCTTTGAGGGCATGGAAGTCGATTTGTGCTACCAGATCGCCGCCGCTGTCTTTGGCGTGAGCTACAAGGAAGCCCGTGCCCAGGAGCTTGTCGAGTTTACCGACGTAACGCCCAAGACACGCGGCCCGCTGATCGATAACGGCCAACTCGACGTGGTCGCGGCGACCTACACCATCACCGACGAGCGCAAGAAGAGCTGGGATTTCTCGACGCCGTACCGCACCGACTACGTGGGACTCATGGTCAAGAAGCGTTCGGGCTTTACCTCGATTGAGGACCTGGACGGCAAGGTCATCGGCGTGAGCCAGGGTGCCACCACGCAGGGCCTGATCGAGCAGATGATCAAGGACAACGGCTTTAGCTGTAAGCCCGAGTTTAGGGCTTTTAGTGGCTATCCCATCATCAAGAGTTCGCTCGACGCCGGCAATATCGACGTCTTTGCCATGGACCGCTCCACGCTGGCCGGTTACATGAACGAGACCGTTGAGCTGTTGCAGCCCGAGGTCAAGTTTGGCGAGCAGGGCTACGGCGTGGCGACCAAGAAGGGCTGCGACCTTTCGGCCGTGGTCGATCAGGTGATTTGCGATCGTCTGGCCGACGGCTGGCTCGACCAAGAGGTCAAGACCTGGGGTCTTGTATAGGCGCATCGTCCAAGGAAGGAATCAAATGCTCGAAGGATTATTTGACGCCGACCGTTGGTCGACGACATTTCAAAACATGGGGCCCTTCTGGGAGGGCTTTGGCGTGACGCTACAGGTGGTCGTTGCCGGTCTGCTGCTGTCGCTGGTGCTGGGCACGCTGCTGGGTGTGTTCTCTACCACCCGTTCGCGCGTGCTGCGCGCCATAAGCCGCGTGTACGTGGAGTTTTACCAGAACACCCCGTTGCCCGTGCAGGTGCTCTTTATGTACATGGCTGGTCCGCAGTTTTTGCAGGCCATAACCGGTGCCGACCAGCCGGTGCGCATCGCGCCGTTCGTGCTGGGCTTCTTGGGCGTGGGCCTGTATCACGCGGCCTACATCTCGGAGGTTATCCGCACCGGTATCGAGGCGGTTCCGCGCGGTCAGATGGAGGCGGCGCAGAGCCAGGGCTTCACCCGTGCGCAGGCGTACTGGTACATCGTGCTGCCCCAGACATTCAAGATCATTCTGCCGCCGCTGTGTAACCAGGCACTCAACCTAGTCAAGAACACGTCGGTGCTGGCGCTTGTGGCCGGCGGCGACCTTATGTACCGTTCAGACAACTTTGTGAGCCTGTACGGTTACCTGCAGGGATACATCGTCTGCTGCCTTATGTACTTCATCATCTGCTTTCCGCTCGCCATGCTGGTGCAGTGGCTCGAGCGCCGCTCCAAGGAGCGTCCGCGCGGCGTGAGCCTCGCCGAGCTGGGGCTCGACAACGTAGAGGAGGCCTAGCGCATGGAAATCTTCAACGCGACCAACCTGCTCTACATTTGGGGCGGCTTTGTTAAGACGATCGAGATCTCGGCGCTGTCGATTTTTTTCTCGCTCATCTTTGGCACGGTGCTGGCGCTCGTTAAAAGCTATGCGCCCCGCCCGTTTCGTATTTTGGTGAGTGCCTACATCGAGCTGTTCCGTTGCACGCCGAACCTGCTGTGGATCCTGTTTATCTACTTTACGGTGCAGGGTTTGGACATTGTGATTTCGACCATCGCCTTTACGCTGTTTACCAGCGCTGTTATGGCCGAGATTGTGCGCGGCGGCCTCAACTCGATTCCGCGCGGCCAGTTTGAGGCAGCGCAGAGCCAGGGCTTTGGCTTCTTTGCCACCATGCGCTACATCATTCTGCCGCAGACATTTAAGACGATCATTCCGGCGCTGTTTAGCCAGTGCACGACCGTCATCAAGGACAGCTCGTATCTTTCGGGCATTAACGTGGCCGAGCTCATGTACACGGCAAACGTCGTGATGGCCCACGCGATCGACCTGTCGCAGGTGCTTATGCTCTACGGCCTGGTGTTTGCGATGTACTTCGTGCTCAACTTTGGTATCTCGCTGCTGGTGAGGGCATATCAACGCCGCATCGTGGCCGCATAGTCCTGCTTCCCCAAGCACGGCACCTTGCCCCTCAATCGTCGCTTGCGTACATTTAGTACGCGGCGCTCCTCTTTCGGGGCAATCTGCCGCACTTGGGAAACCAGGACGGTCGTAAGTGACAAAATGGGAATCAGGAATTGCCTTTTCTCATTTGTTAGAAAGGAATCGCGATGAGCGATCTGGAGAACAAGAAGAATCCTGTGGTCATTACCATCGCGCGCGACTTTGGCGCCGAGGGCCACGAGATTGGCCGCATGCTTGCCGACGAGTTGGGGATTCCGCTGTACGATAACGAGCTGCTGGTACGTGCGTCGCTGCGCGCGGGCGAGTCGCTCGACAAGATGGCCGCCTACGACGAGCGTCTGGCCGTGGAGAACATGGCGTTCCTGCCCGACCGCTACGACGCGCGTTCGTACTCGGACAAGTTGTTCCAGAAGATGAGCCAGGTGATTTTGGACCTGGGCGAGACCGAGAGCTGCATTATCGAAGGCCGCCTGTCCGATTACCTGCTGCGTAACAACCCCAACCACATTGCCGTGTTGGTGACCGCTCCTTTTGAGGACCGCGTCGAGATTGTGCGCAAGAAGCGTGGCCTTAATAAAAAGAAGGGCGCCAAGCTGGTCAAGCAGCAGCAGAAGGCGCGCGAGGCGTTCTATAAGCGCTACAGTGCCGGAAAGTGGAAGATGACGAGCGGTAAGGACATCGTCGTCAACCGCGCCAAGCTGGGCCGCGAGGGCTGCAAAGACGTTATCGCCGCTGCCTACCGCTACAAAGTAGCGCAGCTCGAAGACTAACCGACCAAAACCACCACAAAGGGGACAGGCACCTTTGTGGTGGTTTTTGTTTTAGGCCGAGGGGAAGGCCTTGGCGGCAGTGCCTATCCTCGGCTTTTGCATAGTCTCGATCTGTAACACCAAGCCAGCGAAAATGGCTCTAACTGTTACAGATTTAGATGAACCGTTCGGCCGTCAGCCCAACGTCTTGATCTGTAACACCAGGCGGCATATTTGGTCTCTAACTGTTACAGATTGAGATGCGGCGTGGGCGGCCGGCACAATATCTCGATCTGTAACAACTGCAGGGCTCAACGGACTCCAACTGTTACAGATTGAGACAAAACGATCAGGCAAGTCCCCAAACCACCACAAAGGTGCCTGTCCCCTTTGTGGTGGTCGGTCGACCGGCATAGAAAAAAGTCCCCGCCGGGCGTGTGCTCGACGGGGACTTTGCCGTTTGATGGCTAGTGCTGCAGGTGATTACTCGCCCAGCAGGCTCTTGGTGATGGAAGCGGCGGCCTTCTTGCCGGCGCCCATCGCCAGAATGACCGTAGCGGCACCGGTGACGATGTCGCCGCCGGCCCAGATGCGGGGATCGGTGGTCTGGCCGGTCTCCTCGTCGGCGACGATGTAGCCCCACTTGTTGAGCTCCATCTTGCCGCCGATCTTGGCAGCGAAGGGGTTGGCGTTGGTGCCGATAGCCGAGATCGCGACGTCGCAGGGGATCTCCTCGATGGCGCCCTCGATGGGCACCGGGCGGCGACGGCCGGACTCGTCAGGCTCGCCGAGCTCCATCTTCTGGACCTTGACGGCGCACACGGAGCCGTCTTCGCCAGCGACAAACTCGAGCGGGGAGACGAGCGGCAGAACCTCGACGCCCTCGGCCTTAGCATGGTGCAGCTCGGCGCGACGGCAGGGCATCTCGTCCTCGGTACGACGGTAGGCGATGATGGCGTGCTCGGCGCCCAGACGCTTGGCGGTACGGACGGCGTCCATAGCCACGTTGCCGCCACCAAAGACGACGACGTTCTTGCCGTGCTTGGTGGGGGTGTCGTACTCGGGGAACTTGTTGGCCTTCATCAGGTTCACGCGGGTGAGGTACTCGTTAGCGAAGAAGACGTTGGGCAGGTTCTCGCCGGGGACGTTGAGGAACTTGGGCAGGCCTGCGCCGGTCGCCACGTAGATGGCGTCGAAGCCCTGCTCGAACAGCTCCTCGGCCGTGGCCATATTGCCCACGACGGAGTTGTACTCAAACTTGACGCCCATGTCCTCCAGGCCGTCAATCTCGCGCTTGACGACTGCCTTGGGCAGACGGAACTCGGGGATGCCGTAGACCAGCACGCCGCCGCCGGTGAAGAATGCCTCGAAGACGGTAACGTCAAAACCGTTACGGGCGAGCTCGCCGGCGCAGGTGATGCCGGACGGGCCGGAGCCGACGACAGCGACCTTCTTGCCGTTCTTGGGGGCCATCTTGGGCGTGGAGGCGAGCTCGGGGCGGTCGCCCAAGAAGCGCTCGAGCTGGCCGATGGCCACGGGCTCGGACTTCTTGCCACGGATGCACTTGCCCTCGCACTGGTTCTCCTGCGGGCAGACGCGGCCGCAGATGGCGGGAAGCATGGAGTCCTCGCGAATGGTATCGAGAGCGCCGCCGAAGTTCTTCGCGCGGATCTGCTCGATAAAGCGGGGAATGTTGATGTTGACGGGGCAGCCCTCAACACAGAACGGCTTCTTGCAGTTGAGGCAGCGCTCGGCCTCGGCCAGCGCCATCTCCTCGGTGAAGCCCTTGTCGACGGGGCGGAAGTCGCAGGCGCGCTCGGCAGCCGGCTCCTCGTTATCGGGGGTGCGGGGCGACTTCATATCGGCAACGAAACGACCGTTAACTAGTGGCATGCGCAGCTCTTTTCCTCATAGGCCTTGAGGGACTCGCCCTCTTCGGAACGGTAAGCGGCCTGGCGGGCACGAAGGTCATCCCAGTCGACCAGGGTGGCATCGAAGTCGGGGCCGTCGACGCAAGCGAACTTGGTCACGCCGCCCACCTCGACGCGGCAGCAGCCGCACATGCCGGTTCCGTCAACCATGATGGGGTTGAGCGACGCGGTGATGGGGGTGTCGTACTTCTGGGCGGTGAGGGTCGAGAACTTCATCATCGGAACGGGGCCGACGCAGAAGACCTGGCTCACGGCCTTGTCCTGCAGCAGGCGCTCCAGCGGAGCGGTGACAACGCCCTGCTCGCCGTAGGAGCCGTCGTCGGTGGTGATGTGGATGTGGTCCTCGTCGAGGAGCTCGCGGAACTGGTCCTCCATGAGCAGGAGGTCCTTGGTGCGGGCGCCCATGATGGCGTGCACCTCGTGACCGGTCTCGACCAGGTGCTTGGCGACCGGGAAGGCAATTGCCAGGCCGACGCCGCCGCCAATGACGGCGCAGGGGCCCTCGGCCATCTCGGTGGGAACGCCCAGCGGGCCCACGACGTCGCGCAGCGACTCGCCGGCCTTGTAGGTGGAAAGCATCTCGGTGGTCTTGCCGATCACCATGAAGATGAACTCGACCCAGCCCTCGTCACCGTTCCAGCCGGCCAGGGTAAACGGGACACGCTCGCCCGTCTCGTTGGCGCGAACCATGAGGAACTGTCCAGCGTGCGCATGTTTGGCGATTGCGGGCGCCTCGATGCGGAACTTGAACACCTTCTCCGAGAACTGCGTCTTCTCCAGGATCTTATACATAGAACCCCTCTCTTGTTAGGGCCGCCGAACCGTGCCTCCACGGAAATGGACGGTAGCCCGAGTAAAACCGTACGCGCACAGGCGTTGTGCAGACATACGGTGCAAATTATACCCTCATGGACATGCTGTTTACGTGTGTCTTCGGCGGTTGGGAAAAGGGTTTATCCACTTCGACCTACCAAATAGGGATAGGTTTATTTTGGTCGGTTTTATCAGGCAAAACGGCAAAGGGGGCCGGCCTCGGGTTGTGATGAGGCCGGCCCCCTTTGGGGTGTTATGCGTGTATGGCGGCGCGGGGTTTATTGCGATGCGGCCACCGGGGCGTTTCCGCAGATAAAACCTGCCAAAATAAACATCCCTAAACGGTAGGTTTTAGTGCTTGCCGTTGGCGGAGGCGGCGCCGTTGACGTGGTCGCGGGCGTAGATTACGCCGTGCACGATGGCCAGACCGGCGGCGTCGGCGGCGCGGGCGCAGGTGTCCTGGAAGGTCTCGGCCTCGCGGGCGCGCAGCTGCTTGAGCACATAGTCTGCCACGGCCATCTTGCCGGGAGGGTTGCCGATGCCGGTGCGGATACGGCTAAAGTCGCGGCTGCCCATCTTGTCGATGATGGAGCGCAGGCCGTTGTGGCCGGCGTGGCCACCGCCCACCTTGACGCGCACGTCACCGGCGGGGATGTCGAGCTCATCGTGGATGACGAGCAGCTCCTCGGCCTTGATCTTGTACTCGCGGCAGAGCTTGGAGATGGGGCCACCCGAGGTATTCATATACGACTGCGGCTTGACCAGCACGATCTGGCGCTTGCCACCCTCTTCCTCGGGATCGTTGATGTTGATGAGTGCGACCTCGGCGCCGGCCTGGTTTTTCCAGTACGTGACGCCGGCCTGACGGGCCAGCTCGTCAATCGCCTTAAAGCCGGCGTTGTGGCGGGTCTCGGCATATTCCTCGCCCGGGTTGCCAAGCCCGGCAACCATGCGAATCTTAAGCGGCTGTGCAGCTGCCATGTTCATCCTTTCGTTGATTTGTCGCCTGCTATGGTGAGCGACCCTGTTGCCGCTGTCAAATGGAGGGTAATTGAGGGCGTTTGGGGGCGTTTGGACGGCCGTCGAAATCCGAGGTGGACAGTTAGTTCAGATACGTATAAGTTCTGAGGACTCGAATTACTCAATTCAATGCCGATACGTTGTTTTGGAGCTTTAGTTAGTCCATATGGCGCTGTTTTGAAGTCTACCCTGCCTTCAAATAGGGCGAATGGTATAGAGATAGCTGCAAAACAGTCTAATTCAATGCGTCCATTTATACGTATTTGAACTAACTGCCCAGCCCTGCTCGACGGCGCACGGGTGATTCGCCGTTTAGACCGGCGCGAGGCCGGTTCCGGCCCGCAGAGCGTTGAGCCAAGCGGCCTGACGCTTGCGATAGCCCTTGATACGGTACCGGAATCGGACTCCTGCGAGTCGATGCATCGTTTGGGCGAAGGCTTCGAGTGCAACAAGGTCTTTCATTTGGTCGCGATTGATAACCAGGACGTGGATGCCCATGGCCTTGAGGCCATTATTTCGATTGCCATCGTGGATGCGAGCGTTTTGAAGCTCATGCCCAATTCCGTTGTATTCGTTGTCGACTCCGGCTGCCGGGCAATATAGGTCGCAGATGGCATAGGGGATGCCCGAGGACATGTTGACCGCAAGAGTATCGAAGTCGATTCGATGGTTGAGTTGCAGGCCTCCCATGGGCAGGCTGCAACATCCGAATCCGCCAAAGCGCATGGGCGCTCCGAGAACGGCAAACATTAGGGATTCGGCTGGGGATGCGGATCCAGCCCGGGCGAGTTTGACTGCCGTGCGAAACGAGGCGTATGAGCTACTTTTGGCGAACCGTGCGACCGCCTCGAGCTCTTCGATGGTCGTGGCGGGCTTGCATTTGTAGTGCGCCTGTTCATAGCGGGTTTCGTTCTGTTGTTCGGCCGCTGACTGGTTGCCCAGGCAATCAAGATCGCCCGTCGCTTCGTAGCCATCGCCCTTGGGCCAGATGTCGTCATGGGCAATGGGGTATGTTGCCCCGGGAGGAAGGGAGTAAGTTCCGACCAGTTCCATGAGAAGCATCAAGGTTTTGGCGACTGATTCATTTTTAGAACAAAGCATGGCTGTCATGGCAGGAGACGTTGCGTAGATGTCGGCCTCGACGTGCATAATTGCACCTTCAGGAAGCGGAGCGGAGAGAATATGCTGAAGAAGTCGCTTGTCGGGGCGTCGGTTGCCTTCGTTTGAAACGAGAAGATCGAGCAGCTCGGAATCATCTTCATTCCAGGCGTCGAGTATCGAAAGTGCGCCAAAGTCTATCGCGTCATTATTGGGAATGCAGCTAGCCAAGGCCTGTGCTTGCTGTTCACTATCAATGGAGCTCCAGGGTAGGGCAGAGTACGCCCGTCGTGCGCGACGAATTGCGCGGAGGGCGGAGAAATGTGAAATCACGGTCGTCATAGCTATAACGTACTAAGTTGGCGGCAGAATGCGACCGCCATACCGTTCTTTTCGCTCAGCGGGGTGCTGGGCGCCATGAACGGCCGGGTGTTAGGAAATCGGTGGAATCGGTTGAGGGGATTGCAGGAAATTGAGCTCTGCCGAGAAGGTTGACGATGGCTACTGGACAGTTAGTTCAGATACGTATAAGGCGGCGGGCGTTCGAGGTGTTTCTAAGGGCCTTTGAGGGCGATTTGAGGGTAAATATGCGGAGGTTGTACTCGAAAACGATGAGCTTTGGGCGGCATGGCATCCGCCGGGGAGCTCAGAAGGCTCCGAACGGCCCTTTGGGGCTTTAAAAAAATACGTATCTGAACTAATTGTCCAGGGAAGGTTGGCGAGGGATAGAAAAAGGGTCGGAAGCGAGCTTCCGACCCTTTAAAAGCATCAAAGATGATGCGATGCGCGGCAGACTACAGCGCGAAGTCGCCGCCGACGAGCGTGGAGACGGGCTCCTCGTGGTAAACGGCGGAAATGGCCTGGGCGAACTCCTCGGCGACCGAGATGGTCTTGATCTTGCCGCCGACCTCGACGGGAATGGCGTCGGTGACGACGCACTCGACGATGGGGGCGTCGTTCAGACGCTCGATGGCAGGACCGGAGAAGATGCCGTGGGTGGCGCAGACGTAGATGTCGCCGGCGCCCATAGCCTTGAGCTCCTTGACGTTGGCGCACAGGGTGCCAGCGGTGTCGATCATGTCGTCGTTGATGATGCAGGTCTTGCCCTTGATGTCACCGATGATGCCCATGACCTCGGCGGCGTTGTGGCGCGGACGGCCCTTGTGGGCGATGGCCAGGTCGCAGCCGAGCATGTCGGACAGCTTCTTGGCGGCCTTGGCGCGACCCACGTCGGGGGAGACGACAACCAGGTTGTCGGTGTCGAAGTGCATGTCGTTGTAGTACTGGCCAAACAGCGGCAGTGCGGACAGGTGGTTAACCGGGATATCGAAGAAGCCCTGGATCTGGCCTTGGTGCAGGTCGAGGGTGATGATGCGGTTGACGCCGGCGCGCTCGAGCAGGTTGGCGACGAGGCGGGCGGTGATGGGCTCGCGCGGGCCGGCCTTGCGGTCCTGGCGGGCATAGCCGTAGTGGGTGATAACGGCGGTGATGGAGCGGGCGGATGCGCGCTTGGCAGCGTCGGTGGCGATGAGCAGCTCCATGAGCATGTCGTTGACGTTGCCGCCGGCCACGGACTGAATCAGGAAGACGTCGGCGCCGCGGACGGTCTCGTCGTAGCGGGCGTAAATCTCACCATTGGCGAACTGCTTTAGCGTAAGGCCCGAAAGCTCGACCCCAAGGTACTCAGCAATCTTCTGAGCGAGGGGACGGTTGGAGGAACCGGAATACACGCGGATGGACTTGCGCATATTCTCCGACTTCTCGGGATCATTAATCGGCATTACCCTTCTCCTTTATACATCGAATGCCATATAGATGCCTTGTTGCATTGTAACCGCGCGGCGGGGTTTATCGGGTCCTGATAACGTCTTTACCGCCAACGGACACGAACCGACCACTCATCCGGTTGCGCAGGTCACGATAGAAAAAGGAGCCGCCCCCATGGAGCAGCTCCTTTTGTGCTTGGTAAAACGTTATACCTCGTCGTCCTCGTGCAGGCGGCGGCGGTAATCGGCGGCCCAGCCCTCAATATTTACCTGACGGGCGCGGCCCAGACCGAGCGCGTCTGCCGGGACCGGCTCGGTGATGACGGAGCCAGCGGCCACGAGCGCGCCGTCGCCGATCTGGGCGGGCGCGACCATCATGGTGTCGGAGCCAATGAAGGCGTCCTTGCCGATGACGGTCTTGTGCTTGTGCACGCCATCGTAGTTGCAGGTGATGGAGCCCGCGCCCACGTTGACGCCGGAGCCCATGGTGGTGTCGCCGATGTAGGACAGGTGCGGCACCTTTGAGCCCTCGCCGATCGTGGACTTCTTGATCTCCACGTGCGTGCCGGCCTTGGATCCGTCGAGCATGTGGGTGCCCGGGCGCAGGTAGGCGCGCGGGCCGCAGTCGACGCCGTTCTCGATGACGGCCTCGATGGCGATGGTCTCGTCGATGACGCAGCCGCTGCCGACGGTGGTGTCGGTGAGGCGGCTGTTGGGGCCGAGCTGGCACTCCTCGCCCACGGTGACGTGGCCGATCAGGTGCGTCTGCGGCCACACGACGGTATCGCGGCCGATAACGGCATCGGGGCCGATCCAGGCCTGCGTGGGGTCGATGAAGGTAACGCCCTCGGCCATCCAGTGCTCGTTGATGCGGTCGCGCGCGATGGCGGTGAGCTGTGCGAGCTGGATGCGGCTGTTGACGCCCAGGCCGTCGCGGTAGTCGTCGCAGTGGAAGATGGAGACAGCCTGGCCGTGGCCCTTGAGGATCTCGAGCATGTCGGGCAGATAGTACTCGGACTGCGCGTTGTCGTTGCCGATCTCGTTAATGTGGGCGGCGAGCTGCGCGCCGTCAAAGGCGTAGCAGCCGGCGTTGCACTCCAGCAGCGTGGCGGCCTGCTCGGGCGTGCAGTCCTTCTGCTCGATGATGCGCTCGATCTGACCATCGGCGCCCAGCTTGATGCGGCCGTAGCCGAAAGGATCGGGCGGGGTCATGGTCATGACGGTGCAGGCGAGCTCGCCGGTGGCGACGGTTTGCGCGAACTTGGCGACGGTGTCGGCGGTGATGAGCGGCAGGTCGCCGTTGAGCACCACGACGGGGCCTTGCGTGATGCCACAGGCCTCGAGTGCGACCTTCACGGCGTGACCGGTGCCCAGACGCTCGGTCTGCTCGACGCACTCGACCTTGGTGGCGCTGTTGGCGTAGGCGCCGTCGATGAGGGCGCGCATCTCGTCGGCGTGGCTGCCGATGACAACCACGACGCGGCTGCAGCCGGCCTTGATGGTAGCGTCGACGATCCACTGGACCATGGGCTTACCCAGGATCTTGTGCGAAACCTTGCAGTGGTTCGACTTCATGCGGGTGCCCTCGCCGGCAGCGAGGATAATTGCGGTTGCGTCCATGTGATCTCCTGTTACGTTATAGAGACGTGTGTTTGGAAACGATACACGGCGCAATATGATACCGCAGGCATATGACGAGCGCGTAACGATTGGTTTGCGGCGGTTGAGGCTTGCGCCGCCGGCGTGGCGTTTGCACTGCTTGCGTGCGGCGTTGGCGGTGCTGCGGAGCTGTTGTTTGAGCGAGGGGACGGGGGTGCCCGTGGACAACATACGAGAGGAGTTTGGCGGCGAGCCCGTCGCGGCATTCTCGATGTCGCATCCGGCTGTGCCGGCACTCTATATAGTGCTGACGCTGGGGCTCACTATGTTCTCGATGCAGCCGGTACTGATTGCGCTGTCACTTGCGGGCGGGCTGGCGTATGGATTTGCGGCGCGTGGGGCTGCCCGCACGCTGGGCGCGCTCCGCTGGCAGCTGCCGGTGATTTTGATCGTCGCGGTGCTCAATCCGCTGTTTAGCGCCTCGGGCTCGACGGAGCTGTTCCGTATTGGCATGCGCGCGGTGTATCTGGAGAGCATGGTATACGGCCTGTGCATGGGCGGGCTGTTTGTGGCGAGCGTGCTGTGGTTTGAGGCCGCGGCGTCGATGCTCGAATACGACAAGGTGCTCGCGCTGCTGGGCAATGCCGCACCGGTGATTGCGCTCATGATCTCGATGTGCATGCGGCTTATCCCGCAGTTTTTGCGCCGCGGCCGCACGGTACTGGCGGTGCAAGATGCGATTGACGTGCCGGGCCGCGCGCCGGCCGACCCCGTGCGCTCGCGCCTGCGGGCGTCGAGCGTGTTGATGGGCTGGGGCATGGAAGATTCGCTGGAGCGTGCGGACGCGATGCGCTCGCGCGGGTGGGGTGCCGCGACGCGTCGTACGACGTATGCGCGGTATCGACTGGGGCGCAGCGACGTTGCCGCGCTGGCCGGGCTCGCACTGTTTGGTGCTGCCGCGGTGGCAGTGGCGTGGACCGCGACGACGCAGTATTCGTTTTATCCGCAGCTCTCGGTGCCGGCGCCGTGGCCGGGCTATGTCGTGTACGCTGCCTGGATGGTGCTGCCTTGCGCGTTTCATGCGATTGATGAGAAGAGGTTTGGCTGATGGCTCGGTTTGATAGGAGCTCGGCGGCGGGTGTGGCATATGGCTCGGCCGCGCCGGCGATTGAGGTGCGAGGCCTTAGTTTTGCCTATCCCGGGGCCGAGGCACCGGTGCTCGAGGGACTTGATTGGTGTGTTTCCCAAGGTGCGTTTGCGCTGCTTGTTGGCGGTACCGGGTCGGGCAAATCGACGCTGCTGTCGCTGCTCAAGCCCGAGATCGCTCCGGCGGGTACGCGCTCCGGCGAGCTGCGCGTGCTGGGCGAGCCCGTCGCCGACATGGACGTGCGGGCATCGGCGGAGCGCGTGGGTTATGTGTTCCAGGATCCCGAGAACCAGATCGTGTGCGAAACCGTGTGGCACGAGATGGCGTTTGGCCTAGAGAATCTGGGTGTGTCGCGCGACGAGATGCGCCGTCGCGTAGCTGAGACCAGCTATTTCTTTGGACTGGAAGATTGGCTTCACCGCGATACCGATGCGCTTTCGGGCGGACGCAAGCAGCTGCTGTCGTTGGCGGCCGTGCTGGCCTTGCGCCCGCGCGTGCTGCTGCTCGACGAGCCCACGTCCCAGCTCGATCCTGTTGCCGAGAAAAATTTTCTGCACGCGCTGTTTCGCGTGAACCGCGAGTTGGGTTGCACGGTTGTTGTGGCAACGCACCAGCCGCGCCCGATGCTCGAATACGCGACGTGTGCGTACCGGATTGAGGACGGTCGCGTGCGCGAGGTGGCGGATATGGCTTCTTTGGGACGCCGAGAATCGCTGTTTTCCGACGACATGTTGGGGTGGGGTGCCGTCCGATGTGCAAAAAACGGAGTATTCAGCAGGCGTGAGGACAATTTGGGCTCTCTGGAGCCGCCCGGGGACGTATCGAGCGCGAAAAAAAGTTCGAAATTGGACAAATCGTCCGAATTTGTGGCGCAAACGTCGCTCGAGAACGGCTCGGAAGCCTTCCCGCGCACGGATGGGAACAGAATACTCCAAAAAATGTACGGCGGGTCGGCTACCACCCTGGCAGGGAGCTGGTTTCGCTACGATCGCGCGGGCGGTTGGGTGCTGCGCGGGCTCGACGTGGCGTTTTCGGCCGGTGCGGTGCATGCGATCGTGGGCGGCAACGGATGCGGTAAGTCGACGATGCTTTCGGTGCTGGCCAAGACTGCCAAGCTGCAACGTGGTCGTATGGTGCGCGGGGCGGCCTCGGCTGCGCTGCTGCCGCAGAACCCCAAGGCCCTGCTGGTTGCCGAGACGGTGCGCGACGAGCTGATGGAATGGGCTTCGGCCTGCGGGTACGACGAGGCTATGGCGCGGGAGCGCGCGGCGAGTCTGGGGCTCGCGGACTTGGGGGAGCGCCACCCCTATGACCTTTCGGGCGGACAGCGTCAGCTGCTTGCGTTGGCAAAGCTGCTGTTGATCGGCCCCGAACTGCTATTGCTCGATGAGCCCACCAAGGGTTTGGACCTGGCCAGCCGCCGCATCATCGCCCGCGCCCTGCGCGACCATGCGCAGGCTGGCGGCACCGTCGTCATGGCGACGCACGACCTAGACTTTGCCGAGCAGGTTGCCGATGACATTTCCATGATGTTTGATGGCGAGATCGCCTGCATGGAGCCGCCGACCGACTTCTTTGCCGACAACGTGTTTTATAGGGCGTGATGGGATGACGGATTATCGCGTCGCGCGCCTGCTCGCAAAACTGGAGATACCGCTGCTGCTGGCGGTGCCAGCCGTGATGGCTGCGGCGTTGCTGGCGGGCGTTGAACAGGCGGCGCTTGCCATGCTTGTCGTGGTGGCGCTGGTGCTCGCGCTGTTCTTTGCGGGCTACGAGGCGTCGCGCCCGGGCTTACGCCAGATTGTGCCAACGCTGGTTCTGGCGGCGTTGGCTGCGGCGGGGCGCATTCTGTTTGGCCCCATTCCCGACTTTAAACCGGTGAGCGCCATCGCCATTATCGCGGGGGCGACGCTTGGTTGCCGCAATGGTTTTATGGTTGGCGCGCTGGCGGCGCTGACCAGCAATTTCTTTTTTGGACAGGGCATGTGGACGCCGTGGCAGATGTATGCCTGGGGGCTCGTGGGATACGTTGGCGGTGCGTTGGCGCATGCCGGCGCTTTTGATCGCGCCGATGGCACCGTGCGTATGCCGGCGCTGTTGATCTACGGCTTTGCTTCGGGTTTGCTGTACGGCGTTGTGATCAACGCGTATGACATCATTGGGTTTGTACAGCCGCTCACGTGGGCGGGTGCCATGGCGCGTCTTGCCACCGCCGTACCGTTCGATATCACGCACGGCCTTGCGACCTGCGTGTTTTTGGTCGCCCTGTACAAGCCTTGGTGTCGCCGCATCAACCGAGTCGTCGTGAAATACGGGCTGTAGGGTTGGTTACGCCGGGGCGGGAATCAATACTGCCGAAGTGCCATTTCAAAACTATGCCGGTTTACGGGGCTAGATTAGCGCGGGCCGACCATACCAGCATTTTTCGAAATAGGGCACACCGTCTACCTGCGATTTTATTATCTCGGAATTGCGTATGGTTAGGGGTTCGCGATTCAGCCCCGTAAACCGGCAAAGTTTTGGAATGGCCGGCTGATATGACGGGCATCGTGGCCCTCAGAGAGCCAAATTGATCCATTTTCTTCCGTCCCCAGATGTCCCCAGGGAATCAGTTGACGGCGCTTGCCACGAAACTGGCCCATCTACTACGTTTAGCTTGATGCCCCCGACAATGTTCGCGTTTTATGAAAAACCGCAGGCTTTCTACCTGCGGTTTTCTTTTGGCGTTGTTCGCTGTGGTTGAGGGTGGTGGCTTAAACGTAGTAGATGGGCGTGTTTCGTGGCGGATGGGTCACACGGATACCCTCACGAGGCCCAAAATGATCCGTTTTCCTCCGTCCCCAGGGGATCAGTTGGGGCTAGAGCTCTAGCGTGAGGGTGACGGGGCAGTGGTCGCTGCCAAAGATGTCGCTGCGGATGCCGGTGTCGCGTACGTTGTCGGCGATTGCGTCGCTTACCAGGAAGTAGTCGATGCGCCAGCCTGCGTTGTTCTTGCGGGCATTAAAGCGATAGCTCCACCAGCTGTAGACGCCCTCGACGTCGGGGTTTGCCGTGCGCCAGGTATCGGTAAAGCCGGCGTTGAGCAGCTCGGTAAACTTGCCGCGTTCTTCGTCCGAAAAGCCGGCGTTGCCGCGGTTGGACTTGGGGTTCTTAAGGTCGATTTCCTCGTGCGCCACGTTAAAGTCGCCGCAGGTCACGACGGGTTTGCCGGTCTCGCGCTCGAGTGCGTTCAAAAAGCCGCGGTAGGCATCGTCCCAGGCCATGCGCACATCGATGCGCGCGAGCTCATTTTGGGCGTTGGGCGTATAGACGTCGACAAACCAGAATTTGTCGAACTCCAGCGCGCAGACGCGGCCCTCGGTCGCGGCTTGGGCAACGAGCTCGGCAGCCTCGCCTTCGTCGGCGTAGGGTAGCAGCGCGTCGGCGTGCAGCACGCGCAGCGGTTCCTGGCGGCTAAAGACCGCAGTGCCCGAATAGCCTTTACGCTCGGCGTAGCTCCAGGTTTGGTGATAGCCGGGCAGGTCAATATCGACCTGGCCTTCTTGCAGCTTGGTCTCTTGCAGCGCCAGGATATCGACGTCGAGTTCTTGCGCGATCTGGATAAAGCTCGGGTCCTTTTTGAGCACGGCGCGCAGGCCGTTGACGTTCCACGAGGCGAAAGTGTAAGTCTGAGGCATGGTGTCCTTTCGACGGGGTTGGCAGGCTTAAGATTAGCGCAACAGGGGCGGGGCGGGCCCCGCGGACGACGGCGCAATCGCAGTCGCCCCGATCAACAAGGACGGAGGGCTCATATGACGCAGGCAATATCGGATCCCAAGCAGGCCTCCGCCGCGCTGGCGGAGCTTTTTGATACCCACAAGCGCGTGGTCTTCTTTGGCGGCGCGGGTGTTTCCACGGCAAGCGGCATTCCCGATTTTCGCAGCGTGGACGGCCTGTATCACCAGCAGTTTGCCTATCCGCCCGAGACCATGCTGTCGCACAGCTTTTACGAGACACATCCGGCGGAGTTCTTCGACTTTTACCGAACCAAGATGATCGCGCTTAACGCTAAGCCCAACCGCTGCCACACCAAGCTGGCCGAGCTGGAGCGCGTCGGCAAGCTTGATGCCGTGGTGACGCAAAACATCGACGGCTTGCATCAGATGGCGGGCTCGCAGCGCGTGTTTGAGTTGCACGGATCGGTCCATCGCAACATTTGCCAGTCGTGCGGCGCGGTCTATAGCGCCGAGTGGATTTGCTCGCGCGAGCACGAGGACGCCGCGGGCGTGCCCGTGTGCCCCGCGTGCGGTGGTCGCATCAAGCCCGATGTGGTGCTCTACGAAGAGCCGCTCGACGAGCGTGTGTTGACCGGTGCCGTTGCCGCCATCGCCGCGGCCGATGCCCTCATTGTGGGCGGGACCTCGCTCGTGGTGTATCCGGCGGCAGGCCTTACGCGTTACTTTACTGGCGATACGCTGGCCATTTGCAATTTGGCGCCTACCGATCAGGATGCAAATGCCGACCTGCTGATTTCTTGCGACATCGCGGCCGCGTTTGCGTTCTAGCCCGTGTGCGCGGATACAATAGAAAGACTGAGTGCAAAGCGACCCCGCCGCCAGCTCCCCAAGCTCGGCGGCGTGGGCATTTTAGGAGGATGTTCATGGCGAACGACAGCAAGACATGGCGGTGCGGAAAGTACGAGCTCAGCTTTGATCGTCCGCGCATCATGGGCGTCCTCAATGTGACGCCCGATTCGTTTAGCGACGGCGGGGAGCACTTCGACCCGGATGCCGCCATCGAGTACGGCCTGGCGATGCTCGATGCCGGCGCCGACATCATCGACGTGGGCGGCGAGTCCACGCGCCCCGGCTTTACCCCGGTCAACCCCGACGAGGAGGCGCGTCGCGTGCTGCCCGTCGTGCGCGCGCTCGCCAAAGAGGGCGCTATCGTCTCGATCGATACGCGTCATGTGGCGGTTGCCAAGGCGGCGGTGCGCTGCGGTGCTTCGATTGTCAACGATGTAACGGGCTTCACCGACCCCAAGATGGTCGAGTTCGTTAAGACGAGCACCTGCGGCGTTATCGTAATGCACGCCGGCGAGGTCGCCGCACCCGCCCGCACGCACGCGACGGTGCAGCTCGATACTTCGGCCGCGGCGTTTGTTGCCGAGAAGGCACGCGAAGCGGCCGCCGAGGCCGCGCGCGAGGCCGAGAAGCCCGCTCGTCGCCGTCGCGGCAAGTTGCTGGGCGAGTCCAAGGTTGAGACCAAGCTTCCGGGCGGTGTGGTACAGCCCTCGCTGCCGTTTGGCGAATCAGAGCCCACGCCCGAGCCTGTTGCCGAGTCAGAGACGCCGGCTACCGAGCAGGCTGCCCCTGCTGCCGTTGCGCCCGAGGCCGTGCCCGCAGCTACCGAAGTCGCACCAGAGCCCAGCGACCACCTGGCCGCCATGATGCGCCGCAGTGCCCGCCGTGAGGAAGCCTATGTGCCCACCTCGCAGCTCCGCCGCTTTACCCTGCCCGATTCGGCGCCCATCATGCGCCGCGTCATGGGCTTTCTGTCCGACCAGGCCCGCGCGCTCATCCATGCCGGCGTGTCGCGCGACCGCATCTGCATCGATCCCGGTCCGGGCTTTGGCAAGACGGCCAACGAGGATATCGTCATCCAGCGCGAGACCGCTAAGATGGCGTCGCTGGGCTATCCGCTCATGTGCGCCGTGTCGCGCAAGCGCTTTGTGGGCGCCGTCTCGGGCGTGACCGATGCCGCCGCGCGCGATGCCGCCACGTTTGGTGTGTGCCTGGGCGCCATCCAGGCCGGCGCCAACATCGTGCGCGTGCATGACGTTGCGGGCTTTGCGCAGTTCCTGAACGGGTACTGGGCTGTCGCCAAGCCGCAGCCGCGCCGCGCGTTTGTGGCCGTGGGTTCCAACCTGGGGCATCGCTGCGACAACATCCGCGCCGCACGCGACATGATCGCCGAGATTCCACTTACCTGCGTGTCCAACTCCTCCAAGATCTACGAGAGCGAGCCGGCCTACGAGACGCGCCAGGACGCGTTTGCCAACGCCGTCATCGAGATCAAGACCGAGTTGGCGCCGCTGGTGCTGCTCGACGAGCTCATGAAGATCGAGGCCGAGCTGGGCCGCGACCGCTCCAAAAAGGCCAAGGCAAACGGCCCGCGCACCATCGACCTGGACCTGCTGTGGATGGACGGCGAGACCCACGGCGGCAAGAAGCTGCGCCTGCCGCATCCGCTGATCGGCGAGCGCGACTTTGTGCTGGTGCCGCTCGAGGACCTGATGCACGACCCGGCGCGGTTCTTCCGCTACAACGGTGTCGAGGTCAAGGAGCCCGAGGACCGCGTGGGCCATATCGTGGGCGAATTGGGGCGTATGTAGATGATTGAGATGAATGCTGTTGCCGCCGGTACCGAGCTCGACGCGGCGCGTGACGCGGGCCGCGAGGGTGCGTCCGCGGGCCGGTGCGCGTGGAGCGCGGGCGATGCATCGCTGACGTTTTCGCTGGTCGTGCGCCCCGATGTGAACATGCACGCCTTCCACGGTCTGCCGTTTGTGGCCGCAATGGGCATGATGGACGCGCTCGCGGGCACGGCCGCAACGCCGGGCCTGGGGCTTGCCGGCAAGGTGGGCATCCAGTGGCCGAGTGGCATCGTGTGCGGCGCGCCTGCGTTTGAGACGTCGCTCGCGCGCGTCGCCGTCAACGGCGGTGCCGGTGCCGCGGGCATGTTTGCCGCGGTGACGGTGGATATTGAGCGTTCGGCACTGGGTGAGCTTGGTGTGGATATGGCAGATGAGGCGCTGATCGAGGCATTGGCCGCCGCCGTGCTGGTCCGCGTGGACACCTGGGCGGTTGCCGCCAACACACCACAGGGCGCTGCCGGCCCGCTGGCTCCGGTGCTGGGCGAGTACTTTGACATGGTGCCACTGTTGGGTCGTCAGGTCGCGGCGGTGTCGCCCAACGGCTTGCCGCTTGCGGTCGGTGTGTTTGCGGGCCTGGACATCTGGGGCCGCGCGACCATCAAGACCGATGCCGGCGAGCAGGAGTTTCCGCCCGAGGCCGTACGGATTCGCGGACTGTAACGCGAGGTGCCCGCGCTCAAAGATAGCGATGACAACGAAGCCCTCTTCGGCCTGTGCTGGGGAGGGTCTTGTTGTCTGGGGAATGGGTTGTCAGCACCCTATTCCTCAAAACTGAAAATCTTTCGATTTTGAGGAATAGAATTAAGCCAGCTCGGCCTTTAACGAGGTATATTCGTTGCAGAGTCTATTCCTCAAAACTGAATAATTTTCGTTTTTGAGGAATAGCGATAGAAGACCGCAGGGAGGCACCGATGAAACTCATCAATAGAACGTCATATATGGACACGTTGACGAGCCTTATTGGCGTACCGGACATCAAGGTCATAACGGGCATTCGCCGTAGCGGTAAGTCAAAATTGCTCGAGGCCCTCCGCGATTACGTGGAGGCAAATCTGTCCAATTCGAATGTCATCCATATCAATTACAACCTCGACGAGTTCGAGGGCCTGCTCGAATATCATGCCCTGCTCGCCTATGTGAAAGAGCATCGAGTGTCCGACAAGCAAAACTTCCTGCTTATCGACGAGGTTCAGATGTGCGACGGCTTTGAACGCGCGATCAACAGCCTCCATGCATCCGAGCAGTACGACATCTTCATCACCGGATCGAACGCCTTTTTGCTGTCGAGCGATCTGTCGACGCTCTTTACGGGGCGCACGTTCGAGATCGAGGTTTTCCCATTCTCGTTTGAGGAGTATCGCTTTTATAGTGACGAGGGCGAGGTCGATCGCGACTTCGATGAGTACGCGAGAACCGGCGGTATGTCCGGCTCTTACCCTTATCCACTGCAGGAGCAGCGCTACCAATATCTCTCCAATGTCTTCAAAACGCTCATCGTGAGGGATATCGTGCAGCGGCATAACGTGAGAAACGAATCGGCACTGCTGCGCATTGCCGATTACATGATGGACAACGTCTCCAACATAACGTCGGCACGCAACATTACAGATGTTTTGAATGCGGATGGGCTAAAGATTACGAACAAGACGGTCGGCACGTACATGGGGTACCTGTGCGATGCGTTTGCCTTCTATAAAGTTCGTCGGTACGACATTCGCGGCAAAAAATACCTTAAGAGCGGCGAGAAGTATTACCTGGCAGACCACGCGTTCAAATACGCACTGCTTGGTACACGTGATATGGATTGGGGACGCGTATACGAGAACATGGCGGCCATCGAGCTGCTGCGCCGCGGATACGAGGTATACGTCGGTGTGCTCTATAAAAAGGAAATAGACTTTGTAGCAATCAAGCGAAGCGAGAAGCTCTACATTCAGGTGAGCGACGACATCAGCTCGGATAAGACGTTTGAACGCGAGATTTCGCCACTGCTGAGCATTGGCGATGCGTATCCCAAGATGATTCTTGCCCGCACACATCACGAGGCCACGGATCGCGATGGGGTGCAGATCGTGGACCTGGCGAGGTGGTTGTGCGGCGAGGCTTAGCAAAAAATCCTATTCCTCAAAACTGAAAAATTTTCGATTTTGAGGAATAGGATTGGAGGCTGGTTGCTGCGACCTGGCGTTTACTCTATCCCAGCTCCTGCATGCGGCGGTAGATTTCGCAGATGCCCTTGATGGTGAGTTGCCCGTCGACCACGTCGAAGGCATCGGTCGAATCGGCGACAATGCTGGCGAGACCGCCTGTGGCGATAACGGTGGCGTCCTCGCGCCCCAGCTCGCGCTTCATGCGGGCGACCAGGCCCTCGGCCATGGCTGCGGCGCCCGTTACGGCGCCGACTTTGATGCACTCCTCGGTATCGCGGCCGATGACGTGCTCGGGTGCCTCAAGCGGAACGCTGGCGAGCTTGGCGGCTCGGGCGGCGAGCGCGTCCATCGAAATGCGGATGCCCGGCGCAATCGCTCCGCCAATGTAATAGCCGTCCTCGTCGATGACGTCGATATTGGTTGCGGTGCCAAAGTCCACCACGATCGCCGGGGCGCCGTAGAAGGTCTCGGCAGCGACGGCGTTGGCGATGCGGTCGGCACCAACGGCCTGGGGACGCGCCGCCCGCAGCTTGGTCACCGCGGCCGTCTGTGGCCCAATGACGATGGCGTCTGCCGCGATGCGGTCGGCCACGGCGTGCCACTCGCGCGAGAGCTGCGGCACCACGCCGGCAAAGGCAATCGCATCGACCGCGTTGAGCGAGAGGTCGTACATCTTAAAGAAGCCCATCAGGCGCACGTGGATCTCGTCGGCGGTATAGGAGCGGTCGGTGGGCATGCGCCATGACTGCACCAGCTCGTCTCCGTCAAACAGGCCCATGGCCGTCTGCGTGTTTCCCATATCGATAGCGAGCAGCATGTCTACTCCAGGTGTCGGCGTAAAAGGACGCGCACCATTGTATACGCGTCGCCGACGGCGCTCGACTGCGATTCGTTGACGGTGATATGGGCTGAGGAATTTAAATATGAAGGAATTATGCTCTACGAGATTTTCCTTGCCGTTTACCGAACTCCCGCGTAAGATTCTTTCTTGCGCACATGAGGCGCCCAGACATTGCGGGGTGGAGCAGTCTGGTAGCTCGCCGGGCTCATAACCCGGAGGTCGTAGGTTCAAATCCTGCCCCCGCGACCAAGAAATTGCAGCTCGTCGGCCTAGCCGGCGAGCTTTTTTGTTATTCCGGGACCGTATTTTCGGTCCAATTCTCGGCCTCTCAAACAAAATCTCGATCTGTAACATCTAGACCCGATTTGGGCGGCTAGGTGTTACAGATTGAGATGTTGAGTCCCCGCCTGGACGGTTTGTCTAAATCTGTAACATGAGGGACGGATTTTGCCGAGTTGTTGTTACAGATTGAGATTTTCTTGCAGGCGGGTCCCGTTTGTCTTGATTTGTAACATCTGGGGCCCATTTTGCCGAGTAACCGTTACAGATCTAGATCTTTCGGCAGGCTAGATTGGTTTGTCTCGATCTGTAACAGTAAAGGGGCAAAAGTGGGTCCAGATGTTACAGATCTAGATTGTTGAGGATGGGTCGAGAGGAATGTCTCGATCTGTAACATCTAGGGTCGTTTTTGGCCTGTAGATGTTACAGATTGAGATTTTCCGCCGGGACGGTTTCGGTTTGTCTCGATCTGTAACAGTTGCTCGGCAAAATAGGGTCTTACTGTTACAGATCGAGACAAACCGGCAGCCGGCCCCGCCCCATCCACCTGCCGCTACCTGCTGTCTGCCGATTTCCGTTGCGCCACTGTGCTCCCATGCCATATCCTCTAGACAACTACGCGGCAACATCGCCGCCGCGCCTACAAGAGAGGAATGTCCATGACCGCACCTGCCACTAAGCTGCTCCAGCCCATTACGGTTGGCCCCCTTGAGCTCAAGAACCGCATTATGTTCCCGCCGCTCACCACCGGCTACGAGGAGCGCGACGGTTCCATTGGCGAGCGCAGCCTGGCTTTTTACGAGCGCCTGGCCCGTGGCGGCGTGAGCTACATCGTCATCGGCGACGTCGCTCCCGTTATGACCGCGAGCCCCACGCCCAAGCTGGCGACCGATGCCCAGATCCCCACGTTTAAGGCGCTGGCCGACGCCGTCCACAAGCACGGTGCCAAGGTCGCGCTGCAGCTGTTCCATCCCGAGTACGACGTGCCCGGTGTCGGCCGCATGGTCATGGGTTCCATGGCCGCTGCGAAAGCTGCGCAGGAGGCCAAGGCCGCCGGCGACGAGGAGGCCTTTGCCGCCAAGATGGCCGAGTCCAACGAGATTCGCAAGCAGGCCTACGCCAAGCTGCACCACGACATGCAGCACTTTGTGAACGAGGCCACCGTGGAGCAACTCACCCAGATCAAGGAGGCCATCGCTGCCTCGGCCGCTCGCGCACAGCAGGCCGGGATCGACGCCATCGAGGTCCACGGCGACCGCCTGGTGGGTTCGCTGTGCTCGGCCATCCTCAACAAGCGCACCGACGAGTACGGCGGCTCGTTCGAGAACCGCGTCCGTTATGCGCTGGAGGTCGTCGCCGCCATTAAGGAAGCCGCGCCGCAGCTGATGGTGGAGTACAAGCTCCCCGTGATCATGGAGAACCCCGACGGCACGCCGCGCGGCAAGGGCGGTCTGCTGCCCGATGAGGCCTGCGAGTTCGCCAAGCTGCTCGAGGGCGCCGGCATCGACATGATTCAGGTGGCGCAGGCAAACCACACCGGCAACATGGGCGACACTATTCCGCCCATGGGCGCCATGCCCTACAACTGGACGCTGTCCGTGGCCGAGCGCGTCAAGGCCCTGGTCTCCGTGCCGGTGGCAACCGTCGGCCGTGTGGTCTCGGTCGAGGCCGGCGAGAAGATCCTGGAAGACGGCGCGGCCGACATCATCGCCTATGGCCGCTCGCTCATGTGCGACCCCGACATTGCGCTGAAGGCCGCCACGGGTGAGCCCATTCGCGAGTGCCTCAACTGCAACAAGGGCTGCGTCGACGCGATTCAAAACCGCCAGTACATCTCGTGCGTGCTCAATGCCGAGAACGGCGACGAGGCTACTATCGCCATTAAGCCGGGCGAGGGCGACAAGAAGATCGCCGTGGTGGGCGGCGGCATCGCCGGCCTGGAGGCCGCGCGCGTGGCGGCCAAGCGCGGCTACGACGTGACCGTCTACGAGGCGAGCGATCACCTGGGCGGCCAGATTGTGCTGGCGGCTGCGCCCCCGCGCAAGGACGAGATCATGCGTTCGGTCGAGTATTACGAGAAGATTCTGCCCGGCCTGGGCGTGAAGGTCGAGCTCAACCATGCCGCTACGGCCGAGGATCTCAACGCCGCCGACGCCGCGATTGTGGCTGTGGGTGCGCACGACGTGGTCATCCCCGTTCCGGGCGCTGACTCGGAGAAGGTCGTCTCGAGCTGGGACGTGCTGGCCGGCAAGGCGGAGCTTACGGGCCGCGTCGCCGTTATCGGCGGCGGCCTGGTGGGCACCGAGACTGCCGAGTACCTGCTGCAGCACGGCTGCGAGGTGGCGATCGTGGAGATGCTCGACAAGATTGCCGCGGGCGAGTCCGAGACCATTCTGCCGCTGATCATGAGTGACTTCGCCGCCCACAACGTGGAACAGCACGTTAAGACCCGCCTGACCGCCGTTACCGACGAGGGCGTGGAGGCCGTGCACACCACCGAGGACGGCCCCGAGGAGCCGGTGAAGATCGCCTGCGATTACGTGGTGATGGCCGTGGGCTCCAAGGCCAACGCGTTTGACCTGGATGGCGTGACGGTGCCCGTGACCTGCGTGGGCGACTGCTCGGGCGAGCGCACCGCCGACATTGCGAGCGCCATTCGCACGGCGTATCACGCGGCCAACGAGCTCTAAGTAAGAAAGCTATCGCGTATTGAGTGGGCGGGGAGTGCCGTATCGGCGCTCCCCGCCTTTTTTGCCAATGAGGGCGCCCCTGACCAGCGGGTTCAGAAAATCCGAATTTCATGCACCAGAAAATCCGACTCCTTAGAACATGAAAATCCGAATCGCAACCACCCGAAAATCCGAATTTGCTACAGTGGAATAGAGGAATCAGAAAGCGGGAACTGGAAATCTGCGGGGGTGGCTCATGGCGGGCGAAAGGCTACATCGGGACGGATACATCCCGCGTATCGTGGATGCGCAAATCGAACGCTACCTTCGCGTCTTTGGCGCGGTCGAGATTGCGGGCACCAAGTGGTGCGGCAAGACGTGGGCCGCGCTTGAGCACGGGGCGTCCGCCTCGTATGTCGACGAGAATCTCGACCTCGCGCGTGCCGACCCGGCGATGATGTTGCTGGGAGACCGTCCGCATATTATCGATGAGTGGCAGCGAGTTCCCCAGATTTGGGACTACGTTAGACACGAGGTTGACCGCACCCGGGGCACGCGCGGCGCCTATATCCTCACGGGTTCCGCCACGCCTGCGTTTGGCTCAAAGACGGAGGCACCCGCGCATAGTGGAGCCGGCCGCATCGGCCGCGTCCGCATGTACCCCATGACGCTTGCCGAGACAGGTGAGTCCAGCGGCAAGGTGAGCCTGGCGGGCTTGTTTGAGCATCGTTTTGAGCCCTGTCGGTGCAATGGCGATACACCGGGGCTTGTCGAAGCCGCCTGCCGCGGCGGCTGGCCCGAGGCGATCGATATGGTTTCGGCTGACGCCCAGCTCATCGCTCGCGAATATCTCAACACTACGTTTTCGAGCAGCTTCCCGGCGGTTGGTCTCGACCCCGATATTGCTCGTCGAGTCTCCGCATCGATCGCGCGCAATCTGGGACAGGCGACCACGTATAAAACGATTCTTATGGATATGTTCGGTGCCGAGGGGGAACCCGCAGCGTTTGCCGACGAGACCAAGGTGCGCAGGTACCTGGATGCCCTCAAAGGCATGTTCATTCTCGAGGAGGTCCCCGGTTGGGTTCCCGCCGCGCGCGACAAACGACGCTTTACCGTCAAGCCCAAGCGCTATCTGGCAGATCCGAGCCTTGCTTGCGCCTTGCTAGGTATGTCCTTGCAGGCGCTGCTTGCCGACTGGCAGACATTTGGTCTGGTGTTTGAGAATTTGGTCATACGCGATCTTTCGGTCTACGCACGTTCGCTCGACCTGCTGGATAGCACGCCCGTGCGCTATTATCGCGACGATTCGGGCCTTGAATGCGATGCCATCGTGCAGCTAGCCGATGGACGGTGGGCCGCCTTTGAGATTAAGGTGAGCGAAGATAAGGCGAGCGCCGGCGTTGAGAGCCTCAAGCGCGTTCGCAAGAAGGTCTGTGGAAATCCTCGTTCACGCACACGCGAACCGGAGTTTATGGCCGTGATTGTGGGGGTGGGTGAGTACGCCCGCGAGGTCGAGGACGGTATCTACGTGATACCCGTGCGCGCGTTGGGGTGTTAAGGGGCGGCACGCCGTGTGCCCGCTGCCCGGTGCTGCGGATTGGTGCAAGTGGTCAGGTTTGTTTGCACCATGTCCTTGGCATATGGAAGAAGCTGCTATTCGTAATCTTTAAGACATCATTAAGGCTTGCGCTGTGGAGCAAACCGCAGGTCAATGCTATTCTTTTACCTTATCGTATGGTGTTGTATTCTGCCTGAATTCTCTACCTGCGAACAACGGATAAACGCGACCGAGCGGAAAGGATGGCACGCCCGCTAGCAGGGCAAACGTAAACGATGAGTGGCATGGACCGACATAGCGAGCTCCAGCAGCACAAGACGGCGGCCGAGTACCGCCAAGCTGCCGACGAGCACGTGCGGACCCTCAAGGATTTCTGGAAGGATTTCCTGGTGAGCGGTCTGTTTGTGCTGGCCTCCATCGTTGCCATCTTTGCATGCCTGGCCTGGTTTGCCGCGAATAACCGAGTGAGTGCCACGGGGAGCACGATCGCGGCGAAGGGCCCGCGGTTTGTGCTCTCGGGAACGCAGGGCGGCACGGCGGGTAAGTACGACACTCAGGACAACTACGCGTCGGACAGTACAAGCCTTGCCGTGAACAATCTTTTCAACCTCAATAACATGAGCACCGATGGCGGTCTCTCTCCGGGGTCGGCCGGCCAGCTCCAGCTCAACGTCAGGCCGCTCTGCAATGACCTGCACGATATCACGGTGGAGATGACCTGGGAAATTTCTGTTCAGACGAGCGTTGCGGGCACGGGCGGCACTGCTGCGGATGCATCGAAAAACGAAGAGATCATCAACTCGCTTAAAGATTTGGTGCGCGGTCATATCCTGGTTTTTCAGGGCAAAGATGCCTCTGGCTTTTACTCGAATCCGCTGGTCCCCACGACCACCACGGTGACCCAGGACGGGGCCAGCGTCACCGTCATTACGCAGAGCTTTACCATCCCAAAGTCGAGCTTTTACGCTGCGGACTCAAATAGCACGACAAGAACCGTACCCAAAACCCTCTACTGGATTTGGCCGGAGCAGTTTAAGAGCTATGTTCGCACGGGTAATGCCGGCTACGGCGGCAACCTTTTTGCAAGCACAGACGCCGGTTACACTGCCCTCGTCGGCGACATCAACAATAACCACGCGCGCTATTTCCGCGCCGATAGCACGAGCGTGCCAGGTCAGGCGCCTAGCGCGGTTCCGCCTGTCGGAGCCGGCATGTCCTCTGCGGATGTGGAAACCTGCGCCAGCTACTACAACAACGCCGACGAGATTATCGGCAAGAACGTCAAGTACATTCGCGTGCGCTTCACCGCCAAGGAGACGGATAAATAAATGGACGAGCAGCTTAATGCCCGCGAGCAGGGCGATATCAAACACAACGAAGGAGCGGCAAACCCCGGCGGCAACGGGTTCGGCTCGCACGGCGAAGCGCGTCCGGCTGGCCGCATCGAGCGCATCAAGGCTTGGGTGAGCGACCACCGTCGCGAATCCCTGGCCATCGTGGGTCTGGTGGCCGTGCTTCTCGTGTTGCTGGGATTGACGCTCGGATGGTTCGTCGATGCCAATCGCGGCTCCACCGTTGGCAAGATCAAGGAGCCGGCGGAGCTCAAAGTGCTGGGCCCCAACGCTACGGCAACAGAGCAGGTCGACCTGAGCTACAACCCCGAATACGGCGATACCAAGACCGGCAACACGGTGACGCTCAAGCGCCCGTTTTGCGTGCAGACGGGCGGTGACGGTTTTGAGCTGCAACTCGCGAATACGACCAACATTACGGGTCTCACTATTGAGCTGTACAGAGCCGAGAACACGTCTGCGCTCCAGACGCCCGACGTGAGCGGTACCGCAGACGGCAAATCTTATAGCTGGAAAGCAACCGGAGAGAACCTGCTGACGAGCTTCGAATATATCAACAAGGAGAACGACGGTCTGGCAGCCGTGCCGGGCGAGGGCGCAAGCGACCCTACATTCAAGGACTATCAAAACGTCCAGCGCAACGCGCGCCCGCTCTACCGATACAAGAAATTCGGCAAAGGCGACCTCAACGCTAAGACACTCGACAACTCGACTGGCAATGACACGCTTAACTTTATCATCAAGCTTTCGTGGGACGAGAGCGCCAAAGAGACCGACGTGATTTACCTGATCGCGCGCAACACGAGCGGCAAGTAGGAGAGGGGGCGCACATGGAGAAGCAAGAGAAACAGCAGGATGCCGAGCGCGAGCAGCTGGCAAAAAGCAAGAGCCTAGTCAAGAACAAGCTGGTTGTGGCGGCAATCGCACTTATTTGCGCCGTGGCGCTCGTGACGGGTGGCTACTTTACCTATTCCGCCTACACCGCCAACGGATTTCTAAAGTCCGTCGCCGCAACGGGCACTGCGCAGAGCCTATTTGCAAGCGATTTGCTCACGGGCTATATGAGTGCGCCTAGCCCCGACGAGCTCGCCCGTGCCCAGCGCTCCGTTACGGTGTATCCCAACAACGGGCAGTGCAACTTTACCTTTAGCATCTACAACTACTTGCTGGGCAACAGCAACTTCTGCAACGACAAAAATGTGACATACACCTTGACGGTCGAGGGGCACGGGCTCGATGGCGCCACGTGGAGCTATGCGCCCCAGCCCGGTAGCAGCGTCACGCTTCCGGAGAATCAACCTACCAAGAACGACTACACCGTGACCTTCCCCGAGGCTAAGTTGGGACAAGCATACTTTGTGATTAAGGCCACGGTCGTATCGGAGAAGAGCCCCGGCACCGAGCTAGCCTGTCTGGCGGCGAAAGTCGTGCCGTCAAAGAGGGCCGAGGTCAAGACCGCTGCGGTTGAGGGCGCGCTGGTCGATGAGGCTGGCAAGTTTGCTGATTACGCTGCATACAACTACCGCGTGACGGTTACGGGCGCACTGGCAAACGTCACGCTCACGTGGGGGGAGAACGTGGAGATCGACCCGTTCTTTGAGACCAACCATAGCGCGACGGTGGATGCTGCAGCTCGCAAGGCTACGTTCACCATGGAGCCGGGTTCGATGGTCGTCAACTTTTACCGAGCGGACGGCAAAACGCCCGGTGGCTGGGGCGACCTGGACATTAGCGTGAGCGGAACTACTCTGACGGGCGCGACGGAGACTCGATAACTCTGGAAGCGGAGTTTTAGGATAAGAGGTACGGAATCGATGAGAACGGCAAAGCGCATATTCGCAGAGTTCATGACGGTGGTCATGGTGCTCCAAGCATGCTCGCCCACGGTGGCTGCTGTGGCGGCAGGCTGGCAGAACATCTCGAACGAGATTGCTGCCGCATCTGCGAAGGCGTTGGATACTGCCGAGAGCGGCGAGACCAACGGCGATGTCACGATCGGGTCTGGGTCGAGTGATGCCGGCGCCGACAGCGACAGTGCTGGGGATGACGCGGTGAAGGATGACGCTGCAGCAGGCGATACCACCGATAGCGCCACTGGTTCCGATTCCACGGGCGACCAGACGGAAGGCGACGATGCCGCTGACGATGCCGCCGCTGACGACGCCGAGCAAGATGCCGATGATGCGACTTCGGAGGACGCTGATGCCCAGGCGGGTGCGACGATCACGGATTTGAATAAGCTCGTCGAGCTGCTCGAGAAGAACGGCGCGGAAAGCATCGTGCGCAAAGACGACGAGAGCGGAATCCGAAGCCTCGATGTCAAGTCGTCGGAGGCGTTCGCCGTCCTGTCTAACGCCGACGCTTCGCTTTACTATGATGCGCAGATCAAGGTTATCATCACGGGCGATGCGAAGCTCACCGAGTCGGCTAATAACGGCATGTCTTTCCAGGGTCTTGGCAGTGATGAATGTCCGTTTGAAGGCAGGATCTATAGGGACGTTGATAGTCCCGTCGAGCTTACGACTGATCGGACGGTTTTTAATAACCTCAAGCTGTCTGACCAAAACAAAACGGTCAGGATAAAGTGGGTAGGCGCGACTAGCTATAGCGCACCGATGATCGCTTCGAAGGTCAGCGGTGCGGAAAACGGCGAAGAGAGCAAGACACTCATCGCGTCGGTTGACATCGTGGAACCCGTGAACGTTGATGTGAAGGATGCGACTTCCGCCTTGACGGCACCCCTCCTGGGTGCGACGACGGGCGACCTTGCTGCGAACGTTACCTATAGCCTCGCCGATTCTCGAAAGAATCTCAACGCGAATGCGACGGGCAACATTGGCTTGATTGCCAACACGGTCGAGAGCGGGAGCTTGACGGTTGAGTCCGTCACGTTCCCCAACGATCTGACCTCAGGCGGAGCCGTCAAAACGAGCTCTGGCAACGCTGGCCTGCTCGTAGGCGAAGTCAAGGACGGTGCGACCCTGAGCATTGGCACTCTGGCAAACGTTCCCACCGCCACCGTCCAGTCTACGAACGGCTCCGCCGGTGGCGTTGTAGGACTCGTTGGCTCGAGCACGGGTGCCATGGTCAACGTCGCGAAAGCTCTCGACCTACACGCGCTCACCGTCAAGGGCACAACTGCCAGCGGCGGTTTTATTGGTAAAGCGACCGTGCTCACACTGGGCGCGGATAATAAGCAGATTGGGTGTCCTCTAAATATTGGCGACGAGAACAGCGCTTGCTCTGGTGGCGTTATCGGCGACGTGAGCTTTGCGCAAGGATTTGCCGTTACGTCCAATATGTTCGACCTGGGCGACCTTGTGACTCTTGGTGCGTCGCAGCGCGCCGGCGCTCTTTTTGGCATGGCCGATATCTCTAATGGAGACATCGTGGTGCAAGGCGGGACGTATAAGAGCAAACTCGCCTTACCAGAAGATGTTAGTGTCAACGGCAGCTACGGCGGCCTTGTCGGCAAGGTGTTCGCGACGAAAACGGACGACGACGGCGCTTTGCGCGCCTTTGTTGTTGAAAAGGATGCAGATAATAAGAATACGTGCTCAATTGAGTTTGACCTTGCGAGCAAGTTGTCCGACGCAGGCGGCGTTGTTGGCTATGTTGGCGATAGCGCAAATCCTAACTCGCAGCCCGTTGCCGTTGTCTTCAACGGCGTGACGGTTGCGTGCAAGGGAGATGCTTCGGCGCGAACGGGTACCGGAAAGTTCGGTGGCGCCGTGGGCGTTGTCGATACGCGCAATGTCCTTGACGTGCGAGATTTCAAACTTACAAGCGACAATCCTATCGGTAAGGCGCAAAGCAACCGTGCCGCGGGAATTGCGGGATCCGCGTGGAATGCTGTAATCAAATTCAGCGGCATCACGGATCTGTCGGGCGCAAGTTTTGCCGAGAACGCCACGACGGGTCAGCTCGTATACGAGAACCACAACGCGCTGATCTTCGCTGCCGGCAATGGCTCTAATGGTGATCTGGGAGACAAGGGCGCTGCGGTCTGGACCTTCAAGCGTAGCAACTCAGCCTCAAAGACGGACGACATCGCGACCTACGGTGAAGTTGTTCGTCTGGGCGGCGACTTCATTAAGCTTGATGTGGACACTCATAAGTTGACCTTGCCGGATTCGCTGACGGCAGCTAACGGTGCCTGCGCCCTAACCACAGCTGAGGATTTCGCCAAGCTTGCGATTACCTGGCAAACCAACGGCTACTACTCGATGGTTGACGGCGTTACCGAAAACAACCTTAACGGCTTGCAGTCCTCGACCATTACGGTGAACGGCACTATTGATCTCAAGGGCACGGGCCTGACGGGTTTCACGCAGGATCGTGCAGACGGCTCGCAAGTTTTCTCGGGAACGTTGAACGGTGGCGGCACAATCAATCTTGCCGTCGGCGAGGCGTACGGCAAGCGTGGTGAAGACGTGCTCGACGGCAATAACACGAGCAACGGCAACGGCAAAATCTACCGCCACGGCCGCTTGGGCTTGTTCGCGGCCGTCAACGGTGCAACCATCTCCAACGTCACAATCGCTGGCTCCATGAAGTTCGATAACGGTTCGGCTATCGATGCCGGGTCGCTTGCGTGTGCCATCGTCGGCAACCTGTCATTGTCTGGCGTAACGTGCAAAACGAATATCGCGTGCGATGATACGTTTGCCAATGACGTGAACATTGGCGGTATTGCGGGCAGCGTGCTGGCGGCTTCTACGGTTGCGTTTAAGGATAACAGCAAGGCTCAAGCGACCATCGCTGCAACTAAAACGCTTAACGGCAATAGTCGCATTGGCGGCGCCATTGGTTATGCGGGCGATTATGGCTCGTCATTCAATGTTGCGGGCCTCGAAGTCGCCGGATCAATCGAAACTGGCGATTGCGCCGGCGGCAAGATTGCCCAAGTCGGTGGTCTTATCGGCTGCATCGCACAGAGTACCTACAATGCAGGGACAATAGCCAACTCAGCTGATAAGTACGTGAACATTTCGGGCCTTTCGTTCAATTCATTCGAAATGAAAGTCGGCAGGAACGGCGATAAGCTCAATGGCACGGGTGGTTTCTTGGGTTATAGCTGGGGCAACGCGGTCGTAACTATCGGAGATGAGAGCATTAACAAGAATGAAAACTCTTATGCTCTGAAAACGACCAACGCTTCTATAACCGCGACTGCGGATGATTCCAAGGAACTCGGTGGTCTTGTATACGCCGCGAGCGGCCACTGGATTATCAACAACTATGCCATCGATCTCTCGGGCACAACCATTAATGCGGGCGCCGCTCAGACGCTCGGCGTTCTAGTTTGCCGCGGCTGCAAGGTGGATGATAAGACGACATATGGCGTCGAGAGCTACCTAGGCCTGTACTTGGAGGACAGGGCTTATTGGGATACCGCCTATAGGGTGCCCACCGGCGAGGGGGCCATCGTTGCGTCGGGCGTAACGTCCTTCGATGAATGGGTTGGCAGCGGTGTAAAACCAAACAACGGCAGCAAGCTCATGGACGCCGACTGGAACACGGTCGTTTCGCTACACACACAGAAAAACAAGCTGGACATGGACGGCGATTCCACAAAAGACAACAGCTACCATAATCGCTCGTCTTTCGGTCGAAGCCAGAATACGAACGGCAATACCCGCTACTTCTACAACCTCGACATAGCCTCTAAGAATTGTGAAGGCGGCTTTAGTGGCAGTCAAATCGATACAGCGGAAAAGCTGCTCTTATGGTCTGCTTACCGTTATGCTCCCGAAGGTATTCGTTCGACAATCGTTCCCAATGGCACGACAGGGCTCGATGATTCCATAACCATAACGGGTACAATCGATTTGGCCGGCTACAGCTATTATCCCACTCAGCCGAGCGGAGAGGTGACGGTTGAGAATGCGACCATTACCTTCTGTTACTCCAAGATCAAGGCCGAGCAGAATGGCAACAAGCTAAATTCCGATGCTACCCAGCACGAGAACATGCACTGCGGTCTTTTTCGAACGGTGGCAAACGGCGATCTCACAGTAAAAAACGTCACTTTGCGTGGTACTGTTGGGCCCGTTATTAATGACGGAAAGAGCTCTGAAGACACTGATGGAGCAAGCGGAAGCTCTTCGGGCGCGCTCGTGTGCCGCTACGTGTATGGGTCCAGCGACGGCAATGGCACCAAGATTAGAAAGATCTCAATTGATGGTCTTACGCTCAACAATCTGATTGTCGACGGCGCCAACAGCGCCACGGATGCTAACGCCTATATGCCTCTGCTCATCAACGAGATGCAGAAGTACGTGAGCCTGAACGCGAAGAATATCAAGACTACTGGGTACACGAGTGACACCAAGGCGGCTACGTCGCTGTTCGGAAAGCTTGGTGTAGGCAGTGAGGCCGATCAGGTGACGGCAAAGTTTGAGCAAATCAGCTTGCCCAGCCAAAAGAACAAAACGATCTTCACCCATGCGAGCCTGCTGGAGAGTTTTGGCTACGGAAGCACGAGCACGGGCTCTGCGGACTACACCTTTACTAAGGCCGATGCCGATGCCGATGCAGGCAAGGTGACATACGGATCTGAGATTGATGGGAGTACGGAGTACCCGGGCAAGCAGCTTTGGTATTACGACGAAGCGACGTATGGTGCCGTGAGCGGCTATGTGACGGTTGATGGTAAGAAGGACGGTGACGTCAGGCCTTGGTTTGGTGGCTATCTTCCTTATGTTTATAAGGGAAAGGCCACCGAGAGCGGCGTCCAATATCATGAAATTAAAGTCAACCAGCGCATTCCAAAGCTGGTAGAGGGATGCGGCACATATGGCGATCCGTATGCCGTTAAGGACGCGACTGAGATGAACGCCATCGCCAACTACATCAACAACCAAACTGCGCTCGACGGTTGGGAGGTCACCATTGCCGTCAACCAGAGTACGCTCTGTACTCGCCGCAGCGACAATAAAACCGACAATGAGGTTACGTACGTCTATAAGCAGGCGAAAGACACTGGGAAGAAGTGGGAAAAGAAGACCGGCGACACCACAGATCCTTCGGCCACACTTTCCGACGAGATGATGCACCGCTATATCCAAAGCGCGTACTACAGTATTGAACCTACCGGGGGTAATACGATCACCCTCGACGGCGCATCGTTTGGCGGTTTTGGCAACAAAGCCAACCCGTTCCGTGGCGTCATCGTTGGCAACCCTAAAGGTGATAAAAAGGCAACCATCAAGATAGAGAATAACGAGGGTTCGCTTCGCGGCCTTATTCCCTATAGTTACGGCAGCGTGGTGCGCGATCTGAATATTCGCTATGTGAACGCGTCGGCGACTATTACTTATTCTGCCAAGGATGCCGACGGTGTTCCGACGTCGTTCTTCGGTGGCGTTATCGGCTGCATCCTTGGCGGCGATAACATTATCGACGGTGTGGCCGTGAATGGGACAACGCCCGATAACTCCACAACCGGCTTTACGGTTGCTGGTGGCGGAACTAAGCCACATCTTGTTCCCATCGGCGGTTACGTTGGTGCCATTGCGGGCGGCGGTGTGATCTTCCGCAATATGTCAGGGACGTCTTGGCGCGCTGGAACCAGCGACAAGTCTCAGGGTCTTGGAACGGGCAACTTCCGGCAGTACGACAATCCCTACGTTGGTCGTGTGATTGATGGCTATGCCTTTAGCGAGGGCTGCAAAGTCGAAAACGGTAACGCTAACTACAAGATCAACGAGCTCACAAACAAGGGAGCTGCCTGCGTCACTACCACGGGCACCGACAACAAGTATATCGGCACTGATGCCGAGGCACCCGTGACCACGGTGGAAAACGCCCAGGGCCTTTTGGTGCTCTCGGCCATCATTAGCTCGGGTGCGGGTGCTGGAGCGGCACATACTGACTACGCTAATTATGGCGTGTTCCGCGGCTCCAAGGCGTACTGGGGCAGCGATAAGCAGGACCCGGCGATAAACGGCTACCTGTTTGGCAACAAGGAATATGGTAAGGTGCGAAATGCCAGCTACGACTGCGTGGGCAAGCCTGCGAGCGCTTCCGGCGATTTCGAAACCGCCAAAAACGATGACCAGAAGGCCCCGGGCAAACAGGGGTGGCACGGCCCGCTCAACCATGATGACGATGTAAATTCGCCCTACCTGGTGGCGTCCTACGCTGCCGACTACCAAACGGGCTACGTGTGCGCGTCGAAATCGATCGGCATGAGCCTGGAGTTCAAGGAAAATGCCACCTATGATATGACTGGCTACGGCACGGGATACGTGGGTCTCAGCGGCCGTTACTATTCCAATGCTTGCAGCTCGAACGAGGCGTCCACCGATCGCGACCGCATCACGCCGCACGTGGCAACGATCGACGGCAACGGGGCCACCATCACGGTGGGCACCAAAGATGCCACTTACGGCGTCGTCGAATATGCCGATGACGACTATAAGGTCTCGGGCGTGGGCGGCCTATTCAGCACCGTGATGTTCACCTCAACCAATGTGGGGCAGAGCGTCACCGCGAATGACGGCGCTCAGGTCAAAGACCTCACCTTTAGTAACTGCAACGTATCGCTCACGTACAAAGACGCCAACGGTAGCATTGCCTCGGGACCGGCATCGAACGACCTCATCGGCACCGGCCTTTTGGCGGGCGCAACGGCCAACTACGACGGCAACACGCGTGGCGTCTACCGCAACGTACAGATGAAGAACTGCACCGTGTTGGGCGCAAAGAGCGTAGGAGGGCTTCTTGGCAGCTCGGGCCGTACCAGCCGAAGGACGGATAACGACGTGACCTATATGGTCAATTTCGGCTCCGGCACGCAGGCGCCCGCGAATCTCTGTGACTGCTCATACACTGGCCTTAGCGTCACGGGCGAGAAGTACGTTGGCGGCTATGTGGGTGCGATCGCCTCGCCGTGCGGCGTGTGGACAACCGCGGCCACAGGGGTATACGAGAAGACTATTGGCAAAAACTCGACCATAACCGCCACGGGTACAACACCCTACGTGGGCGGCGTGTTCGGTTATACCTCCAGTAACGTATCGGTGAACACCAAAATTGGCATCACGGAAGCCGTCGCATCGAGCACGGCAGTCATCTCTGGGGTAAATGTACTCGCCACCGGGTCGAACACCGATAAGTACATGGGCGCCGGCGGTGTGGTCGGAAGCGCCTATAGAGGCGTTATTTCTATAAGCAACGTGCGCATTGATGCCGGAGGCGATGCCAAGAGCGCCATCATCGGCGATGCCACCGGAACGAACAATAGCATCCGTAATGCGGGCGGCTTGATTGGCGAGGTCACGAGCAGTGGCAGCCCCAACACGTACTGGTTTGAGGACTGTAGCGTCGAGAATATCAACATTGCCGGCACCGACCAATGCTCGGGCGGACTTATCGGCTACTACTTCAGCAATGTGAACATAGCCTGCAACAATATCGCGATTGAGAGCGCCACGATCAAGGGCAGGTGGAGCGGCGGTCTACTTGGCGCGATTAACAGCGGTGCCGACGTCATCAACGTCACCAACACAAAGGTATCTAACACAACGTTTGGCGGAACCTCCAACGGCGGCATTGCGGGCGACGGACGCGGCCAGTTCCATCTGGTAAACGTGCTCATGGACAGCAATACCTACAAATTGGGCTCTAAGCAGGGCGTGCTCTTAGGCGAGGTTGACACAAACGGCTATAGCCTCTCCGCAGCGGGCGTGAACGTAAAGCTCGGCAACGGCAAGACCACGCGTGATCTGCCGCCGATGGTTTACACGACCAATGCGGCCGCCGTAAACATGAAGTCGTATATCGCGTTTGGTGACTATAACGACACACTGGAAGCACCTGACAAGGGGATCACGCTCTACGGCGCGGACAATACCGCCACCACGGCAGCGAGCCCGTATGTGACCACGAGCCCCGTAAGCACGCTGGCGGCGCGTGCCTCCGACAACGACACCACCGATCGCTACCTGTTTGGCGACGGCGCCACCATCGACACCGCGGCGACCGTCCAGAGCGAGGCAGGCACCGGTGTTGCCGATCGCTACACCTACACGAATATCGGCGGCATTAATGACAACGGCGCCTATCAAAATAAGTCGAGCTACGATGCCTCATCCGTGGCCAGTAAGTTCAATTCGAATAATGATACAAGCAGCAACCAAGCCACAGCGGATTTCCCCGTTTTGGTGATCTCTGGCAACGACAACACGACGGTCAAGAGCTATCTAAACATCGTCACGAACGGCGGCTTCTCCGATGCCTGCAGATTGAATAACGAGAATGGCACCAATCCGCACGTGACGGCCAAAGCAGAGGTTTTCCAACTCAAGGACGGTGTGTTCGTTAAAGACGGTGACGCGTCGAACAATCCCACGCTTCGCGTAGTGAACAATGGCAAGAACAATATGTCGTTTAGCCCAAGCTCCGATTGGGACAACGGCAAAGGTCGCTTTACGCTCCTGACCGTTACCTTTACCGAGGCGGGTCAGAGCTACAACGTTCAGGTGCCGATCATCGTTAAGCGCAAGCTCGAGATCGATTTCACTGCAACGTATGATTACGGCACTCAATTTAAAGAAAAAGACTACGCTAACCTTGGAAAAGATGCACACGTGCTTACGAGCTTTGGCGAGCCGATGACGGGTCTGCTTACCTGGACATACAATTCTGCCAATGGGAAGGAAGTCGACTTTGGCTGGGACAGCTATATGGCTGCTGGCGGCTCGATGAAGGGGCTCGGCAAGAGTATCCTCTTCAATGGTGCCGACGGAAGGTTGCCCCAGGGCACCCAGCTTACGCTCATCGATGCGAACGTTGATGGCAAGGCCGGTGGCAGAGAGTATCACTATACGGTGGGCGAAGGCGGAGCAACGAGCGTTTCCCTGAGCGGAAACGACGGCTTTAAGGATTCTGCGGGCAATCCATATCAGGAGCGATGGCTGAGCGAGATCTTGGGTGTGTCGGCCACGCAGGATGGCGCCGGCACATGGACCGTGTGTGATAACGAGGCAGAGGCGACCGCTAAAGCGAAACTCGATGGCAAGTGGACGCTGTTTAAGGTTGCGGGTGCTGACGTTCCCAGCAACAGTCGCTATACGCTAAAGGTACCCAAGGAGAAGGATACCGGCAGAGAGAAGCGTGCATCGGAGAGCGTCTACCTAGTTGTCAACGTGCCCAAGTCGGGCGACGGCGTGACGCAAGCTAGTATCAACGGTTTTACGGCTTCGTCTATTGACTCGAATTCTTCGGGTGGCCGCATATCTTGGAATCTGCATCATGTTTTACGCACCGATGGCAGCGACGATATTCAAAACAGTACGGCATCGACATACAGCATCTTGTCCAATTATGAGCAGAATGTAGTCGACAAAAAAGATGGGGCGTGCATTCCGGTTTCGAAGTCGGAGGACGGTGCCGCCTACGTTCTTTCTCTCGATGTCATGGATACGGTTACGTTTAGCCCGAGCCAATACTATACAGAGAGCGACCATCTGTTCTATCAGCTCGATACATCGCTGTGTCGCTATGGCGCCAACAACAACCTAATGGGAGTAAGCAGTTTCCCGAGCGGAACTTCGGCAATTGCGAAGTTCTATGTTGCCATCGGCAATCAGAACTACAGGTGGAGTGGCAGCGATTGGGAGCCGTATGACGCTTCGACGCCTGCGTTTACACAGATTGTGACGGATACGGGTGATGACTCACTGAGGCTCACGCTCGACCATGACCTTGCCGGAATCCGCAAGCGTGCAGCGGGCGGATCCTTTACCGTGCGTACGGTAGTGGAAGAGATTCGCCTTACGCCGGACGGCTGCAACAAGGTTATCTCCCTGTCCAAGCAGTCTGGCGAGGACGCCTGTACCAAGATGTCCTATACCGCCAAGCTTTCGACGCGTAAGGAAGGCCTTAATACCTCGAGCCTGACGCAGACGAAGCGCGGTAACGTCGGGTACTATCGCATGGACACGGGTGATACGACCATTACGCTTTCTGCGCCAGATAAGTCGCAGCTTGGCATTAACGTGGACGACCTGCGTCCGATCGCGAATGGCACGATTGGTCTGGGTGCCACGTATGAACTGGGTGGACTCAGCAACGCCGCCGAGGCAATTGCGAACGCAGACTCTGTTGTGTACACGCTCTCGCTTCAGCGCCGCGGAACCGACGGCACGTATGAGAGCGTAACGGATGATATCTCAAACTACGTAACAGTGACGGAGAGTAAGCTTGCCGCGGTCGCTCCCTCCGGTAGCACGATCACCTTCACTGACTCGAAGGAGAACGGCAAGTTCAAAACGAAGAACGGTAATACGACGTTTAGCCTGCCCTTTACCGTTAAGGTCAACACGCAGGTTGAACAGCGTGAGCAGTTCTACGCGAACTATCGCTTGGTGATGACAGCGAGCCTGGTTAAGGGTGACGTGGCGAGCGCAACGCCTCAATCGCCCGACTATGTGACCTATACGCTCACGAGGGTGAACCTCAACGGCATCGACCACTAGTTCCGAAGCCAACTGGCTTCGCAAAGGGGGCGGCAACCACCCGGTTGCCGCCCCTTTTCTTGTTCTCCTGGCCTGCTGCTGCCCCAGCTTCCCACCTAGCTTTCCAGCTTTCCACCTTAGGTGGTAAGTTAAGTGGAAAGCTGGAAAGCTAGGTGGAAAGCTGGAAAGTAAGTGGAAAGTTGACATGTAGGTGCGGGCTGAAGAGGGGTTAATAATTACACAAACCATACCAGCCAAACAAAAAGATACCAATCTGGTTGGTAAAACACCGTCAATGAGCCGCGAGCTAACTAGCTGCGTAAATAAAACCTAAAGAACTGTTGCAAATTAATGGCAAATGCCCAGATGCCGCCGTGCGATTTTCAATTAACTGTTACGCGCAAACAGCAAAATGCTACTATCTAACATGCACGTAAGAAAGCAGATTAACGGTTAAGGCTAAGAAGTGGCAGGTATGTCGGAAGCAACAAGGACTCGCACGCATGCGCCCGAGGTTAGGCAGCGCGCCGTCGAGGTCCTCCAAGAGGGGGTCGGTCATCGCGCCCTCGCCGCGGAGCTCGGCATTCCCCAGGCCACGGCTCGTCAGTGGGCCCGCGCATATGCCGTGGGCGGTGCCGACGCCGTTCTCAACGCCGGTTCGCATCATCACACCTATTCGTACGAAGTTAAACTCGCCGTGGTCAAGGACCGCTTGGAAAACGGCTTAACGGTTCGCGAGGCCATGATCAAGCACAAGATTCCTAGCGAGTCTTCGGTCAAGGCTTGGTGCCGTCAGTACCGCGAGAGCGGTGAGTCCGCACTGGTCGATAAGCCGCGCGGTCGCAAGCCGCGCGTTAAAAAGGCGGAATAGCAAACGGGATGGTGCACCCACAGGGGCGCATTTTTCTTGCCGCCCCTCTGCTCCAATGCGGGCGTGCCCTTACCCCGTACGCCTAAAACTCCCCAGTTGACCGAAAACCCGCCGCCGCTACTCCTCAATTGAGCTATAACGTTAAACAATTGCAGCGTTTTAGCATGGGGGAGTGATGGTATGACGCTACTGTATTTCCTTACCCTGTTTCCGCTGGTACCGGCGCTGGGCATGCTGCTCGCGCGCGGTGACCGCGCCCGCGATGCGGCGGGGCTCATAGGCTCCGGCATTATTATGGCGGTGACAGTTGTAGTCGCCGTCATGTTTTTTGGCACGGGTCCGCAGAGCTTTGAGGTTGCCCCCGGCACCTCGCATGTGCTCTCGATCATCAGTTCCGTTATCGACGTCATCCTGTGCGCTGTCATCCTGTACAACGCGTACAAATATAGGAACGCGCTCACCACGGTGCTCGGCATAGTCCAGCTGGTGGGCTCGCTCGCCTTTGCAGCCATGACGCTGCCCGCGGCCGAAGCCGTCACGGCAACGCCACTCTACCTGGACTACATGAGCGTGATCATGGTCCTCGCCGTCGGCATCGTTGGCAGTCTAATCTGCTTGTATGCCCTGGGCTACATGAAGGACTTCCAGGCCCATGACGAGCACGAGGCCGCGCTGCGCGGGCAGACCGCGCCCGACCGTCGCCCGCAGTTCCTGGCGCTCATGTTCCTGTTCCTCTCGGCCATGTTCGTCATCGTGACGAGCGACAACCTTGAGTGGCTGTTCTGCGGCTGGGAAATCACCACCGTGTGTTCGTTCCTTATGATTGGCTACACGCGTACGCCCGAGGCCATCAAGAACGCCTTTACCCAAATCATCCTCAACATGCTGGGCGGCATCGCGTTTTTGGCCGGACTTATGTATCTGCACGTTAACGGCATGCCGCTGACCATCTCGGGCATGATCGAGCTTTCCGGCACCGGAACCGCGCAGTCCGCGCTGCTGGTGATGCCGGTCATCCTGTTGTCGCTCGCCGCGCTCACCAAGGCCGCACAGATGCCGTTCCACACTTGGCTGTTGGGTGCCATGGTTGCACCCACTCCCACGAGCGCCCTGCTGCACTCGTCAACCATGGTCAAAGCCGGCGTGTTCCTGATGGTCAAGCTGAGCCCACTCTATGCCATCTACCCCGTGACCGGCTTTATGGTCACGAGTGTGGGTGCCATCACGTTTTTGCTCGCTGCACTCATGGCCATCTCGCAGAGCAACGCCAAACGCGTGCTCGCGTACTCCACCATTTCCAACTTGGGCCTCATCAGTGCCTGCTTGGGTGTCGGCGCGCCCGAGGCCGTATGGGCGGCCATCTTCCTGATCTTGTTCCACACGGTGGCCAAGTCGCTGCTGTTCCTGTGCGTGGGCACGGCCGAGCATCATATCGGCAGCCGCAATATCGAGGACATGGACGGCATGTTCAGCCGCATGCCGCACCTGACGCGTCTGATGATGCTGGGCATTATGGGCATGTTTGTGGCGCCGTTTGGCATGCTCGTGTCCAAGTGGGGCGCCCTGGTGGCGTTTGCGCAGACCGGCAACGTGCTCATGATCATGGTGCTTGCCTTTGGCTCGGCCGCGACGTTTTACTTCTGGGGCAAGTGGCTTGCCAAGCTTTCGGGCGTCGACCCCACGGCTCAAAACGTTGAGGTCAATGTCCATAAGACCGAATGGATGGCCCTCAACACCATCGCCGCGCTGCTGATTCTGTGCTGCGTGGCGTTTCCGGTTATCTCGAGCGGTCTGGTGTCGCCTTACTTGGCCATGGTGTTTGGCCGCGTGCCGTACGTTATTGGCAAGGACGCCATGTATCTGATGGTGGTTATCGTGGCTTTTATCGCCGTGGTGCTGCTGACGTCATTCCGCGTGAGCAACAAACCGCACGTCAACGTGTACCTTTCGGGCGTGGGAACCGACAAATATCGCCATTTCCGCGGCTCGATGGGACACGAGGTGAAGGCCGAAAAGCGCAATTGGTACTCGGAGGACGCCCTTGGCGAGAAGCGTATTGGCCCCGCGGGTAGCGTCGTATGCTGCAGCATTATCTTGTTTGCGCTGCTGTGTTGCGCATGGATTGGGCCCGAGCGGCTTGCCATGAGCGCGCCCTCGGTGCTGCGCGGCAAGTATTTCGAAGGTTCGGGCGTCGTGGGCATCTTTATTGGCACCGTGGCGTTTGCCTTGCTGGCGCCGCTTGCGGGCGGCTTGATCGACGGCATCGACCGCAAACTTTCGGCTCGCATGCAGGGCCGCGTGGGCCCGCGCCTGCTGCAGCCCTTCTACGACGTTGCCAAGCTGCTGCGCAAGGCCCCTGCCAGCGTAAACACCATGGACGATACCTATATGGCGTGCGCGCTCATCTTTACCGTCGTGGGCGGCGGCATCTTTGTGTCGGGCTCCAACACGCTGCTGTGCGCTTTTATGGTTACGCTCGCCGCGATCTTTGTGGTGCTGGCGTCCGCCTCGACGCAAAGCCCGTTTGCCCAGGTCGGTGCCGACCGCGAGTTGCTGCAGGTCATGAGCTACGAGCCCGCCGTTCTGCTGATGAGCGTGGGCCTGTACCTTGCCACCGATAGCTTTGATTCCATCGCCGTGACCGGACAGTCGGCGCCCATCATCGTGTACAGCGCGCCCATTTTCTTGGCGCTGCTTGCGGTGCTCACCATCAAGCTACGCAAGTCGCCGTTCGACCTTTCGTACTCGCATCACGCGCATCAGGAGATTGTCCAGGGCGTCGCCACCGAGATGAGCGGCGGCACGCTGGCCAAGATGACCCTTATGCACTGGTGTGAGACCGTGCTGTTTTTGATGTGGGTGGGCATGTTCTTTGTTTGGGACAACCCGGTGAGCTGGGTCGTAGCCCTGGTCGTGATGGCCGCGACGTATTTTGTCGAGGTGCTGATCGACAACACCTTCGCACGCAGCACCTGGCGCAGCTGCTTTAAGCTCGGCTGGGGCGTGGCGCTGGTGTTTGGCCTGCTCAACCTTATGCCCATCCTCGTCGACGTGTTTATTTAGGAGGCGGCATCCATGGATCATAAAATGTCGCGCTCGCCGTGGGTTATTCATTACGACGGCTCGAGCTGCAACGGATGCGATATCGAGGTGCTGGCCTCGCTCACGCCGCTGTTCGATGCGGAGCGCTTTGGCGTGGTCAACACCGGCAACCCCAAGCATGCGGATATCTTTTTGGTGACGGGGTCGGTCAATGCCCAGAACCTGCCCGTCGTGCGTCAGATTTACAACCAGATGCTCGAGCCCAAGTGCGTGGTGGCCTGCGGTATCTGCGCATGCTCGGGCGGCGTATTCCGCGATGCCTACAACGTGATCGGCGGCGTGGACCGCGCGATTCCCGTGGACGTGTACGCGCCCGGGTGCGCCATTCGCCCCGAGACGGTGATCGATGCCATCGTGGAGGCGTGCGGCATCCTGGACCAGAAGGAGACCGTGTTGCGCGCCGGTGGCGATCCGCTCACCGTGGGCGGTGCCGCTACCTGGGACGGTGGCGTTGAGCTGGGCGAGGACGGGTTTGTGGCTGCGGGGGCCGGGACTGACGGTGCCGGTGACGCGCCTGCCGGGAAGCCTGCTGCGCCCGCCGCTGGCGACGCACCTGCTGAGACGCCCGCCGCTGCAAAGGAGGTCGAGTAATGCAAAAGGCTATCTATATCACCGTCGGGATCGACAAGCTCCTGCCGCATGTCCAGGCGCTCAAGGGCGTCGGCGCGCGCTTTGTGCAAATGCATGCCGAGCGCAACGTCGACGACGGCTCGTATCGCTTGGTCTATACGTTTATCAACGTCCGTGCTGCTCAGGAGCATATTGCGCAGGACGGCAGCTATGCGATCGAGAACCTGGTGGTCGAGGGCATCGACCAGTACCAGGAGATTCCGTCCATCAGCTCGTATTACCCCGCGGTGTTCCCGTTTGAAAATGAGGCCCACGACCTGTTTGGTCTTGCCATCACCGACATGCAGATCGACTTTAAGGGTTTTTTCTACCAGGTTTCGACTGCCGAACCCATGAGCGTCATCACGCCCGAGGTGAAGGCCGCGCGCGAGAAGGCCATGAAGGTCCGTGCCGCCGCCGAGGCCAAGGCGCGCAAGGCCGCAGCCGAGAAGGCCGCTGCCGCTGCTGCTGCGGGGGAGGGCGCTGCGGGTGCCGGCGATGCTGCGGGCACTGCCGTCGCCCAGTCCGCTGCGGCTACCGGCTCCGATGCTCAGCACGATGAAGCTGCTGCCAAGGCCGCACTTAAGGCTGCCGAGCTGGAGGCAAAGCTCGCCGCCATGGATCCCGAGAAAGCGGCCAAGGTCCGCGCGGCGCTTGCCGCCAAGGCCGCCCGTGACAAGCAGAAAAAGGAGGCGTAAGGTCCATGGCACATCGCTCCGTTATTCCGTTTGGCCCGCAGCACCCGGTGCTGCCCGAGCCGCTTCATCTGGACCTGGTGATCGAGGACGACCGCGTCATCGAGGCAATTCCGCAGATCGGCTTTGTGCACCGCGGGCTCGAGAAGCTCACCGAAAAGCGCGACATGCATCAGTTTGGCTACATCGCCGAGCGCATTTGCGGCATCTGCGCCGTGGGCCACAGCTGCGGCTATGCCAGCGCCTGCGAGCGCATGCTCGGCATCGAGGTGCCCGGCCGCGTGCAGTATATCCGCACCATTTTGCACGAGCTTTCGCGCATTCACTCGCACCTGCTGTGGCTGGGCCTGCTCGCCGATGCCTTTGGCTTCGAGGCGCTGTTCTATCGTTCGTGGACGCTGCGCGAGCAGATTCTCAAGATCTTCGAGAGCACTTGCGGTGGCCGCGTGATCCTTTCGATTAACGAGATCGGCGGCCTTAAGCACGACATTGAGGACTCCGAGCTAGCGGGCATTGTCCAGACGCTCGATGCCATGCGTCCCGACTACGAGGCCCTGGTGCATACGTTTTTGGACGACGACAGCTGCGGCGAGCGCCTGCATGGCGTGGGCGCGATCAGCAAGAAGGACGTGCTGGATCTGTCGATGGTCGGCCCGTTCGGCCGCGCCTCGGGCGTGGACTACGACGTGCGCATGTTCGGCGACGGCGCCTATGCAGATCTGGCCGCGTTTGAGCCGATCGTCGCTACCGATGGCGACTGCTATGCCCGCTGCCAAGTGCGTTGTGCCGAGGTCACGCAGGCCATGGACATCATTAAGGAGCTTGCGGGCAAGATTCCGCACGACGGTATCGGTGGGCGCACCAAGCTTACGCCGGCCGACGGCGCGCGCGGCGAGGTTGTGATTGAGCAGCCGCGCGGCGAGGCGTACTACTATGTGCGCGGCAACGGCACCAAGAACCTGGACCGCTTCCGCGTGCGCACGCCGACGTCGCAGAACCTGGCGGGTCTGACGCATGCGCTGCAGGGCGTGCTCCTTGCCAACGTGCCCATGATCATCCTGACCATCGACCCCTGCATTAGCTGCACGGAAAGGTAGGCGCGGCATGAGTTTGCTGACATTTGCCAAGACGGCCTTGGGCTCTATGGTCAAGCAGCCGGTCACGGTGTGCTATCCGCAGGAGGGGCTGACGGCGCCCGAGCGCTTGCGCGGGCACATCGTCAACGACATGGACGTGTGCATTTGCTGCGGCATGTGTGCTCGCCGCTGCCCGGCGGGTGCGCTTGCGGTCGATCGCAAGGGCGGAACGTGGTCGATTGATCCGTACGCCTGCGTGGTGTGCGGCGAGTGCATCGAGAGCTGCCCCAAGCACTGCCTGACTATGGACACCGCCCGTACTCCGGTTGCGGCGGACAAGACTCCCACGGTAGAAACTAAGCCGGAATAACGCGTAGACGGGCCGGCGGGGCAAAATTGCCCCGCCGGCCCCGCGCTTGAACGCGCGGCTGGGCCGCCGCTAACAAAACCATGCCGGATTACGGGGCTGGATGGCGAACCTCCGACCATATAGAAAATCGCAAAAACAAAACCGCAGGTAGATAGCCTGCCGTTTTTCAAAAAATGAAGGTATGGATGAGGGCCCCGACTTTAGCTCCGTAATCCGGCATAGTTTTGAAATGGCACCATATCCGTGACAGCTCTTGATCTCCCATGGACGGAGGAAAGCGGATCATTTTTGCCTTGCGAAGGCTGCCGCGTGATCCGTCTGCCACGAAATGGGCCCATCTACTATGTTTAGGCGGCAGCCCTCGACCACGGCAAGCAATGCGAAATGAAAACCGCAGGTAGAACGCCTGCGGTTTTTCATGAAACGCGGCTATGGTCAGGGGTATCGGGTCAAACGTAGTAGATGGGCCGATTTCGTGGTGGGCGCCGTCAGCCGATCTCCGTGGGCGGAAGAAAACGGATCATTTTGGTCTCGTGAGGTTTGCGGAGGCACTCGTGCAGGGCCGTCGCGAATAAAACTATGTCGGTTTACTACGATGAATTCGGCATTCCCGACCATGACTGCATTTTTCTAAATATTGCAAGCGTTCTACCTGCGGTTTTGGAAGCGCGCAATTTGCCGTGGTCGAAGGTGGTCGATTCATCGTAGTAAACCGGCATAGTTTTGAAATGGCATTAAATCGGTGGCAGCCATTTTACTTTGCCGGGGTGGTCGGTTGTTGGGTAATTACCCTCGCAGGTAGGCGATGGCGATCTGCGTGCGGTTGCGCAGGCCCATTTTGGCTAGGATCGAGCTAATGTGGTTGCGCACGGTGCCTTCGCCCATATAGGCGGTGGCAGCGATCTCCTTGTTATCGAGGCCGCGGGCGATGAGCTCGGCGACTTCGAACTCGCGGTCGGTCAGGCTGGCAAAGGCTGCGGGCCGGCGGGGCGTGCCCGTCTTGTCGCCCATCCCGTCAAAGTCAACATCTTCGATCGCCTTGCCCTCGAGCACGCGTTTGCCATCCATGACCTGCGCCAACGCTGGCGGAATGGCGGCGACATCGGTCTTGATCAGGTAACCGCGGGCGCCCAGCTTGAGCGCCGATACAATGTACTCGTCATCCGAGAATGTCGTCAGAAACACCACGCGTGCCGCGGGGTCGTGCTCAAGGATTTCGCGCGCCGCCGAAAGCCCGTCGCGCCCCGGCATCTGAATGTCGAGCAGCGCGATATCGGGCGCGTGCTCGGCGTAGAGTGCCACCGCGTCGTTGCCGTCGGCTCCGGTGCCCACCACTTCGATCTGCGGCTGGGCGCCCAGGATAATCTTGAGCGAATCGACTACCAAGCGGTCGTCGTCGACAACTATGAGCCTCATCGGGCGTCATCTCCTTGCTGTTTGGGGACGGTGGCAAACACACGCCAGCCGCCGGCGCCGGCACGCGGGCCGGCGGTGAAAGTGCCGCCAAGCGCCTCGACGCGCTCGCGCATGGAGACGAGCCCCATGCCTTCTGCGACGTTGCTGCTGCTCGCCGGGGTCGCGTCTGCGCCATCATCGGTAACGATGAGCTGGTAAAACGACGGATGCTCCATGCACCGCACGGTAATGGTTTTGGCATGGGCGTGGCGCATGGTGTTGGAGAGCGCCTCGCGCAGGACCGCCGCAAAGCAGTTCGCGACGTTTGCGGGCGCATGTTCGGTCATAACTTCAAGCTCAATCCGCGGACCGCCGTCCGAGCGCGCGCCTTCAACGATGCGTTCGAGCTGCACGGAAAGGTCGACGGCGTTGTCGTTGAGCGCGTGGACGCTGGCGCGCACGAGCTGGAGCGCCTCGTCAACGGTGTATTTGACGTCGGCGAAATCGGCGGCGACGCCGGGCTCGTCGGCGTGCACGACGCGCAGGGCCTCGGTCTGCAGCGAGGCACGCGTGAGCTGGTGCCCGACATTATCGTGGATCTCGCGCGCGATGCGGGCGCGTTCGGCGAGCGTCGCGAGCTCGACTTCGTAGTCCTGGCGGTCGGCAAGGTCGCGGTTGCGCGCCTCGAGCGCGAGGGCTCGTTCCTGCAGCTCGTCTCGGGTACGGCGCATGCGCTGCTGCTCGCGCTCTAACTGGGCGGTACGTAGCGATAGCAAGGTGGCGGCAACCGAAAGGATGGCGGTCAGCAGGAGCGTTCGGGCGGTGAGCGCGTCGGTGCGAAGGTCCGCGACGAGCGCAAAGACAAAGACGACGCCAATGCCCAGCGCGATCCAGGCGTGCTCACGGCGCACGCGCCGCGCGATGTCATAGAGGGCGAGAGGCGCAAACGGCACAAACGGCGGCACGAAGACAGCCGCGATGACGTAAACGTAGCTCGCGGCCTCGCTCGCACGGCGGGCGCGGTTCCCCCGTGCGACCTCGGCTAGCGAGGTGGCAATAACGCCAAGGCAAAACGCCGCGACCAGGTGAGCGTTCACAGCAAGACCCATGGCGGCCGCAATACAGCACGCCAGCACGATCAATTTGTCGAAAAGCCTGTTCATACGGGTATTGTACGCGAAGCCGCGCATGGTGGAGGGGCCGCCTGCGCAACCGTGACATTCCTCCCGCGTGGCAAAGCGGGGGCGTCGGCAGGCCGCACGACCAAGACCCTCGCACTCGTGACAAAGCTCACTGGCGCGCGCCGCCCGCTCCTGCGATGATGCAATCGTACCGGGCCACGACCAACAGAAGGGCCGCCTCATGACAGACATCGTCCACGTCGAAAACCTCGTTAAGCGCTACGACGACCTTATTGCGCTCGACCACTTTAACCTGAGTATCGCCCCCGGCGAGATCTTTGGCCTGCTGGGCCCCAACGGCTCGGGCAAGACCACGTCCATCAACTGCATCCTGCAGCTGCTCGCCTACGACAAAGGCACCATCGAGCTGTTCGGCGAGCGCATGACGCCCGCCCGCTACGACCTCAAGCGCCGCATCGGTGTGGTGCCGCAGCAGGTGGCGGTGTTCGACGAGCTCACCGTGCGCGAGAACATCGACTATTTCTGCAGTCTCTACGTCAACGACCGCAAGCGCCGCCGCGCGCTGGTGGACGAGGCGATCGACTTTGTCGGCCTGGGCGACTTTACCAAGTTCCGCCCCGGCAAGCTCTCGGGCGGCCTGGCGCGCCGGCTCAACATTGCCTGCGGCATCGCGCACAAGCCCGAGCTCATCTTTTTTGACGAACCCACGGTGGCGGTCGACCCGCAAAGCCGCAACGCCATCCTGGAGGGCATCTGCCGCCTGCGCGACGAGGGCGCCACGGTGGTGTATACCAGCCATTACATGGAGGAAGTCGAGCAGATCTGCAGCCGCATCATGATCATGGACGGTGGGCGCGTGCTGGCGCAGGGCACTAACGACGAGCTCAAGCGCATGATTCAGATGGGCGAGAAGATTGTAATCGAGGTCGGCGAGGTTCCGAGTGCGGCGCTCGGTGCCGTCGCAAGCCTGCCGCACGTTCTGGACCTTTCGGCAACGGCGGGACAGCTCACGTTTTCGTGCGAAGCGAGCCCGCACAACCTGACGGACATTCTCGATGCGCTGCGCTCGCATGACGTGCCGCTCGGCCGCATCTATTCCGAACCGCCGACCCTCAACGACGTGTTCCTCGAGATCACCGGCCGCGAGCTGCGCGACTAGGGGGCGGCCATGTTCAACACCATCATCACCACAGTCAAGACGTTGCTGCGCCGGCCGAGCACGTGGGTCTGGGGCGCTCTCTTTCCTATCGCGCTTTCCACGATGTTCATGTTTATGTTTGCGAACCTCAGCTCCGACGGCACGGTCGACCCGGTGCCGGTTGCCGTCGTGGCGGACGAGGCCTGGGATGCCTCGACCTTTAAGGATGTGGCAGCTTCGCTTGCCAAGGCAGGCGACGATCAGCTGCTCGATGTGAGCGAGTACGAAGACTTGGCTGCCGCGCGCAAAGCGCTCAAGGCCGGCGAGGTCGCGGGCATCTATACGGTTGATGCCGCGGGCACGCCCAGGCTCACGCTGCTATCGAGTTACGACAGCTCGCGCGTCTCGTCGGTGCTTACCGACCGCAGCATCCTTGAAACGGTGGCAAGCTCGTATACGCAAAATGCCGAGCTCATGTCCCAGATTGCCCAGGACAACCCGGCGGCGCTCGCCGATCCGGCGGCGGTTGCGCGCGCCCTGTCGCTCGAGGGCGGAACCCGCCGCGTGAGCCTGACTCGTGCCACGCCCGATGGCACGGTCATCTACTATTACGCGCTTTTTGGCCTGGTCGCGATGATGTCTGCCGAGTTTGCCGCCTTGAGCGTCGTCGATTTGCAGCCCAATCTGTCCGGCCTCGGCGCGCGCCGCTGCGTGGGCGGTCTTTCCAAGACGGCGTCGCTGGCCGGCATTTTTGTCGGCTCGTGGCTGGTTTCCTTTGCATCGATGGCGGTTGCGATCGGCTACGTGCGCCTGGTCGTGGGCGTCGACTTTGGCGGGCGCGAGGGGTTGTGCCTGCTGGGCGGGGCTGCATCCGCGCTTGCCGCCACGGGCCTGGGGCTTTTTGTGGGCACGCTTCCCGTTAAGGGCGGCAAGGCATCCAAGTCGGGCATCCTCACGGGCTTTGCCACCACGTGCGCCCTGTTCGCCGGCCTCTACGGCGAGCCGGCGATGGCGCTTGCCGACGACGTCGCCCGCGCTTGTCCGGTCGAGTGCTGGCTCAACCCCGTCAAGCTCATCTGCGACATGTTCAATCGCCTGTATTTCTTTGAGGACCTGGGGCCCTTCGCTGTTCGCGCCGGCGCGCTCGTCCTGATGGCCCTGGTGTTTGTCGCCGCCGCTACGCTGATCTTTGGAAGGAGCCGCTATGAGCACCTTTAAGACCGCGCTTCGCATGGCGCTGGCGCACCCGTTCTACCTGCTCATCTATACGGTATTCATCTCGCTCATGGGCGTATTCATCGCGGCTTCGGTGAGCTGGAACTCGTCGCAGCTTACCGAGTACAAGCCCTACGACACCAACGTGATCGTGGTCGACCGCGACAATAGCGACCTTTCGCGGGCGCTTACCAAGCACCTGGGCTCACGCTTTGACCTGGTCACGGGCGTCGGCGACGACACATACGACCTTGCCGACGCGCTCTCCAAGAGCAACAGCGCCAAGGGCAGTGCCGATTGCGTGTTCTTTATCCCGGAGGGGTTTGAGGACGATCTTGTTGCAGCCGCCCGTGCGGGGGAGGCCCTGCCCAAGCTCGACGTGACCTATGGTTCCGGCACCATGGCGGCGGCGCTTTCGTCCGCCGAGGCCTCGCGCTGGATCTCGCTCGCGGGCGCTGCGGCGGCGCTTGAACCCGCTGCCTCCAACGGTGACGTCGCAAGGGCCGCCGAGCACGCGGCCGCAAAGCGCGCGGAGGTCCAGATCGAGCAGGTCAAGGTCGACTCGACTGCTGCTACCACGCTCGAGTCGTACTTCAACTTTGGCGCGTACGCGATCATCTCGTCGGTCATCGTGTCGGTGGGACTGGTGTTTTCGGGCATGAACGAGCCCGAGCGCGTGCGTCGTATGGATGCCGGCCCAATCTCCGAGCGCCGGCGTTCGCTTGCCGTGTTCGCGGCTGCCGCGGTGCTCACCGTCTGCATATGGTTTGTGTCGAGCATGATGGGTGTCGTGGGCTTTGCCGGCGCGGTCGCCGAGGTCGGCGTGGGCCGTGTGTGCCTGGCGCTGGCGGCGACGTTTGCCCTGGCGTGCACGCCGCTGGCCGTTGGCTTTGCCCTTTCGAGCCTGGGCGCGCGCGAGGAGCTGCTCAACGGTGTGGGCAACTTACTCGGCATGCTCATGACGTTTTTGGGTGGCGCCTGGATGCCGCTGTCGTTCATGGGCTCGGCCGTGCAGACCGTGGCGCATTTTGTGCCGACGTTTTGGGTGAACGACGCGATCGGCAAGGCGCTCGCCGCGGACCTGACGTTCACCGTGCTGGGCGACATCGCCTGCGACCTGGGCGTCACCGTGCTCTTCGCCGCCGCCATCGCCGCCGTAGGCCTGGCCCTCACGCGCGCCAAATCCCATGCCTAGCCGTAACCCGTCACTTGGGGACGTTCTTAAACGACTAGTCATCGGGGACAGTCTTTGCCGATTCGCCGGTTCGCCAGCCGGGTTGGCAAGGACTGTCCCAATATGCCGGCCTTTGGGGACGTTCCTTTCCTGCCGGCACTTGGGACCACTCATTGGGGACAGACTTAAATGAGCGATTTTACTCATTGGGGACAGACTTAAATGAGTGGTTTCAGTCATTTAAGTCTGTCCCCAATGAGTACCCAATGACTGGTTTGGAAAAAATCGCGCCTGTCGCTTAAAAATAGTTCGCCTGGGTTTACTATTACCCTAGAAAAGTAGCTGAAGGCTAACAACGGGGGATAGCATGGCGACAAAGCAAGCGTATGTCCAGGTCAGCGGGCTCAGGAAACACTACGGCGACGGTGATGCGCGCCTGACGGTACTCGATGGCATCGACACGTCCATCAACCGCGGCGAGATCTGCGTCATGCTGGGGCCCTCGGGCTCGGGCAAGTCGACCTTTCTCAACCTGATCGGCGGCCTGGAGGATGCCGACGGTGGCTCCATCATGGTGGACGGCTGCGACCTCACGGTGCTCAAACCTACCGATCTGGGCGAGTATCGCCGCCGTGAGCTGGGTTTTGTCTTCCAGTTCTACAACCTGGTGCCCGACCTTACCATCAAGGAGAACATCGAGGTCACGGCGCACCTGTCCAAAAACCCGCTCAATGTCGACGACCTGCTGCGTTCGCTGGGCCTCTACGAGCACCGCAACAAGTTCCCGCGCCAGGTCTCGGGCGGCCAACAGCAGCGTTGCGCCATCGGCCGCGCACTCGTCAAAAACCCGGGCCTGCTGCTGTGCGACGAGCCCACCGGCGCGCTTGACTACAAGACGTCCAAGGAAATCCTGCAGCTCATGGAGGACGTCAACCGCACCTACGGCTGCACCATCATCATTGTCACCCACAACGCCGCCATCGCCCGCATGGCCAACCGCGTGCTGCGCCTGCGCGACGGCCGCATCGTCAAGGATGAGCTCAACGAGTCGCCCGTTGCGGCCGCCGAGCTCGATTGGTAGGCGATGCCATGACACCTCTCGCAAAGCGACTCCCGCGCGAGCTGCGCCGCAATATCGGCAAGTACCTGGGCATCTTTTTGCTTATGTGCGGGAGCATCGCTCTCACCTCGGGCTTTTTGCTCGCGGCGCATTCCATCGGTTGCCTTATCGACGACATGCGCGATGCGTACACGATTGAGGACGGCCGCGTGACCACCTCCTTCGAGGCTACCGACGACCAGCTCAAGGCAGCCGAGGATGCAGCCGACGACGTCGGCGGCGTCACGCTCTACAAGAATTTCTCCATCGACGCCATCATCAAAAAGACCGCCGGCGACGACGGCACCAAGCGCACGTTGCGCACCTATGCGCACCGCACCAAGGTCGATATCGCGTCCTACTGCGAAGGCAAGCAGCCCAAGACGGACGATGAGGTGGCTATCGACCGAGTTTTTGCCACCAACAACGACCTTGTCGTGGGCGATAAGGTTGAGCTTGAGGGCCGCACCTACACCATCTGCGGCATCATGACCCAGCCCGATAGCCAGGCGCTGTTCCTCAACAATTCGGACTTTACGGTGAACACCATCACCTATGGTGTGGCCGAGGTCACCGACGCCGGCTTTGCCGCGCTCGAGGATGCCGGTGGTGCACCTGCCTACACCTACTCCTTTGCTTTTACCGATCGCGACCTCCCCACCGCGGATCGCATCGATGCGGAGCAGGATATGGTCGAGGCGCTGACCGATGCCGATGCGCGCGTGGACGATCTGATCGACGCCGATTCCAACCAGGGTATTGGCTACGCGCGCGACGACGTCGACGGCGACTCCATGATGTGGATGACGCTGCTCAACATTATCATAGTGATCATGGCGTTCGTCTTTGTGGTCCTTACCGACGCCACCATCGAGGAGGAGAGCGCCATCATTGGCACGCTGCTCGCCAGCGGCTATCGCCGCCGCGAGATCGTGCTGCACTACCTGGCACTTCCCGCCATCGTGGGCGTGGTCGCGGCGCTTTTGGGCACCGCGCTCGGCGTCGCGTTCTTTACCGAGCCCATGCGCGGCCTCTATTACGGTTCGTACAGCCTGCCTCCCTTCCAGGTGTACTGGAGCTGGGAGATTTTTGTGAAGTGCGCCGTGGTTCCCGCTGCCGCGCTCATCCTCATCACGCTGGTGGGCCTGCTTCGCAAGATGGGCAAGACGCCGTTGCAGTTCCTTCGTCACGAGGCGAGCGGCAAATCGGGCACCAAGCGCGGCCTGCAGCTGCCGGAGCGCATGGGCTTTGTCTCGCGCTTTCGCCTGCGCATCTTCCTGCGCAACCTGGGCAACTTCGCCACGCTCTTCGTGGGCATTGCGTTTGCCTCGCTGCTGCTGCTCTTTGGCCTGGCGATCCTGCCCACGATGACGCACTATGCGGACAACCTGGAGACAAGCCTGGTCGCCGAGCACCAGTACACGCTCAAGGCTCCGCTAGAGCTTGAGGGTACTGCCGAGGAGCGCGGGCAGTGGGCGGCGCTCGAGCGCTTGCAGTCGATTGACGGCGCGCTGCTCTCCGCCGCCCAGGATGCCGATGACGAGCTTGACGACGCGGCCGATGCGGCGCAGACGGCAGCCGATGCCGCGACCGCATCTCCGTCTGCCGAGAGCCTGGCCGCGGCGCAGGACGCGCTCGCCAAGGTCCAGGACAAGAAAGATGCGCTTTATGCGCGCCTCGATGACCTTGCCGATGCCCTCGGCTGCGACCGCGATGAGGCCATCGACCTGATCGACAAGGCCTCTAAGATCGACACCGACAACGACGACATTCACCCGATCAACACGACCGACAACGGCGCGGGCGCAATCGCGCAGGCCGAGAAATATGCCGTTTACCAGCTGCAATACGACCGCGGCGAGGGAAACGGCACAGAGGCCATCTCTGTCTACGGCATTTCATCTCATTCGCGCTATTGGAAAGACCTCAACGTCGGCGACGGGCGCGTCGTCTTTGGCGGCGGTCTGCTCGATAAGTTTGGCTGGAGCGAGGGCCAGAAGGTCGAGCTTCGCGACAAGTACGAGGCTCGGGATTATTCTCTTGAGTACGCGGGTAAGGACTGCATCTGGGGTTCAAAGTCGGACATGAATATCTATATGAGCATCGATGACTTTAACGAGCTGTTCGGCAACGACGCCGCCTACTTTAACGGCTATGTGAGCGACGAGAAGCTCGACCTCGATGCTCGTTACTTTGCCGGTGACACCACGCCCGACGACATGCGCGCCGTGGGTGACCAGTTCATCGGCATGATGAGCAAAATGATCGGCATGATGGTCGGGCTCGCGGTGTTTATCTTCCTGCTGTTTATGTACCTGCTGACCAAGGCGGTGATCGACCACAGCGCCCGTTCGATCAGCTACATGAAAGTCTTTGGCTATCGCGATAGCGAGATCTCGCATCTGTACATCCGCTCGATCACGCTGTGCGTGGCGGCGTCGCTCGTGCTGAGCCTGCCGGTCATTATTGGCTCGCTCACGGCCATCTTCCGCTCGATGCTGCTCGCCTACAACGGCAATATCGAGATCTACGTGCCCGCTTGGTCCATGGCTGCATGCATCGGCATCGGCTTTGCGACCTACCTGGTCGTGGCGCTGCTGCACACGCGCTCTATCAAGCGCGTCAGCCTGGCCGAAGCCCTCAAGGTGCAGGAGTAGTCATTGGGGACGTTCTTAAACGACTAGTCGTTGGGGACAGTCTTTGCCGGATCGCCGGCTCGCTGGCCGGGCGGCAAGCACTCATTTAAGTCTGTCCCCAATGAGTGCCTAACGACTCGGTGTTGTGCTTGACTTCGACCCCGCTTTAACGGGTACCATCCTCTATGTCTGTAACGCCATATAGACCGAGGGGATAGATCTATGACCGCAACCGCACCCGCAGCACCGGCAAAGGTGTACTTCACCAACCTGCGCACGCATGCTCGCGAGAGCCAACTCGACAAGCTCAAGCGCCTCATCCGTCGCGCCGGTATTGAGCAGATCGACTTTGAGAACAAGTTCGTCGCCATTAAGATTCACTTTGGCGAGCTGGGCAACCTGAGCTTTTTGCGCCCCAACTACGCCCGCGCCGTCGCGGATGTCGTGAAGGAGCTGGGCGGCAAGCCCTTCCTCACCGACTGCAACACGCTCTATGTGGGTAGCCGCAAAAATGCGCTCGAGCACATCGACACCGCCTACCAGAACGGCTTTACCCCGTACGCCACGGGCTGCCAGATCATCATCGCCGACGGCCTCAAGGGCACCGACGAGGCGCTCGTCCCGGTCGAGGGCGGCGAGTACGTGCGCGAGGCAAAGATCGGCCAGGCACTCATGGATGCCGACATCGTGATTAGCCTCACCCACTTTAAGGGCCATGAGCAGGCCGGCTTTGGCGGTGCCATGAAGAACCTGGGTATGGGCGGCGGTAGCCGTGCCGGCAAGATGGAGCAGCACGCCGCTGGCAAGCCGAGCGTCGATACCACCAACTGCGTTGGCTGCCGTGCCTGCGAGAAGATATGCGCGCACAGCGCCATCACGTTTGACGGTACGCGTGAGCGCGAGCTTGCCAACGGCAGCACTCGCACGGTTCACGTGGCTGCCATCGACCGCGATCGCTGCGTGGGCTGCGGACGCTGCATTGCGGCGTGCAACCAGGACTGCATCAAGCCCGACTATGATGCCGCGGCCGACGTACTCAACTACAAGATCGCTGAGTACACCAAGGCCATCGTCGACGGCCGCCCGAGCTTCCACATCTCGCTCGCCATGGACATCAGCCCCAACTGCGACTGCCATCCCGAGAATGACACGCCCATCGTCAACGACATCGGCATGTTCGCGAGCTTCGACCCGGTCGCCATCGACCAGGCCTGCGCCGACGCCGTCCTGGCGTCCGAGCTGCTGCCTAACACCGAGCTTACCGACAGCGCGGCCAAGATGGAGCATAATCACGAGCATCTGGAGGGCGAGCAGGCCAAGGATCCCTTCTGCATCACGCATCCCGACACCGACTGGCGCGCGTGCATCGCGCATGCCGAGAAGATCGGCCTGGGCACGAGCAAGTACGAGCTCATCGAGGTCAAATAGCGCCTAGCTATTGGACATATCAAGCGCTTTTGTAGCGCAACGTTAGTAAAAACCGCCCGTGAGCACAGCGCCCACGGGCGGCTTTTTGGAAGTGCTAGGGGCCAGATAGACCAGTAAACCGTACTATTTGCTTAAAAATTCTTGTCGAGGAAGTCGTCGACCGTGTTCCAGTAGAGCTCGGGGTCAACTTGCGCGCTCTTGGCGTGGGTGGCGCCGTGGATAGTGAGCTTCTGTTTAACCTTGCTGGCGCACGCGTCGTAGTTTTGGTCGAGCATGTCGTACGGCACAAAGGTGTCCTGGTCGCCGTGGATAAACAGCATGGGAACCGTCGCGTGTTCGAGTTGGTTCACACTGCTCGCCTTATGAAAGTCGTAGCCTGCGCGCACGTTGCACACTAAGTTTGCTACATCGAGCAAGGGAAAGCTGGGCAGGCCGAACACGTCCTTGAGCTGCAGGGAAAACTCGTCCCAAACGCTTGTATAGCCGCAGTCCTCGATAATGCATTTCACGTTTGCGGGCAGAGATTCCCCCGCTACATTCATGGCGGTCGCTGCACCCATCGACTCGCCAAAGACCAGGATGCGCGCCTTGGGATCGGCCGCAACGATCCGCCCGATCCACGCGACGACATCGAGTCGCTCGGGCCAGCCCATGCCGATGTAGTCACCGCCGGAACGCTCGTGGGCGCGGGCGGCAGGTGCGAGCACGTTCATGCCGCGGTCGTGGAATCGCTTGACGTATCGGGCCATACCGATGGGCTCATCGGTGTATCCGTGTAGGCAGATAGCGTAATTGTGCGTGCTCTCTGGGGCGACAAAATACCAAGCGGCAAGTTCGGTTCCGTCATCTGCGGTGAGGCTGCTGCTCTCGCGGTTCTCTTTAAACCATGCCCGCGCCTCGGTTCCCTCGGCATCCATCTGTTCACCCTTTTCGGCGTCCTTGCCGTCCTGCATCATCTTCATGGTGTAGGGGGCGCGAGGGTTCAGGGCAAAGTCGAACAAGAAGTTGCCGGCAAACCCCAGCAGCGCTACAACGAGCACCAGCGCAACGATGCCGGCTATCTTGAGCTTTCGATGGGAACGTGCGTTTTGAGACATAAGAAGCTTTCCTATAAGATGTTAATACATCAACATTTAATGCAAGCGCATTATGGACGTTCACCGTTGATGCGTCAACAGGCAAAGAATGGGTAAACAAAGGGTCACGTATGGTGCAAATTTCGCACGCACCCAGACGCTTTGATATAGTGTTGAGAACTCTTTACGTTGGAGGATGTAACCGGCATGTCCGATTCGAGCGACAGTTCTAAGCCGCGACCCAAGACCGCGGCCGTTCCACACTACACGGTGGGTGAGGAGATCATGAACTCCGTCACCCATGGTGTCGGCTGCCTGCTGGGTATCGCGGGCCTGGTGCTCCTGATCGTATTCGCTGCCCTGCGCGGCGGAGGCCCGGCCCACATGGCCGCGGCGATTGTCTATGGCGTCAGTATCATCCTCGAATACTTGGCCTCCACGCTCTATCACGCGATTCAGCCCGCGCGCGCCAAGCGCGTGTTTCGTATCATCGACCACAGCTGCATCTACCTGCTTATTGCCGGCAGCTATACGCCGTTTTGCCTCATCACGCTCGCAAACGACGGCGGCCCTATGCTGTTCTTTGCTGTGTGGGCCATCGCCATCGTCGGGATTGCCCTCGAGTGCTTTTTGCGCGAGCGTCAACCGCACTGGGTAAGTGGCCTGGTCTACCTGCTGATGGGCTGGCTCGTTGTCTTTAAGCTGCCCGCGCTTGTGGCACTGCTGAACCCCGTAGCGCTTGCCCTGCTCGCTGTCGGCGGCGTGTGCTATACCGTGGGCGTGCCGTTCTATATCGCCAAAAACGTGCGCTATCTGCACAGTGTTTTCCACTTGTGGGTGCTCGCCGGCAGCATCTTCCAGTTCATGGCGGTGATCCTCTTCGTAATCTAGCGACCACGCCTGCGCGCCCGCGTCCTCGTTTGGGCGCCGGTGCAATTGCCGTATCCGTCATCAACGTTTTGACCTGACGTCCCGAATCTTGGAGGTTCGAGAAACTCCCGATGGACATAACCATCTCCCTTATCACTACCCTCGTTTTGACCCTCATCAACGGCTACTTCTCTATGTCCGAGATGGCGCTCACCACGGCCAAGCGCGCCGTGCTGGAGCACGATGCCGAGGAGGGCGACAAGCGCGCCGAGCGTGCCATTAAGCTGGCTGCCGACTCCGACCAGCTGCTCGCCACCATCCAGGTCGCCATCACGCTCGTGGGCTTCGCCTCGTCCGCCGTTGCCTCGACGAGCCTGTCCGACCCGCTCGCCACGTGGCTCATGAGCTTTGGCATCGCGCCGCTCTCCGCCATCGCGCGCGGCCTGGCGCCGGTCATCATCACCGTCGCGGTCGCCTTCGTGTCCATCGTGATCGGCGAGCTCGTCCCCAAGCGCATCGGCCTGGCCAACGCCGAGGGCGTGTCCAAGCAGGTCGTGGGACCGTTGTCGTTTTTCCAAAAGATTGCCCGTCCGCTCGTGTGGTTGACCGGCGCTTGCTCCGATGGCCTGGCCCGCATCCTGCGCATCAAGAGCGCCGACGACCGCCAAAACGTCTCGGAGGAAGAGATCAAGTACATGGTCTCGGAGCAGGACGACCTGCTCGACGAGGAAAAGCGCATGATCCACGAGATCTTTGACCTGGGCGACACCGTTGCCCGCGAGGTCATGGTGCCGCGCGTGGACACCACCATGTGCGAGGACGATGAGACGGTCGCCGACGTGCTGTCCACCATGCGCCAGACCGGCTTTAGCCGCATCCCCGTCTATCACGAGGATCCCGACAACGTCGCCGGCATTGCGCACATCAAGGACCTGATTCAGCCTGCGCTTGACGGCAAGGGCGACCAGCCCATCGCCGGTTTTTTGCGCGACGCCACCTTTGTGCCCGACACCAAGGACATCCTGCCGCTGCTGTCCGAGATGCAGACCTCGCACGACCAGATCGTGGTGGTCGTGGACGAGTACGGCGGCACGGCCGGCATCATCACCATCGAGGACATCGTCGAGGAGATCGTGGGCGAGATCGAGGACGAGTTCGACCCCGACAACAAGTACCTCACGCGCCTTTCGCGCCGCGAGTGGCTCGTCGATGGGCGTTTTTCGTGCGATGACGCGATTGAGCTTGGTTGGCCGCTCGAGGAAAGCGATGATTATGAGACCATCGCCGGCTGGATTTTGGAGCTTTGCGACTCGGTGCCCGACATCGGAGAGGTGTTTGAGGTCGCGGGGTACAAGTTTAAAGTGCAGTCGATGCGTGGCCAGCGCATCTCGCTCATTCGCGTGATCGCTCCGGCCGAAACCGATAAGAAGGATTCCGAGTCTTCGGCAGAGAAGCCGGCGGCGTCGGGTGCGGGCTCTGTGGATCCGCACGATGGCGACGAGTAGGACAAGGAAGAGTAGGGGAGAGTTATGGCAGGCCTGTTCAACATCCTTAAGGTCACCGTCAGCGAGGACAAGATCTGTGCGCATGTGCTGGTGAACCCCGGCATGCCGCTCATGACCTCGGAGGACATCGAGGCCACGGCGCGCGTGTACTACCTGGTACCGGCGATTGCCAAGCACCTGTGCCTGGGCGATTCCGGCCGCGAGTTCCAGGACTGCATGGGTCAGACCGAGCTCTGCCACCTGCTGGAGCACGTGACGGTCGAGCTCATGAACGAGACCGGTCTTGCCGGTAGCATCTCGTGCGGCCGCACGCGCGTAAGCGAGCATGACGAGCGTGTCTTTGAGGTCGAGCTTTCGTGTCCCGACGACGCACTGGCCATCGGTGCGCTGTCGTCGGCCACCTTTATGATGGACTGGGCGTACCTGCACGCCGACCAGCCTGCCCCCGACGTGGAAGGCACGGTCGCGGGCCTGCGCAACCTGGTGCTGGGCATGCGCGCCGAGGCCGAGGGCAAGGATCCTCACGAGGCCGTCGCTGCTGCGAACGGCGAAGATGCTGCCGAGGACGAGGGCGCTGACGAGGGCGATGTGCCGGTCGACGCCGAGCCCGTTGCCGATGCGACCGCCGAGCCCGTTCCCACCGAGCCCCAGGGCGTCCCCAACTTTGACGACGAGCCCCAGGTGGCGATTGATACCGAGGGCGCGGTTGCCGAGAACCACGAGGCCTCCGCTGCCGTCTTTGGCGGTGCGGCGACGGTTCCGGTAGGACCTGCGCATGAGGGCGGCCTGCCGCTCGTGGACGGCGCCGGCGAGGACCCGGGTGCCACGGTGGCCATGCCGGCTATGCCCCAGGAGTAGGCCTACGCGTTTATCACCATCACGTACCTGCGCCTTTGCCGTACGCAGATGAGCGGAGCGGCAAGCGATGCGCTGCGGGTATAATGGACAGCATTCAAACGGTGGGCACCGACGTGCCCGCAGGAGAGGAATGATCATGGGTAAGACTTTCAGCTTTGTCTCCGGCGCACTTTTTGGTGCCGCTGCCGGCGCTATCATCGGCGTTGCTCTGGCCCCGCGCTCGGGCGCCGAGACCCGCGCCATGGCTGCCGATATCGCCAATGACGCCTGGGACAATATGCGCGACACCTACGAGCACAGCGCCGAGGAGGCCCGTGCCGCGGTGAATGACTTTGGCCCGATGGTCGACGCCAAGACCGACGACCTGCGCGCCAAGGTCGACCTGGCCCGCGAGCGCATGGACCAGCTGCGCGAGCAGCTCAACGACGCCATTTCGGGCGGCAACGTGACGCCTGCCGCCGACGTCGTGGTCGAGAACGCCGTCGAGGCTGATACCGAGGCCGCGGAGCCCTCGACCGAGGCATAATGCGCGCCGGGGATTTTGTCGGCGCCAAGATCTATCGCAAGCCTACCGAGGACAAGCGCACCAAAAAGGACGGCACGCCGCGCAGCCCTAAAAAGCTCGGAAAGATTCACTTTCCGGTCTTTACCCCGGGCGGTACGCGTGTGGTCGGCTTTATGGTCCGCCAGTCCGATATCGCGGGCATGATCGAGCGCCCCGACCGATTCGTAGCGCTAGACGCCATTGGTGTCTACGAGGGCGCCATTGCGGTCGATGACGTCAAGGGCACGTACGATGCCGCCGCGGCCAAGCGCCTCGATATCAACCTGGACGATTGCATCATCTGGGTTGGCATGGACGTGCGCACGGAATCGGGCGATGTTGTGGGCTACTGCTCGGACGTTGAGTTCAAGCCACGCTCGGGCATCGTACAGGCATTCTATGTGACCGCCGGTGCCGCTTCGAGCGTGCTGGTGGGCGACACGCAGGTGCCGCCGACGATGCTGCGCGGCTACGAGAACGGCGCGATGGTCGTCTCGGACGAGGTCAAGTCGCTCGGGTATTCGGGCGGTGCGGCTGCCAAGGCCGCCGAGGCCAGCGTCGTGGTGGGCGATAAGGTCAAAAAGGGCGCCAAGGTGCTCGACGACAAGGGGTCGGTTGCCGTGGACAAGGGCAGCCGCGCACTGGGCAAGCAGCTCGGCAAGACGCGCGGCATGTTCAAGGCCTTTAAGGACGAATACCAAAAGGCGAGCGGAGGCTCGTCAAAAGCTACAAAATAGCGACGTACCAAATGATGGGAGGCAAGCCGGAGACCTGTTGCTCCGGCTTGCTGTGTTTATGGGGGAGGGCACATGCGCCAAAATGGATCCAACTTAAACGGGCGTTCGGGTGCGCGTCCGACGGCGCGCCGCGACCTGGGGCAGCTGTCCAGCGGTCAGCGCAAGCGTCACCGTAAGCCCGGCGCGATGTACCTCAACCATAGCCGCGGGTTTAGCGATCGCAGTGCGCGCATCGGCAACAGCCGTACACCCCGTCGTTCGTCTCGCCTGCCCTACGCGCTCATCGCCGTGGGTTGCGCGCTCGTGCTGTTTATCGCTGCCGTCGTGGGCTACGTCAACCGCAGCGTTGACGTGGAACTCAACGGCCAGAAGACCGCGGTGCGTGTGGGCTCTACGCTGCAGAATCTCATCGACGACCAGGAGTTGACTGACACCTACGACGCAGGCGACCTGCTGGCCGTCGATGACAGCGTGCTGACCCGCCATGGCGGCGAAAAGCTGTCGGTTAAGGTGGACGGCAAGCGCATAAAACAGGGTAAGTGGAAAAGCCGCGAACTTGAGGGCGGCGAGAAGGTGACGGTCAAGGATGGCCGTAACACCTACGAGAAGCACGAGGTTCAGGCTACGGTTATCGAGCCCAAGCTCAAGGTCGAGGGCACGGGCGCTATCGAGTATGTGCAGACGTGGGGCGTCCAGGGCCGCTCGGAGGTGTGGGTCGGCGAGCAATCGGGTAAGACGCAGGACCGCGGCGAGGTTGTGCCCGCTACCGATTGCGTCGTTGCGTGCGCGAGCGTGGCGCCCAAGGGCAACGAAAAGTACGTGGCGCTGACGTTTGATGAGGGCCCGAGCGGAGCGACCAAGCAGATTTTGCAGGTACTCAAGGAAAAGGGCGTCACAGCGACGTTCTTCCTTTCGGGCGATGCGGTCGAGGCCTCGTCCGCCACGGCCAAGGCGATTGTCGATGCCGGGTGCGAAATCGGATCCAACAGCTACAGCGACGATTCGCTCAAGGGTCAGGACCGTGAGGCGGTACGCGAGCAGATCACGAAAGGCACCGATGCGATTAAGTCGGAGACCGGCGTGAAGACGATGCTGCTGCGTGCTCCCTACGCTGCCTTTGACGAGCAAAACTGGATTGATGCGATGGACCTGGTCTCCGCCGTGGTCTCGTGGAATATTGACTCGGGCGACTGGCTGCTCAACGGTGCCGACGAGCAGGTCTCGACGGTGCTCGATTCGGTGACGCCGGGCAATATCGTGCTGCTCACCGATAGAGACGAATGCGCCGAGCAGACGCTCGAGGCGCTGCCGCAGATTATCGACGGCCTCATTGCCGACGGCTACAAGATCGTGACGCTCAGCGACCTGGTTAAGACGGACACGTCGCTGAGCAAAAAGCTCACCTCGCTGACGAAGGCCACCATGCCCAAGGACGCCGTGTTCCCCCAACTTGCCGAGGACGATGACACCACAGAGTAGTCATTGGGTAGTCGTTTAAGAACGTCCCCAATGGCTATGTCACGGATACGTCAGCGTTTGGTATGCCTGCAATGTGCAGCGCATAAATTCGATGCCGCAGGGCGATGCTGATGCTATAGTTACTGCGGTTAATGAGGGTCAAGAGAAAGGTTACAGGTGAAATCCAAACCTCGACCATACAGTCGATGACCCCATGCAGGTGCTTTTTGCGCATGCACGGGGTGTAAGCGTCGAGCGGCGTGCCGCCCGCGCATGCGTATACATATCCAGAAGCCCCCGGACGCCGCACGCGCGGCCGCGTCCGGAGGAATAATGATGGGGAGCACCATTGAATTATCTGAGTGAGATGCTCAAATTGCCGGTCTTGGACGTCGACGGCGAAAAGCTCGGCGTGGTCAACGATTTTGGCATTGCTACCGGCGAAGTTTTTCCGCACGTGACGTCGCTCGCGTTCCGCGGTCCCGGCAAGACGCCGTTTATGATCAGTTGGCGCAAATGGGTCGATCGTATCGACGAGACGGGCGTGTACCTTAAGGCGTCGGCCACCGAAATCCGTTTTTCGTACCTGCAGCCGACCGAGCTCTTGCTCGCACGCGACGTGCTCAACAAGCAGATCGTCGACACGCAGGGCATGAAGGTCGTGCGCGTAAACGACATCAAGTTTTCCATGTCGGGCGAAAACCAGCTGCGCCTGTTGGGTGCCGAGGTCGGTGCCCGCGGTCTGCTGCGAGCGATCAGCCCCGCACTCGAGCATATCGTTGAAGGCTTTATGAAGCACCTGGGCAAGCCGCTCAGCGAGGACATCATCGCTTGGTCCTACATGGACCTGCTCGACCGCTCGACTAAAAACATCCAACTCTCGGTGTCGCACAAGACGCTCGGCGAGCTGCACCCTGCCGACATCGCCGACATTATCGAGCAGCTCGACCCGCGCCTACGTGCGCAGGTGTTTGCGCAGCTCGATACCGCCCAGGCAGCCGAAGCTATCTCGGAGTTCGATGACGACGAGCTTATGACCGAGATGCTCGAGGGCCTGTCCGACACGGACGCATCGTCGATGCTGGCCATGATGGACCCGGACGACGCTGCCGACCTGATCGACGAGCTTGATTACGAGAAGGCCGAGAAGCTCCTGCGCCTGATGGGCGTCAAGGAGGAGAAGGCGATTCGTAACCTGCTGGGGTATGAGGACAACACCGCCGGCCGCATCATGACCTCGGAGTTTGTCTCCCTGCCTGCCACGGCAACGGTCGGTGACGCCATCGAGGCGATTCGCGAGCTCGACGAGGACTTCGAGAGCGTCTACTACGTCTATACCGAGGATCCGAGCGGCATGCTGACCGGTGTGCTTTCGCTGCGAACGCTGATCGTAGCCGATCGCGACGCCACGCTGGGTCAGCTGGCCTATCGCGACCTGGTCTACGTGTCGCCCGACGAGGACCAGGAAGACGTAACGGACGAGATGACCAAGTATGACCTGGTCGCTATCCCCGTCTGCGACGAGAACCGCCACATCCTGGGTATCGTAACCTTCGACGACGCCATGGACGTTATCGCCGAGGAGCATCAGGAGGACCTGCAGATTGCCGGTGTCGGCTCGGGCGATAGCGCGTCGGACGACTCGACGAACGTGCTCAGCTGGTTCGTGCATCGTCAGTACTGGGTCGTCGTGTGGGGCATCGCCTCGTGCATTATGGCGACGGTGCTGGGGACGGCGCTGGGCTCCGCGCATCTGGTGGTGTTCCCCATGTGCGCCATGCCGCTCGTGCTGTTGGCTGCCTCGCGCATGGTGTCGTTCGTCAAGAACTACTTCCTCGAGTACGACGGTCACGACGACGAGCCCAAGCCGTACCTGGGATTCTTCTTCCAGAGCACGGGTATGGGCCTGATCCTTTCGCTCGTGACCTACCTGTGCGCGCAGCTGGTGCGCACCGCCGCATTCCCCGATGCCTCTATGTTTGAGGAGCAGCTCTTTACCGGCTGCTTTAACATTGCCGCCATCATCTGCCTGGTGGGCAACATGAGCGCCGTGATTTACCTGATGGTGCTGTTCTGGCGCGATGAGCACGACCTTAACACGTCGGGTACCGCCATGAACGTCATCGCCGTCATGATCTCGTGTGTGGCGTACTGCATCGCCGCGGTGCTGCTCACCATGTCGGTCATGGGATAGGTGGTCGCGTGCAAAACACGAAGCAAAAGGCGAGCACCAAGCAAAAGCTGACCATCGCCGCCATCTTTGGCGCCATGGGCCCCGGTCTGCTGGCGGCGCTTTCGGGTAATGACGCCGGCGGTATCGCCACGTATTCCAGCGCGGGCGCCAGCTATGGCTACAAGATGCTCTGGATGCTTCCCGTCATGACCGTGCTGCTCATCGTGACGCAGGAGACCGCGGCGCGCTGCGGATGCGTCACGGGTAAGGGCTTGGCGTCGCTCATTCGCGAGCGCTTTGGCGTGCGCAAGAGTGTACTTGCTATGGCGGCGCTGTTGATCGCCAACACGGCTGTGACCATTTCGGAGTTTGCGGGTATCGCCAGCGGCCTTGCTCTCTTTGGCGTGCCGGCGAGCATCTCGGTGCCGTTGGTGGCGCTGCTGGTGTGGATGCTTACCATGTCGGGTAGTTTCCAGCGCATCGAGAAGATTCTGCTGTTGGTAAGCTGCGTCTTCGTGACCTATATTGTCGCCGCGTTTATGGCTGGCCCCAACTGGGGTGAGGTCGCGGTCGACCTGGTCGTGCCTAACATTCAAAATGACCCCAGCTACGTGTCGCTCGTGGTCGCAACGATCGGTACCACCATCGCGCCGTGGATGATTTTCTTGGCGCAGAACAACGTGGTCGATAAGAACGCGGGCGAGGACGACATCGTGCTGCAGCGCATTGATACCGTGAGCGGCTCGATCGCTGCTGATATCATTGCGGGCTTTATTATCATCACGACCGGTACGGTGCTGTTCCCGGCGGGTATTCAGATTAGCGATGCTGCCGATGCCGCCCGCGCGCTGGAGCCCATCGCGGGTCAGTGGTCCACGGTGCTGTTTGCCTCGGGCCTGGTCGCAGCGAGCTTTTTGGCTGCCTGCGTGCTGCCGGGCGTTACGTCGAGTGCCATCTGCGAGGCATTTGGTTGGGAGCGCGGCGCCGATCGCAGCTGGGATGAGGCCCCGGTTTACCGCGGCATCATTACGGCCATCATCGGTATTTCTGCCGTGTTGGTGCTCATGCCCGGTGTCGATCTGTTCCAGATTATGATGACCTCGCAGGTCATCAATGGCGTGCTACTGCCCGTGGTTCTGGTGTTCCAGGTGGTTATCGCCGCCGACCGTCACATTATGGGCACTAACCGCAACGGTCGCGTGTGGAACGTGCTCACTTGGGCGACTATCGGTGTGATTACGGTGCTCACGGTCGTTATGTTTGTTCTGCAGGCGATGGGTTACAGCGCTTAGCGCCTCCTTTGGACTCCAAACAGGCCGCTGCCATGGGTTGCGGCCTGTATTTTGCCTGTTATAGGGGGTTAGTAATATGCGTGTGGACAAAAAATGCCAAATATGAGTACTGTTGCCTGGATGATAGTATTTACGACCAATCAAAACCACCCCTAAAAGGGGTGGTTTGCTCTTAGGGTATAACCCTTGGATTTCCGGCACGCGTCTAAAGGCGCCGGCCCTCACGGGGTTCGGGCCGCACTGCAGGTTGACCCGTGACGGGCCGGTCAAACCGGCGCTATTTGCGCCCCGGCCCCCTATCGAAGGGGTCCTCGTACTCCTTGACGCTCAGCCGGTCGAGCGCGATGTCGGCCTTCTCCTGCTCCCGGATGTACTTCGCGATCGTCGCCTCGTTCAGGCCGACGGTGGAAACGCAGTGGCCCTCGGCCCAGAACTTCCTGTTGCCGAACTTGTACTTCATGTTCGCGTGCCTGTCGAATACCATCAGCGAGCTTTTCCCCTTCAGATAGCCCATCACGCTGGACACGCTGTACTTCGGCGGTATCGCCAGCAGCATGTGGACGTGGTCGGGCATCAGGTGCCCCTCGATGATCTCTATCCCCTTGTACTGGCAGAGCTTCCTGAAGATCTCCCCAAGGTCGGACCTTATTTGGTTGTAGATGACTTTGCGCCTATACTTCGGCGTGAACACGACGTGGTACTTGCACATCCACTTCGTGTGCGACAGGCTGTAGGCCTTCTGGGCCATACGCCACCACCGCCCTCTCGACTCGGATTCCTTGCGGCCTGAACAATCGCAAGTGTCCGGCGAGGGGGCGGCTTTGTAAAGCCGGTTGTCCCCACCCGCATAGCGGGTGGTTTCTGATGCGGCGCGCTGCGCGCCCCGCACAGGCTAAAGCCTTTAAGAAAATAATGAACATATCTAAAAATCTGTTCATTAAAAGCGAAGCTCCAAGTCTTAAGCCGGCCATTCTGGTCAACTGGAAGGGTCGCGCGCTACCGCTTGGGCGCCATTTTGGGTGGTTTTGCCTGCTACTAAAATGGTAACAGTACTCATATTTGCCCCTTTTTGTCCACGACCTCTTGGAGCCGGCTCGAAAAGAGTGATTTTGGGTTGTTTGCTGCAGGTGTGGGGCTTGGAAACAACGCTCGGGGTGGCGAGGCGTCCAGAATTCGGTCGCAAGGAGGGCGTTCCTCGGCTGTGTCAGGAGTGTCCCTAGGTGCCAGCACATAAGGAACGTCCCTAACTGCCGGAGGGGGTGTCTGCCGTGGCAGACACCCCCTCCGGATGTGGGAAGTTTGCGTTGCAGGTTACTTGTCGGTGCCCAGCTTGTGCGGCTTGAGAGCGAGCGCATTGACGAGCGCGTCGGTGGCAGACTTGACGGCTGCCGGCTGCGGATCGTTGACGTGATCCTCAGGATGCACGGGCAGGTCCTTCTTGACTGCGTCGTGGATCAAGTTGAGGTACTCAGTCACGCCAGTGGTCGATAGGTGCGTGCCATCGCCATCGAACAGGTCGTTGCGGTTGGCGCTGTATCCGTACCAGTCGATAACGCGCACGTTCTTGTAGCGCGTAGCGGCGTTGGCGATGGCCTGGTTGGTAGAGCCAACCCACGGCTGCGGGCTGCGTGTGTTCACAAACACCACAATACGCTTATCTCCTGCATCGGCCATGATGGCGTCGATCTGATCGTCGGTTACCAAGCCGTTGGTGCCCAGCGCAAAGACCACGATCTTGCCGGCAAGGTTCTGTTGGAGATAGCCCTCAAATGTCGCGCGGCCCGCATCAAACTGGCGGCCCTTTTCGGCATCGATATGGCTGTGCGGGAACACGCCGTCAAAGGAATCAACGGCGCGCAGCGACACGGAGTCACCGATCATAAGCAAATCGTAGGAGCCATCGGGGAAGCCGTCGTTGTCCTTGTCGGTGTCGTCGGCCGCCTGTTGGTCGGCGGGCGCGGTGTTTTTGGCTTCCTTGTTGAGGACTTCGGCGCCCTCACCGCTCAGTGCGGAGGTCTCCGGCACAAAGATCAGGCCGCCCAGTGCAACGACCAACACGACAGCGCAGGTTGCGCAGACAGGGACGTGCGCGCGTGCCCAGTTGGCGGGCGTGGCGGTGCCGTCGCGGAACTCGGATACGGTGCGCTCAAAGGCGCCCTTTCTAAACGGCGTTTCGATAAAGCGATATGAGCATTCGGCCACGGCGACCACCACAAGTACCTGCAAGATGTACTGCCACCACGGTGTATCGTTGATGTTGGCGACCGGGTTCATGAGCAACAGCAGGGGATAGTGCCACAGGTAGATGCTGTACGAGCGCTTGCCAACCCACACGAGCGGCTCGGCGGACAGCGCGCGGGCAACCATTCCCTGGGGCTGCACGCAGGCCGCGATGACCATGAGCGTGAGGACCGAGCACAGCAGCGTGCCGCCGCGATACTGGAACGCGGTGTAGCCGTTGGTGAGCGCGACCATGGCGGCAAGGCCAACCAGACCCACGACGCCCAACACATCGATGGATGTGGGCGAGGACCAAAAGCGCACGAGGGCGCTCGGCTGTGCCGGGGCGGTCTCGGCTGATTCGTCGGCCTTCTCGCTAGGTTTGCCCTCGGCGTTCTTGTCGTGCTTGGCGGCGCCAGCCAGGCGATTGAGCCCCAAACGATGAGCGAGACGCACTGGCGCCAGGTCGCGATCGGGGATAAAGGCCATCCAGGCACCCAGCAGTAGCGAGAACACGCGGGTGTCGGTGCCGTAGTACACGCGGCTGGGGTCGGCGGCAGGGTTGTAAAGCACCATCATGGCGAGGGCAGATACCGCGGCAAGGGCCAGAACCAAGCGGCGCGTGTTGGGCTTGCTCACATGCATGGATACCATGGCAAACAGCAGTGGCGGCCAAATCAGGTAGAACTGTTCCTCGATGGCAAGCGACCAAAAGTGCGTGAGCGGCGAGGGGTCGCCCAGAGCATTGAAGTACGAGACGTTTTGGGCAATCTGCCACCAGTTGTTGAAGAACAGCAACGACGGCAGGATGTCGGGGCGCATCTTGGTGAGCATCACGTGGTTAAAGATGGTGCACAGCGCGCAGGTCACGAACACTACCGTTACCACGGCGGGGACCAGGCGACGGATGCGGCGAATCCAGAAGCTCTTGAGGTCGATGCGGCCGGTCTTAGCGACTTCGTTGAGTAGCAGGCGTGTGATCAGATAGCCCGAAAGCACAAAGAAGATCGTGACGCCGAGCAGACCGCCCTGCGCCCACGTGAGGTTGAGGTGATAGAGCACCACCGCGACGACGGCAAGCGTGCGTAGGCCGTCAAGGGCAGGGATGTAGCGGGACTTGGGGCGAGCAGGCGTCTGCTGGTCGGTAGCGGACGAGCGTGTGGCGCCGGTGTTGGTCTTGGCTGCATAGGCGCCCTTGTTGGTGGGCGTTCGATGCGGGCTCGGGCCACGTCGCGACTCGCCGGTGCGGCGCTCGGCGTGCGTGCGTTCGTGCGGCGCCTGGTTATCGGGCGCGCGGCGCGGGCCGCGTGGACTCAATTGTGGGAATTGTTCCATAAAACATCATCCAATGACGAGAATAATCGGCACATATTCATTGTAGCTACCTGCTCCTGTGAATGCTTGCTGCTGGCACAACCTCAAGGGCGCGTTCACATCAAAGTGAACTAAAGTTATAGAGGCGCGAGAGCGCACGATCGACGGCCGACGGTGGGCATAAGGCCCGCAGATGAGGAGGTTTCCATGGCAGATCGCGACATCATTGCGGTGTTCGGCAGCATGAACATGGACCTTTCGGTGGCGTGCGAGCGCATGCCGCGTGCGGGCGAGACCGTCGGCGGCAGCGGGTTTATCGCCAACGCCGGCGGTAAGGGCGCTAACCAGGCCGTTGCCGCCGCGCGCATGGGTGCGCGCACATGCATGATCGGCGCTGTTGGACGTGATACCTTTGGCGATGCGCTTGTGGCGGGGCTCCAGGATGCCGGCGTGAGTGTTGAGTTCGTGGCGCTTCGCGATGACGTGGAGACCGGCACCGCGACTATCATTCGCTGCGAGGGCGACAACCGCATCATACTGTCACCGGGCGCCAACCATGCGCTTGCGGGCGCGGACGTTGCCTGCGCGTTGAGGCGTCTGGTGGCCCATGAGCTCGACGGCGACGCCAGCGAGATTGCCCCGGCTGCCGGAAGCGTCTTTATCGCCCAGGGCGAATGTGACCTTGCGGCGACGGCCGAGGCGCTTGTTTGCGCTCACGAGCTGGGGTTCTATACGGTCTTTAATCCAGCGCCCGCCTGCGAGCTGCCTGCGGAGGTCTGGCCTGCGGTCGACCTGGTCTGCCCCAACGAGACCGAGTGCCAGGTGCTGACGGGCATTCTGCCCACGGATGATGCGAGTTGCGTCGCCGCGCTCAATGCGCTGCTCGACAAGGGCGCCGGGGCTGCGGTCATCACGCTAGGCGGTGCCGGCTCAGTTGCATTTGGCGATGACGGTGAGCTGCTGCGCATGCCGGCACTTTCGTGCGCGGTGGTCGATACGACGGCCGCGGGCGATACGTTTATTGGTGCGCTTGCGGCGGCTCGCCTGGAGGGCCTGCCGCTCTTTGAATGCATGGCCGCCGGCGCCCGTGCCTCGGCGGTGACGGTGTCGCGTTTGGGCGCGCAGCAGTCGATTCCCACGCGTGCCGAAGTTGGGCGCATGTTTGGTTTAGACGATTAGTACAAGACGGAGAAGCGGAGTAAAACAATGGCAACCAAGAAGCTGATCCTTGATCTGGATATGGGTGTGGACGATGCGATGGCGCTTGCCTATGCCATCGCGAGCCCCGAGGTGGAGCTCGTGGGCATCACCACATGCTTTGGCAACGTGCGCGTCGAGCAGTCGGCGCACAACTGCCTGGCGGTGCTCGACCTGTTGGGCCGTCCCGAGGTGCCGGTGTACCTGGGTGCCGACCGTCCTCTGCAAGCGACTGAGCCCTATACGCCGCCGGCGTCCACCGCGCTCATTCACGGCAAGAACGGCATCGGCGGCGCGAGCGTGCCCGCGTCGCCCTACGAGCCGGTGGGGGCGACCTCGGCCGACGGCAACGCTGCGGTCGATTATCTGATCGATGCCGCGCGCACCTATGGTCCCGATCTGGTCTACGTAGCGACTGGCCCGCTCTCCAACCTAGCGCTCGCCCTGGAGCGCGATGCGGCGGCGATGATGTCCATCGGCCGCGTGGTCGTGATGGGCGGCGCCCTTACCGTGCCCGGTAACGTGAGCGCGGGCGCCGAGGCCAACATGGCGAGCGACCCCGAGGCAGCCGACGCGGTGCTGCGCTCGGGCCGTAAGCTCACCATGGTGGGCCTGGACGTGACGCATCGCGTGGTGCTCACGCGCCGCGACATTGCCGGCTGGACGGGTTCGGGAACCATGGCCGGCTGCGCATTTGCGAGCATGGTCGAGCACTACATTGGTTCGTACGAGATGAACGCGTCCTACCTGGGCGGCTGCGCGCTGCACGATCCGCTGGCGGTTGCCGTGGCGATTGATCCCACGCTCGTGGGTGCGCTCGGCTGTAACCTGCGTGTTGACTTGCTGGGTGAGTATCGCGGCCGCACCATCTGCGATGAGCGCCGCGTGGCAGATCCCGACAAGAGCACACTCGTGGCGCTGACCGTCGATACCCCGCGCTTCCTGTCCGAGTTCAAGGCCCGTATGGCCCGTGTCCTTGGCTAAGTTGTCTTTTTGGGACGGGGCTTTTTTGACTGGTATGATTGGTGCGACCATTCGAACCAGCTAAAAGAGCCCCGTCCCAATTTGACTATCGAGAGGATCTGCCATGGAGCGCATCGCGAGCTTTTCCGTTGACCATCTGCTGCTTGAGCCCGGCGTGTACGTGAGCCGCATCGACCGCGATCCGGCGACCGGCGCCGCCGTCACCACCTTTGACCTACGCCTGACCACGCCCAACAAAGAGCCGGTCATGAACACGGCCGAGTGCCACACCATCGAGCACCTGGGCGCGACGTTCCTCCGCAATCATGCCGAGTGGTCGAGCCGCATTGTCTACTTTGGGCCCATGGGCTGCCGTACGGGCTTTTACCTGGTTGTCTTTGGTGAGCTGACGAGCGAGGAAATCTTGCCGCTCGTGCGCGAACTGTTCGAGTTTGTCGCCGGCTTTGAGGGCGATGTCCCCGGTGCCGCTCCCGAGGAGTGCGGTAACTACCTGGACCAGAACCTTCCCATGGCAAACTGGCTCGCGCGCCGTTACCTCGACCGTGACCTGGCCGATATCGACGGGAAGCACCTGCATTATTAGCAGGCGTAAGGGCTTTATCGTCCAAAACGCGCGCATTGGGCGCCTTCGCTTGTGCGGGGGCGCCTTTTTGTTGAGTGGTCGGGATGGGCGTTCAAAATCGCTTATGTTTGTTCTAGAATGTTTGTACTGTCACATAAACGAACAGGAGTGAACATGCATATCTACTCTGTCAACGATCCCGAGTTCAAATCCTATGGCAACGTTTGGGATAACGTTCCGTCCGTGCTCACGTCGCCCGTGCTCGAGGCGCTCTCTGCCACGCCCATCCCCGAGGGCAGCAAGTACGTAGCAAGCGCGCCGGAGCTCGAGGGCGTCAAGGATGCCGACAAATTGGGTTTTCTCATGTTTGGCGGCCGCCCCTTCCAGCTCGGCTGGTGCAACGGCCACAACACACGCCTCAACTGCCTGGAGTATCACCGCGCCAGCGAGTTTAACCTGGGCGCCCGCGACTTTATCCTGCTCGTGGCGCATCGCTGGGAGATCGAGGACGGCAAGCTCGACACCGCTCAGGTCAAGGCGTTCCGCGTGCCGGCGGGTACGGTCGTCGAAGTCTTCAACACCACGCTCCACTACACGCCGTGCATGGTCGACGACGGCGGCTTCCAGGTGATGGTGGCGCTGCCGGCGGGCACCAATGGTCCGCGCCCCGAGGCTGCGGCCGACATGCCTGCGACCGGCGACAGCTACTGCTATTGGAAGGCCGACAAGTGGGTCCTCTGCCACGCCGACAGCCCCAAGGCAGCCGAAGGCGGCTACGTAGGCCTCGTCGGCAAAAACCTCGACATCGCCTGCGACTAGATTCTTCTGTCTCGATCTGTAACATCTAGCGGGCTAAATCGTCTCTACCTGTTACAGATTTAGACAAACTGCGGGGGGCTGCCCGAAAATCTCGATCTGTAACACCAAGCCCGGTTTTGGCTGCCTACCTGTTACAGATCGAGACAAACCGCCCCAAACCACCACAAAGGTGCCTGTCCCCTTTGTGGTGGTTTGGGGCGGCGGTATCAGAAAGTGTCAGGCAGGGGCGGCTGCCGGGCCGCCGTGTGCGAAAAGAAGTGTCGGCCTGCGTCGTTGCCGTTGAGTAGCGCGCTGCTTACGGGGATACTGAAACCACGACAAACTTCGACTGCCCGATTACCCTCATCAAGGAGTGCGGCGGCTGGCGCAACCGCAAGCTCATCGACTTCTACAAGAACCTCGCGACCACGATCTTCACCCACTACAAGGGTCTGGTGAAGTACTGGCTTACCTCTAACGAGATCAATATGATCTTGCACCTGCCGTTTATGGGTGCCGGTCTGGTCTTTGAGGAGGACGAGAACAAGGAGGCTGTCGAGTACCTGGCCGCCCACAACGAGCTCGTCGCCAGCGCTTGAGCAACCAAGATCGCCCACGAGATCGACCCTGAGGTCAAGATCGGTTGCATGCTTGCCGCAGGTAGCTACTACCCCTACAGCTGCCGTCCGGGCGATGTGCGCCAGGCGCAGATTGACAACCAGAGCAACTATTTCTTCGTCGACGTTCAGAGCCGCGGCTACTACCCGGCCTATGCCGTCAAGAAGCTCGAGCGTTTGGGCATCGATGTGGGCATGACGGATGAGGACCGCGAGATCCTGGCCGCCAACACCGTCGACTTCATCAGCTTTAGCTATTACAGCACCCGTTGCTCCGCCGGTGCCGATAACCCCGATGTCGAGCGCACCCAGGGCAACGCCTTCGCCGGCGCCAAGAACCCCTACCTGCAGGAGAGCCAGTGGGGCTGGGCCATCGATCCGCTGGGCTTCCGCATCACCCTCAACGACCTGTACGACCGTTATCAGAAGCCGCTGTTTGTGGTCGAGAACGGTCTGGGCGCCAAGGACGTTGTCGAGGAGGACGGCTCCATCAACGACGACTACCGTATCGACTACCTGCGCCAGCATATCGCCGCGATGCGCGATGCGGTGACCGAGGACGGCGTTGACCTGCTGGGCTACACTACCTGGGGTCCGATCGACCTGGTGTCTGCCGGCACGGGCGAGATGTCCAAGCGCTACGGCTTTATCTATGTCGACCGCGATGATGCGGGCAACGGAACCCTCAAGCGTTCCAAAAAGAAGAGCTTCGACTGGTACAAGCATGTCATTGAAACGAATGGTGAGGACCTGTCCTAAGGAAGTTGAGACACTCAACTTCAGAGTCTCCTAACCAAGGCGCCCGGCGAGCAGTTAATGCTCGCCGAATGCCTTGCCGTCGGCGGATTTTGGGACATGTGGCCCGCTTTTTGGGCCCGCCTGTCGGTACACTAAAAGCACTATGGGTACCTGCGAGCGACATATCGGCCACGCGGCCGCCCGATCCGCACCCGTGGCGGATCCCAGGGGCGGCAGGCTCTTCGCCATGCCGCGATTCCTTGTTGGCATAACACATCGGGTGTACCGTCACCGCGTCTTTGCTATCGCCGGCGCCATCACCGCGCTGTTCCTCATGGTTTTGGCAGTCTTGCCGGCGCTGTTCGCCTTCGACCCCAATCTTTCTAACGTCGTGCCCGCCTATAGCGAGGTGTCCGAAGAGGTCGTGGATGCGCTCGTCCACTCGAGCTCTCTCCCGCTGCTTGTCGCCGCAATTATATTTTCGATCTGGGGCGTATCGGTCTATCTGCGCTGTTTGGACTATGTGTTGCGCCGCCGCCTTGTTGCCGTCGCCACCATCTGCGCCCTGTGGATGATCGAAGTCATTCTCAAGTACAAGTCGTTCACGCCGTTCTATGCCACCGTGCTGTGGTACCTGTACTACGTGCCCATGACGCTCATTCCGCTGCTCTACCAGTTGTGCGGTCTGCGCCTTGCGGGGCTGGAACAACACCGTGCGGGCCGTCGCTATCGCGGCATCCTGTGGATCGTGGCCATCCTGCTTATCGGATTTGTGCTCACCAACGATTTTCACCGGCAGGTCTTCCGTTTTGACCGTACAAGCGACACCTGGAGCAACGATTACACGTACGGCTGGGGTTATTTCGCTGTCCTCGTGTGGACGGCCTTTAACTTTGTGGCCTTTTTTATCCTGGTGGGCCGGTCCTCGTCCTTTCGCATCCAGCGTTTCTCGGGCACGGCGGCGCTCGTACTGCTGGGTGGCGCATTCTTTGCCGTCTCGTATGCGTTGCGCGTGCCCTGGGCATGGAGGCTCAACTTTTCGCTCGTCTATTGCGTCCTGTGCGTGGTGGCGATGGAAATCTGTCTCGATTGCGGTGTCATTCCGTCGTATCACGACATCGCCGGCATCTTCGACACCTTGCCGCTCGACCTCAAAGTTCTAACGCGCGACCTGCAGGAGGTCTATGCCACGCCGGCGTCAAAGCCAATGCCGGTAGGCGTGCGCGAGGAGTTGCGGACCCAGGAGCACGGCCACGCCCATGCCTTTGCTGTGGCGTCCGATCCCGATGTGGTGTACCGTGCCTTTCCACTGCTGGGCGGATCGGCCCTGCTTGCCCAAGACGTGTCGGATCTCAACGAGCTTAACCGTGAACTGGCACATCGTCGCATGGAACTGCAGCGTCAAAACGAGCTGCTCGCCGCCGACTACGACCTTAAGACGCACCTGGCAGATCAAGAGGCCGAGACCTTGCTGGTCCAAGACGTGGACCAAGCACTTGCCCGCGCGCTCGAAGGGATGTACGACCTGCTGAGTTCGCTGCCGCCGTTGACCGACGAGGCGTCTTCGCACGAGCGTTACCGCATGCTGCAGCGCGCCAAGATGCTCGTCGCCTATTGCAAGCGCAAAGGGTCGCTCACGTTGGCACAGCACGGTGAGAGCGGTTTTGATCGCGACCGCATTCAGCTCATTGCCAACGAGCTCGCAAGCGACCTGCGCACCATCGATATCGATTGCGCCTCGATTATCGCCATACGGCGCCCGATGCACGCCAGTACGGTAAGCGCCCTGTACGACTGCGTGTATGACTTTGCGTTTTTTGCCTACACCACCGACCATCCGGCGCTTATGTATCACTTGGGCGACCATGACCGATGCAGTGTCGAGCTGCGCGCCACGCTTTTTTCCAACGATGATGAAGATCTTTCTCAGACGCCCGCTGCGCAAGAGCTCGAGAGCGCGCTGCAAGGGCGTAACGTGGCGTACCGTCTTGAGGGCGAACCCGGTCAGCTGCGCATGATCGTCTTGATGCCGCAGGCGGGTGAGTGACGATGCAAATTTCGTTCATCCTTCCCCAAATCGTTGCGCTCGATGTTGTCTTTGCCCTGGCTGCGTGTCTGCAGATGATCCACGTCCCGCTCATCGCATCGCGCCGCTCGTCCTATAACCGTAAGGTGATTTGCGCCTACGAGACGAGCCTTGTGCTTCACCTGATGATTTCGGCGCTCATCTTATTCGCGTCGTCTGGCTCGTATCTGGTGGCGCCGCTTGACGTTTGCGCCAGGGCAATGGGCGGAGCGTTGTGGCTGAACGCCGCGATCTTTGCCTATGGCGTGGTGCTTATGGTGCACTATCGTCGCCTCGTCATGCTGGTCGAGTTGCTGCTTGTTGTCGCCGTTACACCACCGGTGGTTTTTGCCATGGGCTCGGCGTGGACCGTTGTCCTTATCGCAGAGGGAGCGTTCTTCCTGTTCCGTTCCATCGCGGCGCTCTTGATGGACGTCCGTAACCGCCAGGAGGATATCACCGCGTTCTCGACGATCGAGACCATCAACGTGATCCCCGTGGGCATCCTGTATCTAGACCCGAGGGGCCGTCCGCTGCTCATGAACCGCTGCATGCGCAAAAACCTGGTGGAGTTTCATATGCCCACCGATCTAGGTGACATGAGCACCACATGGAACGACCTGCGTAAACTCAGCATGCAAATGCCCGAAAGCAGCCAGAACCGCGTGCGCATTAATCTGGACCGCTTTGGTGAGGCGCGCGTTGTGGCCGAGGTTTCTCCCGCCGAGATTCGCTTGTTTGTGCACGATGACGTTATGGTTTCGGGCCGCCTCTTCGAGCGCATTATCGGTCTGGATGTAACAGAGTATGCGCATGCTCACGATCGCCTGGCGCAAGCCAACCACCTGCTTGAGCTTGCGGGCCAAGAGCTCCAAGCCCAGATCGAAGAAGTCAAAAAAGTTGCTGACAACGCGGCCTATCTGCGTATACGCGCTCGCGTGCACGACGTGATCGGGCAGCGCCTGTCCATCCTCCATCGTTATTTGGAGGAGGGGCGCCTGGATGACGTGTCACTCGAGCGGATCGACCCGCTGCTGCGCTCAATCGCTGCCGATCTGCGCAGCGGGGGCGACACCGAACCGGCAGAGCAACTGGGCGATATCGTCCATGCCTTTGGTCTGGTGAGCGTGCAGATCGATGTTGAGGGTGCGCTGCCTGAGGACGCGCGTGTCGCCGCCGCCTTTTTGCAGATTATCCGCGAGGCCTCGACCAATGCCACCAAGCATGCGCAGGCGCATCGGGTCCACGTGCGTCTGTGGCAGGAGGGGGCGGATGCTGGCGCCGTCGCGCGCATGACGATTTCTAACGACGGGTCCCCGGCCCCCGTATCGTATCGCGAGGGAACGGGTATCCCAGGCATGAGGCATGTCGCGCAGAATCTGGGCGGCAGCCTTGAGGTCCATGCCGTCCCACCCTTTACGCTTACGGTATCCATTCCGCTTAACGCCAACGACACGTCCCAAAGGAGAAGCTCATGATCCGCGTGTTGATCGCCGAAGACCAGGCCATTCTGCGCGAGAGCCTGGCGCGCTCCGTTGGCGACCAGCCCGATATGACCGTCGTCGCTGCGATTGCCGATGCCTCCGAGGCCTTGGGTGTCGCGCTCAAGGAGCGCCCGGACATGATACTGATGGACGTGTGCACCGAGCATGACTCCAACGGCATTGTGGCGGCGGCGCGTATTAAAGAGGAGCTGCCTGAGTGCCGCGTCATCATCATGACCGGAATGCCCGAGATCACCTTTGTCGATCAGGCCCGCGAGGCGGGCGTTGACAGCTTTGTGTACAAGAACGTCGGTATCGACGAGCTTTTCGCCGTGATGCGCTCCACGCTGGCGGGCTATTGCACGTTTCCCAAGCCGCCCGAGAGTATTTTTTCGGGCACGGCGGCACTCGACGATGTCGAGCTGTCGATTTTGCGCCTCGCCTGCGAGGGCAAGAGCCGTCGCGAGATTGCGGCCGAGCTGTTTATGAGTGAGGGCACCATCAAACGCCGCATCTCGGAGATTCTGAGCAAGACCGGCTACGACAACATCATGCGTCTTGCCGTGCATGCGGTAACGGAGGGCAGCATCGTTCCCAACATGGAGCGCTAGCGCTCGTTACGCATCGGCATACAAGCGGCGGGGCCGCAGGATCATCTCCTGCGGCCCCGTCTGGTGTGCGCGGATGTGTCCGCCAATCCGCGGCTGTCGTGGTCTACCGCTACGCGATGGTTGCGCTGTAGGAGGCGACGTCCTCGTAGGAATCGGTCAGGTAGGCGTCGATGCCGATGGTCGTGTTGACCAGGTCGTCAAGGCTGTCAAGCTCGCCGCTCGAGAACGTGAATTCCTCGGTGGCGTTGGTGCCGGGCATCAGGTGAGCCGAGAACCAGGGTTCCTTCATGGTGCCGTTGACGTTGGTCTTGCCGGAAGGAGCGTAGAAGGTCAGGTCCTTGTCGCTCTTGTTGGTGATGTTGACGACAAAACCGATGTCGCCCCACTCGTCCTTGAACTTCTCGGTGATGGTGATGGTGCACAGGTCGTCATCGGCAACGGTGACGGCGGGGGAGATTTCAATCTTCTGGACGTCGTCGTCTTCGACGGCCTCGTCGATCTCTTCTTCCTTCTCGGCCGCCTCGCGATCCTTCTTCACCGTGCCGGACAGGTCCTTGTCGGACTTGGTAAAGACAAGATTGCCGTCATCCTCTTCGAGGATGAGCTTGCCGTCCTTGAGCTTCATGTCATGCGACTCGTCTTCGGCGGTGATGGTTACGGTGGTGGCGTCCTTTGCCTCCCATTTAAGGTCGACGACTTCAAGGAACAGGTCGAGGGCACCTGTACCGTCCTCATCGAGAATCAGGACGCAGTGCACACCCCAATCCTCGAGCATCTTCATGTACTCATCGGTCAGTTCTTCGCCCTCCAGGGTTCCACCCGAGAGTTCCCAGCTGCCGACGAAGTTGGCCTTGGGGTCTTTGCCGCCGCTGCTGCAGCCCGTCAGGGCAAAGGCGAGCGCAAGGACGCATGTCAGAAATGCGAGTACGGACTTTTTGAACGTTGTCTTCATGGTGTCCTCCTTTATCGAACGAAACCCATAGAAGCAAATGCGGGGGTGGCGGATCCCCCGCCAATTACCAGATAGAGGGGCTAGGGCCTGGGCGTTCCGCAGTTGCTGCAGAACTTGCCGCCGTTTTCGCTGCCGCAGTTGGGGCAGAACCACTTGGCCGGTGCCGGGGCGGGTGCGGGACTGCCACACTCGGAGCAGAACTTGCCGGTGTTGGTGGCGCCGCAGCTGCAGGTCCATGTGCCGACCGCGGGAGCAGCGGCAGGAGCCGGTGCGGGAGCGGGTGTCGGAGCCGGCTGCGGGGCGGCCTGCTGCTGTGCCTGGCCGGCGGCGAACAGCTGGCTGGCGTTCATACCGCCCATGCCACCTGCCATGCCCATGCCCATAAAGCCTGCCATCGCGCCGTTGGGATTGGCGGCTGCCGCGCGCATTGCGTCGCTCTGGGCGCTGGCAATGTTGGCTGCCGCCATGGTGGGATCGCGCATGACTGCGGCCTTCTGCTGGTCCTTGATCATCTGCTCGTCTTCTTGCGAGGCTGCGATGGAGTTGACGCCAAAGCTCACGATCTCGACACCACGCAGGTCGCGCCAGTCGGCCGAGAGGACTTCGTTGAGCGCGCGGGCGAGCTCGGTGGTGTGGCCGGGGATGGCACTGTAGCGGATGCCCATCTCCGAGATCTTGGCAAAGGCGGGCTGCAGAGCGGTGAGCAGCTCGGACTTAAGCTGGCTGTCGATCTTATCGCGCGTGTAGCTATCGGTCACGTTGCCGCACACGTTGGTATAGAACAGCAGCGGGTTGGTGATGCGGTACGAATACTCGCCGTTGCAGCGAACGGAGATGTCAACGTCCAGGCCAATGTTGTTGTCGACCACGCGGAAGGGCACGGGCGAGGCGGTGCCGTTCTTGTTGCCGATGATCTCCTTGGTGTTGATGAAGTAGACGCGCTGGTCCTTGCCCGCGTCGCCGCCAAAGGTAAAGCGGCTGCCGATATTGGCGAAGGTCTCCTTGATGGAATCGCCCAGGTTGCCGCTAAAGACGCTCGGCTCGCTGCCGGTATCGAAGACGAACTCACCGGGCTCCAGTGCGACTTCGATGATCTTGCCGTTTTGCACCACGAGCATGCCCTGGCCGTCGTTGACGGCGATGACGGAGCCGTTGGAGATGACGTTGTCCTCGCCGCGCGTGTTGGAGCTGCGGCCACCGGTGCGTTTGCTGCCCTTGCAGGCCAAGACGTCAGCAGGCATCGATTCGCAGTAGATAAATTCCTTCCACTGGTCGGCCATGACGCCGCCGGCAGCTCCCAATCCAGCTTTCAAGAGTCCCATGGTGATCTTCCTTTCTCGTCAAAGGCCGGGTGGTATTGGTCGGATTGCCTAGTCGTCCTTGTCGTCTTTCATGACAACGGTGGTCTCGGTGTGGCTGAAGGTGTCGTGCTTCTCGGTCAGGTCGAGCTCGCCGCAGTACTCGTCGGCGTGGGTGGCCTCGTTGGCCGTCTTGAGCTGGCCTACCAGTAGCACGTCTCCGATAATCACGATGATCAGCGGCGCGACGATGTTGATGAGGATGCCCTCGATATCAAAGGCGAGGTAATCCGGATCGAAGGCGTTCTCACCCATAAAGAGAATCTGGGAGAGGATAAATCCGATCACAAAGAACAGCACCGAGGCAATAGCGAGCTTGGGCTTGGAGCAGGGGAGCTCGCCGACCAAGCGGCCGGTCTGGCCGTTCATGGCAAACAGGTAGCTCTTGCCGTTCCACGAGGTGGAGAGCATCCAGACGGGGAACAGGGCGTAGTCGCTGTCTTCCCAGGTGTAGTCGAGCTGCTTGCTTTCGACCGTGGCATCGTCGTATTCGTCGACGACAGTCTCGCGCAGGGCCGAGATCGTGCTTTCTTCCATACGGCGCTCGGCGCGCGCCTTGCAGGTCTCGCAGTCCTCGTCGTAACGGTTGGCGATGTAGCCGGGCATATATGCGACCGAGAACGGACGCAGCGCGTCGTAGTCAAACGGCTCGATGGCGTCCATGTGGCCGTCGGGCATCTTGGACGATCCGTCGACGGGCACGCGCTTAAACGAGATATTGCCCTTGCGATAGGCATCGTAGTGGTCGGTGGTCGTGACGGTGCGGTCGGATTCCTCGGTCACGGTCTCGTTGGTCGCGTCAAAGTACACTTCGCCGTCCACGCGGGCGCCGTAGAGCCAAAACGGCACGTAGACACCTTGGACCTCGTCGATGTGGTTGCCGGTGACAAAGCTCTTGGGCAGCAAGATCTTGCCCTTGTAGTGTCCCTTGAGTGCGGCCGTGACGTCGTCGCGCCCGAGCTTAAACGGAATCACCAGGTCGGGCGAGAAGTCGCCAGAGAGCTGGCCGGGCGCCACGGCGGAGTTGCCGCAGTACGGGCAGGTGGTGACGGCGACGGTGCCGTCGGACACGAGCTCGGCGCCGCACGACGAGCAGATGTAGCCGGCGTTTTGGGCGAGCTCCTGCACGGCATCGTCGGCAGCAGGTTTGGGAGCTGCGGCTGCGGCATCGGCTTTGGCATCTGCCTTGTCCTGGCGCTCGCGATAGAGGGCCTCGACTTCTTCGACTTCAAAGCGTGAGTCACAGTAGTCGCAGACAAGCTTTTGCTCGGCGCTGGCAAAATGCAGGGGACCACCGCAGGCAGGGCACTGATAGTTGACGCTCTCGAAGGCCATGATCGGTCCTTTCCGTGCCGGAGGCTATGCGCCGATGGCGCCGCCGCAGTATTCGCAGCGCCCACTGGCATCGGGAATGGTGGTGGCTCCGCAGAAGGGGCAGGTCACCGCGGTCTTGGGGGCCTTGGCGGCCACGACGCTGTCGCGCGTCTCCTGGCGCAGCTGCACCAGCGCGTCGCGGACCTCGGTTGCCTGGCGCTTGGCCTCGCGGTATTCGATGGAGCCGCGCTGATCGATGGTGGAGTCGTTCACGCGCAGGTTGATCTCGGTAAAGTACGGCGTGTTGACGTGAATGGTCAGATTAAAGTCGTAATCCAGGTCGTAGCGCGGCGGGTTGTAGCTCTCGCGCTCGCCGTCCTTAGTCTCGCGATAGATTTCGGTGCGATGCTCGTCGATATCCATATCGCAGCCGAGTACCTGCGAGAACTCGATGATGTCGGGATTGGCGTCGCGCCAGCGGCTCTGCGAGGTGATGATCAGCAGGCCCGCGTCCTCATCGAGCATGATGTTGGTGCGCCCGGCAGAAAGCGTGCGCGTGGGGTTGAACGACGCCAGGCGCTCGGCGTTGGCCTCGCGGTAGGCGAGTTGCTCACGGATATCGTCCGCGGTGCTGGAGCGATAGCCGTGAAAGTAGGGGGAGAGCTTGCCGGCGCACTCTTTGCACAGGTAGCCTTCATTGATTTTTGTCTTACCTAGAAGTCCCAGCTCGGTACCGCAAATCGCGCACTCTTTCTTCTCGAACATCTTGTCAAAGAAGCCCATGGCTGCCTCCCATCAACTGGTAGCGTGTGTCACTTTTGATGATGGGGGAGTGCGCAGCCTTTCACGATACCCAGACGGCTCAACGAGTCTCCACAACTGGGACACATGGCCCATTTTTCATCCGGCACATAGGGACACTCCTTGCCGCGGGTAGTCATTGGGCCACTCATTGGGGACGTACTTAAATGAGTGGTGCTTAAATGAGTGGTGGAGGCCGCGGAGCCCACGTCCGATGAACGCCTCGATGCCTTCGTCGTCACCTTTGGGCTTACAAGGCGCGAGCGCGATATGCTTGAGGTCTTGGTCGTTTCGGACCAGAGCGTCCAGGACATCGCCACAACGCTTTTCCTCTCGCGCTCCACGCTCTACCGCCACATTTCCTTGATCAACAAAAAGACCGACACCGCTTCGCGTGTGGCCCTTATCAACTTCTTCTGGTCCTGGACACCCAAGGACTAGCTAATCCCCCAATAAGTTGCGGTGGAATAGTCCCTAAATTAAAGTCACGGGGCTTTAAGCAGGAACTATTTCACCGCAACTGCTGAGGGGATAGACTGCGACAGCGGCAGAGGCAGCGGCATCGGTGGCGGCAGAGGCAACGGCAACTGGCAGGGTGTTTTCCGTCTGCTTGCTACAGCAGCTCGCCGTGGCGGGCAATGTAGTGGCGCTTGGCCAGCTGAGTGAGTGCGATGTAGGCGGCGACGATGCCGATGAGCAGCGCGAAGAAGCTCGTCGGCAGCGGCGTGAGGCCCAGTGCATCGGCGATGGGGCTTGCCGGCAGCCAGGTGACGAGCGCCAGACCCAGCACGGTGAGGACGCACAGCGCGGGCGCGGCGTGGTCGCGCGGGCTTGGCAGACGCGGGGAGCGCAGCATGTGGATCACGAGCGTTTGCGACCACATGGACTCGACAAACCAGCCGCTCTGGAAGAGCGCAGCAAAGGTCGCCATACCCGCGACGTCGCCCGCGGCGGCAAGCTCGGACCAGCTTGCGCCCACGGCGGCGGGGCACACCACAAAGAAGAGCGCGGCGAAGGTCACGATGTCAAACAGCGAGCTCACGGGGCCCAGCTCGAGCATAAAGCCCTTGATGGACGCGGCGTCCCAAGCACGCGGACGGGCAGTCCAGGCGTCGTCGACGGTGTCCCACGGCAGCGCGATGCACACGATCTCGTAGACCAGCGACAGCAGCACCAGCTGCAGAGCGCTCATGGGCAAGAACGGCAAGAACAGGCTCGCGACGGTCACGGACAGCACGTTGCCAAAGTTGGAGCTCACCGTGGTCTTGAGGTACTTGAGCAGGTTGCCGTAGGTGCGGCGGCCTTCGATGATGCCGCGCTCGAGCACGCCCAGGTCTTTCTGGAGCAAGATGATGTCGGCGGATTCCTTGGCGATGTCGACGGCCGAATCGACCGAGATGCCGCAGTCGCTCGCACGCATGGCGGCGGCGTCGTTGATGCCATCGCCCATAAAGCCCACGGTGTGGCCGAGTAGCTCGCGCATGACACGCACCAGACGCGCCTTCTGCAGCGGCGAGAGCTTGGCGAAGAGGTGGGTGTTCTCGGCGCGCTCGGCAAGTTCGGCGTCATCGAGCGCATCGATCTCGGAGCCGAGCAAGACGTTGCTCGCGTCGATACCGATCTGTTCACAGACGGTGGCGGCAACGCGGTCGTTGTCGCCGGTCAGGACCTTGACCGCCACACCCTTGGCCTCGAGCGTGGCGACGGCGCCCGCGGCACTCGCCTTGGGCGGATCGAGGAAGGCCAAAAAGCCCATCAACACCATGTCGCATTCGTCGGCGATGCCAAACTCGCCCACGCAGCGCGGATTGGTTTTCTGCGCCACGGCAATCACGCGCAGGCCCTCGGCATTGAGCCCGGCGACCTGCTTGCGAATCTGGGCGAGCTTATCTTCGGTAAGCGGCTGGGCGGCGCCATCGACCTCGACAAAGGAGCAGATCTCGAGCATTTCCTCGGCAGCTCCCTTGGTGACCATCTGGGTTTTGCCCTGGGTGTCGGCGACAACTACGCTCAGGCGACGGCGCGAGAAATCGAAGGGTACCTCGTCGACCTTGGTATAGCGGTCGCGCAGGCTCTGGCCCAGCATGGAATCGGGCACGACGGTCGAGGGCGTCACGTCGGCGCGGTCGATTACGGCCAGGTCGATAAGGTTTTTGAGGCCGGTCTGGAAGAAGCTGTTCAAAAACGCATGGCGCAGCACGCGCGCGTCCTCGTTGCCATCGGTGTTGAGGTAGCGCTCGAGTACGATGCGGTCTTCGGTGAGGGTGCCGGTCTTGTCGCAGCACAGGACGTCCATGGCACCCAGGTTTTGGATCGCCGGCAGCTCCTTGACGATAACCTGGCGGCGGGCGAGGTCCTTGGCGCCCTGCGACAGGCTCGTGGTCACGATGACGGGAAGCATCTGCGGCGTGATGCCCACGGCCACGCTCGTGGCGAACAACAGCGCATCGATGACGTTGCCCTTGGTGGCGGCGTTGATGGCAAAGACCGCCGGCGCCATAACGAGCATGAGGCGTACGAGCAGCATGGAAACGCTCGAGACGCCGCGGTCAAACGCGCTCTTCTCGCCGCGCCCGTTGAGCATCTTGGCGATGTCGCCCAGGTAGGTGTCCGAGCCGGTGGCAACGACAAGCGCCATGGCGGTGCCGTTTTGCACGGAGGTGCCGGTAAAGACGATGTTCTTGCAGGCGGAGAGCGGCAGCGCGGAGCTGTCGGCACCCTCGACGACCGCGGCAGCAGCGGTCTTCTCGACAGCCTCGCTCTCGCCGGTGAGTGCGGACTCGATCACAAACAGGTCGCGCGCGGTGATGATGCGGGCATCTGCCGGCACCATGTCGCCGGCAGAGAGGCGGATTACATCGCCGGGGACGAGCTCGTCGAAGGGGATCTCGAGGCGCTCGCCGTCGCGCAGGGCACAGCAGGTGTTGGAGACCAGGTCCTTAAGGGCCTCGGCCGCATTGCCGCTGCAGGCTTCCTGGATAAACTTCATGCCGCCCGATACCAGCAGCATGATGCCGATGACGATGACCGTGGAGGGGTCGCGCTGCGGCTCGGGCACGGCGAGCACGTCGATATAGAGCGAGACCAGTGCGAGCGCGGCGAGGATGCCGGCGAAGGGATCGATGAATGCGTCGGCGATGCGGCGGGCGAGCGTCTTGGTCGGCGCCTCGATGGTGTTGGGGCCGACCGCGCTCAGGCGCTCGGCGGCGTGCTCGGCGGTGAGTCCGCCAGCCGTGGCGTCGAGCAGCACGAGGGCGTCCTCGGCGCTATGGGTGGCGGCGAATATGGTGTTCTTGGACAGGCCGGCGTGAGCGGCAGGGCGCGCCGTGCGGCGGCGCTTGGAGATAGCTTCGAGTACCGTGGCGGTTTTGAGCATCAGCATAGGGTCCTCCTTGTTAAAGGGAGTTAGCGTACGTGTCGTATGTGCTTCAAAAAACCTAGATGTCGCTCACGTCATGCTTGCGAGCTACCACAAAGGGGACGGGCACCTTTGTGGTGGTTTTGACGGTCGGCTGTTGGCGCTTATGCGTGTGCGGAATCATCGCGGCGTGCCGAGGGCGACATGCAGGTTTTTCGACTATGACTGCCTTCCATGGCACACCTCCTTAAGGCCGGGCGCGATGCGCTTCAGGTATCACGTACCCGTTACAATCCGCCCGTATTCTTGATGAGGGGGTTTGTCGTGTCAACCCCTTTGTTTGGAAAACAATTGCCCCTGACAAAGCCTTTACAGAATGCCGAGGCCCCAAAGCGCGCCCGCAACGCGCCCTGCCTGCGCTAAACTGGAAGGCACGTACGCGATTACGAGAGGAGCCCGCATGGAGGCTTACAAGCAAGAGTTCATCAAGTTCATGGTTGAGTCCGACGTTCTTAAATTCGGCAGCTTTACGCTCAAGAGCGGCCGTCAGTCCCCGTTCTTTATGAACGCCGGCGCCTATGTGACGGGCTATCAGCTCAAGAAGCTGGGCGAGTATTACGCCCAGGCCATCCACGATAACTTTGGCGACGACTTTGACGTGCTGTTTGGACCGGCCTACAAGGGTATTCCGCTGGCCGTCGTGACCGCAATTGCCTACCACGAGCTGTACGGCAAGGAGGTCAAGTACTGCTGCGACCGCAAGGAGGCCAAGGACCACGGTGCCGATAAGGGCAACCTGCTGGGTTATGAACCCAAGGACGGCGACCGTGTGGTCATGGTCGAGGACGTCACCACCAGCGGCAAGTCCATCGACGAGACCTATCCCAAGGTCAAGGCTGCTGCCGATGTCGAGATTAAGGGCCTGATCGTGTCCCTCAACCGCATGGAGGTCGGCAAGGGTGGCGTGACCACCGCGCAGAAGGAGATCGAGGCCAAGTACGGTTTCCCCGTCGCGAGCATCGTTTCCATGGCCGAGGTCGTCGAGACCCTCTACAACCACGAGATCGACGGTAAGGTCGTCATCGATGACGAGCTCAAGGCCGCCATCGACGCCTACTACGAGCAGTACGGAGCTCGTTAGTTACGGCGTTTTACCAAACGCCGTAACTGCTCGACGCTGCAAACCCGCCAGAGCGGCAATCTGCCTTTCAACTTCGGCGGCATGACCAGAAGGTCAATGCCGCCTCGTTTCAAGGCACCTTGCTCGCTCTGGCGGGTTTTCGCTGTCGCTACCAAAACATCGGCGTTGCCGTGGTAGTCATTGGGGACAGACATAAATGAGTAGCCATTGGGGACGTTCTTAAATGACTACTCAGGATGAGCGTCCAAAAATCCGCGCTCGTTCGATTGGCGCATGTCTACGCAGCGTAGGTTGTCGAGCCTGGCCTTCAAATGGATACTGACTGTCGAACCGGTTCACTCCATTTCTTCAATTTGATTGGACAGCCCATGAACCAGACACGGCAAACCAATGCCTCCCATACTTTTTTGGCAGCGCATGCCATCAAGCAGCTGCGCGAAGAGCGCGGCCTCACCCAGCGCGCCCTGGCGGAAAGCCTTGGCGTGACCGATAAAGCCGTCAGCAAGTGGGAATCCGGCCGCGGCCTTCCCGACATTTCCCTCGTTGAGCCTTTGGCCCAGAGACTCGGCATAAGCGTGGCTGAGCTTTTGGCTGGTGACATTCGGGCCAACGCCAACCGTGCAGGCAATATGCTCAAAGGCGTCTTTTACGTTTGCCCTATCTGCGGAAACGTTGTGCACGCGCTCGGAGAAGGCAGCTTTAGCTGCTGTGGCTCCACGATGTTTCCCCAGGAGGCCGAAGAGCCGGACGCGGACCACGCCTTTTCCATCGAGCGCATCGAGGACGATTGGTACGTCACGCTCGATCATCCCATGACCAAGGATCACTACATTAGCTTTGTGGCATATGCGACTATGGACGGCATCTGCTTTAAGAAGCTCTATCCAGAGCAATCGGTGCAGCCGCGCTTCCATATTACCGGGCGCGGCAGGATATATCTTTACTGCAACCAACACGGACTCTTTACGTCGCTGACGCCTCGCAAATAACGGCTGTCTATCCGCCCTCCTCATGCGTTCCCGGGGGACCCAAAATGAGCGTGGATAATCTCCCGGTTTTGGCCTGTGTGCGGGCTCAAAGTGGGAGATTATCCACGCTCGTTATCTGAGTGTCCAAAAATCCACGCTCGTCGCTACTTGAGTCCGGGCAGGCGGGTGTAGGGGAACGAGCGCTCTAAGAACTCGGAGCAGCGGGCGTAATCTTTGGCAAAGTAGCTGCTATAGAGCGAATCGAGTACGTATTGCACGGCGATATGGCTGGCGAACTGCGTGATGCGGTGCGTCATGCTCTCGTGGTCGCTTACCGTGAGATAGGCGGCAAAGCCGGGGTGAATGCGGGCACAGTACGGCGTGCCGATGACGATGACCGGGACATGTCGACTGCTAAGGATCGGCAAGATCTCCTTGAGGTTGGGGGCAAGGCCGCTGTAGGAGATGATGATTGCCACATGGTCGGGACCCGAGGCGAGTGCCGTGCGCACCTGCGCCTCGACGCTGTCGTGGCACGTCGCGCTTTTGCCGGCGGAAAGCAGGCGATCGCGGAACATTCCCGCTGGATACAGGTTATGCGAGCCCGTGTAGATGTCCACGGTGCCGGCGCGCATGATGAGCTTGGCGGCGTGGTCGAGCTGTGCAGGGTCGAGCAGCTCCTGCGTTTCGGCCAAGGTGGTCTGGTAGAGCCCCTCCATGCGCTCCATCACCTGCGCAGGGGTGGAGGTGGCATCGAAGGGAAAGTTGATGTCCACGTCGCGCTGGTTGCCCGCCTCGGTCGCCTGGCGGATGAGCTCGACCTTGAGGTCTTTGAAGCCCTCGAGGCCGAGCTTTTTGCAAAAGCGGTGAACGCTCGCGACCGAAACGTTGGCGCGCGCGGCAAATTCCTTAATGGAAAGCCCACGCACATCCTCGCCCATGGCGAGGGCCGTTCGCCCAAGTTGTTGCTCGGTGGGGGTGAGGCTTTTGCCCTGCGTGATCTTCCGCCTGATATCCATATGGCTCCTATGCGTTTGCGTCGCGATAAACCAATCATAGCGATAAATAAAACGTTCGGCTTGGCTGGGAGTTTTGGTCCGCCGGTCTATGAACGACGGACCGCTCGACGCTGCGCGGGCCCTTGGCACGGCACCTTGGGCTTCAATCGTCGGGCGCGTGCGGAAGCACACATCCCTCCTCTTTCGGCCCAATTTGCCGCACCAGGGGCCCGCTCGCTGTTGTGGGCTCAACATAGGGCGCTGTCCTTGTTGGGCCGTTTGCGCCCGGGGCGTTACCCGAGCACGCGTACGGGCCCCAAGAGACCGCTGGGCTCGGAGGGCTCGGTCATGCCGAACACGTCGGGGACGGCATGGTCGAGGGTGTTGATGATATCGATCGCAAGCGCGTGCTCGCCGGCCAAAAGCGCGCCGGCCTCAAAGCAGTAAGGCGGACAGATGCGCGTGCCGAGGGATTTGCCGTCGAGGGTGACGGTTGCGGTCTCAAAGACCTCGCCAAGGTCGATGACGGTGCGGGTGGCCGCTTCGCCCAGGACAAAGGAAGCCTGGTAGCGGAATGTGCCGGCCTTGCCGGGGAACTCGGCCGAGGAAAGGTCGTGCAGGTCTGCAAGCTCAACAGACTCGCCAAAGGCATCGGTGCCAGGGGCAGAGAAGGCAACCGCCCAGGGCCCGTCGACGCATGTGGCTTCGTCTTCGGCGGTTGCCACAGCAACGGAACCTGTAGCCCCAAGGACCACGATGCAGCTCTCGTAGGGAGCCAGCTCGAGCGTGCCGTCAAAGGCGGCGGGCTCGGTGCCGTTGAGCAGATCGAGGCGCGCGCCTGCAACGGGTGTGCCGTCGGCAAGCGCAATCTGAGTGGAGATACCCTGCTTGGGATGCTCGTTGACGAGCATCAGATAGGTCTCGCCCGCCCGCTCGTAGCGCAGTGCGCGCAGCCAGGGCTGGGGCTCGGCGCAAACCACGGTCTGCATGCCGGTGTTGGCAAGTGTGTCTGCGAGCTCGGTGGTCGCCAGGAGCTTGATGCCGGCGACCGCGGCTGCATCCAGGGAGGCAAAGCCCTCGCGACCTGCAGTGTCACCGTCGTAGCGCTTGTTCGGCAACTCATCCAGCGCGTACACGGCAACACCTGCGGCTGCGGCACGCGCGGCAAAGTCGAGCACGGCTTCGCCGACAAACTCGGCTCCGGGCATCACCAGGCAGCGGTATGCCTGGCCGTTCACGCTAAAGCCGCTACCGTCTGCGGCAATTTCAACGGCATAGCGCCCTGCGTCCTCAAATGCCTCTGCCGGCACGATGTCAAAGTCGACCTGCGCGCGCATAAGCTCGGAGGCGGCATGCTGCATAAAGTTCGCCTCGCCTGCCCACTCGGCGTCCGCATGGTAGAGAAGCGCCACCGGGGTCGTTGCGCGCCCGCCGCTCAGCAGGCTCGCCGTGCGATTCATGTAGCTCATGAGCTTGCCAAAGTGCGCAAACTGGGGGTTTTGGCCGTGCGCGTAGAAGTGCGGCGGGCAGTCCCAGTCGGGGAAGGCAGCCATGCTAAAGGCGTGCGGCACAAACCAGTTAACGCCGCGCACCATAAAGTGGTCGGCGATCCACTTCATCTCGCGCAGGCCCTCGTGCCAGCCAAAGGCGCCAAAGACCTCGGCCATGCAGCGCCCCTGCTTTTTGGGGTCGAGATGCGCCGCCGAGGAGCCCAGCTTGGGTAGCACGTAATTGTAGAACTCCAGGTCCCATACGCCGCGGCCGTAGGAGTGGAACCCCTGGTCCATACCGGGGACGAGCTGGTTGATCACGATGTCCACGCCCGCCATGTCCTGGCCGCCCACGGCGCGGAAGTAGTGTCCGGCGCCCACGCCCAAGCGCGCGTGGCAGTCCTTGTCCTCGATCACGTGGCCGATGTACTGCACGCCGTGCGCGCGGCACCAGCCGCCGAGCTGGTCGCAGAAGCATTCCTTGTAGAGCGTGCTTGCGATGTCCATGTACACATGACGCACGTGCGCGCCCGCCGGCTCGCGATCCCACAGGTGCGGGAGTTCGTCCAGGTAGCGCTCGCCCAGCGCCGCGCGCAGGCGGCGCTTGAGTTCGGCCGACCAGGGCAGGGGAGCCGTGGCCTTGCCGATGAGCGTGTCGGAGATGCCGTCGGCGCCGGTGACGCCCTTCTCGTTGGCAAAGCCGGGCTCATCGGAGAAAAAGCCCAGGATGGTCTTGCCAAACTCATCGCCCAGATGCGTAAAGTGCGGCTCGTACACAGCGTCGATGAGCTGTGCCACCGAGGCGCGGTCGACCATGTTGATGTAGTCCTCGTTGTAGGAGGTCTTGCCGCTCGTGAACATCACGCACGCCTGCGTGATGCCGGCCGGCGCGTCAAAGACCAGGCGGTAGGGTATGCCGTGCTCGTCCTCGATGACGCGGTGCTCTACCTCGACGGCGTGCCCTTCCTGCATAAACGTTACGCCATAGAAGCGCTCCGTCTTGTCGAACAGGTTGGTGAGCACGATGTTCGCCTGCGGCGTGGGGCCCACGATGTCGAGCGTGCGGTGTGTGAGCACGATCTTGCGGAGCTCGGGCGCGGCTTCCTTGACGGCGCCGTTGGCGTATCCGGTGGGAAAGTGTGCGTCGTCCAGAATCCAGATCTTGAGGCCCAGCTGCTTGCATATGTCGATCGCAAAGCGCAGGTCGCGCCACCAACCCTCGCCGCAAAAATCGGGGTGCGGGCGGCTCTCGAGGCAGACCTCGTGGATATCGGCGCCGGCGATCTTTTCCAGATACTCGGCAATGGTCTTATGGCTCTCGCCCTTCATCCACAAAAACGGAAGCACGTGGTTGTCGTAGGCGCCGTTGAGCACCTGCTGGTAGTACGCGGTCATGGATCCTCCTCGGCTCGGTCGATTAGCTGCATGGCACAGATTATGGACGTGTCAGCGCGCTCTGCTAATATCCGAATCACAACGAACTATGACCAAATCAACGATTGGTGAGCGATGGAGATCGACGAGCTCGAGCGTAGGCTCAGCGAACTGAGTGCCAGCGAGATTGCGTATAGAGACGGCTTGGCGTTTGATTGGTCGATTATGACCGAGCATGTCGAAATCGACGGACGTCCGGTGCGAAAGATTGGGCAGGTCGGGTTTGCCTACGCCCAGCCCGGCATGCCACGTGGCCTGACGATAAGGACAAACTCGCGTTTTAATGCCGTGCCCCGAGCATGTGCACGACTACGTTGAGATGAGCTATGTGTATCGCGGGCACTGCCCGCAGACGGTGGCGGGGGAGAGGCTCGAGCTGGGCCGCAACGAGGTGCTGCTGCTCGACGCCGCCTGTCCACACGCGGTGTCGTCGCTCGGCGAGGACGACATCATGCTGAGCATGACCGTTTCACGTGCATTTTTGCGCCGGAGCCTGGAGTCGAGCCTCTCGCGCGAGAGCGTGGTCTCGCGGTTTTTGTTCAACGCGCTCAACAGTGAGACGGACCATCGCGGGCACGTACACTTTCGTTGCGGGGAGAGCCGGCGCGTGCGGCGCTACATGCAGGAAATGCTCTGCGAGCGTTACGAGCCGAGCCCCAACAGCGCCGAGATTGTTCTGTGCCTGTTTCAGCTGTTTTTGGCTGAGCTCATGGATTGCTACGAGCGCGAGCTGGTGCGCGGCGTGGCGGACGGCGCGGCGGGGCCCACTGCCCTGGTGACGGGAATGCTCGGCTACATCGAGCGCTCGTTTGCCGCCTGCTCGCTCGAGGAGATGGCGGCACACTTTCATGTGAGCCCCAACTACGCGTCGGCGCTGCTCAAGCAGCAGGTGGGAAAGACCTATCGGCAACTGGTCCAGGAGCGCAGGCTCGCGCGTGCCGCGGAGCTCTTGCGCGCGGGCGCCACGGCCGAGGCAGCGGCGCGTGCCGTTGGCTACGAGAACATGAGCTTTTTCTACCGCAAGTTCCGCGCCGCCTACGGCTGCACCCCGGCAAAATACCGTGGATGAGCAAGACGGAACGGGCTTTTAGCTATCGATATGCCACACCTAAATACTGTGTCTCATGTTTCGTTTCATCCATCCGGGTTGGAAGGTGGCCGTCAGGTCGATTTTTGCCTCGTCTAGGCCTCGGTATCAAAAAGTGTCAGCCGGCGGACGTGCCGGGGCGAAAAGAAGTGTCCAATGCAGCGCCTCCGCGCCTTGGGCGCCCAAGTGCGCGCGATACTCAACTCAGCACATAAAACCCGTTGCGAGGAGGCACCTATGGGATTTCCCAAGGGATTTTTCTGGGGCGGCGCCACGGCCGCAAATCAGTTTGAGGGCGCTTGGGACGTGGACGGCCGCGGCCCCAGCGTAGACGACCATTTCCTGGGCGGCAGCTACAAGGAGCCGCGCCAGATTACGATCGACATCGACCCCAACCGCTTCTACCCCAACCACGACGGCATCGACTTCTACCATCACTACGAGGAGGACATCGCGCTGTTCGCCGAGATGGGCTTTACCATGTTCCGCATGTCCATCTCCTGGAGCCGCATCTTCCCCAACGGTGACGATGCCGAGCCCAACGAGGCCGGCCTCGCCTTCTACGACCGCGTCTTCGACTGCCTGCGCGCGCACAACATCGAGCCGCTCGTCACACTCAGCCACTACGAGATGCCCTATCACCTGGTCGAGAAATACAACGGCTGGGCGAGCCGCGAGCTCATCGGCTTCTTTGAGAAGTACTGCCAGACCGTCTTCGACCGCTACCAGGACAAGGTCAAGTTCTGGCTCACCTTCAACGAGATCAACTGCGGCACCATGGACATAGGTGCCATGATGGAGACCGGTCTGATCCAGGGCTTTGAGGGTCCGGCAAGCGCCATCAAGACCACCGCTCAGCAGCGCTACCAGGCCCTGCACCACCAGTTTGTCGCCAGCGGCCGCGTCGTGCGCTATGCCCACGAGCACTATCCGCAGTTTAAGATGGGCAACATGGACTGCTTCGTCCTCTCCTATGCCGCCACGTGCGATCCGGCCGACGTGTTCGCCACGCAGCAGGAGATGAATACCATGAACTGGTACTGCTCCGACGTGCAGGTGCGCGGCAAGTATCCGTTCTATGCCAAGCGCTTCTGGGCCGAGAACGATGTCGAGCTCGTGATGGAGGACGGCGACCTGCAGGATATCGCCGACGGCAAGGTCGATTTCTACACCTTTAGCTACTACATGTCCGGCACCGTGGGCACCCACAAGGATCACGAGATGACCGAGGGCAACATGACCTTTGGCGGCAAGAACCCCTATCTGGAGTCCACCGATTGGGGCTGGCAGATCGATCCGCTGGGCCTGCGCATCGCCCTCAACGAGATTTACGCCCGCTACGAGATTCCGCTGATGGTGGTCGAGAACGGCATGGGCGCCTACGACGAGGTCGAGGAGGACGGCTCCATCCATGACCCGTATCGCATCGCCTACTTGCAGAGCCACGTCAAGGCCATGGGCGAGGCCATTGCCGACGGCGTCGACCTGATCGCCTACACCTGGTGGGGCCCCATCGACCTGGTTTCCGCCGGCACGGGCGAGATGCGCAAGCGCTACGGCTTTATCCACGTCGATAAGTACGACGACGGCACCGGTACCTACGAGCGACGCCGCAAAGACAGCTTCTACGCCTACCAGAAGATCATCAAGTCCAACGGTGCCGAGGGCCTGGATTAATCGACAATATGAGTGCCACCGGGGAAAGCGTTGGGATGGGCTCGCGATTCGAGTCCCCACCTTAGCATTTGAACCATTTGGCACTATAATCACCATAGGCATGCGCACAACGTTGCGCTTAATCAAGAGGAGAAAACGTATGGGTCTGTTTGACATGTTCAAGAAGAAGGCTGAGCCCGCGACTGCCGCTGCTCCGTCCTCCATCTCTGCTTCTGCCGGCGCCGACGTGCTGTGCTCGCCCGTCAAGGGCAAGGTCATCAAGATGGCCGACGTGCCCGATCCCGTCTTTGGTGGCGAGGTTCTGGGCAAGGGCTGCGCCGTGTGGCCCGAGGACGATCTGGTCTACGCTCCCTGCGACGGCAAGGTGACCGTCACCATGGGTCACGCCGTGGGCCTGCAGTCCGATAGCGGCATCGAGGTTCTGGTGCACGTTGGCGTCGATACCGTCAACATGAACGGCGACGGCTTCGAGGGCTTCGTCAAGGCCGACGATGTCGTTAAGGCTGGCCAGCCCATGCTCAAGATCGACCGCGCCAAGATCGCCGCTGCCGGCTACAAGGACTGCGTCGTCGTGGCTGTGTCCAACACCGCCGAGTTCGCCGACGTCGAGCTCGCCGTCGAGGCTGACTCCGCTGTCTCCGCTGGCGATGCCATCGTCAAGGTCGTCCGCAAGTAGTCTGCGGCAACATAAGGGTGTTTTGGGGTGGTCGGGTTATCCGGCCGCCCTTTTTTATTGCAATGCGGCGGAACGTTTTATTGCGCGTTGGGCGGACCGGTAAACCGTTCGGACGTTAAATCGAGCCGACTGCGCCTTTGCTTTGCCGGGGGTGTTCGTTATCGGCTAGTATGGCCTTATTGTTACGACGCGCACCGCGTCGGGAAGCGCGGTGCCGCTTGTTGGGAGGAATGTCATGAAGAAGAAGCTGCTGCTTGCGCCCCTGATGGCTGTTCTGGTCGCGTGCGTGGTTGTGCTTTCCGGCTGCGGAGGTCCTTCGGTTGAGGAGCTCATCACCGAGGATCTTACGACGCAGTTTGACGAGGTCAAGAACGGCGGCGACGACTTCCTCGCCGGCCTGGAAGAGGCCTCGGGCGACGAGTTCGAGCAGCTGGGCATCGATCCCAAGGAGTACGCCAAGAGCTATCTCGAGGGTTTTGACTACAAGATCGGCGATGTGACGGTCGACGAGGACAAGGGCACCGCGACTGCCGATGTCACCATTACCTGCAAGTCCATGAACAAGATCGTTGAAGATTTCGCCACCCAGTATCAGGAGAAGATCGCGGCGCTCGATACGATGCCTTCCGAGGACGACCTGTACAAGATGGCCGGCCAGGTCATGGTCGACGTGACCAAGGCCGCTAAGACCAAGGACACCAAGGTTACCTTCAAGTACACCGCCAATGACGATGGCGAGTGGTCTGCTGACGATTCCGCAACCACCGAGATGATGAATGCAATGATGAACTAGGGGAGTTACGCGGTAGTTCGTTGCGGCGTTTTACCAAACACCGCAACTGCTCGACGCTGCAAACGCCCCTAAGCGGCAATCTGACGTTCAATTTCAAGG
>UQTW01000001.1 GCA_900544115.1 uncultured Collinsella sp. | reverse complement strand
GACATGCCGTCCTCCGATCTCCCGGGGCCGGCCGGTCCGGCCCTCAGGGTATCGGATTCCCACATTCATCCGCACATGTGCGGATGAATGTGGGAAGTGTTCGGATGAAGTTGCCAATCAAGGCAAATGAAAATACTTTACTTAGTTAAAGAAAAGCGTTTTATCAGACGCGTACGGGGAGTACAATCTCGTGCATGCGAATCGACGTGCCATCGGCTTTGATGCCGTTCGCGTGTCCCGTCCGGCTCTACGCTCCGGGCGTGCGACGTTGCGACGCGGTCGGCCTCGGTCCTTGCGTGCGGGTTCGCGAGTTTGCAACTGTGTATGTAAGGAGCGACATATGACTGTCGAGAAGAAGAATATCGATTGGGGTAGCCTCGGCTTTGGCTACATGAAGACCGATTACAGCTACGAGGCTCATTGGAAGGATGGCGAGTGGGACGAGGGCGGCCTGACCACCGACCACACCCTGCATGTCTCCGAGTGCGGTGGCATCTTCCATTACTGCCAGGAGGTCTTTGAGGGCCTGAAGGCCTACACCGCCGAGGACGGCAGCATCGTCTGCTTCCGTCCCGACATGAACGCCGAGCGTATGTACAACTCTGCGCAGCGCCTCGAGATGCCCCCGTTCCCCAAGGACAAGTTTGTTGAGGCCGTCAAGCAGGTCGTTTCTGCCAACGCCGCCTGGGTTCCGCCCTTCGGCTCCGGTGCAACCCTGTACGTACGTCCGTTTATGATCGGCTCCGGTGACGTGATCGGCGTGGCTCCCGCTCCTGAGTACACGTTCCGTATTCTCGTGACCCCGGTCGGTCCGTACTTTAAGGGTGGCCTCAAGCCCGTCAAGCTGCGCGTTTCCGAGTACGACCGTGCCGCACCGCACGGCACCGGCAACATCAAGGCCGGCCTCAACTACGCCATGTCCCTCAAGCCCACGATGGAGGCTCACCGTGAGGGTTATGCCGAGAACCTGTATCTCGACTCCGAGTCCCGCACCTATGTCGAGGAGACCGGCGGCGCCAACGTGCTGTTCGTGAAGGAGGACGGCACCCTCGTCGTTCCGCAGTCGCACACCGACTCCATCCTGCCCTCCATCACCCGCCGTTCGCTCGTTCAGGTTGCTCAGGACCTGGGCATGACCGTCGATCAGCGTCCCGTCGAGTGGGCTGAGGTCAAGGCCGGTACCTTTGTCGAGTGCGGCCTGTGCGGCACCGCTGCCGTCATCTCCCCGGTCGGCGAGATCGACAACAAGGTTTACGGCGCCGACGAGACCGTGACCTTCCCGGCTGGCTACACCGAGATCGGCCCTGTGATGAAGAAGCTCCGCGAGACCCTGACTGGTATCCAGTCTGGTGCTGTTGAGGACAAGCACGACTGGGTCTATACCGTGGCGTAAGCTGCCATAGCTGTTCGGCCCGAGGGCAACCTTCCTTTCCGGCGCGTCCTCGGACATGAAAGAACCTCCGCTGCGCACTTCGTGCGGCGGAGGTTCTTTCGTCCTGCGGAGTGCGCCGGAAAGGAAGGTTGCCCTCGGGCCTGCGTTACCTCGGCGCTGCCGTTACGGGCAATATAGATCTGAATTAAAGATGGCGAGCGGCCTTTTAGGCCGCGCTTTTGTTTTGGTTCGCGCCATGTGGGGGTGATGGCGACGTGCATTTTTGCGAGTATTCTGCAATCGAAGGCCCCTGCATACCGACCTCGGGCAAAAAATCGGGATTTCTCGATGTTTTCTACGAATGATGGGCGGGGTTATGGGCTGACAGCGTTTGATTTGCAGGGATATTCGCGGTCTTTGGCATTTATCGTGGCGCCCGAAGCCCTTGGTTATGTTGAATACTCCTAAAAATGCACGGCGCTTAGAGGGGGACCTTCGCGAAAAAGGAAACCGCCCCGTCGAAGTATGCATTCGACGGGGCGGTTTATGCATCTACCCGATTAAGGATACGCTGCGGATCTGTTAGAACTTGACGGTCGGGGCCTGGCGGGCTGCTTCGGCGGCCTCGAAGCCCTGGCGCTCCTTAAACTGGAAGATGCCGGCAAAGATGACAGCCGGGAACGTCTGAATGGCGTTGTTGTAGCTGAGCACGCAGTCGTTGTAGCTCTGGCGTGCATAGCTAATCTTGTTCTCGGTATCCTCGAGCGATGTCTGCAGCTGCGTAAAGTTGGTGTTTGCCTTAAGATCGGGATAGGCCTCGGCTACGGCGAAGAGCTGGCGCAGCGCACCGGTCAGCACGTTGTCGGCTTCCATCTTGGCCTCGGGCGTGGTGGCCTTGACGGCGGTGTTACGCGCACTGATCACGGCGGAGAGCGTCTCTTGCTCGTGCTTGGCGTAGCCCTTGACGGTCTCGACCAGGTTGGGGATCAGGTCGTTGCGGCGCTGCAGCTGCGTATCGATGTTCTGCCAGGCGTTATCGATGCGGTTACGCTTGGTGACCATGTTGTTGTAGATGCCGGCGATGGCGCAGACAATCACAATGACAACAACGATGCCGATGATGACGGTAATCATGATGTCTCCGTTTCGAATGGCCGCGGCGGCATGCGCCAGCTGCCGTTGGTATAACGCTACTAGTATACCCGCAACGTTTTGCCGTGCCGAACTTTCCGGTAAGCGTTATGTTTTCGGTGGGGTTGGTACCGGGACAAAGCGCGCGAGGTACAGGTGTAAGATATGCGACAGATTGTCGAGTGTTGTCTTTGCCCTGAGGATGGCGATACCAGTGGACCTTCGCATTAAGAAAACCTACCGCGCCCTGTTCGGTGCCTTCACCGAGCTTCTCGAGGAGCATCGTTTTGAGGACCTGACGGTTGCCATGCTGTGCGACCGCGCCATGATTCGCCGTACGACGTTCTACAAGCACTTTCGCGACAAGAACGATTACTTTGCCTTTTATATCGATGAGCTCATGTCGGGCTTGCCGCAAAAACAGCCCGATGAGGCCGGCGCAGTGTCTGCCGAGGACGTGCGCGCGCTTCGGCACGCGATTTTGGACGATGCCATGGATTTGATTCTGGCGCACGAGCAGCTCATGGATAACATTTTGGCAAGCAGCATGTCGGGCATGTTGACCAACGTTATTTGCGACCGCATTGCCCGCTCCATCCGCGAGCGTGTGATGAACGTGCTTGCCGAGGATGCCCTGGCCCCCGTGTCACTCGAGACGACGTCTGAGTTTGTCGCCGGCGGTATTATTCGACTTTTCACGATATGGTGGGAATCGGGCCACGATCTTGAGCGTCGACCCGAGATGGCCGACGTGGTCGATGCGCTGTTTGAGCGGACCATGACGCCGGTGCATCACTAAAAGTGGCGGAGAGAGGGGGATTCGAACCCCCGGAACGCTCTCGCGCTCAACGGTTTTCAAGACCGCCGCATTCAACCGCTCTGCCATCTCTCCGTGAGTCGTAATGATAGCATCGTTTTGGATTTGCAACAGGGGAGGCGAACGATGACGAGCACCGAAATCGACGAGAAGTTCATGCGCGAGGCGTTGGCGGAGGCGCGAGCCGCCGCGGCGGTGGGCGAGGTTCCCATCGGAGCCGTAGTGGTGCGCGACGGCGAGATCGTCGCGAGGGCGCATAATCGTCGCGAGCTCGACCAGGACCCTTCGGCGCATGCCGAGTTTGCGGCCCTATGCGCCGCCGCTCAGTCGCTTGGACGCTGGCGCCTTTCCGATTGTACGGTCTACGTGACGCTCGAGCCCTGCTGCATGTGCGCGGGGCTTATGGTTAATGCGCGCGTGGGGCGCTGCGTGTACGGCGCGGCCGATGCTAAGGCGGGCGCTCTGGGGTCGCTATACGACCTCAATGCCGATTCGCGCCTGAATCATCGGTTTAATGTGACGGCTGGGGTCTTGGCGGATGAATGCCGCGAGCTGCTGAGTAGCTATTTTGGCGGTCTGCGCGGAGCGGGCGGCGCTGATTGCGGTTGTGGGGCCGATCTTGAAGCACACGCCGCTCACGCCGCGGCGCTTGCAGGTGCCGGTGAGGATGCTGACGCGGCAGTTGACTTTGGTCCTGCGTGCCGCCGGCCCCGCCGTGTGCTGCTGGCGATTGACTCCTTTAAGGGCAGCGTGTCGAGCGCGCAGGCGGAGGCGGCAGTTGCCGGGGGCGTGCGCCGCGTGTGGCCCGATGCCCAAGTAAGCGCGCTGCCGCTGGCGGATGGCGGTGAGGGAACGCTCGATGCCGTTGCCGCGTGCGGCGGTGAGATTGTGACCTGCGAGGTGGCAGGTCCCTTGGGCAAGCGCGTGGCTGCCCGGATGCTGGTGGACGGCGAGCACGAGTCGGCTGTCATTGAGATGGCCGAAGCCGCGGGCATCGGGTACTCGCCGTGCACGGAGTCGGCGGCGTTGGCCGCGACGACCTATGGCGTGGGCGAGCTGATGCTTCGTGCGGTTCGCGCGGGGGCGAGGACCCTATATATGGGACTGGGCGGCAGCGCCACCAACGACGGTGGCGCCGGCATGCTGCAAGCGCTGGGCGCGCGTCTTGTCGATGACCGTGGCTGCAATATCGCTCCCGGTCTTGCGGGCCTTGAGCAGGTGGCGAGCGTTGATTTGGCGCCAGCGCTGCAGGCTTTGGATGGCGCGCGTGTCGTGGTGCTTTCCGATGTCGAAAACCCGCTCGTGGGGCGTCGCGGGGCACTTGCGGTGTTTGGCGGGCAAAAGGGCCTGCCGACAGACGATGTCGAAGCACTGAGCGGGTACGACGGCTGGATGGTCGGCTACGGCCGCCTGCTCGATACGGCGATTGCCGAGGCACGGGTTCAGAGGTTACTGCGCGCGCCCGAGGGCGCGCGGACATTTGGTTCGGTGCTCGGTGTGCCCGGTGCGGGCGCGGCGGGCGGTCTGGGCGCCGCGCTGCTGGCGCTCGGTGCGGAGCTGCGCTCGGGTGTGGAGACGGTGCTCGATCTCGTGGGGTTTGACGAGCGTGTACGCGATGTCGATCTGGTCATAACGGGCGAGGGCAATATGGACGATCAATCCGCTGCCGGTAAGGCGCCGGTGGGTGTGGCCCGCCGTGCCAAGCGCTATAGCAAGCCGGTGGTCGCCGTCGTGGGCGGTCGCGCTGACAACCTGGATGCGGTGTATGAGCAGGGCGTCGACCTGGTTTTGACGATCTGCCGCAAGCCCATGGGCCTTGAGCTGGCGCTCGATCCCCAAGAAGCCATAACCAACCTTATCTGCGCCGGCGAGTCTGCCGCTCGATCCTACGACCTCGCCCGCCTCTAAAACCTATCTCTCTATAAGTTGCGGTGAAATACGGAGTGTTTTTGCCTTTAAGGTGCCAATTCAGTCCGTATTCCACCGCAACTTCGTGAATGGTCATCCGAGGCTGGTCGACATGGGTTTCGAGTCGGACCGTCCGCTACGAAATGCGGCCATCTACTACGTTTAACCGGCCACCCTCGACTATCTCTGAATTTGCAAAAATGAAACCGCAGGTAGAGAGCTTGCTGATTTCCGAAAAAGTCGGCTATGGTCGACCCCTGCGACCAAAACGTAGTAGATGGGCCCTTTTCGTGGCGCAGCACCAGATCAGTCTTTTTGGGACGGGGCTTTCTTGGCCACTTTCGTCACCCTGATGTCCCCAGTCAAAAAGTAGTCAAAAAAGCCTCGTCCCAAATTAGCTGTCTTGCCCCATCGGGCGGGAGCAGGTAATATATATCGAGCGCCTAGCGCGTTCGATGGGTTCGGATGACGACATGTTCCGAATCTGGTCAGGTCCGGAAGGAAGCAGCCATAAGGAGCCTCTGTCGGGCATCCGAATCCATCGAGCGCACGGGCTTTCTTTTTGCGCGGTTTTACCAAACCGCGCAATGCTCGACGCTGCGCGCCACCCAGAGCGACAATTTGTCATTCAAAAGGCAAGGCATGACCAGAAGGTCTATGCCTTGCCTTTTTCATGCCAACTTGTTAGCTCTGGGTGGCGCTCGCCGGCTTTGCCAAAACATAGGCGGCCACGTGGTCCGGGCGTGATGGAGTGGTGTCTCGCTGGTCCTCGGCTTTGCCTGCGGAATCGCTCGACTACCAAACGCCCTGCCGGCACTCGCGGGTAGCCGACCAAAACCGCCTGAAGGGTCACATTTATCTGATAATTGAATCCCTGGCGTTATGTCGCTTGCTAACTGCGCCAAAACAGTGACGGTTTTTACCACCGCTCAAGACTCTTCTGTAACGAGTTGCTTACGCATCTTCAGGGTTCGCCGTACTATCATGAATCAGATTGAAGAGAGATGATGATAGGGAGCGCCTTTTTATGATTGAGCTGCTCAGGCGTTTTGGTGGTAAGTTTCGCCGATATATGGTGATTGGCCCTGCGTGCAAGCTGATCGAAGTGATCTTTGACCTGCTTACGCCGCTGGTGATTGCCCAGATGATCGATAAGGGTATTGGCGCACACGATGTCAACGCCGTTATCCACTACGGCATGGTACTTGGCGCCATGGCTGTGATCGGCATCTCGTTTACGCTCGTCTGCCAAAAGATGGCGGCGCTGACCTCGCAGGGCATGGGCACCGACATTCGCGGCGCGCTCTACGAGCACATCAACAAACTGAGCTATGCCGAACTCGACCGCTTTGGCACGCCGTCGCTTATCACCCGCATCACCAACGACGTCAACCAGGTGCAGCTTGCCGTGGCGTTGGGCGTGCGCATGCTCATCCGCTGGCCCTTCTTGGCGGTGGGCTCCATGTGCGCGGCCCTTGCCATCGACCTTAAGCTCGGCATCATCTTTTTGATCTGCACGCCCGCTATCGGCCTGGTGTTTTGGTTTGTCATGGCGCGCTGCATCCCGTACTACAAGCAGCTGCAGGCAAAGCTCGACCGCATCGCGCTTATCTGCCGCGAAGGCCTTTCAGGCGCTCGCGTGGTTCGCGCCTTCGTGCGCGAGGACCACGAGCGCGAGCGCTTTGCCCAAGCTGCCGATGACCAGGCCAATACTGCCATCGCGGTGGGTAAGCTCTCGTCGATCCTTAATCCCGTCACGTTTTTGGTGATGAACCTGGGCGTGTGCGCCATCCTGTGGGTGGGTGGCATCCAGGTCAACGTGGGTGAGCTCACGCAGGGTCAGGTCATGGCGTTTGTGAACTACATGACGCAGACCCTGACCTCCATCGTGTACGTCGCCAACCTGGTTGTGGTCTTTACCAAGGCGAGCGCCAGTGCGTCGCGTATCAACGAGGTGCTCAATTGCGTGCCGAGCATCACCGACGAGGGCAACGAGCCGGTCGCGCTGCCCGAGCCGAGCGAGCTGACAGGTGGTGCCACTCCCGTTTTTGCGCTGAGCTTTGACCATGCGAGTTTTTCGTTTGGCGCGGGCGCTGCCAACGCCGTCGACGATGTGACCCTGGAACTGCCGCTGGGCAAGACGCTTGGCATTATCGGCGGTACGGGCAGCGGTAAGTCCACACTCGTCTCGCTTATCCAGCGCCTGTACGATGCGGGCACCGGCAGTGTGAGCGTGATGGGCTCCGACGTGCGTGCCTGGCCGCTCGATCAGCTGCGCCACGTGGTCGCGACCGCCCCGCAACGCGCGTCGCTGGTGAGTGGCACGATCCGCAGCAACCTGACCTGGCGTGACGAGTCGGCGACCGACGAGGAGCTCTGGGCGGCGCTCGATATGGCGCAGGCCAGCGAGTTCGTGCGTAACAAGCAGCAGGGCTTAGATGCTCCGGTCGAGGCGGGCGGTAAGAACTTCAGCGGTGGCCAACGCCAGCGCCTGACCATTGCGCGCGCTCTGGTGGGCTCGCCGCAGATCCTGATTATGGATGACTCCGCCTCGGCGCTCGACTTTAAGACCGATGCGGCGCTTCGCCATGCCATTCGCGAACGAAGCATGCGCGGTGCCGCCGAGGGTGGGCTGCCGCTGACCACGGTGATTGTGAGCCAGCGCGTCTCGACCGTGCGTGACGCCGACATGATCTGCGTGCTCGATCACGGCTCGGTCGCGGGCCTGGGCACGCACGATGAGCTGTACGCAAGCTGCCAGCTCTACCGCGAGATTTGCCAGTCGCAGCTGCGCCGCGAGGAGCTCGAGGGTCAGCAGGGGAGCGCGGCGCCCGCGTCCGCCCCGGCTGCCCCGGCATCCACTTGCGCAAAGGAGGGCTGCTAAATGAATCCGTATACTTCTTCCGGTTCGGTCGCCACGATGACGGCCAACGTGTCCGGCAACGATAACCTCAACGACTTGGGCGACGGCCCGCGCCAGCCCGGCGATCCCGAGCGCTATCCCGTGGGCGCGGTGACCCGCCGCCTGATGGGCTACGTCCGTCCGCACCGCATTTCGTTTACGGCGTCGTTTGTGAGCGCCGCTATCTCGGTGATTCTGCAGCTCTACACGCCTATCCTTATCGGCGAGGGTATCGACCTGATCGTTGCCGCGGGCCAGGTGGATTTCGATGCACTGCTGCCGCTCGTTACCAAGCTCGCGATTGTCGTTGTAGGTGCTGCGGCCTTCCAGTGGCTGCAGGGCTATTGCGTCAACCGCCTGTCCTACGAGACGGTGCGCGACATGCGCGTGGAGGCGAGCGACAAGCTCAGCCGCATGCCGCTCAGCTTTATCGACAGCCATGCCCACGGCGACCTTATGAGCCGCGTGGTCAACGACGTCGATCAGGTGGGCGACGGTCTGCTGCAGGGCTTCACGCAGCTCTTTACCGGCGTCATCACCATCGTGGGCACGCTCGCGTTTATGCTCTCCATCAACCTGACCATGACGCTTGTGGTGGTGCTCGTCACGCCGCTTTCCATTTTTGCAGCCGGCGCCATTGCCAAGCTCTCCAACAAAAGCTTTACGGCACAGCAGCGTATACAAGGGCAGCTCGGTGGCCATATCGAGGAGTATGTGGGTGAGCAAAAGCTCGTCGACGCCTTTGCCTATGGCCCCAACGCCCAGCAGCGCTTCGATGCCCTCAACGCTGAGCTCTACACCGCGGGCGAGCGCGCGCAGTTTATGGGTTCGCTCTCCAACCCCGGCACGCGCTTTATCAATAACATCATCTATGCCGTGGTCGCTGTGATCGGCTGCGTGGGCGTGATCACGGGCGTGCCCGCGGCGCTTACGGTGGGCGGCGTGCAGATCTTCCTGTCTTATGCCAACCAGTACACCAAGCCGTTCAATGAGGTCACCAACGTCATTACGCAGATCCAGACGGCGTATGCCTCGGCGCGCCGTATGTTTGCGCTGCTCGATGCCCGCGAGCAGGAGCCCGACGCGACGGATGCCGCGGAGCTTGCCGTCCCGAAGGGCGAGGTCGCCTTTGAACATGTGGACTTTAGCTACGTGCCCGACCGCAAGCTGCTGCAGGATATCTGTATTGAGGCCAAACCCGGCATGCGCTTTGCCCTGGTCGGTCCCACGGGCTGCGGCAAGACGACGCTCATCAACTTGCTGCTGCGGTTTTACGATATCGATGCCGGACGCATCATGGTCGATGGCCGGTCTTCGCGTGATTACACGCGTGCAAGCCTGCGCCGCGCCTTTGGCATGGTGCTGCAGGACACTTGGCTGTTCGAGGGCACGGTGGCGGAAAACATCGCTTACGGTTGCCCAGATGCCACGCGCGAGCAGGTTATCGAGGCGGCCAAGCGCGCGCACGCGCACAAGTTTATCATGCAGCTGCCAGGCGGCTACGATACGGTAATCGGCGAGGACGGCGGCACGTTTAGCCAGGGTCAAAAACAACTGCTGTGCATCGCGCGCGTCATGCTCACCGACCCGGCGATCTTGCTGCTGGACGAGGCGACCTCGAGCATCGATACCCGCACCGAGCTGCAGGTTCAGGCGGCATTCGACGAGCTCATGGCAGGTCGCACAAGCTTTGTCGTGGCGCACCGCCTGAGCACCATCCGCAACGCCGACTGCATTCTGGTGATGCGCGACGGCGAGATTATCGAGCGCGGCACGCACGACGAGTTGCTAGCGGCAGGCGGCTTCTACGCCGAGCTCTACCGCAGCCAGTTTGCCCAGTGAGCAAGCCCGTGGGGCAAATTAATCAGGTTTGTTTGTCCCATAGAGCGATCTTGTTATATAGCGTTCTACCAGCGCGTGAAACATTTTGACGATACTCCGTGACACAATTTGACGGCGTTTTGTGAAACAGTTTTTCGGCCATTCGTGAAACGTTCTGCGGCGGTTTCAATCCGAAGTACATACTGTTCGAAATCTGTCCGAAGATGTCGTCTGCGTCGCCAATCGACAGACGGTGGTTTACATCTGTCACGTTAGTACTAAGATATTCATCTAATAAATTGCATTAGTGGCTTTAGTTTTGGGGGAAACGAGGCAACGTGACTATGACGTGCTCTTTGGTGGTTAACAGCAAGAGCGGTAATACCAGGATGGTTTCGGGCGCGATCAAGCGCGCTCTGCAGGCTGCGGGCGTTGAGTTTGTCCACGCCGCGGCGTTGAGCGACGATGCGGACGCAGATCAGGTTGCGCTCGAGGCGCAGGGCGCCTGCGCGGCCGACACGGTGCTCGTCGGTTTTTGGTGCGACAAGGGCGCGTGCACGCCTTCGGTCGCGGCGTTGCTCTCCGCCTTGCACGGCAAGCGCGTCTTCCTGTTTGGCACCTGCGGTTTTGGCGCCGACCAGAGCTACTATCAGCAGATTATCGACCGCGTAACTTCCAATTTGGCTGGGGATGCCGAGCTTGCGGGCTGGGCGATGTGCCAGGGCAAGATGGGCCCCGCGGTCAAGCAGCGCTACGAGGCCATGCTCGAGCAAGATCCCGAAAACGCCCGATTTAAGATGCTGCTCGACAACTGGGTTGCCGCGAAGGACCATCCCACCAAGGAAGATCTGGACCATATGGCGGTGGCGGCCAAAAAGGCCGTGCTGGGCGAGTAGGCGTGTCGCCTCGCGCTCGAGATAATACAAACGTGAAAGCCTCGAAATTCTCGAGGCTTTTTTCTTAACACGGGGGTGCGCCGTGGCGAGCGTCTGGGGCGACGTTTTCCATCATCCGGATGATGAGTCGGTTTTGAATGATACGGTCTCGTGCATTCGCTGGATGTATCGCCAGATGGAGTACGGCTACAAAACGTACCCGGGCTTCTTTACGCACCATTCGATGGGATTCATGCAGCAAGACGCCGCCGGGCGGGCGCCACGTTGCAGAACCTAGGCCTAGCAGGTGGCTGATAATTCCATACCCAAATGTATCCAGAGTGGGATGGGCTTTCCGGATGGGCGGGGTTGCGGAAGCCGTGTCCCGGAATTTGCCTTTGGAATGGGATGCGGTTTCCCGTTGAGGGTCTTGGCGGAAAGTGCGACCCGGAATTTGTGATCGGAGTGGGATGTGGTTTCCCAACGGGGCCACAAGCGGAAGCCGCATCCCACTCCGGACGGGAATTCTGGGACACAGTTCTCAGAGGATTATGGGCTGCGAACTACATGAGGTTGTCATAAAACTCCGGTAAAAGGGGGTCGGAAATAAATGGCACTTCCAGTAGTTTCTTTTAATGTGGGGGGGGGGTACCATTATTTTAGTTTCACAAAAAATCGATCCCTCTATGGGGAAGTTGCGTAGGGGGTTAGTCACAGATATTGGATAAAGCAGGCCAATTTGGTGATAAATGACCACTTACGCCAAAATTAGTAGCATTTAGCGACAAAACATTGAAAAATGTGTAGCACATCGCTATGTTTTTATTACGAAAAGATTCCAAATTGGCTTATTTCGGACTCACTTTTCAAGCGCCTTGCGGTTCCTGTTGAAACTTGCTGACCTTTGGATGGGTCGAATAGGTCCTCAAGGGGGATGAATTATCACTTTGACGGCGCGTAGACTCAAACGATTTATTGCACTTTTGAGTAGCTTGGCGTTCGCGCTTGTCATAGCCCTTGCCGTTGTTTCTTTTGTTCCTCGTGCATTTGGATACATGCCCTTTGCTGTGCTCTCGGGCTCTATGGAACCCGATCTTCCCGTTGGCTCCATGGTGTTTGTTCGCCAGGTTGAGCCAGTGGATATTGCCGTGGGTGACAATGCAACCTTTTACCGATCGGACGGTGCCGTGGTGACGCACCAGGTGTACGAGATCGACCCTGTGGCGCAGATGATCGGCACGCAGGGAATTGCGAACAAAAATGCAGACGGAAGCATCATGCACGATGCCGAGCAGACGCCATTTTCGCGCGTGATCGGCACTGTTTCTTTTTGTGTCCCTTACCTGGGCTTCGTCAACGCATATTGCACGACGATGCCCGGTTTGCTTGTTGTGGTGGCCGTTCTGACGCTGCTGATAGCGGCGTCGATAGTGCTCGATCGGATGGTTCCCGACGAGCCTGCGGGCAAGCATACCCGCGTGCATGCGAGGGAGCGGCGTTCATAGCGGCAGGGAAAAGCGTCGGCGGCGGTAGGGGCCGTTGCCGGGGAAAACGATTCTCGAAAGGAAGAGAACGATGGAAAACAAGAAGAAAAAGCGCTACGGCATCATTGCCGCCCTGTTGCTGTTGGTGCTGGCTGCCGGCGTGGGAACGTATGCATGGCTGTCGGCGACCCAAACCAAGGTGAATGAGTTCACGGTCGGCCGCATTGACAAGCCTGAAGTGAAGCCCGACCCTGATCAGCCGAACAAGCCCGGTACTGATCCCACGAGCCCCTCAGTGGATGGTTATCTGTTCGAGACCAACTGGACCAATAAATCCAAGATGATTCCCGACACCGACATCAATAAGAACCCCAACGTCGGCATCGGCAAGGACTCTGATAAGTCCTATGTGTTCATCTACGTGAAGAACGCAATTGTGAAGACAGACGCCGAAAACGCCCTTGCCAAGACTCCGTATTTCACCATTGGAAATAACTGGAAGATGGTTGAGGGGGAATTTGAAGGTAAGGCTGTGACCAACGGCACTTCGGGCCAGTACGTGAGTGGTCTGTTCGTGTATACCAATAACACCAGCGATCCGGCCGTGCTTGAACCTACCGACGGAAAGGCTGCCTATACCGGCGAGCTGTTCAGCACGGTGCATATTCCGAATACTCTGAACAGCACGGATGTTGTTCAGAATCCCGCTATGACAGTCTCCTGCTACATCTTCGGCGCTGACCAGAAGGGCGACAAGACTGACGCTGCCAACAACGCTGTCGAGCAGGCCAAGGCTTGGGCTGCGACTCGGGCTAAGGCTTAACCCCACCCACCCCACCGAGATCCCGGTCCGCTCCCCACCCCTATATTCGGGCTGGGATCTCGGTCCCCCTTTTTATCGACGACTGGCGAACGTAATGCTCAATAATCTTTCCGACAATAAGAAACGCACCTTGGCGCTTGCCGCGGTGGCGCTGTTGGCCCTGGCGTGCCTGTGCGGCACGCTGGCTTTCACCGTTGATATGGTTCCGGCGAACAATGCCCTATCGTTTGGCAGCGTGAAGGTACGAGTCTGCGAATACACCCTCAACAAGCGGGGCGAGGAGATCCCGTTTGAGGCCGACGAGCACGGGGGCTATCCCGACACCAAGGCCAGCGGCTCTGACATCAGCCGCATTGTGCGCGTGGAGAACGTCGGCGCGCAGCCTGAGTACGTTCGCGCGCGCCTGCGCATGACGTCGGTGGCGACCGACGGTTCGAGCGCGGATGCCTCGGGCAGCGTTGCGTTTCATGTGAACGCGGGCGAGGGGTCCCCGTGGATCGACGGCGGCGATGGGTGGTACTACTACCGTGGATTGGCCGGGCGTGGCGGCATGCTCGACCCCGGTGCCATGACGGAAAGCCTTATGGACTCGCTGCGATTTGTGGGCGACTACCACGATGCCGCGCGCGGCGGCAGATTCAAGCTCGATATCGATGTTCAGGCCGTGCAGGCCAAAAACCAGCAGACAAGCGATACCGCCCTCGACGTACTTGACGTTGTGGGTTGGCCGGAGGCGAACTAGCCTATGAAGATCAAGAACATGAACCGGGGCGTGCTTAGCAGGCTAGTTGCCGTCGCGGCGATTGCCCTTTGCTGCGTTATGGCGCTGCCGACGGCGGTGCATGCCGAGGATGTGCCCGAGGCCAAAACCGAATTCCACATCAAAAACGAGGCTGACTTTTTGTTGTGTGTGGCGCTGTCGCGCGAGCGCGATACGTCCGGCTGGCACGTTTATCTCGATAACGACATTGAGCTCGACAGCGACGACATGAAAGCCATCGTTGCAGACACCGTTAAGCATCTGTCGTTTGGCAACAAGGAGCATCCGTTTAAGGGCGTGTTCGATGGTCAAAACCACACCGTTGAGGGCCTGAACTACGATAAAGACGCTTTTGACCCCGAGCGCGACACGGGCTTTTTTGCCGAGACCAACGGTGCCACCATCAAAAACTTCCTGGTCAAGGACGCCAACGTGTGGGCGGACTTCCGCGGTGGCATTATCGTGGGCAAGGCCGTCAATACGCGTTTCGAAAACGTTATGGTCATGGAGAGCACGCTGCACGTGACCTGCGCCAACAATGCTCTCAACCTCATTACCAACGCAGGCTTTGAGGGCGGTCTCATCGCCGGCGAGCTCGACGGCTGCACCCTCTACAACTGCGAGGTCCGTGGCGGCCGTGCCGTCAACAATACGACCTCGGGCGTGCAGGCGCTCGGCGGTGAGGGTCTGTATATGGCGGCGTTTGCCGGCTATGTTACAAATTCGACGATTGAGTACTGCCGCGTTACACCTACGCGCAAGAAGGACGGCTCGATTGCCGCGAATGGCATGACCGACGTCACCAATAAGTACGACGTGGCTGTTGGCGCTCTGGGCGGCAACAACGTGTACGCCTCGGGTTTTGTGGGCTGCATGGCGGGCGAGGCCAAGATTATCGACTGCTTCTCGACGGCGCAGTGCTACAGCTATGCCGCGTCATATGTGGGCGTCGTCGCCGTGACGCGTGCGTGGACGGGTGGCTTGGCGGGTCGTATTCTAACCGAAAAGGGCAACGAGCTCGTTCGAAGCCATTTTGCGGGTGACTTGAGCTCGCGTCAGTACAATCCCATCGCCGTGATCCCCATCATTCAAAACGATGTGAACCTGGGCGGTATTGCCGCGCGTGCCAACAAGGATGATGCCACGGTCACCGAGTGCTACTTTAAGCCGAGCGTGAGCCTAAAAGGCAGCAGCCAGGGTACCGCGGCTAAGAAAAAGATCCCCTCTTTTGGCGGCGACGGTACCACCAAGGGCGACAGCTATGGTCCATGGGACGACGAGCGCTACACCACGCGTGAGCTGTGGGAGGAGCACGACTACGATTTTTGTGCCGGCACCATGCGCTCGACCGACAACGACGATGCCCTGGGTGGCCAGCACACCAATGAGTGGGCGATGGATTACAAGCTGAAGATTCCCGTGCATGGCCAGAGCGTTAAGGCGACGATCGATTTTCCCGGTGCGGGTACCGCGACCATCGAGGCAACCAAACTTGGTATTGATCAGGCGACCTCGGACCCGTATGCCTTTGCCGTGAGCGCCGTGCTGGCGGGAACGGCTCAGGGCTTGGCCCAGGGCGATACATCGGTGACGTTTAGGCAGGATACCTCCGCAAAGCCCAAGGGCTTGACCGATGCCAACGGCGGTTATCGCTTCATGGGCTGGTTCCGTGAGCCCGATGTGCGTGTGAATCGAATTGGACAAGACAACAGCTGGTTTGACGGCAAGACCGATGCCGATGCTGTGGCTGCCGGCAAGCAGGTCCAGAAGAGCGAGGCACACGAGCATACGTCGACCTATACCGCCGATAATGCCAAGGGGGTCGACGGTTTTAAGGGCAATGACCTGTTTATCGCTTCGTACGAGGCGCAGGTGCTGTTCTATAACGTCAAGGGTGAGATGCTCTCGTGGCAGAGCGGCGAGGCGCACGACAAGTCGACGGATTGGTACCGCTATGGTGTCGGTTTAACGCCGGTTGCCCCTGCGGACCGCGGCACTCTATCTGCCAGCGCCACCTTTATTGGTTGGACGACGCAGCCGAGCGGCGAGGCCGGGATGCATGGCGGTTACGCGGCCATCACCTCGCCTAAGCTTGCCGAGCTAAAAAACGCCGGTGCGTTCTATCCTGCCGGCGCTGAGATCACTGTGCTTGGCCCTACCGATTTTTATCCGGTGTACACCGACTATGTGTCGAACATCATGACGGTGTTTGAGGGCAATGAGCAGGATGCAATCGACGATCAGACTCGGCGCGATGGTGTGGGCAAAACTGACGTTAAGGTTGAGACTGCCGAGGATGGCACCGGTGTGTACACGGTGCGGGTGTGCGACGTGGACAACAAGCCTTTATCAGAGGACGGTGCGCTGCCCGACGGCTACCGTTTCCTGGGCTGGTATGAAAACAAGGGAACCGAGGATGCCCCGCTTGAGGTGCGCGTAAGCCGCGATCCCAGCTATACGCTCCCCACCGATGTCGATTTAACCGCGCCGCATACCTACATCGCCCGCTTTGAGTACCGAGTGGATTATTACGTTCGGGCTTATACCAACCATGAGTTTACGGACAGCAAGCTACTTTGTTCCGTTTGGAATCGCTATCAAACGCCCTTTGAGGAAAACGTCGGTAGTACCTTCGTGCGTGAAAACGTCGTCCACTGGGGCCCGGAGCATGTTGACCACGGTATAAAGGATAGTTATGAAACGTGTGGCACGCGCTTCACGAAGGAAACCCTTGTCGTGAGTCCCCTTAACGCGTACTCGCACAACGTTAAAAACGATACGGGAGCCGATACTCTAAAAAACCTCTATGCCGATACCGATTTTCCAGGCGCTGCAACGCTAAGCGATACTTGGACTTCGGCTTCGCTGAACGTAACGGTCAAACCGGTGAATGATCGCTATCGCCTGAATTTCTGGACGCTTGAGCGCGATGGTGAATATTGGACATATGTGAAAAATCCCATCGAGAGCATGGTGCGTACAGATAAGAAGTACTACGTTCGCGCGATGATTACCACGGACGTTAATTTCTACAACAAGGGCGATAATGTCGTGAGGACTGCCACGCGGCGCTATGAGAGTAACTTGCTGCAGACCAAGGTGAACGGGGCGGATCCGACGTTCACGTATTACTACCCGCATGTTAATAAGTCGGTTAAAGTGGCCGAAAAGCCAGAAGATGGTGAGAAGGGATCGTATGAGAGCCCCCTGACCCTCGAGTCTTCTCCGACCGATACTGAAATGGCCGTGCGGAATCCTAAGGGCGAGCCGGATCCGAGATATAAGTTCTTGGGTTGGATTTCGACCGCCGAGGTCCAGAAGGATTCTCCCGTCTGGAACTATATCTATGATGTCGCCAACGACCCCTATGTGACGAGCGATCCGGAAAAGGCGGCGCCATACTTGGCGACGGATGACTTCAAGGTCACCAAGTGTCAGGATGCCTATCCCGTCTACGCAAAGTTCGACGTCAACTACACCACCAACCTGCACCGCGCCGGTTTTAATGGCACTTCCGAGGTGAATGTTCCTAGGTATGACATCACCCCTAATCTCAATGCGGACAACGATCCCGCCACGGCAACGGTGACTCCTGATATCGAAACGACGGTATACAAGTCCGGCGGCGAGTTATACAAGCTGAATAAGGTCGAAATCGAACTCCCGAACGGTGAGGTTAAAAAGCTCGAACCTAACGGCGATAACTCGTATTCCTATCAGGTGGAACCCGGCGGAGCCTATACATTTGTGGCGTACTATTCGCCGTTGGCGGTCGTGTACCATCTCAATGCCAAAGATGTGGATGGCAAGGTAGCCCAGCAGGGCGATACGCTCGGCAGCCTTAAGGACGGCATCCCGCTGCCGACGTATAACGTTGGCGACATCGATGATGCAACGAACGCATACAATGCCTTCGTAGGCTGGACGGAAACTAAACCGGCATCCGGCAACTGTTATGTCGTTTGGTCGGACGGCCTTCCCATGGTGAATACAAACACTGTGGTTAACGCCCCCATGGAGCTGTACCCGGTCTACCGTGCCAGCGCGGTAATTGTCCAATCGAATATCGATGCCAATCTGGATAACCCCGATTCCGTGCGTTCTCTTTCGCGCACCGACTCTGGCGATCAAATTTCGCTGGAAGTAAGAGCTACAGCTGAGGTTGTCGGCATTGACGGCACCAAGTACGACTTTGTCGGCTGGTCGCGCGACTATGAACCCGATGGCAAATACACCCTGTTGACCGAAGACGATAAGTATCCCCTCGAGGGTAGTGAACCCTTTAAGGGCGCGACGTATACCGCGGTGTACAAGGTCACGCCGTATAAGGTGCGCTATCACAGCGTCGACGGGGCGGTCATCTTTACGGCGACGGTCGACTCGGGCGACGAGCGCGCGCAGGACGGTAAGCCTGGCTTTGTCTACACGGTCGATGTTCCCAAAATGGACGAGAGCGGCAACCCTTTCTACGACAACGACGGCAATCCTGTGATGGAGCAAAAATCCGTGGCGTACGATCCGGACGCCCACTCCAAGATCGTCGCGCTGCTCGATGAACAGGCTGCTGCCAATGGCGATAAGCGCGAGCTCTTCTTGGAGTGGCGATATGTGGGTGCCGATGGCACTGCAAAGTCTTGGGATGAGTTCAAGGGCGAGCCAGTCAAGGGCGACATGGACCTGTATCCCGTGACGTATCGCGTGGTTGCCAACGATACGTCTGATCCCGCGAAACCCGTAACCATGACCGCGCAGCTTAAATGGCTGCTCGATCCCGCCGCCGCCAACACCGTCGATGACGGTGCCGACCAGGCGCCGTTTAAGGTCTGCTTTGCCGAGCCGTTTATGGGAACACAACTGACCGTTACGGTAACGCAGGCAAGCTACGGCCCTGGTGCAGAGGGCGTTTCTGCGGCGGAAAAGCCTGTGAACGGCAAGTTTGTCTCGCTCTACAGTCTGGGTTCGGGTAATGGTTCGTTTGACCTGGCCAACCGTCTGGAGTCCAAGAAGACAGGCGAAGGCGAGCAAGGTCCCGGTAATGCCGTGTTCAAATTTACCCAGAATCATGCGCTGACGATCGTTAAAAAGACTACCGACGCCAGCGCAATGGGGCAAACGTTCCGCTTTAAGATAACGCGAAAGGCGTCGGAGGGTTCTCCTGCCGAGACGCGCATGGTCGAGGTGAAAGTTAGCGAGCAGCGCGACGAAAACGGTGAGGTCTGGTATGTCGGCAGCGTGCAATTTTCTGCTCCGGCGGGCACCTATACCGTCGAGGAAGACACGGCTTGGGCATGGCGCTACCAGGGTGAGCTGAGCACGCCGGGTAAGGCTCCCGGCAAATCTGCCGAGCTGACGATTTCGTCTGCTTCGAGCGCAGGCGACGCCGTGGTGACGTGCGTTAACACGCGCGCGAAGGACAAATGGGTCGATGGTGGCTCGCGTGCCAAGAATGTTTGGGAAAACGGCACGCTAAGGAGGGAGGACTAGGATGGGTAAGCGCAAGCAGATCGTCGCCCTCCTTGTCGGCGTTCTTCTTTTGGCTGGCGCTGCCGGCACCTTTGCGTGGCTTTCGGTTACGGGCGTGCTGGTCAACGAGTTTGGTTTTGGCTCGGTGAAGCCCTCGGTGGACGAGAAGCCCAATGGCAACGTGAAGAGTGACGTCACGATTACAAACAAGGGCTCGGCTCCGGCATACCTGCGTGCTGCGGTGGATATCTACTGGCAGGACCAGGATGGCGCGCGCCTGTGGGATGAGCCGGTTGCGGGAACGGACTACGTTATTGAGTGGGGCAACGTGTCCGATGCGTCTGCTTCCAACAGCGCCTCGTCTTGGGTTGCCGCGTCCGACGGATTCTACTATTGGACATCTTCCGTTGCGCCGATGGACAAAACCGGCGTGCTCATCAAGAGCGTGACTGAGAGGAAGGCGGATGGCAAGAACCTGGTCGTCGACATTTCGACCCAGGCAATTCAGTCCACGCCCGATGACGCAGTTACAGAGGCATGGGGCTGTACGGTCAAGGATGGCGTGCTGGTGCCGCCGCATGGGGGTGCGTAAGCATGGCTTTTCCGATTCGCAAAGACGCTATGCGCGCCGTGCGCTGTGTGGTCGCGGTTGTTGCCTGTGTTGCCGCGCTTGCCGCGCCTGCCCGTGCGTTTGCCGATGCTCCCACGATTGCCTATGACGGAAATGCGCGTCAGCTGACGGTCTCGGGGGCGACGGACTCCTCGGGGGAGCCCGATCTGTTTTTGGCCTTTAAAGATCTGATGCCTGGCGATGTGCGTGATCAGCAGATAGAGATTCGTGCCACGGGCGTAAAGTCCCAGGTGCGCGTGTTTGTGCGTGCCGTTGTCGATCACGAGACGGCACGCCTGCTGTCGCCCATTACCCTAACGGCGTCGGCGGGCGATGGCTCTGCAGGTTGGCTCCAGACAGGAACACCGGGCAGCGTGTTCGCTTATCCCACGCAAATCGCCACGTTTACGAGCGATGGCAGCACGGTGCTTAATTTGCAGCTAAACGTTCCGACATCGGTGGGCAACGAGGTTGCCGACGCAAACAAGACCATTCGCTGGGAAATCACCGCCGAGGACGATGGCGAGAAGATCCCCATGCAGTCTGCTGACAGCAAGAAGCCCGGTTTGCTTGGTCTGGTGGCAACAGGCGACAACACGCTCACGTTGCTTTTGGTGTTGCTGACACTTGCAATCATCGCATTTATAGCCGCGCTTCTTTTGTCCCGGAGGGATAAGCGCTAGGTTCATCTTCTAAATGAAACGCCCTCCCGGGCGGCGGGCACGAAGTTCCCTGCTCTACAGTCCTGCGCAAGACGAAGGCCACATTAAGTGGCCTTCTTTGCGTGCGGAACTCGCGATGAACTTCGTGCCCGCCGCCCGGGAGGGTGTCTCTTTATTGATAGAAGGCCTAATAAGCTGATGATTTTATGCCTGGATGTATTCGGAGTGGGACGGGCTTTCCGGATGGGCGGGGTTTTGGAAAGTCCATCCCGGAATTCGCCTTTGGAATGGGATGCACTTTCCGATTGAGGGACTCAGCGGAAAATGCATCCCAGTATTCGGCTGAGAAATGGGACACGGTTTCCGGTTGAAGCCTTGGCGGAAAATGTGACCCGGAATTTGTGATCGGAATGGGATGGGGTTTCCCAACGGGACCGTAAGCGGAAACTGCATCCCACTCCGGACGTGAATTCTGGGACACGGCTTCCGGATGCAAAAAAGGCCACATGACGTGGCCTTCGTCTTATATATGTTGCGGGTACCCCCCCCATGACAAGCCGTGCTCCAACAACAAGGCGTCTGTCCGGGCGGAGGCATATAAGGTTCATCGCGAGTTCCGCACGCAAAGGAGGCCACTTAATGTGGCCTCCGTCTTGCGCAGGACTGTCCGAGCAGGGAACCTTATATGCCTCCGCCCGGACAGACGTTTCTGTTATGAACTCGCAGCTAGTCGCTACTTGATCTTGGTCGTGCCCGGCGCCAGGTTGGGGTCGGTCTCGTTGGCCTCGGTCTGGAAGTGCTCGGTGTACACGTTCTTGCCGTCGCGGAACATCTCGTAGTACTGCATCTTGGCGTAATCCTCGCGCGCCTTGGTGGCGGCTGCGGCAGCGGCGTCGTCACCGGTGACGTTGGAGGAGAGCGCCCAGCGCAGGCTGGCGTCCTCGTAGCCCACGGAGTTGATGGCGGGCAGCGACTCGCGCAGCGTCATATGCGCCTTCTGGTAGTCGGTCAGCGGTGCGCCGATCAGCTGCATAAGCTGCGTGGACAGGTAGTTGGTGGACAGGTCGTCGACCTCGCTCGTCTGGTCGCAACCGGCAACGTCGTAGTTGGCCCAGATGATGTAGTCGGTCTGCCACAAGCGCTCTTGGTGGGTGGCGTCGTCCTCGCCGGTAAACCACTTATCGTTGAACTTGGACGGGAAGAACGGCTGGTGGTCGCCCCAGAACACCACGACTACCTTACGGTCGAGCTTGCTCAGGGCGTTGAGGAAGTAGCGAAGCGCCTGGTCGGACTGCTCGATGCACGAGACGTACTCGTCGACATCGGACAGCGTGCCGTCCTCGACGGTCTTGGCGTCCAGATCGGTCGTGTCGATGTTGAGGTGCATCTGCTTATCTGCCGGCAGCAGGCCCGTGTCGTAGCCCGAGTGGTTCTGCATGGTCACATCGAAGATGAACTGCGGGTCGGCGTTCTGGTCGAGCAGCTCCAGAATCTTGTCGTAGGTAGCCTGGTCGGTCACCATGCCGCGCAGGGTATCGGCGCCCTGGAAATCGTTGATGGACAGGAACTGGTCAAAGCCAAAGTCCTTATAGACGTTCTCGCGGTTCCAGTTGGTGGCGTGGTTGGGGTGCATGGCCGTGGTGGAATAGCCGAGCGATTTGAACTGCTCTGCCAGGTTCCCAGTCGTTTCCATGTTGTAGATGGTGTAGGGGTACACGCCCGAGCCCAGGTTGGCCATGGAGTTGCCGGTCATAAACTCAAACTCGGTATTGGCGGTACCGCCGCCGTAGGCGCTCACATAGAGCTTGCCGCGGCTGAGGCAGTTGGACAGGTTCTTAAAGTACTGCGGGCCCTCGTAGCCGGCGCGCATGTTCTGGTAGATGGACAGGTCCGAGAAGGTCTCGTTCATGATGGCGATGACCGTGGGCTTCTCGCTGTCGAACTGCTCCTTTGCGGCGGCGCGCTCGTCGCTCTTGGCCGCGTCGGACTTGTCGTAGGCCTTGGCGTACTTTTTGAGCGTGGCCTTGGCGTCATCGACAGAATAGTCGGCGGGTTTGGGCGGCTTGATGGACTGTGCCGCGCTAATAAAGGCAGGCAGATAGCCCTCGCGCCAGTAGCTCTCGAGCGGACGCCAGGTGTAGACGGTGATGCCGAGGGTGTTGTAGTAGTCGATGAGCGTGACATGCGCGGTCACGCCGCCCAGGCACAGCACCGCCACGAGCAGGTTGGTGAGCAACATGCGCTTGGCGTTGGCGGCGCCCTTCTGACGGTGCGGCGCGACCAGGCCGGCGTACTCGCACAGCAGCATGGCGATGGCGGTAAAGCCCATAGACAGCACGCAGAACAGCGAGATGGAGAAGGTGTAGCCGTTGCCGGCGACTGCGGCGGCGGTGGAGATGGCCGAAAGGTCGCCCGGCTGGATGGGCATGGATTTAAACGTGATGACAAAGAACTCGGCAATGCCCAGGACAAAGAGGGCAAAGGCCAGGACCGCGGAAGCTGCGCCGTGGCGCTGGAATAGGAAGAACAAGCCAGTCATGAGTGTGGCGATGATGGCCCACTCGAGCAGGATGCACAGGGGGTAGACCCAGGTAAAGTCGTGGTTGGACGAGACCTCCATGCCCAGCAGCGCAAAGACGCCGGCGAGCAGCAGGCACAGGACGGCGGCGACGAGCGATTTGCCCACAAAGGCGCCGCGCAGACGGGCGAGCTTGCCGGTGGGAGCGGGGGCGTCGGGCGCGGCGAACGCAAAGACGCGCGGGGCGATGCGGTCGCGGGCGATGCTGGCCCAAGCGCAGCCGGTGAGGATGGCGTTGGTCAGGATGAGCATCACAAAGGCGAGCGGCTCGTTTTGGGCGACGAGGCCAATAGCGCCCCAGACGGTCAAAAAGAGCTGGAACAGGCCGAAGGCGACGCTCCACCCAAGAGCGCTTTTAGCAACGGTGCCCGACTTTGCGCAAATGGCCTTGGCCTCGCGCAAGACAAGGTAGACGGTCGCCGCAAGACCGACGAGCGAGATGGCGGCAGCGAACATGCTGAGACTCCTCACAAACTAAAACCTACGAAAGCGGGGATTTACCCGATTGTTACCAAGATATGCGCAGCGATTGGTGGCTGCGCACAACAACCAGCCATATTAACGCGCGCGTGTGACGGTGTGGCGCAATGTAGTGGCGACCTGCGCGATAATGGACGGGAATTACACGGAAACGTAAAGGCTTCTTAAAGAAATGGCGAGGGTAGGGCGATGAGCGAGCAGGTTTGCGAGGCGGACATGGGCGGCGACGGAGCTGCGGGCGTGGATACGTACGGCTATCCGGTCGAGACTACGGGCAACGCGGTACTGGACATTTTGGAGCACCGTTCCTCCACGCGTGCCTTCGCGCGTGATGACGACGACCGTCCCGTAGCGGTGACCGATGAGCAGCGGGCGGCGATCCTGCATGCGGCGAGTCGCGCACCGTCGGCGGGTGCCATGATGATGTATTCCATCGTGAGCATTCGCGAGCAGGCTACGCTGGACCGCCTGGCCGACCTGTGCGATCATCAGCCCATGATCGCCAAGGCGCCCTGGGCACTCATATTTGTAGTCGACTATGCCAAGTGGATCGATCTGTTTGAGCATGTGGGTTGCTTTGAGCCCGAGTTTGTCGAGCGCACGGGCAAGGCACCTCGCCGCGCGCCGGGTTTGGGCGACTTTGCCATCGCGGCCCAGGACGCCGTGATCGCCGCCCAAAACGCCGTGGTTGCCGCCGGGGCCCTGGGGCTGGGGAGCTGCTATATCGGCGATATCGTCGAGAACGCCGAGGAAGTTGCCGCACTGCTGGACTTGCCTGCCTATACCATGCCGCTGTCGATGCTCATCATCGGCACGCCCCGTAAGGAGCGCCCGGCAATCGCGCATCCCGTGGTGAACCTGGTGCACGAGGAGCGTTATTGTCGCGCCGACGCCGCGACGATGGATGCGCAGGTGGCCGAGATGGATGCGATGTTTCGCCCGCACGCCCGCGAGGTGGGCGAGCGCGTGGTGGATATCTACACACGCAAGCACACCAGTCCCTTTATGACCGAGATGAGCCGCTCCATGGAGTGGTGGTTCAAAAACTGGCTCGGCAAATGACGAATGTGACAAAGGGGCGTCCCTTTGTCACATTCCATATCGCCGCGGTGGCCTAAAGGCCGCATAAATGTTTATCTAGCTGGGAAAACGGTGCCATTAAAATATGGGCTGATTACCTATAATCCCGTCGAACGTTAAAATTGGGAGGAAACCGGCTTATGGAACAAAAGGCAAAGGAAGTAGCCTCGCACGCTGCGATTCCTGTGAGCATCTCGGCGATGCTCGTCACGCTGGGCGTGGTGTATGGCGATATCGGCACCAGCCCCATGTATGTAACCAAGGCGCTCGTTGCTGGCAACGGCGGCATCGGAAGCGTCACGCAGGAGTTCGTGCTCGGCGCGCTCTCCCTTGTCGTGTGGACGGTCACGTTGCTGACGACCGTCAAGTACGTGCTGATCTCGCTGCGTGCCGACAACCACGGCGAGGGCGGCATCTTTGCCCTGTACAGCCTGGTCAAGCGCTGCGGCAAGTGGCTCATCATCCCCGCCATGCTGGGCGGCGCGGCGCTCCTCGCCGACGGCATCCTGACGCCTGCCGTTACCGTCACCACGGCCATCGAGGGCCTGCGCACCATCCCGGCGGTCCATGCCGTGCTCGGTGACGACCAGGGTCGTGTCGTCGCCATCACGCTTGCCATCATCATCGCGCTCTTCTTGGTGCAGCGCATCGGCACGGCCAAGATCGGTCACGCCTTCGGCCCCATCATGACGCTGTGGTTTTTGTTCCTGGGCGGCACGGGCCTGTTCTTTGTCTGCCAGTATCCCGCGGTGCTGCTGTGCCTCAACCCGTTGCGTGGCATCGCTTTTCTGCTGAGCCCCAACAACCATGCGGGCATCATGATTTTGGGCAGCTGCTTCCTCGCTACCACCGGTGCCGAGGCGCTCTATTCCGACATGGGCCATGTGGGCCGCGGCAACATCTATGCCACCTGGCCGTTCGTTAAGTGCTGCCTGCTGCTGTCCTACATGGGCCAGGGCGCGTGGCTTATCAACAACGCCGGCAACCCGGAGCTCATGGGTATCGCCGACCTCAACCCCTTCTACCAGATGCTCGCCCCGGGTCTGCGCCCCTTTGCCGTCGGCCTTTCCACCGTCGCGGCCATCATCGCCTCGCAGGCGCTCATCACCGGCGCATTCTCGCTGGTGTCCGAGGCCAGCCGCCTGGACCTCATGCCGCATATGCAGGTCTTCTATCCTGCCGAGACCAAGGGCCAGCTCTACATCCCCATGGTCAACAACGTCATGCTCGTGGGCTGCGTCGTCGTGGTGCTGCTGTTCCAGAACTCGGCGCACATGGAGGCCGCGTACGGCCTGGCCATTACCCTGACCATGATGTGCACGACAATGCTGCTCTTCTTCTATCTGCACGTGGAGCGCAATCTCAAGGTCGCGCCGTGGATCTTTGCCGCCTTCTTCCTTTTGCTCGAGGGTTTCTTCTTTGTGAGCTCGCTCACCAAGTTCTTCCACGGCGGCTACTTCACCATCCTTATGGCTGCACTCATCATGGGCATCATGGTGTGCTGGTACAACGGTACGGCGGTCGAGCAACGTCAGTTTACGCTGCTGCCGCTGCGCAGCTATCTGCCGCAGCTCAAACGCCTGCGCGACGACGATCGCTACGAGCTCATGAGCGACAACATCGTGTACCTGACCAAGGACACCAACACCGACTATATCGACCGCGATATCGTCTACTCGATTTTGGATAAGCACCCCAAGCGCGCTCGTGCCTGGTGGTTCGTGAATGTCGAGACCATGGACGAGCCGCATACCTTTGCCTACTCGGTCGAGACGTTCGGCACCGACTACGTATTCCGCGTGCATCTGTACCTAGGCTATAAGATCAACCAGCGCGTCAATGCTTACCTGCGCCAGGTTGTTCAGGACCTGGCTGCCAGCGGCGAGCTGCCGGCGCAGACGCACGATTACTCGGTCTACAAGGATCCGGGCAACATCGGCACGTTTAAGTTCGTCATGATCCGCAAGCTGCTGGCGCCCGAAAGCGACGTGGAGCCCAGCGAGCGTACGGCCATCACGCTCAAGTACATCATCCGCCGCGCCGCCGGCACGCCTGCGCGCTGGTACGGCCTGGAGAACTCCAACGTGAGCTTTGAGTACGTGCCGCTGTTCACCAAGTTTAAGGCCGTGAGCAAGATGCAGCGCCTGGCTCCCGACGAGCGTCCGTAGTCGACGTCTGCTGTTTGTCTAGCGACCGCAGGCTGCAAAGGCTATACACTTGAAACCACCACAAGGAGGCCATCACCGCAAAGGTGCCAGTCCCCTTTGTGGTGGTTTTTGTTTTTGAGAGAGGGGCGGGGCGCTGATGGACGTCCGTGCGGACGGCGATATTGCCGAGAACTTTTGGTGGCGGCGTACAACGCTGACGCGTCGCAGCCCTCTGTATGACGCCTGCGTATCGGCGGGGCTGCTAGCCGCGGCGACGATTGTGGGCGCGCTGCTCGACCATCCGGGGCTCGCGCCGAGCATCATGATCGTCTATGTGTTCGCCGTGCAGCTGTGCGCTTTCTTTACCTGGAGCCGCCTGTACTGCCTGCTGAGCTCGGCTGCCGCCGTGGCGCTCTACAACTTCTTGTTTGTCGACCCGCGCTACGCGCTGTCGTTTATCGACCGCGCCTATCCCGGCATGTTCTTCATTATGTTTGCGGTCTCGCTCGTATCGAGCTCGATCGCGCTGGCCCTGCGCCGCGCCTTGGCGCAGGCTGCCGCCAGCGACCGTCGCACGCAGATGGTGCTCGAGACTAACCGCATGCTGCAGCGGTGTGGCGATCAGCAACAGATTGTGCACGCTATGGCAACGCAGCTAGCGCGTCTTTCGGACTGTCCGGTCGTGTGGTATAGCGCCGATGCCGATAACGATGACCTGCTGCCGCGCACGACGTACACGGCTGTGGGCGATGCCGCGCCGGTACACCAGCTGGCGCCGCAGATGCCGCCGCGGCTCTCGGCGTCCGCCTATGTGGGAACGCCGCTCGATGCCACCTATGGCGCCTCGGCGTTCTACGGCATATACCTGACCGTGCGCTCGGGCGACACCATGGTGCGCGCGGGCGATCCCGCCTCGGTGGTGGGGGTGTTCGCCATTGTCGCCGAGCCCGATGCGCTGACGCCTGAGGAGCGGACGCTTGCCGATGCCATCGTGAGCGAAGGCGAGCTGGCGCTCGATCGCGCCCGCGCCATGGAGGCTCGCGAGGAAGCGGCGGTGCTCGCCAAAAACGAACAGCTGCGTGCCAACTTGCTGCGCTCCATCTCGCACGACCTGCGCACGCCGCTCACCAGTATTTCGGGTAATGCCGACGTGTTGCTCGACCAGGGCTCGACCGGCACGGCCGTGCTCGACGACCAGACACGCCGCGGCATGCTCCTATCCATTCGCTCGGACGCGCAATGGCTCAACGCCACTGTCGAGAATCTGCTCGCCATCACCAAGCTCGAGGGTGGCGGTATGCGCCTGTCGACCACGCTCGAGCTCATGGACGATATCGTCGAGGAGGCGCTGCGCCACGTGAACCCGGCCGTGCGCGAGCACGACCTTAAGGTGGTGGCGTGCGATGAGCCGGCGCTCGTCAACGTCGACGCGCGCCTGATGGTGCAGCTGGTGGTCAATCTGGTGAACAACGCCATCACCTATACGCCTGCGGGCTCGCATATCGTGATCTCGATTGGCGTCCATGATGGATGCGTGGCGTGCTCGGTTGCTGATGATGGCCCGGGCATTGCGCCCGAGGACCGCGAGCGAATCTTTGAGTCGTTCTACACCGCCAACCATGGCCTGGCCGACAGCTGCCGCAGTGTAGGCTTGGGGCTGTCGCTCTGCCGCTCCATTGCGCTGGCACATGGCGGTAGCATAGAGGTTACCGCGGCGGACCCGCACGGTTCGGTCTTTACGATTGAGCTTCCCGCCGCCGACGTTTCGTTTGATAAGGAGTAGCGCTGTGCCGAACTCTGCCGTGAAACCGCTCATCTTGGTCGTTGAGGACGACCCCGCCGTCCGCAACCTTATCGTCGCCGCGCTCGAGGCGCACGGTTTGCGCCATATGGCTGTGGAGACCGCCCACGCCGCCATCGCCGCCGCTTCGTCGCAGGCGCCGAGCATTGTGCTGCTCGATCTGGGCCTGCCCGATATGGACGGCGTCAAGGTGGTGGAGTCGGTGCGCGCGTGGTCGGGCATGCCGATCATCGTGGTTTCGGCGCGCAGCGAGGACGCGGACAAGATCCGAGCGCTCGATGCCGGCGCCGATGACTACCTGACTAAGCCGTTTTCGGTCGAGGAGCTGCTCGCGCGCATTCGCACCACGCTCAGGCGCCTTTCGTATGCGCAGGCGGGCGGTGTTGTCTCCGAGGGCTCGTTCGATACCGGCGAGTTGCATATCGATTTTGATGCCGGCATCGCCACGATGGATGGCGAGGAACTGCATCTGACGCCGATTGAGTACAAGCTCTTGTGCCTGCTGGCACACAACGCCGACAAGGTGCTGACGCACCAATTTATCCTGCACGAGATTTGGGGTACGGCGACCAAGAGCGACCTGGCGAGCCTGCGTGTCTTTATGGGCACGTTGCGCAAGAAGATCGAGTCCGACCCCGCGCACCCGCGCTATATCCAAACGCACGTGGGTATTGGCTATCGCCTGGTCACCCAAGGATAGGACGGCACCCGCCATCCCACTATGAGCTGCGGTGAAATAGTTCCTGTTTGGGCCTTTACCAGGCATTTTTAGGAACTATTCCACCGCAACTTTGTTTATTTGCCCTTGGGCTTGCTGGCGTAGAACTTCTTCTTTTTGGGCTTGCCTGAGCAGGCGGGCTTGTCGTCGCCGTGCGGTCCTCGGACGCCGGCCTGCGCGTGCGCGGGCGATGCTGCGCGAGGCTTGCGGGGTCCGGGGTTGCGCAGTTCCTCGACGCGCTCAGCAATTTCCTCGGCGCTAAAGCCGACCTCGGCCATGGCGTCCTCGATGGGCAGGCGGCGCACGATGTAGCAGTGGTGCACCTTCTGGTTGCGCGCGAAATCCTCGGGGATGGTCTGCTCCGTAATGTCCTCCAGCACCACGCCTGCGCGCGCAAGCTTGCGCGTCTCGGGGCGGAAACCGCGCAGGTTGCAGCTAAAGATGGCATGGCCGCCCTGCGCGAGCAGGCGCGATACGCCGGCCAAAAGCTCAACATGGTCGCGCTGAACATCCCAGGTGCGACGGCCCATCTTGGACGAGTTCGAGAACGTGGGCGGGTCGACAAAGATCAGGTCCCAGCGGTTGCGCGTCTGGCGCTGGTCGCGAATCCAGGCGAGCACGTCGTCGCGCACAAAATGATGCTGAGGCCCCACAAAGCCGTTCTGGCGCATGTTGCGCTCGGCCCAGTCCAGATAGGTGTTGGAGAGGTCGACCGTCACGGTCTCCTCGACGCCGCCGTCTGCCGCATAGCAGGTGGCAGTGCCGGTGTAGGCAAACAGGTTGAGGAAGCGGCGCGCCTGCTTGGCGTGCTCGCGCACTAGGTTGCGGGTGACGCGGTGGTCCAGGAAGATGCCCACATCCAGATAGTCGTCAAAGTTGACGGCAAAGGTAAGGCCGCCCTCCTCGATGAGCGGCAGGCGACGGCGCGCGATGTTGGCGCGCTCGCCCGGGCCGCCCTTGCCGGCGCCCTGCTTGCCGTACTGCGAGCCGCCGCGCGAACGCATGCGGGCCTTGGCATGCACATGCTCGGCTGGGACATCCAGGATGCGCGGCGCGATGGCCAAGATGTCGAGCATACGGGCCTGGGCCAGCGCCGGGTCGATGGTCTTGGGCGCCGCGTATTCGGCGATGACGAGCCAGCGGCCTGGAGTCTGTGGGCAACCCTCGTACAGGTCGATGGCGGCGGAGTAGTCGGGCAGGTCGGCATCGTAGACGCGGTAGCAGCTCACGCCCTCGCGCTTGGCCCACTTGCGGCGCAGGCGAGCGTTCTTGCGCAGGCGGTTGGCGAACTGCTCGGACTCGGGGATGAGCACGGGCAGCGGCTTGCCGTCGCCCAGGTCGAGCGTAGCGGCAGGTTCGGGCATGGGGGTGTTGGCGGCTTCATCTTCGGCATCCGCGGCCTGCTCTTCGGCATCCGCGCTGGTCGCAGCTTCAAATGCCGCGGCGGCGTGGTCGAGCGAGGGCCAAACCTCAATAGTCGCCTCCTCGTTGTTGGGCATGACGGCAATTGAGTGCGCGGGCTCGGCGTGGAGCGCGCGGGCCAGCAATCCATCGCGGGTGAGCGCGGCGACCGGTGCCGAAGCGAGCTCGGGTGCGCGGCGCAGCTCGCCGATGAGCGTCATGGCGTCATGCATGAGCGAAAGCGGAGTTTCGGTGGTGTCTGCGACCACGGCGGCGCCGGCGACCGCGCCCGCATGGTCCAGCACGGTGGCGGGCTTAGCGGCGCAAAAATCGACAAAGCGCTTGTAGCCGGCGCACTTGACCATGCGCTCGGCGGTCTTGCGGGCGGCGGGGTCGATGTCCACGGCCACGATGCGCGCCTGGCGCTCGCGTGCTGCCGCCTCGCGCTCACGTGCCTCGGCAAGCAGCTGCTCCCATAGGGCGGCATCGTGCAGCTGCCAGCCCTCAAAGCCCCAGCGCTCGCGTGCAGCTCCCGGGGCGCGGTCGGTCAGAATGTTCACGGCCTCCAGCAACAGGCCACCACCGGCGCACGAGGCGTCGATCAGCGTGGGCAGGGCCTCGTTTTCGTAGTCGTCGGCCGTCAGCTCGCGCTCGCACAGCGCGGTCCAGCCAACCTGTGCCAGCACCAGGGCGGCGTAGTCCGGGCGCAGCACGTGCGCGCCCTCGCCGGCTCGAGTCGCGGCGGGCGGCAGGCGCTTGAACAGCGGGTCGCCCGAAAGGTCCAGGCTTATGCTCGCACGGCGCTGGCGTAGCGAAAGCAGCAGGTGGACATCGGGGTCGGCAGCATCGACATCGGCGCGACGGCCCGTGGTCTCGGCCAGGCGATCGCACAATGCGTCCTTGGCGCGCAGGGCAGAGAAGCGCGTGTTGCGCAGCTGCTCGGTCACACCACGGGCAGTGATGGCAATGGTGGTGCCGCAGCGGACGATGTTTTCCCAGGCAATGTCGTAAACGGCATCGTACAGCTCGTCGGCATCCTGTGCCTCAAAGCGTCCGAGCACCACAAACACACGGCTGGCCAGGCGCGACCACAGACAGGCGCGGTAGCCTTCTTCGAGCTCGCCCTCAAACGTAGCGCGGCCCTTCAGGCGGCGGACATGCGAAAGCCCGAGCCACTTGAGCTCGTCGGCGAGTGCGGATTCAAAGCCCTCGGGGCAGCTTGCATAAAATTCCATGGGTGACCTCTCTGGTTGCGTCGCTCCATTATATGATGGATGCTTCGTTTGCCATCGCCCTCGAAAGGAACCCATATGATTGATGCGTGCCCCGATTCCGCTGTATTGTTTTTTGACGTGGACGGCACGCTGACGTCGTTCGACCCCGACGATATGACCGATAAGGACTTCAATGCAATCCATCCGTCGAAGGCTGTTGTCGATGCATTTGGTCGTCTGCGCAATGCGGGTCACCAGGCATTTATCTGCACGGGCCGTCCCTTGTGGCTGGTTGCCGATGGCCTGCGTGCGCTGAACCCGGCGGGAATCGTTGCCATGGCGGGCGCCACGCTCGAGGTCGAGGGACGCGTGGTGCACGAGGATTGCATTGACGAAGACATTGTTGAGGAGCTCGCGCGCCGCATTACTGTGGCGGGCGGCGAGGCGTTGTTCGAGACGAACGGTGCCACCTATTCACTTGAGCCAGTTGGTGTCGAACAGTCATTTCTGCTAGGCGCCGGCGTGGTGCATGGCGTTGATCAGATGCGCGTCGATGGCCGCTTGCACGTAGGCAAGGTGTGCATTAACGCGTGCAACCTGGCTCGCGTAGCCAACGATGACGGCTTTATCGATCGCAACTTTGAGCTGTGCAATACTGGCGGCCAGAACCGCGAGCTGAGTCCCAAGGGCATCGACAAGGGCGTGGGCCTGGCGCGGGCGCTGGCGTATCTAGGTCGCACCGGCAACGCGCGCACCTTTGGCTTTGGCGATTCCGGCAACGATCTGGGTATGCTCGCCGCTGTCGAGACGGCTGTCGCCATGGGCAACGCCATGCCCGAAGTCAAGGCGCTCGCCGACTACGTGACCGACGATGTCGCACACGACGGTACCGTCACAGCGATGCAGCATTTTGGGTTGATTTAATAAATGGCCGGGTCGCCCGCAGTGGGGGCGACCCGGCCATTTGAGCTATTTTGCAATATAGAGCTTGGGATGACTGCGACTGCTCTCGATCGCCGCCGTCATGATGCCCTCGTCGTCTCCATCAACGATGATGCCGTCGAGGTCATCGATCTGCGCGGACTGATAAAAACTGGTTTTGTTGAACTTTCCCTGGTCAACCATCATGTAGCCCTGGTTTGAGTTGGTAAGGTACATATGCTTGATCATGGCCGAGAAGTCGTGCTCGACGGTAAAACCGTGGTCGGGGTGGAATCCGTCGGCACTGACAAACGCCTTGTCGGCATGTAGTTTGCTCATGCAGTCGAGCGTTAGTGCGCCCGCGAGATAGAGGTGGCCCTTGCGCACGGAGCCGCCCAGCAGCACTACCGAAGCATTGGGGAGATTGAAGCTGGCGTAGTTCGCGATTGCAAGATCGCCGGTGATAATGGTGATCTCACGCTTGTCCATGAGGGCCTTAGCGAAGTAAAAGCCTGTGGTGCCGATATCAATTACCAGAACATCGCCATCATCAACAAGAGTTGCTGCGGTTGCGGCGATGGCCTCCTTGGCCTCGACTTGGACATTGATGCGCTCCTCGGGATACGAGATTGCGTTGGAGCGAGAAAGCGATACCGCTCCGCCGCGTACGCGACGCAGCTTGCCTTCGGATTCCAACGAGATGAGGTCGTGTCGTGCGGTGACTTCCGAAACCGAAAAACGGCGAACGATGTCGGATACCGAGATATTTGGCTTTTCGGCCAGCCAATTCATGATAAATCGCTGACGCTCGGCCGGTGAAAGGTCTGAAGTAGATGCCATATGCCGCTCCTTTTGAACAAAAGGTAAAAAGATGCGCCTTTCGTAATCGAAATATAACGTATCGATATGAAAAGAACAAGGCAAATTCGAATGAATCAAAAGAACGGAATGGCATGTCATAAATGCATGCGTAGCAGATAGTTCGCACGTAAACGGGCTATAAAGAGTCTCATTCTGAAGGTGCCGCCCAAAAGAAGTACGTTCACGCCCGATATTCGACCGTTCACGGAAAGCTGACAATTGAGCTTTCGATAGCTTTTGAAATGGTTTATAAAAGAAAACCGAAAAGCTTTTGAAACAAAGAAGAAGGCTTTCGATAGCAATAGTGTTAGATGAGAAAGGACCGAACATGGCGATCAAGGTGTTTGCCGACGGCGCTAACCTCGAGGGCATGCTTGACATGCATGACAATGGCAACGTTCAGGGCTTCACGACCAATCCTTCCCTTATGAAGGCCGGCGGCGTGACCGACTACCGCGCTTTTGCCAAGACGGTTCTTGAGCACATTACTGATGTGTCGGTCTCTTTTGAGGTATTCGCCGACGACGAGGCGGGTATGGAAGCCGAGGCTCGCGAGATCGCAACCTGGGCAGACAACGTCTACGTTAAGATCCCGGCGCTCAACACCAAGGGCGAGTCCACTGCCGCGCTGGTCAAGCGCCTTTCTGCCGACGGCATCAAGGTGAATGTCACCACTATCTTTACGCCCGAGCAGGTCGACGAGTTTGTCGATGCCGTTTCTGCTGAGACCCCCTCTATTCTGTCCATCTTTGCCGGTCGCATTGCCGATACCGGCGTCGATCCGCTGCCCCTCATGGCGGAGTCCGTAAAGAAGGCTGCCGTTAAGCCTGCTGCCGAGGTTCTCTGGGCGTCTACGCGCGAGGTCCTCAATATCTTCCAGGCGGAGTCCGTTGGATGCCAGATCATTACGGTCCCCAATGCCCTTCTTGCCAAACGCAAGAATTTCGGGAAAGATTTGCTTGAGTACTCGCTTGATACGGTCAAGGGCTTTGCCCGCGACATTCAGGCGCTTGGTTTTCACATCCTGCCCGAGGAGTAGGGGACGAGCATGCTGACTGATCTTCTTAAGCCCGAGCTTGTTGCCTGCCACGTCGAGGCCTCCGACTGGGAGGAAGCGATCAGGGCATGCGGTAAGTTGCTCGTAGACGCTGGCAAATGCGACCAGAGCTATGTTGACGCCATGATTTCATCGGTTCACAAATTCGGCCCCTATATGGTCTTGGAAGAGGGCATCGCCATGCCCCACGCTCAGGCAGATGGCAATGTGAGTGAAGCGGGGATCTGTATCGTCACGCTTGACCCTGCCATTGTGTTTGGACACGAGGATTTCGATCCGGTTCACGTGCTCGTGGGTATTTGCGCACCCGACCCCAAGGCTCATCTTGGCTGCTTGACGGAGCTTTCGCAGATGTTCGAGGACGAGGACTGCGTTGCCAAGCTCAGCGCATGCGATACGCCCGAGCAGGTTTTGGAGACCATGCGTTCATTCTTTTAGGCCTTAATGGCACGGCGATGCGTCGCCGCTTTTGGATAGACGGAAAACCGTCACGTGTAGGAGAGGAAGGTTGCCATGCATATCATCACCGTATGCGGAAACGGCATCGGGTCCAGCCTGATGCTCGCTGGCAAAGTCGAGGAGCTTTGCGAGGAGGAGGGCATCAAGGCCGACGTTGAGTCTATGGACCTGAACGGTGCTTCTTCCGCAAATCCGGATCTGTTCATCACCGTTAAGGAACTCGCCCCCGAGCTCCACGGCAACGTTGTGATCGTTCGCAGCTATGTGAACAAGAAGAAGATCCGCGAAGACGCCCTCGAGGCAATCAAGGCGGCCGCCGCTAACGCCTAAAGCGGCACAAAAAAGGGCGGTTCCCTGTGGAAGAGGGAAACGCGCCCACGTTAGAGAGAAAGGAAGCGCAGATGCAAGCCATCCTTCCCATACTTGAGTTTATCCAATCGATTCTGACCAAGCCAGCGTGGATTATGGGTCTATTTGCCTTTGTGGGCCTTGTCGCGCTTAAGCGTCCTGCCCACAAGGTGATGACGGGCACCCTGAAGCCCATTCTTGGTTACATCATGCTGTCCGCCGGCGCCGCTGTTGTTCAGGAGAACCTTGCTCCGCTGGGTACCTTCATCGAGACCGGTTTCCACATCACCGGCGTCGTGCCCAACAACGAGGTCGTCGTTTCGATGGCTCAGAGCGTCCTCGGCGTTCAGACCATGATGATCCTGATTCTCGGCTATGTCGTGAACATTATCATTGCCCGCTTTACCAAGTTTAAGTACATCTTCCTGACGGGCCATCACAGCATGTTTATGGCCTGCCTGCTGTCTGCCGTTCTGCAGGCATCTGGCTTCCAGGATGTCCAGCTTGTCATCGTGGGCGGCATGTTCCTGGGCCTCGTGAGCGCTATGCTTCCCGCCGTTGGTCAACGTTTCACCGAGAAGGTTACCGATGGCGATGAAATCGCCATGGGCCACTTCGGTTCACTCGCCTATTACATCTCCGCTGCAGTCGGTACGCTTTTTGCTAAGGACGCCGAGGAGAACAGCACCGAGAAGATCGAGGTTCCCGAGAAGTTCGCCTTCCTGCGCGACACTACCATCTCCACGGCTCTTACCATGGCCTTCTTCTACCTGGTTACCGCTTTCGCCGCTTACATCGCAGATCCTGCGGTCGTTACCAAGACCGCTGGCGGCGACAACGTGATTGTCTATGCCCTGACCTGTGCCCTGTCCTTCGCCGTTGGTGTCACCATCGTCTATAACGGCGTTCGTATGATCCTTGCCGACCTGGTCCCGGCTTTCCAGGGCATCTCCAACAAGCTGATCCCCGGTGCCATCCCGGCCGTCGACTGCGCTGTCTTCTTCCCCTATGCTCCCACCGCCGTTATCCTCGGCTTTGTCGCTTCCTTCATCGGTGGCGTGGTCGGTATGTTCATCGTGGGCGCTACCCTGGGCATCTTCATCATCCCGGGCATGGTTCCCCACTTCTTCTGCGGTGCTACCGCGGGCATCTACGGCAATGCTACCGGCGGTCGCAAGGGCGCAGCTCTTGGCGCTTTCGTCAACGGCCTGCTCATCACCTTTGCCCCGGCCCTGCTCCTGCCCGTTCTTGACGTCTTTGGCTTCAAGAACACTACGTTCGGCGACTTCGATTTCTCCGTCATTGGTATTACGCTTGGCCGCGCTGCCGAGGCCTTCGGTACCACCGGTGTCTACGCGATTCTCGCTGTCCTTCTGGTCGTTGCCTTCGTCCCCAACTTCATCCACACCAAGGGTGCTGTGATCAATCACGTTGAGGAAGAGTAATCCAGGCATACGTTAAGCCCTAATCGGGCGGAGCTCCGATAACCGGCTCCTACACGGAAGCGGTGGCGTCTCAAATGAGGCGTCACCGCTTTTTGTTTTGGAGCGGTTGTGAAAACGCACCGGTGAAGTGCTGTCTCTGCGCCGCGAACGGAATCAACCGCGATGATCAGCAAAAACGTTTTGCCGCTGGGGTGTCGATATAAAAATGGTAAAACTGCAAAACCGTTCGCCGAGAAGATAAAAACCCGCAGTTCACGCCTTGATAAACGTAGGTAAAGTATTTAGCAGTTTATCGGCCGTATGCTAACGAAAGGAACCAGGCAGATGGCAATCAAGGTGTTCGCTGACGGTGCAAACCTCGAGGGCATGCTCGACATGTACGAGAACGGCAACGTTCAGGGTTTCACGACCAACCCGTCCCTTATGAAGAAGGGCGGCGTGACGGATTACCGCGCGTTTGCCAAGGAGGTCCTGGCCCACATCACCGATGTGTCTGTGTCGTTTGAGGTCTTTGCCGACGACGTCGAGACCATGGAGGTCGAGGCTCGCGAGATCGCTACCTGGGCCGAGAACGTCTACGTCAAGATTCCGTGCGTGACCACCAAGGGCGAGTCCACCGCCGAGCTGGTGCGCAAGCTTTCGGCCGGCGGCATCAAGGTCAACGTCACCACCATCTTTACGCCTAAGCAGGTCGATGAGATGGTCGAGGCCGTGGACGCCGAGACGCCGTCTATCATCTCGCTCTTTGCCGGCCGTATCGCCGATACCGGCGTCGACCCCATTCCGTTTATGACGGAGTCGGTCAAGAAGGCCGCCGCCAAGCCCAACTGCGAGGTCCTGTGGGCATCCACACGCGAGCTTATCAATATTTACCAGGCGGAAGGATGCGGTTGCCAGATCATCACGGTGCCCAATAGCATCCTGGCCAAGCGCAAGAACATCGGCCGTGACCCGTACGAGGTCTCGCTCGATACCGTGCGCGGTTTTGCCAAGGATATCGCGGCGCTCGGTTTCCATATCCTGCCGTAACGCGAACACTGGCTGCGCCGCGGACTGCTCGCCCCGGCCTTTCCTTTCCCTATCGCTCACGCGCTTCGCGAGGGTCGCGCTAGGCAAAGGAAAGGCCGGGGCTGCCGACACGAACCCGTCGGTAGGTCCTGAGCTGAATCGCTACCTTTATTCCGATGGGGGTCGACAGTGCTACCCCGCCAACTGTCTCGGGCAGTAATGGGGCTGGGCTCGGATGGCAACGCCGCGTGCCACTGGCGGCTTCGTTCGCCGGATGACGATTCGTGTTACGCGGCCGGCGTCACCTCGGACGGCGGCGTGGGCTCCGACGGCATCGCGTGGACAATGCGGTTCCGCATTATGGATCAACCTGTAATCTAATGATCTTCTAATCCATATCTATCAAGTATCGAAAACGATCCGGCCCCGAGTTGGCAGTCATCGCCAAGGCAAAGGACCCTGCCGGCTATGTGTTCGGGGCGACGCGCAAGTCGCCCAAGACCCTTCGATTATCCTTTGTTCCGCGCATGCAAGATCTCATGCTTGACGTGGTTGAACAGCTCTACCGGGCAAACGAGGTCTTTGCGGCTCGTGCCCATAAGTGTCCCACCAACAGAAATCGAGATATTCGGCCTCAGAGTGCCGTCAAGATTGCCAATATGGCTGAAAAGCGTCCCGTACCGCACCTCTGCGGGTGCAGATATGGGACGTTTGTGGAATATCTGATGCCTATTTGTTGAGCTTGCACTTTGAAGAAGTGTTATCGCGGCCCAGCGAGGCCGAATATCTCAAAAATTGCAGGTGATGATTAGCGGAAACGGCGTCTCGCACTTCGGGATATCGCCAAATCGTTTTAGAAGGAGAGGCGCTCGGCGGAATGGGGCCCGCCGAGCGCCTGCAGCGGCTTATTTGCCCCGCACCATGGTGAGGGAGATCTTTTTGCGGTCGCGATCGACCTTTTCTACCCATACCTTCACCGTGTCGCCGACGCGCACCACGTCGCTGGGGTGCTTGACGAAGCGGCTGGCCAGCTTGGAGATGTGCACGAGGCCGTCCTGGTGCACGCCCACGTCGACGAAGGCGCCAAAGTCGACGACGTTGCGCACCGTGCCCTTGAGCTCCATGCCGGGCTCCAGGTCGTCAATAGAAAGTGCCGAGCGGCTAAAGACCGCCTCGGGCGCGTCGTCGCGCGGGTCGCGACCGGGCTTCTTGAGCTCGTTGACAATGTCGATGAGCGTCAGGGTGCCACAGTCCAGGTCGCTTGCCAGTGCCGAAATGCTGCCCAGACGGCGCTCGATGTCGGGCACGCCGCCGCGGCTGAGCTCGCTTGCCGCAACGCCGGCGCGTTCCAGGACGGCCGTGGCCACCTCGTAGCTTTCGGGGTGGACGCTCGTCGCGTCGAGCGGGTTCTTGCCGCCGCTAATGCGCAGGAAGCCCGCGGCGTTGAGGTATGCCTTGGGTCCCAGCTTGGGGACCTTCTTGAGCTGGCGGCGATCGGTAAAGGCTCCGTTTTCCTCGCGGTAGGCCACGATATTCTTGGCCACGCTCGGCGTGATGCCCGATACGTATCCCAGCAGGCTCGCGCTTGCGGTGTTGACGTTGACGCCCACGCGGTTGACGACGTCTTCCACCACGTGGCCTAGGGTGCGCGAAAGCTCGGCCTGGTCAAGGTCGTGCTGGTACTGGCCCACGCCGATGGACTGGGGCGGAATCTTGACGAGCTCTGCCAACGGGTCCTGCAGACGGCGGCCCAGGCTCATGGCGCCGCGCACGGTGACGTCCAGGTCGGGGTATTCCTGACTGGCGAGCTCGGAGGCGGAGTACACCGACGCGCCGGCTTCGTTGACGATGGTGTATCGCAGCCCGGGCGCCTGCTCGGCAATGAACTCCGAGACGACTTCCTCGGTCTCGCGGCTGGCGGTGCCGTTGCCGATGACGATGGTGTTGACGCCGTCCTTCTTGACGAGGCGGGCGAGCTCGCGCTTGGTGCCGGCGACGTCGTGGCGCGGCTTGGTGGGGTAGACTACGCCGTGGTCGAGCAGCTTGCCGGTCTCGTCCATGACGGCGACCTTGCAGCCGGTGCGGTAGCCCGGGTCGAGCGCGAGCACGCGTGCGCCGCGCACGGGGCGCGCCGAGAGCAGGCCCTCGAGATTCTTGGCAAAGACGTTGATGGCCTCGGTCTGGGCGCGAACGGTGAGCTTGGCGCGGGCCTCGCGCTCCAGGGAGGGGGCCATAAGGCGCTTGTAGCCGTCGGCGATGGCGGCGTCGAAGACCGGGGCGAAGACGCCCTGGCGTCGGGGCCAACGACTACCGAGGCGTGCCGTGGCGGCGGCGCCGTCGACGTTCACGCGTACGCGGAGCTTGCCCTCGCGCTCGCCGCGGTCGATGGCAAGGATGCGGTGGTTGGGGATCTTGCGCACGGGTTCGTCGTAGTTGTAGTAGGGCTCGTAGGGGGTCTTCTCGGCGGGGTCGGTTGCCTCGACGACGATGTCGGCGGTGTTTTGCGTAAAGGTGCGCAGGTCGGCGACGTTCTCCGGGTCCTCGGCTACCGTCTCGGCCACGATGTCGGCGGCGCCGGCAAGCGCCTTCTCGGGCGTGTCGAAGCCGGCCTCCTCGTTAACGTATGCCGCGGCGGTGTCGAGCGCGCTGCCCTTGGCGGATGCCTGCATGATGATCATGTTGGCAAGCGGCTCCAGGCCTGCCTCGCGGGCCTTCTGCGCGCGGGTCATGCGCTTTTTGCGGTAGGGCTTGTAGAGGTCCTCGACACGCTGGAGCTGCGTGGCCTCGCGGATCTGTGCCTCGAGCTCGGGCGTGAGCTTGCCTTGGGCGTCGATGAGCAGAATGACGTCCTCTTTACGCTGCTCAAGATTGCGCAGGTAGGACAGGCGCTCGTCGAGTGCGCGCAGGGCGACGTCGTCCATGCCGCCCGTGGCTTCCTTGCGGTAGCGCGAGATAAATGGGATGGTGTTGCCCTCGTCGATGAGCTTGACGGCCGCCTCGACGTTGGCGGCCTTAAGGTTGAGCTCGCGGGCGAGCTGGGCGATAAGATCCATGGGACTCCTTGCGTTTAAGGTGCGTTTGCAGCACAGGGCTACCAAGGATACCACCCGCCCCAAAAGACTGTTTTGGGGCCGCGCCACGAAAGCGGCCTATCTACTACGTTTGAACCGTATGGGCTGACCATGCCTGGGTTTTCCGAAGATTAGCAACTCGTCTACCTGCGGTTTTTATTTCGCGAAATTCGGTATGGTTGAGGGTGATCGGCTAAACGTAGTAGATAGGCACATTTCGTGGCGAACGAATCAAGCTAAGGTGCAAAAAGTCCCCCGTCCCAGAAAGACTACCCCCTCATAAAAATGCCCTGCGGGCATGAGGCTGCTCGCAGGGCAAAGAAGAGGGGCTTATTTGTGGCGGACCGAGGGGCTCGGCATGGGGTTTCTGTCGCGGCCGCTCTTAAGGCGTTACAGCTCGACGAGCTGGCCGGTCTCGGCGGCCTCCTTGACGGCGTTGAGAAGCGTGAGCGTCTTGACGTTGTCGGCCGGCGTCACGACGGGCTCGACCTCGCGGCGGACGACCTTCACAAAGTGCTTGAGCTGCATCTTGTGGGGAAGCGCCGGGTCGACGGCCGGAATCTCCATCTGCAGCGGCTTGTGCCAGTTAGAGGCGCCGTCGTAGGAGAACTGGTGCAGGCGGGGCAGCGACAGGGCGCCCTTGGTGCCGCCGATAAAGTAGGCGTCGGCGTCGAAGGGGCGGTACTGCGGATCCTCGCGAGCGGTTGCCTCCCAGTTCCAAGGGCTGGCGGTGGCGTCGGAGATGGTCATGCTCGCAAGCGCGCCATCGGCAAAACGGACGTTGACCACGGCGGAGTCCTCGGTCTCAAAACCGCGGGCGGCGCTGGACTGCATACCCTGGACGGCAACGGGCTCGCCCAGCAGGTAACGGAGCAGGTCGACGTCGTGCACCAGGTTGACCAGAATCGGGCCGGCACCCTTCTTGCGGCGCCACTCGACGTCGAAGTACTCGTCGTTCTTATAGATCATGTAGTGGAAGCTCGACACGGTGAGCTTGCCCAGCTCGCCGGACTCGATGATCTCCTTGGCCTTGTTCACAAACGGGTTGTGGCGACGGTGCTGACCCACGAGTACGGGCACGCCGGCGGTCTCGGCCTCGGCGGCGAAGGCCTGGGCATCCTCGAGATCGTTGGAGATCGGCTTTTCGACCAGCGGCACGATGTTGCGCTTGATGGCCTCGCGGGCAACGCCCAGGTGCAGGTCGTTGGGGGTGGCGATGATGACGGCCTCGGGCTTGACCTCGTCCATCATCTGGGCGGGATCGGTATAAAACGGCACGCCGGCGGCCTCGGCCGTGGCGCGGGCGCCCTCAAAGGCGTCGGCGATGGCGACGAGCTCGGCCTCGGGCTCCTCGGTGACAAAGCGGATGTGGTTGCGGCCCATGGCGCCGGCGCCGATAACGGCAATGCGGACGGGGTTGAGCTCAGACATTACGACTCCTTAATGCTGGTGGCTGGTGGAATGCGACAAAAGGGCTGCCCCTTTGCCGCATCGGTACAACTAGGCGGACTTCTTCTTGCTGTCGGAGACCATCATGTAGAGGGTGAGCACGACGGCGATGGCGGCGATCACGATGGCGCCGTAGAAGGACTGCTGGTAGGCGGCGCTGCCGGCCTCGGCGTGATACAGCACGGCAGTGATGGGCTGGCTGATCCAGGTAGAGGCGGCGTAGCCCAAAAACATGATGCCGTAGTTGACACCGATGTTGCTGGTGCCAAAGGCGCCACCGGTGAGCGGCGGGTAGATGACGAGCAGGGCGCCAAAGCTAAAGCCGAGCAGAGCGAGCGCCACAAAGAACATGCTCTGCGTAAAGCTCATCGACATGATGACGAGCGCGACGATGGTCACGACAAGGCTGATGAGCAGCGACTTGTAGGCACCGATCTTGTCGATGATCTGGCCAAAGGAAAGGCGACCGACCAGGTTGGCGCAGGTGTTGACGGAGACGACCATGCCGCCGAGGGCGACGGCTGCGGCACTCGTGGGGTCGGCGAAGAGCTGGACGGCGGCGATGGAGGCAACCTTGCCCACAAGCAGGGTGCCCGCGGTGGCGGCGAAGGCGAAGGTGGCGATGAGGACCCAGAAGCGCGGGGTTTTGACCATCTCGCCCGGGGTGAGGTCGCCGAAGGTACCGGCGTGCGCGCCGCCCTTGGGGGCCTCGAAGCCCTCGGGCAGCCAACCGGCCTCGGGGGCCTTCAGGAACAGGGCGGAGGCGGCGATCGTCACAAAGAAGATGACGCCGAGTGCCTTGAGGGCGCCAAAGATGCCCAGACTCGGGATGAGCAGCGAGGCGAGCACCGGGGACAGCACAGCGGGGCCGGCGGTCGAAGCGGCCAGGGTGATGCCGGAGGCGAGGCCCTTTTTGTCGATGAACCACTTTTGGCCGGTGGTGAGCGCGGGGTTGTAGCCCAGGCCGTTGCCGATGGCGGCGACGAGCGAGAACCACAGGTAGAACTGCCACGGCTCGGTGACGGTGCCGGACATGAACCAGCCCACGCCGTAGCACACGGCGGCAGCGATCACGACGTTGCGCGGGCCGATCTTATCGGAGATGCGGCCGGCGAAGATGCCCGTCACGGCCATGATGGTCTGGAAGACCGGGAAAGCCCAGGTAAGTGCGCTGGACCACTCGGGGTAGACGGCGAGCAGGTTCTTGGACACGACGGAGTACAGCGCGATGGAGCTGATGAAGAACATGGTGACGCACGCGGCGGAAAGCACGACGGCGCGACCCTTGTTGGAGTTGGTGGAAGCCATTGGACTCTTTCTAATCGATGCGGGGGAGGGGCGGGCATCACCGCGGGCCTCCCTGTCAGGCTGGTTTACTGGTCAGTGGGCTTTGCGACGCCAGACTCGTCGGACCAAAGCTCGACACCCTTGTTCTTGAGGTAGTTGTCGGCAAAGGCTCGACGGCCGCCGGGCTTGGCGGTGAGGTCGCCCATCATATTGGAGAAGCCGCCGTCGACCTTGATGGCGTCGCCGGTGGTAAAGTCCGAGCGCTTGGACGCCAGGAACATGACGGCGTTGGCGATATCGCTGACCTCGCCGATGCGGCGCGTGGCGATGAGACGGCTGCGGCTCTTCTCGACCTCGGGGTCGGCGTAAAAGCTCGCCGACATGGGGGTCTTAACAAAGCAGGGCTCGACGCAGTTGGAGCGCACGCCGTAGGGGCCCCACTCGGCAGCCAGCATCTTGGACATCATGTTGACGCCCGCCTTTGTGGAGCTGTACACGCCCGAGAACGTCTCGGGGGAGTGGCTGGCAACGGTCGAGATGTGAACCAGGCGACCCTGGCCGGCCTTAATCATCTCGCGACCAAAGCGCTGCGAGGTGATGAAGTAGCCGGTAAGGTTGACGTTGAGGACCTCGTTCCAGTCGCTCAGCGGCAGGTCCTCCATGGCGGCGAAGCGCAGGATGCCGGCGGTGTTGACGAGAACGTCGACGCGACCGAAGTCGGCGATGGTGGCGTCGACGGCAGCCTGAACCTCGGCCTCGTCGGTGGCGTTCATCTTGTAGCCCTCGGCGTGGATGCCAAACTCGGCAGCAAGGTCGGCGGCAGCGGCCTTGACCTTCTCCTCGTTCAGATCGAGCAGGACGACGTTGGCGCCGTTGCGGGCGAACTCGCGGCAGATTTCGGCGCCCATGCCGCCGAGTGCGCCGGTCACGGCGCAGACATCGCCCTCGAGCTTAAGCCAGTTGCTCATAGGAACTTCCCTTCTTGTGCCTCCCGGTGGGTCGCTCCCATTAATCGACCCACGTGGTTTTCGCTGGTTATCGTATGCTTTGCATTTGCGCAGGTGAATTGCATATTTGTTAGAATGGCATTAACCGTAGGTTTATACTGAGCATTGAGGTTTGTTCTCAATTGAGCGCGTGACCTGCGAAAACGACCCCCTGCGGTGCTGTGGGCCCGCGCGTGCGAAAACGGGAGATTGACGTGTACGATCGACGACTTGAGGCCATATCGGCCGCCGCGGAGCTGGGAAGTTTCTCGCGTGCCGCGGCAAAGCTGCGCGTGTCGACCCCGGCGCTCGTTAAACAGGTGTCGGGGTTCGAGGCCGAGTTTGGCATCACGTTGTTCGAGCGCTCGCACTCGGGCGTCAAGGTGACGCCGGCGGGCGCGCTGTTGGTGGACGACGCGCGCTCGATCATGCGCCAATCCGAGGACGCGCTGCGCCGTGCCCGACGCGCGGCGGGCGATGGCGGTGCCGTGCGCCTGGGCGTGTCGATGATGTGCCCGGGGCGCCAAACGCTGTCGATGTGGTCGGGCATCCACGATCTGGAACCGTCGCTGCGATTTGAGATCGTGCCGGTAAGCGATCTCTACGACGAGCGCGAGACCGTCATGCGCAGCTTGGGCCGCGAGGTCGATGTGGTGCAATCGAGTTTTTCTACCCCACGCTGGGGTGATGCCTGCCAAAAGCTCCGCATTGTCAACGTGCCGTTTTATATCGATCTGCCGCGCACGAGCCCGCTGGCGCGCAAGAATCGCATTACGGTTGCCGACTTGGAGGGTATGCGTCTGCGCGTACTGCGCCACGGCAACGACGCCATGGACAGCCTGCGTATCGATCTTTTGGCCGACGGTGGCGTGGACGTGATCGATGTGGATAGCTTCGACTTTGCGCTCTTTAACGAAGCCGAGGAAAAAGGCGACGCGGTGCTCACCTGCGGCGCATGGTCGGGGGTACACCCGGCCTTTGTGGGCGTGCCGTTCCTATGTGGCCGCGAGGTGCCGGTCTTCTTGCACTACCCGCTCGAGCCCACCCTCCAAGTACAAAAATTCGTCAACGCCATGGCCCAACTCCTCAACTAGCTCATTTGGCGCGGGTAGTCTTTTTGGGACGGGGCTTTTTTAGCTACTTTTGCCGCCCTGCCTGCGCACCCTCAAAGTAGTCAAAAAGCCCCGTCCCAAAAAGACTAACAAAACGAGGCCCTGGCCAAACGGCCAGGGCCTCACTAACCTTTATTCCGTTTTAAACGACGGGCTGATCACGCGTAGGAGGGTGCCCCGTGGACGGCGGTGTATTTCCTCCGTGCGCAGTTTCGCAGCGCAGCGAGAATGTTTGAGCACGGAGGAATTACCCCGCCGCCCCGGGGAACCCTCCGTCAGTAATCGTTCCTACTCCAGCTCAAACGCACCCGTGTAGAGCTGGTAGTAATATCCGCGCTTGGCGATCAGCTCGTCGTGGTTGCCGCGCTCGATGATGCGGCCGTGATCCAGACAGATGATCGCGTCAGAGTTGCGCACGGTGGACAGGCGGTGTGCGATGACAAACGTCGTGCGGCCTTCCATGAGTTTATCCATGCCCGCCTGCACGATAGCCTCGGTGCGGGTGTCGATGGAGCTCGTTGCCTCGTCCAGAATCATTGCCGGCGGATCGGCGACGGCGGCGCGTGCGATTGAAATCAGCTGGCGCTGACCCTGCGACAGCTGTGCGCCGTTGCCGGTGAGCATCGTGTCGTAGCCGTCGGGCAGGCGGGTGATAAAGTCGTCCGCGCCGGCAAGCTTGGCCGCCGCGATGCATTCCTCGTCGGTCGCATCCAGGTTGCCGTAGCGGATGTTATCCATCACGGTGCCGGTGAACAGGTTCACGTCCTGCAGCACGACGCCCAGCGAGCGGCGCAGATCGGCCTTGCGAATCTTGTTGACGTTGATGCCGTCGTAGCGGATCTTGCCGTCGGCGATGTCGTAGAAGCGGTTGATGAGGTTGGTGATGGTCGTCTTGCCGGCACCGGTGGCGCCGACAAACGCAACCTTCTGGCCCGGCTTGGCAAACACAGACACGCCGTGCAGCACCTCGTGGTCGGGCGTGTAGCCAAAGTCGACGTTGTCCATGACCAGGTCGCCGCGCAGCGGTACGTACTCGATCTCGCCGGTTGCGCGGTGCGGATGCTTCCATGCCCACATGCCGGTGTGGTGGTCGGCCTCCTCGAGCTCCCATGTCTCGGGGTTCACCTGCGCGTTGACGAGCGTCACGTAGCCTTCGTCGGCTTCGGGCTCCTCGTCGATGAGCTCAAAGATGCGGTCGGCGCCGGCGAGGCCCATGACAACGGCGTTGATCTGCTGCGAAATCTGGCCGATCTGTCCGCAGAACTGCTTGGTCATGTTGAGGAACGGCACCACGACGGCGATGGACAGCGCCATGCCCGAGATACTCAGGTTGGGCACGCCCAGCGCCAGGAAAATGCCGCCGGCAAGGGCCACCAGCACGTAGAGCAGGTTGCCCAGGTTCATAAGGATGGGCATGAGGATGTTGGCGTACATGTTGGCCTTCTGGGAGACCTCGAAGAGCTTTTCGTTGCGCTCGTCAAAATCGGCCTCGGCGGCAGACTCGTGGCAGAACGCCTTGACGACCTTCTGGCCGTTCATGACTTCCTCGATATGGCCTTCGACCACGCCGAGTTCGGTCTGCTGTGCAATGAAGAAGCGCGCGGAGTTGGAGCCGAGCAGCTTGGTCATAAAGGTCATAAAGGCGACGCCGGCGATGATGACCAGGCACATCCACACGCTGTAGTACAGCATGATAAAGAACACCGTAACGATGATGATGATCGTCATGAGCAGGTTGGGCAGCGACTGGCTGATCATCTGACGCAGCGTGTCGATGTCGTTGGTGTAGTGGCTCATGATGTCGCCGCGCTGGTGCGTGTCGAAGTAGCGGATCGGCAGGTCCTGCATGCGGTTGAACATCATCTCGCGCAGCTTCTCCAGCGAGCCCTGCGTGACGATAGCCATGGCGCGGTTCCAGAAGAGCGAGGACAGGACGCCGACGCCGTAGATGCAGGCGAGGGTGGTCACGAGCTGTGCGATCTTGGGCTGCGCGGCTTCCCAATCGCCCGACTGCCACGATTCGCTAATAATCTGCAGGGCGCTCTGCAGGAAGGTCGCGCCGATGGAGTTGATGATGGCGCAGAGCACCACGCCGGCGACGACAAGGGGCAAAAGCACGGGATAGAAGCCAAAGAGCGTCTTGATGAGGCGCGACATGGTGCCGCCCTTACGGTTGATCGCGCGCTCGGCGGTCGTTGCCTTACTCATGTGCCTCGCCTCCTTCCTGGGTCTGAGCTTGCGTTGCGGTCGTATCGGTGTTGTCTGCCGCCGTGGTCGTGTCGCCGGAGACGTCGTCGGCGCTTTCCGTACCTTCGGCAGACATCTTGTTTTGCGAGGTAAAGGTCTCGCGGTAGATCTCGCTCGTCTTGAGTAGCTCGTCATGGTTGCCGATCTGCGCGATACGGCCGCCCTCCATGACGATGATGCGGTCTGCATCCTGCACGGAGCTGATGCGCTGGGCGATGATGAGCTTGGTCGTGTTGGGCAGATAGCTTGCCAGCCCTGCGCGGATCTTGGCGTCGGTCTTGGTGTCGACGGCGCTGGTGGAGTCGTCCAGGATCAAGATCTTGGGGCGACGCAGCAGGGCGCGTGCAATGCACAGGCGCTGCTTCTGACCGCCGGAAACATTGGAGCCGCCCTGTTCGATCCAGGTGTCGTAGCCCTTGGGGAAACCGTCGACAAACTCGTCGGCGCAGGCCAGATGCGCTGCCTCGCGGACTTCCTCGTCGGTGGCGTTCGGGTCGCCCCAACGCAGGTTCTCGGCGACGGTGCCGCTAAACAGCACGTTTTTCTGCAGCACCATGGCGACCTGGTGACGCAGCGCGTCCAGGTCGTAGTCGCGCACGTCCACGCCGCCCACGCGCACAGCGCCTTCGGTGGTGTCGTACAGGCGGGCGATGAGGTTTACGAGCGTGGACTTGGCCGAGCCGGTGCCGCCGATGATGCCGATGGTCTCGCCGCTCGTAATGTGCAGGTCGATATCGTCGAGCGCCTGGCGCTTCGCATGCTTGGAATACTTAAAGCTCACGTGGTCAAAGTCGATGGAACCGTCGGCAACCTCGAGCACGGGCTCGGCGGGATCGGCGATCGTGGGCTCGGCGGCCAGCACCTCGGCAATGCGGTGTGCCGATTCGTCGGCCATGGTCACCATGACAAAGATCATCGACAGCTGCATCAGGCTCATGAGAATCTGGAAACCATAGGTAAAGGTCGAGGAGAGCTGGCCCACGTCGAACAGCGTGCCCTGGCTCGTGATGATGAGCTTGGAGCCCAGGTAGATGATGACGACAAACGCGCCGTTGACGCAGATGTTCATCATGGGGTTGTTAAAGGCGAGCAGCTTCTCGGCGCGGGTGAAGTCCATCTGGACGTCGCGCGCGGCGGTCGCGAACTTCTCCTTCTCAAAGTCTTCGCGCACATAGCTCTTGACCACGCGCATGCCGGTGACGTTTTCCTCGACGGACTCGTTAAGGGCATCGTACTTGTGGAACACGCGCGAGAAGATGGGGCGCACCTTAAAGATGATAAAGAACAGTCCAAAGCCCAGCAGCGGAATGATGACCAGGTAGACCATGGCGACGCTGCCGCCCATGATAAATGCCATGGTAAAGGCGAAGATCAAGACCAGCGGCGCGCGCACGGCGATACGGATGATCATCATAAAGGCCTGCTGAACGTTGTTGATGTCGGTGGTCAGACGCGTGACGAGTGAGGAACTCGAGAACTCATCGATGTTGGCAAAGCTGAACGTCTGGATCTTGTAGAACAGGTCGTGACGCAGGTTCTTGGCGAACCCGCAGCTCGCATGGCTGCAGGTGACGCCGGCCGCGGCGCCAAAAGCAAGCGACGTCAGCGCGATGAGCACCAAAAAGCCTGCGGTGGGAAGCATCTCGGCTACGGTGGCGCCGTCTTTGATAGCGTCGATCAGGTTGGCGGTGATGAATGGAATCAGCATCTCGCAGAGCACCTCGCCAAGCACGAGCAACGGCGTGGCAACGGTGACTTTCATATAGTCGCGGATGCTGCCCATGAGGGTTTTAATCATCCAGTTCCTCCCAGGTTACACGGATTTTCTCGAGCATTTCGGCGAGCTGCTCGCGCTCGTCGTGGGTGAGGGCACTAAAGGCCTGCTCTCTAAAGCGAATGCGGGCCGCCTGGTCGATGCGGGCGTTTTCCCGGCCGGTTTCGGTCAGGCGAATGGTGAGTTGCCGTCGATCCTTGGGGTTACGGCTGCGCTCGATGAGGCCGTTGAGCTCGAGCTTGGACAGGATCTCGGAAAGCGACCCCGGCTTGAGGTCAAAGTGCATGCCGAGTTCCTGCTGCGACATCTCGCCGCCGGGTTGCTTGGCCAGCAGGCAGATGATGGGCGCCTTGCCGGACACGCCACCGCCATGAAAATGCATGTAATGGCCGCAAAAGCCCAGGCCATTGAGGATGCGCTTGGCAAGCTTGTCTTCTGAGCTAACCGCTTCGGGTGCATCCGCCGGCTGTGACGGGTCGCCGCCGGGCTCGTGCGAACAAAGGTTAAGAGGTTCATCGCACATGAATTAGTGCCGCTCCTTTCTTTAGTTAGGTAGAGGAATTGTTTTGTGCCTAACCAATCTAGGGGCACGGTAAATAAATGTCAAGGTACCAAACTTATAGTTACGGCGTTTTGCCAAACGCCGTAACCGCTCGACGCTGCAAACGCTCCTAAGCGGCAATCTGGCGTTCAATCATCGGGCATGGCCACAAGGCCTATGCCCTCTTCTTTCACGCCACCTTGCTCGCTTAGGAGCGTTTTCGCTGTCCGTCCTCAACATGTGATTCCGCCACGGTCCGCTTCGGTGCATGTGATCCCTTGGGGACGGAGGAAAAGGGATTACTTTGGGCTGCGATGACGCCTTTCGAAGCGGCCTCGCCAAAAACTATGCCTAATTACTACGATGAATCCGGCATCCCCGACCACAACAGCTGTTTCTGAAAAAGCGCAAGCTATCTACCTGCGGTTTTGTCGGAGCGAAATTTGTTGTGGTTGGAGGTGGGCGGTTAAACGTAGTAAATAGGCATAGTTTTGAAATGGCACTATATGAGTAGTATCAACTAGGCCGTTATGGAGCAAACAGTCCCCATTTCCGAAACCTATCCGCAACAATGCGCTCTTCGCGACCCTAGCGACCGCTCACGATGCCTCCTGCGCTACACTTAGTCGCACTGTGGTGCTGCCGCGCCGCACCCGAAACAAGGGAGACCCTCATGAAGAACACTCAGCTGCTGCTGATCAACGATATGTGCGGTTACGGCAAAGTCGCGCTTTCCGCCATGCTGCCGGTGCTGTCGCACATGGGTTACCGTATCCACAATCTGCCGACGGCACTTGTGTCCGATACGCTCAACTATCCCAAGTTCTACATCCACGACACCACGGAGTACGTGCGTCAGAGTCTTGCCATCTGGGAAGAGCTCGGCTTTGAGTTCGACGCCATCTCGACCGGCTTTATCGTGACCGAGGAAGAGACGCGCATCATCTCGGACTTTTGCCACCGCCGCGCGCAAAAGGGCACCAAGGTGTTCGTCGACCCCATCATGGGCGACAACGGCAAGCTCTATGCCGGTGTGCCCGAGTCCACGATTGGCCTTATGCGGCACCTGCTGGAGTGCGCAGACTACGCGGTGCCCAACTACACCGAGGCCTGTCTGCTCACCGATACGCCTATTGCAGAACAGATCACGCCCGATGAGGCCCGCGCCCTTGTGGACGCCGTGCGCGAGCTGGGTGCCAAGTCGGTGGTCATTACGAGCGCCGTGGTCAATGGCACGAACGCGGTTATCGGTTATGATCATGTGGCGGGGGAGTACTTCACGATTCCATTTGAGCTCATTCCGGTCTATTTCCCGGGCACGGGCGACACGTTTTCGGCGGTGCTTATGGGTCGCGTGATGAGCGGTTGGACGCTTCAGCGCGCCACGGCCGACGCCATGCGCGTGGTGGCCGAGCTCATCGAGCGCAATGCCGACCAAGAGGACAAGTCGGCCGGCCTGCCCATCGAGGCCTGCCTGGATGTGATTGACCATGAGTAACGCTGGCGAGGGCGGCGTCAAGCCTGCGGGCGAGAACAAGCCGCTCGGCGCGCCGCGTGGCAAGCGTCCGCGTATCCGCGTGAGCTGCGTGGACCAGCTGGGTGCGTGTCGCTGCCACCATGGTCACAAGCCGGGCGACGTCTTTGACTTCGACCGAGACCGCGGCAAGATGTGCGCCATGGCCTGCCATGTGGGCTTTCCCTATATTGATATCCTGCGCTATGGCGGAACCGTGCCTGGCAACGAGCCTGGAACGGCAAAGTTCTGCTGCCCCGAGGTCGATACGCTGAACGTCTGGCTTGCCGAGATCGTCGACGAGTAGTCGAGCGCAATGTGACAAAGGGACAGTCCCTTTGTCACATTCGCGGGTGGTGTTCCTTCTTTTTTGCTTCTAATCTCAAATCTCTGCATTTCATCCGATTTTAGGTTCTAAAAATTCTGCGTTTCATTGATAATCAAGCGTATAAAACTTTGCATTTCATTTGATGACACTGAGGGGAGAGCCTATGCTGCGTAGGAAAATAGCGGCAGAGCTGGAGCGTTGGCTGAAGTCTGCCGAGCAAAAGGCCTTATTCATCACGGGTTCTCGCCAGATCGGCAAAAGCTATTCGATTCGCGCATTTGGCAAAGCCAGCCATGCAACCTACATCGAGCTCAACCTCATGGAAAATCGCCAGGCAAAAGATGCGCTTCTCGAGGCACGGGATGCCGACGATTTCATCAGCAGGGTGACGCTTCTCTCGGGAAAGCCGATAACACCGGGCAAAACGCTCGTGTTTATCGATGAGGTCCAAGAGGCCCCCGACATCATGACGATGGCGAAGTTCCTTGTTGAGGACGGGAGGTGCCGCTGGGCGTTTTCGGGGTCAATGCTCGGGACCCAGTTCAAGGGCGTTAGGTCCTATCCTGTGGGATATGTTCACGAGCTTAGGATGTTCCCGCTCGATTTTGAGGAGTTTTGCTGGGCGATCGGGGTGAGCGAGGGAGCTCGCCAAACGATACGCGATGCGTGTATCAGCGAGAAGCCCATTCCTGATTACATTCATGACGCGATGATGGCAAACTTCAGGACCTATACCGTTGTCGGCGGAATGCCGGAGGTCGTGCAGCGTTTCCTTGACACGCAGGGCGACCTTGCCTCTGTTCGTCAGCTACAGTCAGAGCTCAACGAACAGTACCGGCGGGATATCTCCAAGTATGCAAGCGGGCGAGCCCTTCAGGTGCAGAGCATTTACGATCAGCTCCCTATTATGCTCGAGGGCGAAAACAAACGCTTCGTGCTCAATTCCATTGACCCCAAGGCGCATTACGACAAGTACCAGCGAGATTTTGTCTGGCTTGTCGATGCCGGCGTTGCTCTCAAGGCGGATATCGTAACCGAGCCAAAGTCGCCCCTGCTCAAGACGGCACGGCCATCGCAGTTCAAGCTATACCAATCGGATACGGGCATGTTGATGGCGCGCTACCCCGTTGGCGTCGCCCAGGCGGCGTATCTTGATAGCAAGGAACCCAATCTGGGCGGTATTTACGAAAACGTGGTGGCCCAGCAGCTGGCTGCCCAAAATCGCCAGCTTTACTACTATCAGACAAAGAAGCGCGGCGAAGTGGACTTTGTGGTCGACGGACCGGATGGAACAGCTGTTCCGATCGAGGTTAAATCGGGTTCCTATTACCACGCGCACGCCGCGCTCGGCCATGTGCTTGATACGGCCGAATATGGTGTAAGGCTCGGGATTGTTTTCTCGAGAGGCAACGTTGAACGCAGCGGAGCTGTTCTTTATTTGCCGCTATATGCGACCTGGGCCCTTTCGGATGTTTTGGGTGACTCCTGTGCCGAGGGGATAAAGCTGGAGGTCAAGCCGGTCTAGGGACAGTCCCCGACGCGACAAAGGGATAGTGCCTTTGTCGCATCCGCTATCCGAGATAATGAGCGTGGATTTTCTCCCGTCTAGAGCGCACTTGAATGCTCAAAGTGGGAGAAAATCCACGCTCGATCTGTATGCCGATGACGCGGCTCGCGAGGTTCGTGCCTCCGCGAACCTACAACTGCTCGAGCATAGCGGCGCAACCGGCGAGCACGTCGCGGTAGGTGGCATCGAAATTGCCGGTGTACCAGGGATCGGCCACGTCGCCGGGGCGTTCGGTCCAATCGAGCAAGCGCGTAATCTTGCCGTCGGGGTCGTCGCCAAAGATGCGACGCAGGCCGCGCGCGTTCTCAGCATCCATATAGACAATGCGATCCCAGTCGCCATACTCCGCGCGACGCACCTGACGTGCGCGATGTGCGACGACGGGAATTCCGACCTCGCGTAGCTTGGCAACGGTACCGTGGTGCGGCGGGTTGCCGATCTCCTCGGCCGAGGTCGCAGCGGAATCAATGACAAACTCGCCCTCGCGCCCGGCGCGGCGCGCGAGCTCGGTAAATACCGACTCAGCCATCGTCGAGCGGCAGATGTTTCCATAACAGATAAACAGTACGCGTTGCATAGGACGATACCTTTCATATAGAAGGCTGCTAAAGAGTAGAAGCCGGGCGCATGCCAAGTTTATTTCTTGGCCAGTTTGAAGTAGCGCTCAAATATCAATTCGAAAACGTAATAGAACATCAATCGACTGTCGAGGTCCATGCTGCCCAAGCGGATTTCTTTTTGCACGGTGTAGATAGGGTAGTCGGCTAGTTTCGAGAGAGAGTTTCGAGAAAAGCCGGTGAGCGTGACGACCTTGCATCCGCGCGTTTTGGCTATCGATGTGGCGTCAATAGACACCTGCGTCTCGCCGCTTACGGAAACACTGAAGACCAGGTCGTTTTTGCCGAGGAGTTCTGCGTAATGCCTCATGACGTGGCGTTCACTGAGCGTGTCGGTATTCTTGCCCATTATTTTGAGCTTTTCAGCCATCTCAAGACACGGGTATTTCGAAAAGCCCGAGCAGAAGAACACGATATGCGAGGCGTCCTGGATAAGACTCACAACCGAATCGATGACCCGGTCGTTAAGCAGATCTTTGGTCTGTACGAGCTGGGTGTCGAGCGGAAGCGTCTCGATAGTGAATCGATTGCGGTCGAGCGAGGCGGAATACGATTGTTTGAGCTCCGTAAACCCCGAGAAGCCAAGCTTATGGGCAAGCCTGACGATTGTATTGGGAGCGACGAAGAACCGTTCAGCAACGCTCTTAAGCGTGACATCGTCAATATCATCACGCAGCTCGATGATGTAGCGCATGATCTCGCTTTCGAGATCGTTGAGCTTGCTCTCGCCAGCTCGCACATGATCATAAAAAGATTCTTGATCTTTCATAAGATGTTTCAGCCCCTCGCATCTCGCCGTACATATGGTACCGCTTTGTGTAGCCAGGTGAGAAATCGGTAATCGGTCAAGATTGCCTATTGCCCATGAACTGGGCAAACGCGCGTGTCTGCCTACACATATCTGTGTCGTGAGCGAAATCATGTGTCTCCGTTTCGCATTGGCCCACACGGGGATTCGCAAATGATCTTATGTCGCAAAATATCAATCGAAACGAAGCAAGCCGAGGACAACCGCGGAGCCCAAGGTCTTCGAGAACACCGATCAGCCAACCCTGGAGGGACGGAACATGAAGGATAAGCTCAATATTGTGATCGTTGGCGGCGGCTCTACGTGGTGCCCTGGCATTCTTAAGGCCCTGACCAAGCACATGGACATTCTGCCGCTGAACCGCGTGATGCTTTATGACATCGATGCCGAGCGTCAGCGTCCGATCGGCGAGTTTGGCAAGATCCTCTTCGCCGAGGAGGAGCCCGGTGTGGAGTTTGGTTACACCACCGATAAGGACGAGGCTTACACCGACGTCGACTTTGTGCTCTGCCAGATTCGTACCGGCGGCTACGAGATGCGTAGCAAGGACGAGAAGATTCCGCTGCATATGGGAATCATCGGCCAGGAAACGGTGGGCCCTGGCGGCATGGCTTACGGTATGCGCTCCATGCATGACATGGTTGAGATCGTCAACGACGTTCGCGCTCATAGCCCGGAGGCGTGGATTATCAACTACACCAACCCGGCTGCTATTGTGGCATATGGTCTCGAGCGCGTCCTGCCCGATGAGCATCGCGTCCTCAACATCTGCGACCAGCCTGTCAACCTCATGCGCTCTTACGGTCGCCTGCTCGGTCGCGATATGAGCAAGACGGAGCCCGTGTACTTCGGCCTCAATCACTTCGGTTGGTTCAAGCACATCTACGATGAAGAGGGCCATGACCTCGTCCCGCAGATTAAGGAATACACGGAGAAGAACGGCTTCCTTCCTGCCGATGCCGAGCAGCGTGACCAGTCCTGGCTTGATACCTACGCCATGGTCAAGGACATGCTCGAGGACTTCCCCGACTATCTGCCCAACACTTATCTGCAGTACTATCTGTATCCCGAGTACAAGGTCGCTCACCTCGACCCCGACTACACTCGCTCCGACGAGGTTATCAACGGTCGTGAAAAGCGCGTGTTCGCCGAGTGCGAGCGTGTTGCCAAAGTCGGCACCGCAAAGAACTCCTCGGTTGTGCAAAACGACGCTCATGGCGATATGATCGTGGAAATCACCTCGGCCATTTATCGCAACACCAACAAGACCTTCATTGTCATCGTGCCCAACAACGGCATTATCGAGGGCATGCCCGATGACGCCATGGTCGAGGTCGCGGCAAGCGTGGGCGCCAATGGCCCGCAGCCCTATGCTGTTGGCAAGATCGGTACCTTCTATCGCGGCCTTATGGAGAACCAGTACGCCTATGAGCGCCTGACTGTTGAGGCTTGGATGGAGGGTTCCTACGAGAAGGCTCTGCAGGCACTCACGCTTAATCGTCTGGTCGGTGACGCAAAGAAGGCTCGCAAAGTGCTCGACAAGCTCATCGAGGCCAATAAGGATTACTGGCCGGAGCTTAAGTAGCTAGTTCCATAGCGCTTGATAACTGTTATGGGGCGTGTGGGTTGTAGAACTGCACGCCCCGTTTCTTTAAGAGGGGTATCCCATGAACAAAGATGAGCTGCTGGCAAAGTTCCAGCGTCTGGGCAAAGTCCTCATGACGCCTGTCCTGATCCTGCCAATCGCTGGCATCCTTCAGGGCTTTGGCAATGCCTTTACCAGCCCCACCCTTACGGCAGCTGTTCCCTGGCTTGCTGCTCCGGGCTTTGCGATCTTCTTTTCGATTCTCAAGGCCGCTGCCAGCATCGTTATGAACAACATCCCGGTTATCTTCTCGATTTGTCTCGCCTATGGCTTCGCCAAGTCCGAGAAGGCTACCGCGGCGCTTTGTGGCTTTTTGGGCTACATGTGCATGAATTCCGTGATGGGCACGTTCCTTACGGCGACTGGCGTTATCGATCCCGCGAATCTTACGACGGGCCAGAGCACGATCCTCGGCATCACCACGCTCGACACTGGTGTTATCGGCGGTCTTCTGGTGGGTGCAATCGTCGCATGGTTGCATAACCGTTACTACAAGATTGAGCTGCCTGCCGTGTTCTCCATCTTCAACGGCACGCGCTTTATCCCGGCGGTGACGCTGCTCTCATGCAGCATCCTCGCATTGGTCATGTCCTTTGTTTTCCCGTTTATTCAGAACGCTCTCGGCGCGCTGTCCGAGTTCATCAAGACTACGGGTGCCTTTGGTGCATTTGTCTACGGCGCCGGCGAGCGCATGCTCCTGCCTTTTGGCCTGCATCACTTTGTCTATTTGCCGTTCTTCTTCACGTCGCTCGGTGGCGTCGAGACCATCGACGGCCAGACTGTTCAGGGCGCTATCAATATCTACAACGCGATCCTGGGCTCTCCCAGCACGCCGTTTAACATCGAGGTCAGCCGTTTTGTCATGAACGGCAAGGTTATCTTCGCCATGTTCGGCCTGCCCGGCGCTGCACTCGCCTTCTACAAGACGGCGCTTCCCAAGAACAAGAAGAAGGCCGCGGCGCTCATGATTGCCATTGTGGTGCCTTGCATCCTCTCCGGCATTACCGAGCCGCTCGAGTACTCCTTCCTGTTTATCGCGCCCATCCTCTACGTGTTCCACGCTCTCATGGCTGGTCTTGCTTATGCGCTGACCTATATCCTGCAGTTCAACGTGGCCGGTTCCGCATCCTTTGGCGGCCCGCTCTTGTCGTTGATCTTTAACGGCATTATGGGTGCAGCCAAGGGCTCCAACTGGCAGGTTATCCTGTTCCTCGGCCCCATCTACTTCGTGGTGTACTACTTCGTCTTCAAGTTCATCATCCTTAAGAAGGATCTTAAGACCCCCGGCCGCGAGGAAGAGTCCGACGATGAGGCCGCAAAGGCTCCCAAGACTGTGATCAGCGACCTCATTCCCGCCATCGTTGAGGCAGTGGGCGGCGACAACAATATTAAGTCTGTCGAGGCCTGCTTCACCCGTCTGCGCATTCAGCTCAATGACTGTGACAAGGTGGTTGATGACGCCGAGTTTACCGAAAAGCTCGAAGCGCGTGGCATCGTGCATGTCAACGGCGGCGTGCAGATTGTCTACGGTAACATGGCTTCTAACTACGCAACCCAGATGCGCGAGCTGCTGGGCATGGAGTAAACGACCCACATATCTATAAAATCCGCGATAAAAGGCGGCGGCAGACAATGCGTCTGCCGCCGCCTTTGAGTTGCTCCACGCGCATTTCGTGTATTTGAAATACACGAAATCGTAGAAAAGCGTGTATCTGAAATACACGAAATTGTACTGCCGGAGCTTGCAGGCGGATAAACACTACTAGTATGGGACGGTTTTCACTGGTTGCTCGCCACCTTGGGCTGTGTTCGTCCCTATGCCTGCATCCGGGGCTGTGCTGATTGACGACGGCGCTCCCAACGGGCGAGCTTAATCGTCACCAGCGTAAGCGCCCAGGCCACAAGCGAGAACGCGGCGCCCACGGCGCCCACGTGTGCAATGCCAATGCTGCTCACCACGGCTCCGCCTACCGCGGTGCCAAACGAAATGCCGACGTTAAACGCCATGGGTTCAACCGAACTTGCGAGTACCATCGACTTGGGATGGCGGCTGCGTGCCACGTCCATAAAGTGCGTGATGCACGACACCGAGAACAGGTACATGAGCAGTGCCAAGCTAAAAACAAAGACCAGCGCGAGCGGCATGGTGCCGCCCACAGCAAACAGCCCGAGTAACGCCGCGGCCTGCAGCACAAACGTCACAAGCAGCGCCTTCATGCCAAAGCGCGCATCGATCCATCCGCCCAGGATGTTCGAGATCAGGCAGAACACGCCGTAGGCCATAAGCGTGGTGCTCGCCTGAACGGTTCCCATACCCAGCACCTGCTCAAGATAAGGCGTCACGTAGCCGTAGAACACATAGACCGAGCCTACGCCAAACAAAAAGATGAGCATGCCGGTGATGATGCTCGGCTCGCGCAGCAGACCCGCCTGCTCGCGAAAGGTGGCAGGCTCATCGGTTTGCCCAGCGCGCGGCATAAACGCCACGAGCGCTCCGCAGATCAGAACGGCAAAGGTCAGCGTGCCGTACATGGCCACGTGCCAGTCGAGCGTGTCGGCCACAAACTTGCCAATCGAGGTCACAAAGACCATCGCCACGGAAAACGCGCCGTACACGACCGAGATGGCAAGCGAAGTTTGCTGCGGGGACAGCAGCTCGGGGATGTACGTCACGCCCACGGCGAGCAGTGCGCCCGAGACGGATCCCAGGACAATGCGCGAGATAAACAGTACCTGGAAGTTGGGCGCCAACGCCATGACCAGATTGCCGAGCACAAAGATAATGCTGTAGCACACGAGCAGCTGGTAACGACGGAAGCGCCCCGTGCTGAGCGCAAGCACCGGCGTCGCGATGGCGTAGACCAGTGCAAAAACGCTGATGAGCTGGCCCGCAGCGGCAAGCGATATGCCGAGTTCCGTCGCCAAGTCACTTTCGATGCCGATGACCACGAACTCGGAGCAGCCGAGCGAGAATCCCAGCAGCACGAGCAGCGCCAGGCAGAGCCTGGTGCGCGCGGGGGAGAGCGCGGCGGCGGTTGACTTACTTTTAGGCGTGGTTGCGGCGGTCAAGGTTGTCACTCCAATGTCGCATGAATAAGCGGGATTCAATCCCTGCAACTCTAACAGAATGTGTCAGGTGCCTGCCTCCTTTGTCGCAGGCTGCGCTTGCCTGTATAGTCGCAATACAGGCGAAGATGGTCTCAGGTACATTGCGGGCGACAGGAGATCCCATGGGTATGCACACGACAAAGGTTGTAGTGGGCGAGGGCAAGTTTGCGCTCGAGGCCCAGTTGACGGTGACGCCGCGAGGCATGGCGGTGTACGCCTGCTCGCCGGAGTTTGCGCACCTGGGCGCCACGGCGCAGGCCATTCCTCGCCCCGAGCCCGGCCGTACGGCGACGGTGAGCATCCTGGCCGTTCCGTGTCATCGAGACGAGATCCCGGCGCACGATATTGCGGCGGCGCTGGCCACGCGCTTTGGCGTGCCGGTCGTTGCAAGCACGGGTTTTCATGTGGAGAACGCGACCGCGGACGACTTGCGGCGCATGCTCGATACCACCAAGGAACTCATCGCCGCGCTCGAGGAGGCCGCAGCCCGCATTCTGCGCGCCGGCTGGGATGAGGGCGGCGCGGGCGCCGAGGTCGTGGCGGTCAATGCCACGACCGGCGAGACGCTTGGCCCCGTCGACCGCATCGATGCCCATGCCGGTGAGGGCATTTTGCATCAGGCATTTCTGACGCTTCTGGTCGAGGGCCAGGGCGAAGACGCACGCCTGCTGCTCTGTCGTCGCAGTCCGCTCAAACGCCTGTGGGGCGGGGTGCTGGCCGATAGCTGTGCCGGCCATCCGCTCCCCGGGGAGGACGTTGTCGCCGCGACGGCGCGCCGCATCAACGAAGAGCTCGGCATCACGCGCGCACCCGACCAGCTCAAACACCTCGGTCACGTGACCTACCGCGAGGACCACGGCGACGGCCGCTGCGAGTGCGAATGGTGCGAGGTCTACCTTGCCCATGTTGAGCCGGGCGAGCTGCATATCAACCAAGAGGAGATCTCGGAAGTGCGCCGCGTGGCCCCGTCCGAGCTTAAAGGCTACCTGCAGGGTCACCCCGAGCAGCTGGCCCCCTGGCTCCGCGAGGCCCTCAGCGACCCATCCATCCGTACGGATCTCGCTATGTGAAACAAAAGACAGTCCCTTTGCCACATCCAAACCGTCACAACATTCGATGAAAATCTCGAAATCGAGGAAAAGCGTCGAATGTTGTGACGCTTTTTGTCCAGAGGATCGCTTCTCATCCAAAAATCCCGCTTGACTGTATTGCCACAACACAGCGCAACGTAAGGGGTGTCCGATAACGGGCGCCCCTTTTTAAGTGGCAACGTGGCCGCGAATCCGGAGCGCCCCCAACAAGAAAGGTGGGGAGATGGAAGCGGAAAAGAAGGCGTTTAAGATCACCAAGCGCGAAATTGGCTTTGTGCTGGGTATCGTTGTCTTTTTGCTGGTGAAGTTTCTTCCTTTGGCGGAGCTGAGCTCGACGGTCGAGCTTACGGTCGGCGGTCAGACCTGTCTGGCGTTGACGCTCGCCACGGTGGTGTTCTGGGCGTGTGGCGTGGCACAGCCGGGCTTTGTGGGCCTGCTCTATTGCGCGCTGCTCGTTCTGTTCAAGGTGTGCGTGGACGACACGGGTGCCGCGAGCATCTCGGCGACGGTCGCCTCCACGTTTAGCTCGTGGACCAAAGCCACCATGTGGCTCGTCATTGGTGCCTACCTCATCGCCAGCGCGGTCAAGGAGTCGGGCCTGGGCGAGCGCATCGCCTATGCTTTTATGCTCAAGTTTGTGCGCGACGCCAAGTCGCTCATCATCTCGATCTTCGCGCTCACCTTTGTGCTGTCGCTGCTGATCCCGCATCCGTTCCCCCGCGCCTTCCTCATCCTCGCCGTCGTCTCGGTCATTGCCGAGTCCGCCGGCTACGGTGACGAGGACCGCGGCAAGCTCGGCTTCCTCGTGTTTGCCGCTGCCGCTCCGGGCTCCATGTTCTTCCTGACGGGCGATTCCACGCTCAACCCGCTCGTTGCGCAGTACAGCGCCGAGGCCGGCGGCATGAGCCCGTCGTTTGTCGACTGGTTCCTGTACATGAGTGTGCCCATGCTGGTCGCGCTGCTGTGCACCCTGTTCCTGGGCCTCTTCCTCTTTAAGCCCAGCAAGGAACTCGTCTACGATCGCGAGCAGATCGTGGCCAAGCAGGCTGCGCTCGGCAAGCTCTCCGTCAAGGAGATCCGCACCATCGTGTGGCTTGTCATCGCCATCGCGCTGTGGCTCACCGTCTCGGGCGATTACATCGGTTGGGTCACCCTGGCCATCGGCGTTGCCCTCGCTATGCCCATCGTTGGCGAGGTCCTCACCCCCGCCAGCTGGAACGCTGTCGACATCAAGTCCCTCATGTTCCTGACGGCCGCCATGGCCGTGGGCTCCGTGGGCGGTGCCACCGGCATGAACGCCTGGATCGCCGACGTCGTGCTTCCCAGCTCCGTGCCCGAGAACATCTTCCTGTTCGCCCTGCTTGTCGCCGCGCTCTCCATGATCATCCACATGTTCATGGGCTCGGTCATGGCCGTGCTCGGCGTGTGCGTGCCGGCGTTCATCAGCTTCGCGGCCGGCTCCAGCGTGAGCCCGCTCGCCGTGGCGCTCATCGTCTTCACGTCCATCAACATCCACTACATCCTGCCGTTCCATAACCTGCCGATCCTTATCGGCGAGGGCAAGGACGCCGGCGGCTACACCTCCAAAGAGGCCATGCGCATGGGCATTCCCCTTACCGCGGTCGTCTTTATCGTCGTGCTGGTCGAGGCCGCCTGGTTCCACCTCTTTGGCCTGATGTAAGCGGCCGAGCGCTCTGGCTGTAGGCAGCTGAGCGCATGAGCTGCGAGTGGTCGAGTGCTCCACCCATGAGCGCTGCGACCCCACTACGTTACCCAGCCCGGCGGCACTCCCGTCGCCGGGCACTCTCCCGAAAGGAGCACGCTATGTCCACTACCGATGCTTCCCAGATTCACGACCTGCGTTCTGCACTCGACTTTTTGCGCGAGATGCCGGGCCAGCTGCTCGAGACCGACACCCAGGTCGACCCGGACGCCGAGGTCTCGGGCGTCTATCGCCACGTCGGCGCCGGCGGCACCGTTATGCGTCCGACCAAAGAGGGTCCGGCGATGGTCTTCAACAACGTAAAGGGCTTTGACGATGCCAAGGTCTGCATCGGCATGCTTGCCAGCCGCAAGCGCGTTGCCGCCCTGCTCGACCTGGACGAGGAGCACCTGGGTCTCGAGATCGGCAAGCGCTTCGAGAACCTGATCGCGCCCAAGCAGATCGCCGAGGGCGCGCACATCGACTGCCAGGAGGTTGTGTACAAGGCGACCGACGAGGGCTTTGACCTGCGCAAGATCGTCCCCGCTCCCACCAACACGCCCGTCGACGGCGGCCCCTACATCACCATGGGCCTCGCCTACGGCACGAGCCCCGACGGCTCCCAGTCCGACGTGACCATCCACCGCTTCTCCTGTGTCGACAAGGACAAGCTCGCCATGTGGATCACCCCGGGCAGCCGTCACCTTGGCGCCTTTTTTGACGAGTACTGCCAGCGCGGCGAGGACATGCCCATCTCCATCTCCATCGGCTTGGACCCCGCCGTGTACATGTGCTGCGGCTTCGAGGCTCCCACCACGCCGCTCGGCTTTAACGAGCTGCAGATCGCCGGCGCCCTGCGCGGCCACGCCGTCGAGCTTGCCGACTGCATCACCGTTCCGCAGAAGTGCATTGCCAATGCCGAGTACGTGCTCGAGGGCTACCTCATGCACGACGAGACCATCAACGAGGATGTCAACGGCCACGGCTATGCCATGCCCGAGTTCCCCGGCTACACCGGTGGCGCCAAGGTCTGCCCGGTGATCAAGATCACCGCCGTCACCACACGCGTCAATCCCATCATGGAGAGCTGCATCGGCCCTTCGCACGAGCACGTGTCCATGGCGGGCATCCCCACCGAGGCTTCCATCTACAAGATGGTCGAGACTGCTATCCCGGGCCGCCTGCTCAACGTTCACGCTGCCCCCTGCGGCGGCGGCAAGTTCGTTGCCATCATGCAGTTCAAGAAGTCGAGCAAAAATGACGAGGGCCGTCAGCGCAACGCCGCCATGCTCGCCTTCTCGGCATTCTCCGAGCTCAAGCATGTGATCCTGGTTGACGAAGACGTTGACATCTTCGACATGAGCGACGTGATGTGGGCCATGACCACGCGCTTCCAGGCCGACGTGGACCTCATCACCATCCCCGGCTGCCACTGCCACGTGCTCGACCCGTCCAACGACCCCGCGTTCGATCCTTCGATCCGCGAGCACGGCATCGCCTGCAAGGCCATCTTCGACTGCACGGTCCCGTTCAACCTTAAGAAGAGCTTCATCCGCTCGCAGTTCATGGAGATCGACCGTGACAAGTGGGCCGCGGAGCTCGCTTTCTAGTAAGTAACCCTACCGAGTAACTAAGTAAGGAGTTGTCATGCCTGAGTCTTCTGTCCGTCCCCGTCGCATTGTCGTTGGCGTATCTGGTGCCAGCGGCGCTGCGCTGGGCCTTGAGTGCCTCAAATGCCTGCGCCAGGCCGGCGCCGAGTCGGCGCTTGTCGTCACGCGCGGGGGAGAGATCACCATCGAGCAGGAGCTCGGCATGACGCTCGACGAGTTTGCGTGCTATGCCGATGTGGTCTACGACAACAAGAACATCGGCGCCGCCATCGCAAGCGGTACCTATCCGGTCGACGGCATGATCGTGGCGCCCTGCTCCATGAAGACGCTCGCCGGCATCGCGAGCGGCTACGGCGAAAACCTGTTGCTGCGCGCGGCCGACGTGCAGATGAAGGAGCAGCGCCGCCTGGTGCTCATGGTGCGCGAGACGCCCTTCAGCGCCATTCACGTCGACAACATGGCGCGCCTGGCGCGCGTGCCGGGTGTCATGCTCATGCCGCCCATGCTCACGTTTTACAACGGCCCCGCCACGCTCGATGACGCGGTGCACCACATCGCCGCCAAGGCGCTCGGGGCCGTCGGCGTGTCATGTTCAAACTATAAGCGCTGGTCATAGGCGCTTTTAGGGTAGGATACGAGGAGTGTTTGAGCCCGCCGCCCCTGTGGGCGGCGGGCTTTGGTGTGTCGGGAGGACCCATGCAGACGGGCATGTATGCGATTAGCGAGATGGCGAGCCTGTTTAACGTTTCGCGTCAAACGCTCATCTACTACGACAAGATCGGTCTGTTTAAGCCCGCCGTGGTTAACGAGAAGGGCTACCGTTTCTATTCGCCCACGCAGATCCCGCTTATGCGTCTGATCTGCATGTTGCGCGACCTGGGGCTTGAGCTCGACGAGATCGACCGTCTGACCTCGACGTTCGACATTGGCGAGATGACCGAGCACCTGCGCTTGCGGGTACAGGCGCTCGACGAGCAGATTGCCGGGCTCAAAGCCGAGCGCGCGAGCGTACAGGAGCGTCTGAGCTTTTACGACGAGGCGGTTTACTGGCGCGAGCGCGAGGGCAGGCCGGAGCTCAAGCAATTTGAGCCCCGCTACGTGGTCTTTGAGGAGTTTCCGGGCGAAATCGAGCGCGGTCGCGCGATGCTTCATCCCACGCTCATGCGGGCGATTCTGCGCATGCGTGCACTGACGGGCACACGCCCCATGCGCGGTTGGGGTGCCATGCTGCGTCGCGAGGCGCTGCATTCCGACGACCCCGTCGCCGGCGCCGGCTCCTTTGCCGTGCTACCGCGCGGTGTCGAGGAGCTGCTGCCGAGCGATCCCGCCGAGCTGGCAGAGATCGGCATCGAAGTGCTGCCCGAGGGCACATATCTGTGCATGAGCCGCTGGGGCATGCCGTATGAGCCCGAGGGTATCCGTGCCATCGTGGCCTGCATGGACAAGCACGCGCTTCAACCCATCGGCAACGCCTTTGACTTCTGCTACCTCGATACCACGAGCTACGACGAGTCCCACCAAGAGGACTTCTGCTGCATCCAGATCCCCGTCGCCCTCCAGATGTGACAAGGAGGCTGCTCCTTCGTCACATTCGTGGTGTGGCTGCTGCCCAAACCGTCACAACATTCGATGAAAATCTCGAAAACGAGGAAAAGCGTCGAATGTTGTGACGCTTTTCCTGTCTGTGCCGGCGAGCCCCCGTGTCATCTGGGGGTATAAGGCTAGCAAGTGTTTATTTGCGAGGCCAAGGGGGCGCCCCGTATGGATATCGATAACTTTGAATGGTGGTATAGCGAGGGCGAGGCTCCGGACGAGGAGTGGGACGAGCCCGCGCCGCGTGACGTGTCGAGCGACGAGGACGAGGCCGGCAACGATGCTGCTGTCGAGCCTGACGCCGCCGCCGATGCCGCCGAGCCCCTGACCTTTGAGCAGGCTTGGGCCCAAGCCGAGGTCGATGAGGCTAAGGCCGATGCCACGGCCACACTCGGTGAGCCAGCCGACATGTCCATCTCGCCGGCAAAGACCCCGCAGCCGCGTCACACTATCGATCCCGACAGCACGGCATCCTTCAGCATTCTCGACGTGCCCTCGCAGGGCGCTCAGGCGCCCGCGCCCACGCATCGTCCCGACTTGGCTCGCGAGGAAGATGCTGGCCGCCGCTCGCCGCTCGGCCCCATCCTCATCGCCTTCATGGCCGGCGTTATCGCATGCTCGGTAATTGGAAACGTCTGGAGTCATGTTGAACAACAACGAAAAGACGCCGCCAAGGTCGAGATGTCCGTCGAACAATCGCTCAGCCGCACGCGCTCGGTGCATGTATCGGTCGAGGTCAAGGACGGCGCGACGTGGGACACCGCGCGCGGCGACAGCCAGATGCTCGTCCATATCGTGGGTCGCACGCTCAAGGGGCAAGCGATCGACGAGTACCAATACGTCAATTCCGAAGGTGACGGCATCGAGCTCAAGCCCGGCGACTACGAGCTCACGGTCGATGAGCCGCCCGTCGCCACCGACGGCACGCGTTACCGTGCCTCAAAGCGCATGGTTCCGGTGAGTTTTAATTCACAGGCGCCCGATACGGTCGATAGCACGCCGCAGGGCGGGTTTGACCTTTACGCTATTGCTCAATAACTGCACCTGTCGCTCAACCCCGCCGCCAAGAGTGGGACAATAGCCCTCGACACCGTTGTTTACTATTGGAGGAAGTAGCATGTCCACCGTCACTACCATCAAGCGCGGCGGCCTCACCGCGGCCATCGATTCCATGGGCGCCCAGCTCACGAGCCTTGCCCTCAACGGCAACGAGTATCTGTGGCAGGGCGACCCGGCCTTTTGGGGCAAGCATGCGCCTATCCTGTTCCCCATCGTGGGATCGCTGCGCAACAACATGGCGACATCTGCGGCCGGCACCTGCGAGATGCCGCGCCACGGACTCGCTCGCATCGTCGAGCACAAGCTGGTCGAGGTCTCCGAGGACGGCTCGTCCGTCACCTACGAGATCACCGACACGCCCGAGTCACTCAAGGCTTTCCCCTTCCACTTTAAGCTCAACATGACCTATGCCCTAACCGGCGACGCCACGCTTACCCAGACCTTTGCCGTCACCAACACCGGCGACGTGGACCTGCCGTTCTCGGTAGGCGGTCACCCTGCATTTAACGTGCCCGCCCCCGGTGCCGAGGACGAGGCGTTCGAGGATTACGAATTGGCGTTTACCGAGGCTTGGACTAACGAGGCTCCTATCATCACGCCCGACGGTCTTATGACGTTTGAGGGTAGCTACAAGGCTCCCGATAACTCGGACGTGCTGCCCATCACGCACCGTAGCTTCGATAACGACGCCATCATGTTCACCGATACCCCGGGCTCCACGCTCACGCTGCGCGGTCGCAAGTCGGGCCATGGCGTCAAGATCGACTTTGAGGGCTTTAAGTATATCGGCGTGTGGTCTGCCGCCAACGACGCCCCGTTTGTGGCGCTCGAGCCCTGGACCGGCCACACCACCATGGACACCGAGGACGACGTCTTCGAGCACAAGGTCAACACCATCACGCTGGCTCCCGGCGCTACCGACAAGCGCACCTTTAGCGTCACGTTGCTCTAGAGGTTCCGCCGTTCTAACGAACGACGGACCGATCGACGCTGCGCGCCACCCAGAGCGACAATTTGCCATTCAAAAGACACGGCATGACCAGACGGTCTATGCCTTGCCTTTTTCATGCCAACTTGTTCGCTCTGTGTGGCGCTCGCTGGCATTGTCAAAACATCGGCGTCGCCGCTTCCGTCAAGGGTTTGGTGCATGGGGGACAGGTTACTTTGCGCCAATCGTCCTCGTGTGTCTATTAATTTTTCGCGCACATGCCGCGCTGCTGGTTGTTGACGTATATCCTGTCTTATTGTCAGCAAAACGACATAGGGAAGGCATCAGATGCAACCTCGACTACAGCGCGACGCGCAGGCCCAGCCGGTGTGCAGTCGTCGCATCTTCTTGGGTAGCGCTCTCGCTGCGAGCGCTTCTGTCGTCGCCGGCGCACTTGCCGGTTGCCAGCGCCCCTCCACGCTGGAAGTAGCTCAGCCCACGACAGGCGGCGGTCGCGATGACCTGTCCGATTCCGTGATCGGCAAGGATAAGATCCGCATCGGCATGGAGGCGGCCTACGCTCCGTACAACTGGCAGGTCTCCGAGGCCAGCGAGTTCACGATCCCCATCGACAACGTGCAGGGCGCCTATGCCGACGGCTACGACGTGCAGATCGCCAAGATCGTCTGCAAGGCCCTCGGCGGCGAGCCTGTTGCCGTCAAGCAGAGCTTCTCGGGCCTTATCGATTCGCTCAACAACGGCCAGATCGATCTCATCATCGCCGGCATGAGCGCCACGCCCGAGCGCGAGGAGTCCGTCGGTTTTTCCGACCCGTACTTTATCGGCTACTTTGGCCTGTTCGTAAAAGAGGGCTCGCCCTACCAAAACGCCACCAAGCTCAGCGACTTCAGCGGTGCCACGGTGCTCGGCCAAAAGGACACCATGCTCGATACCGTCATCGACGAGATTCCGGGCGTTGTGCACAAGAACCCGGTCGATTCGGTCCCCACGGTGTTCTCGAATCTGCTGCAGGGCACGTGCGACGCCGTGACCTACAACACTGAGAACGAAAAGGGCTATATGGCCCAAAATCCCGGTATCGTCCCCATCCACTTTGCCGAGGGCGAGGGCTTTAAGCAGGAGGTCACGGCAAATGTCGGTTGCCGCAAGGGCTCGGACAAACTGCTTAAGCTCATCGACAAGACACTCAAGGGCATTAGCCAAGAGGAGCGCGACCAAATGTGGGACGCGTGCCTCGACCGTCAGCCGGCATAGGGAGGCAGCATGAAAGGCATCAATCGTCTGGCCTCCTTTATCAAGGCCGACCACCGTTATGTGTACCTGGGCACGAGCGTTATCGCGGCGCTCGGCTTGGCATTTAGCCAGCGCAACCCCACGCCGCTGAGCTTTTTGGCGCCCACCGGCATCTTCCAAGATTGCCTTTGGGCGATTCTTTGGGCCTGGATCGTCGTGTCGGCGGCAGCGCTCGTCACCAAGGTTATGCACTGGAGCGACTATCGCGAAAAGTCACCGTTTGCATCCGAGCGTTTCCGTCGCGGCGCGCGCCTGGGCAGCTATGTCGTGGTCGTCATCGCGGCGATCTTCTTTGTCGACCGCTGCGTCATGTCGTTTATCGACCTGGTGCAGGTGAGTATTGTCTCGGACTCCAACCCCAGCGACTTTTTGTCGAGCCTGGTCTACATGACCTACAAGAGCGGGGACTTCTTTATCCGCGGCATCGAGATCACCATCGCACTTGCGACCTTCGGTACCGTCATCGCTTTTTTCCTTGCGCTGCTCTTTGTGTTTTTGCGCATTCAGACCTTCGATCGCGTGGACAACGACCTGGTGCGCTTCTTTAAGAGTGTCGGCCGCGGCTTTGCGACCATCTACTCCACCATCGTGCGTGGCACGCCCATGATGGTCCAGGGCCTACTCATCTATTACGCGGGCTTCACCGTTTTGCGCGGCATGGGCTTCGAGACCGCCCAGGCCAACCAGATCTGGAGTACCTTCACTGCCGGCCTCGTCACCATCTCGCTCAACTCTACCGCCTACATGATGGAGGTCCTGCGCGGCGGCATCGAGTCCATCGACCCCGGTCAGGCCGAGGCAGCGCGCTCGCTGGGTCTGTCACAGTGGCAAGCCATGCGCAAGGTCGTGTTCCCCCAGGGCATTAAAAATGCGATTCCGGCGCTCACCAACGAGCTCATCATCAACATCAAGGATTCGTCGGTGCTTTCGGTCATCGGCGTGTTTGACCTCATGTACGCTACTACCACGGTCGCCGGCGTGTACTACCGCCAGATGGAGGTCTACTGCGTGACGCTCGTGGTCTACCTGATCCTGACGCTCGTGGCGAGCCGCCTGCTCGAGGCCTTTGGCAAAAAGCTTGGCGCCGAGGCCCCGGCAACGCTGCCCAGCTCCAACTAGGCTCAAGACGAGGAGAATCATCATGGCAGATACCGCCACTACCGGCACCGCGGCCGCCGCACAGACCAATGAGCCGCTTATCCGCGTCGAGGGCCTGCGCAAGAGCTTTGGCTCGCTCGAGGTGCTTAAGGGCATCGACCTCGCTGTCAATCCCGGCGAGGTCGTCACCATTATCGGCGCCTCGGGCTCGGGCAAGTCGACCTTCCTGCGCTGCCTCAACCTGCTCGAGACCCCGGACGCGGGCCACATCTGGTTCCACGGCCAGGACCTTACGGCCGAGCGCTGCAATATCAATAAGCTGCGCGAGGACATCGGCATGGTGTTCCAGGACTTCAACCTGTTCAACAATATGGACGTGCTCGACAACTGCACGCTCGCGCCCGTCACGCTCAAAAAGATGAGCAAGGCCGAGGCCGAGAAGGTCGCGATGGAGCATCTGGCGAGCGTGGGACTCGAAAAGTTCGCGCACGCCGCCGTGGGTCGCCTGTCCGGTGGTCAAAAGCAGCGTGTGGCCATCGCTCGTGCCCTGTGCATGAATCCGCAGATCATGCTGTTTGACGAGCCGACCTCGGCGCTCGACCCCGAGATCGTGGGCGAGGTGCTCGAGGTCATGCGCAAGCTCGCTGCCGACGGCATGACCATGGTCGTCGTCACGCATGAGATGGCCTTTGCCCGAACCGTATCCGACCGCGTGGTCTTTATGGACAAGGGCGTGGTACTCGAGGACGCCGCGCCGGCCGAGCTCTTCGGCAATCCCAAGCACCAGCGCACTCGCGAGTTCCTCTCTCGCTATCTCGAGGACAAATAACCGGCGCAAACGCCTACGTTGCAGGGCCGCTCCCGTGGGGCGGCCTTTGTCGTCACAATCGAAAGGATGTCATGGCCGAGGTTTGGCGCTTCTTTGCGCATGAGGACGATTTTGCCGATATGGACGAGGCCGGCGCGTGCGAGCGCTTGGGCCGCGTGCTGTCGTTTCCGACCATCTCGAGCATGGATGCCGAGGCGGTGGACTGGCAGCCCTTCGACGACCTGCGCGCCTATATGCAGCAGGCCTGGCCGCGCGTGTTTGCGGCGGGCGAGGTCGAGCTTATCGACCACTCGCTGTTGGTGACGCTTGGCGGTTCCGACTCCGCCCTCAAACCCGTCATGCTCATGGGCCACATGGACGTGGTCCCCGTGGTGCCGGGTACCGAGGCCGACTGGACGCACGCCCCCTTTAGCGGACAGGTGGACGACACCTACATTTGGGGTCGCGGCGCTATCGACATGAAGGATCAGGTCGCAGGCATTCTCGAGGCGGTTGAGTATGCATTGGCGCACGGTTGGGAGCACAATCGTTCGCTGTTGCTCGCCTTTGGCCAGGACGAGGAAACCACGCAGTACGGCGCTGGAGCTATCGGCCGCGTGCTCGAGGAGCGCGGTGTTGAGCTCGAGTTCCTGATCGACGAGGGCGACTACCGCATCGTTCCGGCTGCCGAGTACGGCGCGGGCGAGGGCTGGCTTATGCATGCCGACCTGGCCGAAAAGGGCTATGCCGATATCGTGCTCAAGACGAAGAGCGCGGGCGGGCATTCGTCTAACCCCTACGGCGGCACGTCGCTCGAGGTGCTCAGCCGTGCCATCGCCGCAATCTGCGATATCGAGTGGCCGATGCGCGTGACCGATCTGCTTGCCGCGCAGCTTGTCGAGCTGGGGCTCTACACGGCGGATGAGATTGCCGCCAACGGGGGCGCCATTGACCGCGATTGCCTCGCCAGCAAGAAGCTCTATCCGCTGGTGACGACCACCTGCGCGCCCACGCAGATCGAGGGAGGCAGCGCCGGCGCCAACGTGATGCCGCAGGATATGTGGGCCAACATTAACTTCCGCATGCTCGAGGGCACGAGCGTGGCCGACGTTGTGGCGCGCTGCCGTGAGGCGGTTGCCGGGGCGGACCTTGCCGGTCGTGTCGAAGTGGAGCTGGGCCCCGGCAGCTCCGAGCCCTCGCCGTCCCCGCGCATCGGTGGTCCCGGCCTCGAGGCGGTTCGCTCCATCGCCGCCCGCTATTTCCGCGATCCAAAGGGGACGGAGGAAAACGGATCATCCGAGCCGTTGGCGATTGTTCCCTCGACCGTGATCGGCGCGACCGACGCTGCCAACTACCAGCACATTTGCTCCGAATGCATTCGTTTTTCGGCGTTTGTGGTCAACGATGACGAGTGCGACCGCGGCGTCCACGGCACCAACGAGCGCATCACCCGCCGCGCCTACCTCCAGGGCGTACGCTTCCTCATCGCCCTGCTCCATACGCTCTAGAATCCGACAAAGGGACTCTCCCTTTGTCGGATTCCGTGCGGGTTATATGCAGGTTTGCCTGCGCACGCTATCATGTATGGGTTAGACCGCAACTATGTACCCCGTACGCGAAGGGATGCGCATGTATCTGAAGATCGACATGCTCTAGCTGGACTTACCCCCGCAATGGCGCCGTGCGCCCCATCAATTCTGCCGATTTTCACCTTCACGCATATAAAGGAGTCCCGTCATGCGCGACAAGCTCGAAAAGATCATCAAGGCCTACGAGGAGCTCGAGAAAAAGCTTTCCGACCCGGCCGTCGCCTCCGATATCAAGGAGTTCACGCGTCTCAACAAGGAGTACGCGCACCAGTCCGACCTCATCGCTGCCTCGCGCGAGTACATCGGCGCGCTCGATGACATCGAGGCCGCCAAGGAAATGCTCCACGATACTACCGATGCCGATGAGAAGGAGATGCTCCAGATGGACATCTCCGAAAACGAGGCCAAGCTTCCCCAGCTCGAGGAAGACATTAAGTACATGCTCATCCCGAGCGACCCCAACGACGACAAGAACACCATCGTCGAGATTCGCTCCGCCGCTGGTGGCGACGAGGCGGCCATCTTTGCCGGCGATCTGTACAAGATGTATCAGCGCTTCTGCGAGTCGCGCGGCTGGAAGACCACCGTGCTCGACTCCAGCCCCAGCGAGGCCGGCGGCTTTAAGTCCATCGAGTTCAAGGTCGAGGGCGACCGCGTCTACTCCGTCATGAAGTTCGAGTCCGGCGTGCACCGCGTCCAGCGCGTTCCCAAGACCGAGTCCCAGGGCCGTATCCAGACCTCCACGGCGACCGTCGCCGTACTTCCCGAGGCCGAGGAGATCGACGTCCAGATCAACCAGTCCGACCTGCGTATCGACACCTACTGCGCCTCCGGTCCTGGCGGTCAGTGCGTTAACACCACTTATTCCGCCGTGCGCATCACCCACCTGCCCACCAACACCGTGGTGCAGTCGCAGGAACAGCGCTCCCAGATCCAGAACCGCGAAGTCTGCATGCAGATGCTGCGCGCCCGTCTGTACGAGATGGAGCTCGAGAAGCAGCAGGCAGAGCTCGGTGCCGAGCGCCAGAGCCAGATCGGCCACGGCAACCGTTCCGAGAAGATCCGTACCTACAACCAGCCCCAGGACCGCGTGACCGATCACCGCATCGGCTTCAACTCCACCTACAACGGCGTCCTTCTGGGCGACCAGCTCGGCACCGTCATCGAGGCACTCGCCGCCGCCGAGCGAGCCGAGAAGCTGGCACAGGCTGTGTAGGTTACGGCGTTTTACCAAACGCCGTAACGGCTCGACGCTGCAAACGCCCCTAAGCGGCAATCTGACGTTCAATCGTCGGGCATGACCAGAAGGTCAATGCCCTCCTCTTTCACGTCACCTTGGTCGCAAGTAGTCGTTGGGGACGTTCTTGTTTGACTAGTCGTTTAAGAACGTCCCCAATGACTAGCCAATAAAACGGCGCCCGTCGGCGATGTTGCCGGCGGGCGCCGTTGTCGTGTGGGCGGTTGTGTCGTGGCCGCTGATGAGGCTCGAACTCGTATGCTACAGCGAGTCGATAAAGCGCTGTTGGGCAGCGCGGCCGGCTTCGTCCCACTTAAAGACGCCGGCGTTGTCGAGCACGTGGCTAAACACCACGCCGACCTCCTCGTGCAGGATGTCGATGGCGTTATCCGCCGTAAGCTCGTCGGCACGGCGGGCGTAGACGTCTTCCGCCCATGCGGCGTGGCTGCGGCAAAGATCATCGCCCTCGAGCGAGCCGGCGAGATCGTAGTTGGCATCGGCCTTGGCCGCCAGCAGGTGCTCGCGGACAGCGCCGAGCTCGGGAACCAAGCGCGGCGGCAGAATGGCCAGGCCCATGACCTCGATCAGGCCGATGTTCTCCTTTTTAATATGGTGGCACTCGGCATGCGGATGGAACACGCCCAGCGGATGCTCGTCGGTCGTGATGTTGCAACGAAGCGCCAGGTAGGCCTCGTAGATCTCGCCGCCGGCATTGCCGCGGGAGTCGACGCGGCGGATGACGGGCGTCACGGTGTTGTGCGCCACGCCATCGGCTGTGTGCGCGATAACGCCCACCGACTCATCGGTCCACTCGCGCCAGGCGAGGATAATCTTCTCGGCAGCGTCGAGCAGCTGAGCGCGGTCGTGAGAGCGCAGGCGCAGCACCGAAAGCGGCCACTGCAGCACGGCGCCCGTAACGCCGTCAAAGCCGGGCACGCTAAACTGCGAGACCTCGGTGGCATGCATCATGGGGAACTCGTGCGCACCGCCCTGGAAGTGGTCGTGCGAAAGAATCGAGCCGCCCACGATGGACAGGTCGGCGTTGGAGCCAATAAAGTAGTGCGGGAACAGGTCCACAAAATCGAGCAGGCAGGTCAGGCTCTTGCGGTCGACGTGCATTGGACGATGCTCGGAGCTCATGGCAATGCAGTGCTCGTTAAAGTATGCGTACGGGCTGTACTGGAAGCCCCAGCGCTCGTCGTCGAGCTGGATGGGGATAACGCGCAGATTCTGGCGGGCGGGGTGAGCGCCGCCGTCGGCTGCGGCGGAGCGTCCGGGATAGCCCTCGTTTTCGATGCAGAGCTGGCAGGCGGGATACTTCTCGCCCGTGTTCTTGGCTGCACCTGCCGCGGCGATATCGCGCGGGTCCTTCTCAGGCTTGGACAGGTTGATGGTGATCTCCAGGTCACCCCAGTTGGTGGGGGTGCTCCATTTGATGTTGCGTGCGATGGCGGCGCGGCGCACATAGCCGGCGTCGCAGCACAGGCCGTAGAACCAGTCGGTCGCGGCGCGGGGCTCGTTGACGCCCATGCGGCCGTTGAACTCCTCGTTTACAGCCGAAGGCCTCGGCATCAGCGCGCCCATGATGCGCATGGCGATGCGGTCGCGCCCCGATGCCGTGTCCTCGGCAGTACCGTTGGCAACGGCGGCCTCGGCAAGCGCGGCGAGCGTGCCTTCAAGGTCAAAGTCGGGCAGGGTATCGGGATGCAAGAGCGAGAGTTTCTCAGCCTGGAGCGCCCAGGCCATATCGAGCGCCGGGCCCGTAGCACCGATGCACTCCAAAATGGTGTTGTAGGCCCAGATGCGATCGTCCTGTCCGATCATCGATCGATGGATGGCATACTCAATCAGGCCCTGCGCGGCCTCGCGCACGTCAGTCATTACAGCCATGCCGCGTAAGCCCCCTTGTCAGAGATGGCGTAGTGACGGGCAGAGCCCTCGCCCAGCCAGCCGTTCATCTTGGCAATGAAGGTGTCGACCAGGTCGAGCGGTACGAAGGCCTGGATGGTGCCGCCAAAGCCGCCACCGTGGATACGAACGGCGCCGCGGCCGTCGAGCACGTGCTCGGCCAGCGCCAGGGCATACATGGAAGGCTGCTCAGATCCCAGCTTGGCAACAACATTCTGCAGGTACATGGCAGAGCTGGCGCCCGACTCGCGCGTCAGGACCAGGAACTGATCGATATCGCCGGCGTTCAGGGCTGTCCAGCGCTTGTCGACCAGGCCGTTCTCGTACCAGTAGTGAACGGCGCGCAGGCAGGCGCGGTCGCCCAGCTTGGCGCGCAGCTCGGGGAGCTTGGCGTCAAAGTCGGCAATGTCGACCTCGCACAGGCGCGCCTTGCCAAACTCGGCAGCGACGTCTTGCATCTCGCGCGGAACGGCGGCGTAGTCATCGGTGGCTGCCACGTGGTCGGCGCCGACCTTAACGAGCACGAGCGCATAGCCGTGATCCTCAAAGTTGAGCTTGAGCTTCTGGGTTTTAGGCTGAGCCTGGTCCTCAAAGTCCATGTAGGCGAGGCCGCCCAGGCACACGGCGGCTTGGTCCATCAGACCGCAGGGCTTGCCGTAGTAGTTGTTCTCGGTGCGCTGGCTCATCTGAGCGAGCGTGACGGGCTCAATGGCGGGCGCGCCCCAGAGCGTCTCCATGGCACGGCCGTACGCGGCCTCGACGGCGGCAGAGCTGGAAAGGCCGCCGCCCGAGGGGACGGAGCAGGTGAAGGCGAAGTCGAAGCCCTGGGGCTCAACGCCAAGGGCTGCAATCTCGTGCGCCATGCCGCGGACGAGGCTTGCGGACGTGCCCTTCTCGGACTCCTGAACATCAAGCGTGTCGAGCGTGATCTCAAACGTAGGATAGCCCTCGTCTACGACGCGGACCTTGTTGGAATCGGTTGCCACGGCGATGCCGTCAACAGCGACATCGAGCGAGCCGGCGATAACGTGGCCACCCTCGTGGTCGGTGTGGTTGCCGCTGATCTCGGAACGCCCGGGCGCGTGCACGTAGAGCACCTGGCGGTCGCCGATGGGGCCAAACTCCTCCTCGAACAGCTTGGTGAGCGTGGCGAGTGTCTTTTCGTCGGGGGTGGTCATGAGGGTCCTTTCCTTGGCGCATACTGACGAGTTTTCCGTCGTAGTGAGTACGTTAACAATCTGAAGCGACGTGAACTCAGCATCTACGATGCCGCACGTTACGGGCTATGTTAACGTACTCATAACACAACGCTTGTCACTTTTTGAGAATCTGGTAATCGGTAGAAATTCAGCCGTGAACGGTACTGCCGTATGGACTTATAAAGCAGAAGAGATGCAGATAGAAAAAGTAGAGTACGTTAACATGCGTCCGACGATAGCGGGCCTCGGCGCGGGGTGTATTTCTGCCCGGGCCGGCATGCACGCTATTCAGATCTCGCAAGGGTGAAGGTGATCCTGTGGCAAGGCGCCCGTCCAACGATACAGGTACGCGTCCGGTCTCCATGGCCGACGTCGCCCGCGCTGCTGGCGTTTCGCAGCAGACGGTTTCGCGCGTTGCCAACGGCTTACCCAACGTTAACGAGCAGACGCGCCAGCGCGTGCAAGCCGCCATGCAAGAGCTCGGCTTTCGTCCGAGTTATGCCGGTCGCTCGCTGCGCGACGGCCGCTACCATTCGGTCGGCCTTTGCATCAACGATGTCACCAAGTTTGGCAACCTCTCAATGATCGACGGCATCGCCAGCGCTGCTCGCGAGCATAATTGCGCCATCACGCTGGTCGAGATGTCCAAGACCGAGGAATTCTCGCTTGCCGAGGCAACGCGTCGTATGGCTGCGCTGCCCGTGGACGGCATCATTATCGGCATGAGCCGTATGGCGCCCGATTTTGAGACGTTTGATCCACTGCCGGGCATTGGCACGGTCATCGTTACCATGTATGCGCATCCGCGCGTGACCACAGTCGATTCCGATCATTACGGCTGCTCGCTGCTGCTCATGGACCACCTGTTTGAGCTGGGGCACGAGCAAATTCGCTATATTGGCGGCCCGTCGTTCTCGGTCGACGAGCAATTTCGTCGCGCCGGTTGGCAGGATGCGCTCGAGCGTAAACACATCGCGCCGGCAGAACCGCTCGAGGGCGACTGGTCTGCTAACAGCGGTTACGAGGCCGGCAGGTACCTGGCCGAGCATGACCGCGCCATGACGGCGATTTACGCGGCAAACGACCAGATGGCAAACGGCGCTATTGCAGCGCTGCGCGATAGCGGCCTGCGCGTGCCCGAGGACGTGAGCGTGGTGGGCGTCGACGATTCGCTCGATGATTTTGTCGCGCATAACGAGCTCACGACCGTGCGGTTCGATCTACATCAGCGCGGACGCGAGGTATTCGAGCATGCGGTTCCCGAGGCGGATACGGCGGGCAAAACCGTTGCCATTCGTATTCCCGGACAACTCATCATTCGACATAGCACGGCGATACCGCGCGCATAGTTTGTGCTGATAAACGGCGATTTATTGCATTTCAATAACAATCGGTAAGGATGCCGGCAGATAGCTGTTGGGATGCAGCCGAGTGCTATGATAGACGGGCTCTTTTGTCTATCTAGGAGGCTTTGCCTGATGGAGATCACCAAGGATATCCGCTACGTTGGCGTCGACGATCACGACATTGACCTGTTCGAGGGCCAGTACGATGTGTCCGAGAATGGTATGGCATACAACAGCTACGTTATCTTGGGCGAAAAGATCGCTGTCGCCGATTCAGTCGACGGCGGTTTTGTTGACGAGTGGCTCGGCAACATCGAGGCCGTGCTCGACGGTCGCACGCCCGACTACCTGGTCATCCATCACATGGAGCCCGATCACTCCGCCGGCATCGCCGCCTTTATGGAGCGCTATCCCCAGGCACAGATTGTGGCAAGCATGGGCGCCTTCCGCATGATGGTTAACTACTTTGACACCGACTTCCCCGAGCGCAAGATGGTTGTCAAGGAGGGTGACGTGCTCGATTTGGGCGGCCACAGCCTAACCTTTGTCGGCGCCCCCAACGTGCACTGGCCCGAGGTGCTGTTCTCCTACGAGGCCACCGACAAGGTGCTCTTTAGTGCCGACGGCTTTGGCAAGTTCGGCGCCAACGACATCGAGGATCCGGAAGGGTGGGCCTGCGAGGCGCGCCGTTATTACTTTGGCATCGTCGGCAAGTTCGGCAAGTTTGTGCAGGCCGTGCTCAAGAAGGCCGCCAATCTGGACATCCAGATCATCTGCCCGCTCCACGGCCCCGTGCTGACCGAGAACCTGGGCTATTACCTCGACACCTACAACACCTGGTCGAGCTATCAGCCCGAGGACGAGGGCATCACGATTGCCTACGCGAGCGTGTACGGCCATCTGAAGGCTGCCGTTGAGGAGCTCGCATCTGCGCTCGAGGCTCGCGGCCAGAAGGTTTCCGTCTTTGACCTGGCTCGCGACGATATGGCCGAGGCCGTTGAGGACGCGTTCCGTTACGACCGCCTGGTGCTCGCCTCCATCACCTATCAGGGCGAGATCTTCCCGTTCATGAGCACTTTTATCCACACGCTTGCCGAGCACGCCTACCAGAACCGTACGGTGGCGCTCGTCGAGGCCGGCTCCTGGGCGCCCGTCGCTGCCAAGGTTATGACCAAGGAGCTCGTGGGCATGAAGGACATCACCCTGGCGCAGAACAAGGTGACCGTCCTGGGCTCGCTCAACGACGCCTCGCGCGCTCAGATCGAGGCCCTCGCCGACGAGCTTTCCAAGTAGCAATACTTCACTTTTGACGCGCAAACCACCACAAAGGGGACACCTTTGTGGTGGTTTTTGTTTACGCGCTGGCGACGATGAGGTTGGGGCGGGTGTTGTCGGCGATTTCGGCGATAGAGGTGGCAACGGCATCGTCGGGGTCGCGGTCCATGACGATGGCGTTGACATCGACGAGCTCGGCAAAGCGGTACATGCCACGTCCGTTAACCTTGCTGGCGTCCATGAGGGCCACGCTTTGACGGGCGGCGCCGATCATGGTCGTTTTGGTTTCGGCCATCTGGGGAAAGTCGGTGGTAAAGCCGCAGCCGGGAACAAAAGCGCCAGGGCACATGACGGCAAGATCGGCGTGGACCATTTGGAGCGCCTGCATGGTAAGTGGGCCGTACAGATAGCGATGACCTTTGCGCAGTGCCCCGCCCAGCATGACGACATCGACCGAGGGCATGCTCTCGTCGATGTAATCGGCGATGGTGATATCGGCCGTAATGACGGTGATGCCGTCGCGCTGATCGAGCAGGCGGACGAACTCGAGTGCCGTGGTGCCGGAGTCGACGAGCAACGTGTCGCCGTCGCTGACGAGTTCAATGGCGCTTTGAGCGATGGCCTGCTTGGCGGCGACGTTGACGTTGATGCGCCGATCCTGCGTGGAGACCGTTAGGCGTTTGTGGAGCGACACGGCGCCGCCATGCGTGCGGCGTAGCTTACCGGACTCGGCGAGCGCGTCCAGGTCGGCGCGGGCAGTGACGGAGGAAACGCCAAAGGTCTGGGCGATTTCTGCCACCTGCACGGAGGCGTTATGCTCGAGCATTTCCATGATGGCGGCACGTCGTTCGTCGGCGAAAGCTCGTGTTGTTGCGTGGGCCATAGCTGCTCCATCCTCAACCTAAATTTGCAGGAATTATGTTGAAACCATTTTCGTTCATTTTCTTTTCTAGCAAGAAAACGCCTTTCGATTACTTATCTTTTCTACAAAAGAAAGGTGATTCGCTCGAAAACTGGGATATCGGATAGGGGGATTTGGTCCGATTCCCTTCCGTTTGCTTTTCAAAAACGAGCGTTTTGGCCTGCGTGCCGGCGATATCTCGTACATGCGACAGATGTGATTTTCATACAATGGGCCCAGCAAAACGCAAGGTAAAACGCCTTGCGGACACGTACGCCCGATGTCCAGATGCGGGCGAGGGAGAGGAGCAAACGCTCATGGCACTTGTTACCACCGAAAAGATGCTCAAGGACGCTCAGGCCGGCCACTACGCCGTCGGCGCGTTCAACGTCGAGAACCTCGAGTTTGTTATGGCCGTTCTGGCCGCTGCCGAGGAGACCAAGTCCCCCGTCATCATGCAGACCACCCCGGGCACCATTAAGACCGCTGGCCTGGATTACTTCTACGGCATGGTCAAGGCCGCTGCCGAGCGCGCTTCCGTGCCCGTCGCCCTGCACCTCGACCACGGTGATGGCTATGACCGCTGCATGCAGGCTTTCCGCACGGGCTACACCTCCGTCATGATCGACGGCTCGCACGAGTCCTTCGAGGACAACATCGCCCTGACCAAGTCCGTCGCCGACGCTGGCCGCGCCATGGGCGTGCCTGTCGAGGCCGAGCTCGGTAAGGTTGGCGGCAAGGAGGACGACGGTCCCGCGGTTGAGGGCGAGAGCCCCTACACCGATCCTGCCGAGGCCAAGGAGTTCGTCGAGCGCACCGGCTGCACCTCCCTCGCAATTGGCGTTGGCACCAGCCACGGTGTGTACACGAGCGATCCTCACATCGAGCAGTCCGTGGTCAAGGCCATTCGCGACGCCGTCGACGTGCCGTTGGTTCTGCACGGCACCTCCGGTGTGCCCGATGAGCAGGTTGCCGAGGCTGTGAAGAACGGCATCTGCAAGGTCAACTACGCCACCGAGCTGCGTCAGGCCTACACCAAGGGCTTCATGGCCTACATGGCCGAGAACCCTGCCTGCTTCGACCCCAAGAAGCCGGCCAAGGAGGGCATGCGTGAGATCACCGAGCTGGTTAAGATCCGCATGACCAACCTCAACTCCGTGGGCAAGGCAGAGTAACAGCAAGGGTACTCTGACTCGCTACATATCCCGGGGAGGGACGAGGGCTTAGTTCCCCAATCGTCCTCGGGCATGCAAAAAGCCTCGCTGCGCACTTCGTGCGGCGAGGCTTTTTGCTCCCTGCGGAAAGATTGGGGGACTAAGCCCTCGTCCCTCCCAGGTTGACCTACTCGAGGTCGTCGCCCTTGTGGCGTTAGGTCTGAAAATAATAAGAAGCCTTCGCGCTGCGGAATGATTTTGGAAACTAAGTACGGGGACCCGCCCAAACCGTCCTGCTCAATCGCCCTTGTGGTGTTGGGGCTGAAAGGGTGGGACGCGTGGGTTATTTGGTTGTTAGGGTTAGTAGGTCGTTGGGGGTTTTGAGGTTGTAGGTGGCGTTTGGGATATCTTGGTGTGATCCCCATGCTGCTCGGGCAAAACTGACCCCTGCTGAAGTTGCGCATTGTTCGTCGTAGACGGTGTCGCCAACGTAGACGACGTTGCCAGGATTCGCGCCCGCACGTCGGAGATATTCGAGCATGGGTGCGGGTGCGGGTTTATGTTCGGTTGTGTCTTCGACAAGGATGATGTGCTCAAAATACTTATCGAAACCAAGGGGTGCAATTTCTTTTGCGTATTCGTCGCGCGCACGTGAGGAGACGATGCCAAGTTTGCAGCCGCTATCGGCGAGCGTTGCGATGACTTCAAGCAAACCTGGAAACACGCTGATGGTGCTTTTAAAGCTGGCGGCAACTTGGCACCAGCGATCCAACGTTGCCTGCGAGTAGATCCCAAGTTTCTCAAGGGCATCCTTGCCGGGTATGCCGAGGGCAAAGTCAAGCTCGTGTCGGGGAAGCGTTTTGCTGGTCTCTTCTTGGACAATCTGGACAAGCGATGACAGAACGCTTTCTTTTGTATCTGCCAATGTCCCATCAACGTCAAATACGATATGGTCAAAGTGCTTCATATGATTGCTCCTCTCTGTTGTTTGCCTGCAAGTTTGATGCAGTGACAGAAGAAGGGCTAGCGGGATTTCTGCCTGGTGCTATCGAGATTCTGCCTCGCTGCTCGATAGCTCGAAGGAGTGCACCCCATTTGTTCTTTAAATACCTGGCCAAGATGGCTTGCTGTTATAAATCCGCATTGGCGCGCGACTGTCTGTACCGTTCGCGTGGTGTGTGCCAAAAGTTCGCAAGCACGGTTTATGCGGTATGCGCGTAGATATGCCGCCGGGGTCGTTCCTGCACAAGTTTCGATAATGCGGTAACACTCTCTTTCGCTTACGCCGGCTGCAGATGCCATCTGGGGCACATCTATAGCGGCTGCATAGTTTGCGCGGATAAAGTCCAGGATTGCCTTGAACTGTACGTCGCGGCTGGTCATCCAAGAGGCGCCGTCGGAAGAAAAGAGCGGTTCGGTCTTGGCGTTAATCTGAATCCAGAGCTCTGACAAACTATTTCGAAGCGCCATCTCGTTCTGCGGCCGTTGAAGGTCGTGGCTAAAGGAGCTCTTTAGCAAATCGATAAAGGGCATATCGTCGGGATTGGTGGGCGACCATTTGAGCACATCGACGCCTCGACATTGAAGCAATGGGTTGATGTAGCGCTTTTGGAGACGCCCCGCGGGATCGCCGAGCATCGACGGCTGAAAGATATGCAGCATTTGAATGGCTGGCGCCGAATTGGGTGATTGCAGCGTGCTGTGCAAAACGCCGCCGTTGATAAAGCCGGCGGACCCTTCCTCAAAGCGTACGTGCTCATGAGCCGCGTGCGTTCGATAGTCGATCGCTCCCTGCTCCATGTAGAAAAGCTCAACTTCGGAATGCCAGTGCCAGGGGACGGAATTGCCCGGATAGCGAGCGAATTCTGCGCGTTCGGCAATATAGGGCCAGTCTTCGGCGGTCTCGGGAAACGCTTCCTCGCGTCCTCCGCGGTGCAATTCTATGTGATCCATGTTTCGCATGGCATCAGTATAAAGCGCGATGGGCTTAGATTGCTCTTGCCTGTTCGGGGAACGCCTTGTCTAGGGATGCTTGGAGCTTCTCGAAGGATGCTCGTAAGTTGAGGCTCTGATCGGCTGAGCGCTTGGTTTTTGTGGTGGGGGAGTCGAGGAGGCCGTTTCTCTGTGTCGGGGGGAAGGAGAAAAGGTCTGCATGTTTTAGGGATGGCTGCTGTGCTGCGTCATTGGAAGAATGCATGCTTATGCGGCCTCCTCGATGTCCACCAAAAGGTTGCGCACGGGGTCTGCTGCTAGGTCCCGTGCGTTGGCAGTATTATGCCGCGGCTGCTGCAAAGAAGCGCTAAAGAAAAGCTTAATGAGGTTTGACGTTGCGATGAAATCGCAGGTCAAAGCTATCGAGTAACACTCTTGAAAGGTTTGAGCTTAAGGGCTTTCTAAGGTTTGTGGCGCGGATGTGGCTCGCCTGTGTGGGGCGTGTGGACGGCTCGTTCCTAGCGCTGCGGCTCTGCGGCGCGCACCCGCTCGATGACCTTTTCCATGGTGGCATCGATGCGGTCTTTCTTGAGCTCACATTCCCAGACGGTGATGGGCGTCCAGCCCATTTGGGTAAGTGCATTGATGGCTGCTCGGTCGCGCTCGACGTTGCGACGGAACTTTGCCTCCCAAAACTCAACATTGCGCTTGGGCTGGCTCGGATTGCACTTGGGGCAGCGATGCCAAAAACAGCCGTTGACAAAGATGGCGATCTTGCGCCCGGGAAAGGCGATGTCGGGCTTGCCGGGTACCTTCCACTCCAGGCGATAGCCCGTAAGGCCCGCTGCGCGCAGACACTGTCGTACGAGCAGCTCGGGCTTGGTGTTGGCACGCTTGTTGCCCTTCATGGACTTTTTGATGGTGGCGCGACGGCGGACCAGTTCGCGCTCGTCAGCGGAGAGGTCCGAGGTGTCGATGCCGTCCAGCAGGCCGGGCTTGGGGCGCTTTTTGCTGCGGCGCTTAGGTTTACGTTTGGGCTTGGTAGCAGATTCGTCTGCCGCGGTGGCCTCGGCGCCGTTAGCCTCGAGCCGGTCTTCCTTCAGCTCAATCAGGGCATCAATGAGCCCCTTGTCGGCGGGCATCCATTCCACCGTGGCAAGCGAGGTGCGCGGAATCCAGCGGATATCGAGCTGGCGGTCGTGCTTCTGAGGTTCATCGGATTCATCGGCGAGCGAGCAGTAGTAGCACTCCATGGAGAGATGAAAATCGGGGTAGTCATACTCAACGGTGTAGAAATCACGCAGGTTGATGACTTTGACCTGCAGCTCCTCCATGAGTTCGCGGCGTACGGCGTCCTCGGGCGTCTCGCCGCGCATGAGCTTGCCACCGGGGAACTCCCAAAGTCCCTGCATGTCGCCATAGCCGCGCTGCACGGCAAGCAGCTCGTCAGATCCTTCCTTGCGAATGATCCCAGCGGCAACATGAACAGTCTTCAACAGGAGTCCTCTCTCAACATCAACACGTGGCAGGCTAGCTACCCCTACCTTACACAACGGTAAGGCAAGCGTAAGCCATATCGATGGTAGCCGACTCGGCTTCTTGCGACTATAGATGCCGTAGACTAATCGCAAGAAAGGACTCGGTATGCAAACCACGCACATGGCGACCCCGGTACTGGAGGTCGCGCATCTCGAAAAGGTATATGGAGCGCTGGGCAACGTGACCCGCGCGCTCAACGACGTCAGCTTTACCGTCAACCGCGGCGAATTTGTTGGCATCATGGGGGCCTCGGGCTCGGGCAAGTCGACGTTGCTCAACTGCGTCTCGACCATCGATAGCGCCACGAGCGGCACCATCCGCATCAACGGGCAGGACATTACGCGCATGAAGCAGGCCAAGCTCTCGCAGTTCCGCCGCGAGGAGCTGGGCTTTATCTTCCAGGACTCCAACCTGCTCGATACGCTCACAGCACGCGAGAACATCGCCCTGCCGCTCACCATTGCCCGCACAAACTCGGCAGAGATCTCGACCCGCGTGCAGGATGTGGCCGCGCGTCTGTCTATCAGTCAGGTGCTCGACAAGTATCCCTACCAGATGTCCGGCGGTCAGCAGCAGCGTGTTGCCGCCTGTCGCGCGCTTGTCACCGACCCCACTATGATCATGGCCGACGAGCCCACCGGCGCCCTCGATTCCAAGAGCGCTCGCCTGCTGCTCGAGAGCCTGGAGGCCCTTAACCGCCGCCTACGCGCCACCGTGCTCATGGTCACGCATGACAGCTTTGCTGCCAGCTACACGAGCCGCGTGTTGTTTATCCGCGACGGCAAGATCTTCACCGAGCTGCGCCGCGGCGACACCGACCGCCGAGAGTTTTTCGACCGCATTATGGAGGTCGTTGCCATGATGGGCGGTGAGGGCTCCGATGCTCTGTAAACTCGCTTGGGGCAACGTCCGCCGTGCCGGCCGCGACTACCTCGTCTACCTTTTGACGCTCACCCTGGGCGTCACGGTCTTCTATGCCTTTAACACCATCTCGATGCAGGTCGACATCGCCGGAATCGATGAAAAGGGCTTGGCGCAGGTTATGGGCAGCATGCTCGGCTACCTGACGTACTTTTTGGCCGGTGTCATGGCCTTTTTGATGGTGTACGCCAATAACTTCATCATGAAACGCCGCAAGAAGGAGTTTGGCCTGTACCAGGTGCTCGGCATGGGGCGCGGGCGCGTCGCCACGATCATGGCGCTCGAGACCGTGATAGTATCGGTCGTGGCCTTTGTCGCCGGCATTGTGCTGGGTGTGGGACTCTCCCAGCTCATGACGTTCTTTACGGCCTCGCTCTTTAAGACACAGATCGCCAATTTTCATTTCTTCTTCTCGGTGCATGCGTTCAACCTGACCCTTGCCTGCATGCTCGTGATGTTCGTACTCACGTTACTGCTGAACCTGCGCGCCGTGCGTCGTACCAAACTCATCGAGCTTATGGGTGCCGAGCGCCGCAACGAGAGCATCAAGACACGTAATCCCTGGATTGCGATTGCCATCTTTACCGCGGGCGTGCTACTTGTGGGCGTGGCCTATTACCGTCTGCTGCGCGACGGGTTCCCGCTCACCGCGTCGGGCGATAAGCTGCAGGGGGCCATGAATCAGTTCGGCATCACTACCGCTATGGTCACGGTGGGCACCTTTGCCCTGTTCTGGGGGCTTTCGGGCATGCTTATCAAGCTGCTGCAGAGCCTGCGCGGCGTGTACTGGCGCGGTCTCAATATGTTTACCGTGCGCCAGCTTGCGGCCAAGGTCAACACGGTGTGCTTTTCGATGGGCGTCATCGCGATGATTCTGTTTTTGGCCATTACCTCGGTGACCTGCGGTATGTCGATCGCCAACGTGATGAACGAGAATCTGGAGCGCTATAACCCTGTTGACGTGTCTCAGACGTATGTCTATTACACGCCCGAAACGCTCGACTACTACAAGGAGTATGTCAATCCGTCTGAGGCCGATCGCATGGTGCTGGCCGATGCAACGGTCGATTTGTACGCTGCATGGCATGGCGAGCGCAAGTCGGCGGACAACAACGATGAGACAGGCAAGAAGGTCAATATCGCCGATGTTGCCGGTGAGCATGTGCAGATCGATTCGTATCTGAGTTACCCGCTTGGCGGCTCGGGCCCCTCGGTGGTGGCGGGTGAGATGTGCAAGGCCATGGGAGAAAAGCTTCCCAAGGCGCTCGAGGGAAGCAACGCCGATGCGATGGGTCTGTATGTGACGCCGGCGAGCCAGTACAACAAACTGCGCCAGATGATGGGCGAGGAGCCGGTGAGCATTGGCCGCGACCAGTATCTGCTCACGTGTGATATGGGCGGTGAGCTGGGCGACCTGTACACCAAGTATATGGCTGGCGGCCATACCCTCACCTTGGACGGGCATGAGCTCAAGCCCGCAACCGATAAGTCGGACGAGGACACGGCGGCCATCGCCAACTCGGCGATAGGCAGCAATCCCGGTACCGTGGTCGTAGCCGATGAGCTGCTGTCCCAGCTTAATCTGCAGCCGTATTCCAGTAATCTGCTCGTTAATTACAAACAGGGTATGGATACGACCGAGGCAGACGAGAGCATTAAATACACCTTGCTCGATAATCTGCTCGTTGACGGCAAGGAGCCGGGGTCGTGGGGAGTCTTCATCACGCGTTCCGAGATGTACACGCAAGCAGCGCAGATGAACGGCATGATTAGCTATCTGGCCATCTACATTGGCTTTGTACTGGTCGTTGCGTGCGCGGCGATACTGTCGATCCAGCAGCTCTCCAATGTGGCCGACGGCAGCCGCAGCTATCGTGTGCTGGCACAGATTGGCTGTGACGACCGCCAGATTCGTCATTCGGTGATGGCGCAGCAAGCGGTATTCTTCCTGTTCCCGCTGGCAGTGGGCCTGGCGCACTCCTTTGTGGCGCTCAAGGTGATCATCGAGCTGGTGAGCATATTCGGAGATATGAGCATCGCCGGCACCGTGGGCCTCACCTGCGCGATTTTCCTGGCGGCCTATGGTGGCTACTTCCTGGTAACGTACCTCATGAGCGCCGGCATGGTACAAGCTGCCATCGCCACCCGCTACAGTGAGTAACAGACGGGCAAAACCGTCGCAAAATCAGAGCGAATAACCGCCGCGAAGGGAGTCCAGCTCCCTTCGCGGCGGTATTTTGCGTATCTAGAGCATCTCAGATGCAAGTGAGTAGGCTTTTTTGGATCTGACGAGCACATCGCGGCAAGTGCTCAATAAAATCGCAGGTCAGGGCTGTGGCGTTTTGAGGTGTGCTCGGCATCCCGCCAAAAGCCTACTCACTTGGTTTTTACCGCTAGAAGACCGCCGCGAGGGAAAGCAGCTCCCTCGCGGCGGTTGGCGTTTGCCCAGATAAAACCTGCCAAAACAAACCTGTCCCTTTTTAGCAGGTTATCGCTTCCAAAAGTGGAGGATTAACGTCGTGCGATTTTGCTGTTCGGTTTTAACCAGGATGTTGTGGATTTGGGTCTTGACGGTGCCCACGGCAAGGAATAGCTCGTCAGCAATCTCTTGGTTCGACTTGCCCCGCACTACCAGACGCAAAACCTCGGCTTCGCGGTTGGAGAGCTTGTAGGCGTTGCGATAAGAGGGCATTTGCTCTTCGATGTGTCGATCAAGATCGCTGACGTTCTTTTCTTCGGACGCCTCCTGCATGCGGATTGAAAGCACGTGGTAGGAGTAGATGATCAGCAGAATCGCAAAGTAGCAGGCAAAGACGTTTTCGCTAAAGTTGCGCTCGGACAGATATAGTTGCAGCCAAGAGGGCGCCAGACTCATGGGGACAATCAGAATGTTGTAGAAATCCTCGGCAACGATGCAACCGACCAGAATAGCGCCGATAATCAGGTGCTTTCGTTGGTTGTTAACGCGTGCCTTCAACTCGACCTTTGTACTTTTATGAGCCGTCCAAAAGATGTACAGCCCCACAAAGATAAGGAACACCTGGCGCATTGTGTAGTAGAGCCACTGATGCATGGGGCCGCAGGGGACAGCGACGATAGTCAGCGACTCGCACAGCAAAAACGTTACGACGGGGATAACGAACTGCTTTTTAGAATGTTTGTCGAGCAAGTCCCTGGCAATGGCCCAAATAAAAGCCTGCGAAGCGGTCGCCACAAGGGTCCGCATCACGGGCATGATGATTGAGTAATAGTCGCTAGCTGGAAAGCTCTGGTTTTGCAGCGTGTATTCAAAAAAGAAAATCTCGGTCATCTCGAAGGCATAGCAAATAAAAACGCCGCTGCCATAGATAAAGAACTGTCGGCGAGACGAGGCATAGGCGGCAAGCGAGAGCGCCGCTCTCGAGGCTCTCGAGCAGCTCTAAGCCTCAAGGCTTCTAAAAGCGCGTCTGCAGGCGTCGGATGCTCGTCTCCTGTCGCCCGCTCACCGAGGCCCGGCAATTGCCTTAATATCTTAAGGGACTCGATTTGTCCAAAACTGAGCGAAGGAGCTCATCATGAGCGACGGAAAGAAAAAGCTTTCCTTCTTGACGGTCATCTCGACCATCATCTGCGTCGTCTTCGTTTGCGAGGCCGCCGCACCTGCTGCTGCCATTGGCAACCAGCAGTTCTTCTGGTGGATCTTCCTGATTCTGACCTTCTTGCTCCCTTATGGCATGGTCGTTGCCGAGCTCGGCACTACCTATGACGGTGAGGGTGGCATTTACGACTGGGTACGCGATGGCCTGGGCGACAAGTGGGGTGCCCGCATTTCGTACTACTACTGGGTTAACTACCCGCTGTGGATTGCCTCGCTGGCCACCATGTTCCCTGACATTTTGGGCATGGTCTTTGGCGTCGAGTTCAATCTGATTGCCAAGATTGGTATCGACCTTGCCTTTGTGTGGATCGTCTATCTTATGGGTCGCTCCAAGGCTGCCGACTCCGAGTGGGTCCTGAACGGCGGCGCCATCATCAAGGTCGCCGTTGCCGTTATCGTCGGCGCTTTGGGCATTTGGTACGCCATGGAGAACGGTTTTGCGAACGATATGTCCGCTGCCACCTTCCTGCCCGAGCTCACCAACACCAACGCGCTTGGCTACCTGTCGATCATCATCTTTAACTTCATGGGCTTCGAGGTCATCTGCACCATGACCGACGATATGGCCGATCCCGCTCGCGATATCCCCAAGGCTATCATCGTCGGCGGCCTGTCCATCGCCGTGATCTACCTGTTCGCTGGCTTTGGCATCGGCGCTGCTGTGTCGGCTGATTCCATCGATCCCGACTACGGCATGATTTACGCTGTCCAGACTATTGTGGGCGATTCCATGATCTTTAAGGTCATCTGCATCGCCTTCCTGATCACGCTGTTCGCCAACATGGCTGCCTGGTCCTTCGGCGTCAACTCCGTTGCTCGCTATGCTGCCGAGCATGGCAACATGCCCAAGGTCTTCGCCTCGATGATCTCGGATGACGACATGCCCAACGGCGCCAACCTGGTCAACGCCATCGTTGCCTCCCTGGTGCTGTGCCTGCAGCTGGTTCCCATCGACGCCATCTCCAACGGTGTCTTCTGGATGCTCTTCGGTACCTCCGTTGTCTTCCTGCTGCTGACCTACATCCCGATGTTCCCGGCATTCCTCAACCTTCGTAAGAACGACCCCAACCGTGAGCGTATCTTTACGTTCCCGTTTAAGGGCGCCATGATGAAGGTCATGCTGGCTATTCCCTGCATCGAGCTGATTCTGGCTATCGTTGCAACGCTGATTCCGCTCTCTGTCGATGAGATTGGCGATAAGGTCCCGATGATCGTCATCTTCATCGTGCTCTTGCTTATTGGCGAGGTTGTCCGCGTCGTCAGTGCTAAGGGCCGCGAGACCGAGTACAAGGGTCTCACTCCCGAGCTGGCTGCTCAGCGCCTCGCTGAGGAGTCCGAGGAGGACTAGAGCACCCGGATTCGGGGCTCCAACCTTCCTCGCGTACCAACGTACGCTTCGTCGGGCTTGTCGCTCCCGACTCGGGACGCTCTAGCCTCTTCGGAGGCGTGCCCAAGCAACAGGTTTGCTAACCTTTCTCTGAGGTGGGTGTGAGCTATTGCTCCGGTAACCACCGCCCGCCCCAATCTCTCTTCCGTATCCTTCGTGCGTTTTGTCTCCGCGCACCGGGTTACGTCGTCGCTTGCCGGTGCGACATCCGTGAAAACCGGTGCCAGGTGCCCCGACCTTTGCCGGGGAACGGGCGCCTACCATCTCTTGGTTTTAGGCTGAGGGTAACCCGCCCGCAGCAAGCGATCGTTCGATTTGGAGGAAATCTTATGCGTACGATCACCGAGTCCGAGTCCACCCCTAAGGCCGATGGCTTCTTTATGCCTGCTGAGTTCGCCCCACAGGATCGCGTGTGGATGGGCTGGCCCCATCGCACCGATACTTGGGCCCATGGTGCCAAGCCGGCTCAGAAGCAGTATGCCGCCATCGCTCGCGCCATCGCCGAGTTCACCCCGGTCACCATGTGCGCAAACCAGGCCGACTACGCCAACTGCAAGGCCGCCTTTGAGGAAGACGAGAACGTCACCGTTATCGAGATGACCACCGACGACGCTTGGTTCCGCGACACCGCTGCCACTTTTGTTATCAATGGCAAGGGCGATAAGCGCGCCAACCACTGGCACTTCAACGCCTACGGCGGCCTCGTCGACGGCCTCTATTTCCCGTGGGACAAGGACGAGCAGATTGCCCTTAAGATGGCTGAGCTTTCCGGCTGCCGTCGCTATCGTCCCGATGACATGATCCTCGAGGGCGGTTCCATCACCGTCGACGGCGAAGGCACCGTGGTCGTGACCGACCAGTGCCTGCTTTCCCCGGGCCGCACCTGCTCTGCGGCTCTGGAGGAGGAAGAGGATCCCGAGTCCATCTGGCCCAAGTTCCACAAGAAGTTTGAGCCCTGGAGTGAGGAACTTCGCGCCTATATGGACGAGCACCTCAAGGATTACCTGGGTGTCGAGAAGGTCATCTGGGTTAAGGAGGGCATCGACCCCGAGGAGACCAACGGCCACATCGATGATGTCGCTACGTTCATCGCTCCGGGCGTCATGGCTTGCATCTGGACCGACGATCCCGAGTATCCGTTCTACGAGCAGTGCCACGCTGTCTACGAGACCCTCTCCAACGCCGTTGACGCCAAGGGCCGCAAGATGAAGGTCTACAAGCTCTGCATGCCCGTGAACCCGCTGTTCATGGACCAGGCTTCCTGCGACACCATCGACGCCGACGAGAACGCCGAGCCGCGCGTCGCCGACGAGCCGCTGATCGCCTCCTACATGAACTACCTGGTCACCAACCACGGCGTTATCGTCCCACAGTACGGCGACGAGAACGATCAGCTTGCCGTTGACACGCTCCAGAAGATCTACGACGAGGTCTGGGGCGAGGGCGTCTACAAGTGCGTCGGCGTTCAGTCCGAGCAGGTCGTCTTCGGTGGCGGAAATATCCACTGCATTACGCAGCAGGAGCCCTCGGCGTAACTGTCTGTCTTCCCGAGGCACGGCACCTTGCCCTTCAATCGTCGGGCATGACCCTTAAGGTCTATGCCCTCCTCTTTCGCGGGAATCTGCCGCACCTCAGAAACCCAGCCGGTCAAGCGGACCGACGTAGCTAGTTACCGCATTAGTCATTGGTGCCAACCTTGGCAACGATGCAGGTCGAAAAACGTCAGCGAAAACCCGCCAGAGCGAGCAAGGTGCCTTGAAGCGAGGCGGCATTGACCTTTTGGTCATGCCGTCGAAGCTGAAAGGCAGATTGCCGTTCTGGCGGGTTTGCAGCGTCGAGCAGTTACGCGGTTTGGTAAAACCGCGTAACTAAATACGTTCCGCGATCTCGTGGATGAGGTAGTCGGTCTTTTCCCAGCCTAGGCACGGGTCGGTGATCGACTTACCAAAGACGCCGCCGTCGACCGGCTGGTTGCCATCCTCCAGGTAGGACTCGATCATAAAGCCCTTGACCAGCTTGGAGATGGACTCGTTGCGGCGGCAGCTGTCGAGCACCTCCTTGCAAATACGATACTGCTCAAGCGGTCGCTTGCCCGAGTTGTCGTGGTTGCAGTCGATGACCGCCGCTGGGTTGGCGTAGCCGGCGTGCTCGGTGTAGCGCTCGGCCAGGCGCTCGAGGTGCTCGTAGTGGTAATTGGGGTAGGTGCGCCCATCGAGACCGATGTAGCCACGCATAACGGCGTGCGCGAGCGGGTTGCCATCGCACTCGACCTCCCAGTTGCGGAAGATAAAGCTCTGGTGCGCCTGCGCGGCGTAAATGGAGTTGAGCATAACGGTGGTAGAGCCAGCAGTGGGGTTCTTCATGCCGACGGGTACCGCAATACCGCTCGACACCAGGCGATGCTCCTGGTTCTCGACCGAGCGTGCGCCCACGGCAACATAGCTCAGCAGGTCAACGAGGTACTGGTAGTTGGAGGGGTAGAGCATCTCGTCGGCGGTGAAGAAGCCCGTTTCCTCAATAACGCGCAGGTGCATATGGCGGATGGCTTTGACGCCCTCGAGCAGGTCGTCGGGAGCCTCGGGGTTGGGGTTGTGCAGAAGACCCTTGTAGCCGGTGCCCTTGGTGCGCGGCTTGTTGGTATAGACGCGCGGAATGATGATGAGCTTGTCCTTGACCTCCTCGGCGGTCTTGGCCAGTCGGTTCATGTACTCAAGTACCGAGTCCTCGCGGTCGGCAGAGCACGGGCCGATGATGAGCACCTTACGTGCGTCCTCGCCGGTAAAGACCTTGGCGACTTCGGCATCGAATGCCTGCTTCTTGGCGGTAAGCTCGGCGGAGAGCGGCATTTCCTCGCGGATCTCCATGGGGATCGGCAACCTGCGTTTGAATTCCATGGCCATACGGGGCCTCCTCAATCAATTGATGGCATCGAGAGCATTGTCGAATGCTCGGCATTATCCGCTGTCGCACGCTAAAGTGCAACCCCTCGCCGCCCCGAAACCTACCAAATAGGGACAGGTTTATTTTGGTAGGTTTTATCTGGGGAAACGCCGGCGGATGCCGGGAGGGAGTGGCACTGCGTGGGGCCCTATGGCTGTTGTCGGTTCCCCGGGAAACACCCTGTGGGCAAAAAATGGCAAATATGAGTACTGTTGCTATCTCAGTGCCATATCGTCATCACAAAATAATAGACATAATAGTAAATATGTTCATTAACGTAAGCACATATAAGTCCGCTATTGGGCTGTTTGATCAATTTAGGAGCGCGTGCAAGCCGTGTGAGCAGCATTTGGTGCTGTTTTGGCTGTTACTAAAAAGGTGACAGTACTCATATTTGCCATTTTTTGCCCACGGGGCTTGGAGTGGGCTGTCAATCAGGTCCTAGGGGAGGCAGTTCGAGGCCCAAAGGACACGAAACGGGGGCGCAGTTCATTCTGCGCCCCCGTTTTTGGGTATTGCGGTTGTTTGCCGCCGAATTTACGCCGCTTCGTCGAACTGCGAGTTGTACAGGTCGGCGTAGAAGCCGCCCTGGGCGAGCAGTTCGTCGTGTGTGCCCTTCTCGACGATGTCGCCGTCGCGGATCACCAAGATCACGTCGGCGTTACGGATCGTGGACAGGCGGTGCGCGATGACAAAGCTCGTGCGGCCCTGCATCAGCGCATCCATGGCGCGCTGAATGAGCTCCTCGGTGCGGGTGTCCACGTTGGAAGTCGCCTCGTCTAGAATCAGCGCCGGGCGGTCGGCCAAAATGGCGCGGGCGATGGTCACGAGTTGGCGCTGGCCCTGTGAGAGGTTGGTGCCCTCCTCATTGATCATAAAGTCGTAGCCGCCGGCGAGCGTATGGATAAAGTGGTCGCAGCGTGCGGCGCGTGCGGCGGCCTCGACCTCGGCGTCGGTCGCATCGGGGCGTCCGTAGCGGATGTTCTCGCGGATGGTGCCGTTAAACAGCCAGGTGTCCTGCAGCACCATGGCAAACTCGCCGCGCAGCGCCGCGCGGTCCCAGTCGCGCACGTCGACGCCTTCGACGCGCAGCGAACCGCCGTCCACGTCGTAAAAGCGCTGCAGCAGCTTAATGAGCGTGGTCTTGCCGGCGCCGGTGGGGCCGACGATGGCAATGGTTTGGCCGGGCTGCGCCTCGCAGCTAAAGTCGTGGATGATGGTCTTGTCGGGCGTGTAGCCAAACTTGACATGGTCGAACTCCACGTGGCCGGGACGCTTCTCGGGGATCTGCGCGTCGGCCTTCTGCTCCTCCTCGGGCGCGGCCAAGAACTCAAAGACACGCTCGGTGGCGGCGGCCATCGACTGCATCGTGTTGCTCACGTTGCCCAGCTGCTGCACGGGCTGCGTAAAGTTGCGAACGTACTGGATAAAGCTCTGAATATCGCCAGGCGTGGCATTGCCGGTCAGCGCGAGCTGCGCGCCCACCACGACGACGCCCACGTAGCCCATGTTGCCCACCAAGCTCATAAGCGGCATCATCAGGCCCGACAGGAACTGCGAGCGCCAGCCACTAATAAAGAGGCGGTCGTTTTGACGGTCGAACTCCTCGATCGAGGCCTCGGCGCGGTCGAACACCTGAATGACGTTCTGGCCGGCAAAGTCCTCCTCGATAATGCCGTTGACGGTGCCCAGGACCTGCTGCTGCTCGCGGAAGTACGGCTGCGAGAAGTGAATCATTACGGTTAGGATAATCGCGGCTGCCGGCAGCGTGAGCACGGTGACGCCGGTAAGTGGCAGGCTGATCGATAGCATCATGACGAGCACGCCGATAATCTGCGTCACTGACGTGATGAGCTGCGTCACGGACTGGTTGAGGCTCTGACCCAGCGTATCGACGTCGTTGGTGATGCGGCTGAGCACGTCGCCCTTGCTGTGGCCGTTGAAGTAGCTCATCGGCACGACGGCGATCTTGGCGGCGATTTCCTTGCGCATACGGTAACAAATCTTTTGCGTGACGCCGGTCATAAGCCAGCCTTGGATGAGGCTGCAGACAGAGCTTGCCAGATACAGGCAGAGCAAAAAGCCGAGCGTCTTGGCGATCCAGGCAAAGTCGACATCGCCGGTACCGTTGACCTTGGAGACCAGGCCTTCGAACAGTTTGGTCGTAACCTGGCCGAGCACCTTGGGTCCCACAATGTTAAAGATGACCGAGCACACGGCAAAGGCGACGGCGGCAAACACGGCAACCTTGTGTTGACCGATATAGCCGAGCAACTGCCTCATGGTACCCTTAAAGTCCTTGGCCTTTTCGCCGCGGCCCATGCCACCCATGCGGCCCATGGGACCGCGCCGGCGGGTGGGCTTGGGAATCTGAGTCTTGGTCTTGTCTGCCATTAGCGCTCGCCTCCTTCCATGACGGCTTCAATTTCTTCTTGGGTGAGCCCCAGCTCCTCGGCGGAAAGCTGCGACTGTGCGATCTCCAGGTACGCTGGGCAGCTGTGCAGCAGCTCCTCGTGCGTACCGGTGCCCACCACGTGGCCGTCGTCGAGCACGATGATCTGGTCGGCGTGCATGATGGTCGCGATGCGCTGGGCCACGACCACGAGCGCGGCGTCGGTAACGTTTTTGGCAAGCTCCTCGCGCAGGCGCGCGTCTGTTTTGTAGTCGAGGGCGCTAAACGAGTCATCGAACACCACGGCCTCGGGCTTTTTGGCCAGGGCGCGGGCGATGGCCAGACGCTGGCGCTGGCCGCCCGAGACATTGGATCCGCCCTGGCTGATGGGGGAGTCGTAGCCGCCCTCGCGCTCGGCGATAAAGTCCTCGGCTTGGGCGATGCGCGCGGCCCGGTGCATGTCCTCGTCGCTCACCATGTTGCCGGCAAACTTGAGGTTGCTCTCAACGGTGCCCGAGAACAGACGACCCTGCTGCGGGATGTAACCAATGCGGCGGCGCAGTTCGGAAAGGGTCATGTCGCGCACGTCGATGCCGTCGAGCGAAATGCTGCCGCCCGTGACGTCGTACAGGCGCGGAATCAGCTGCACGAGCGTGGACTTGCCCGAGCCCGTGGAGCCAATGATGCCGAGCATCTGACCGGCGTGCGTGGTGAAGTTCACGCCGCTGATGACATCGGCGCGGGCGTCGGGGTATTGGAAGCTCACGTCGCGGAAGCACAGCTCGCCGTGCGGCGCGCTGGCCGCGGGCAGTTTGGGCGAGGCGGGGTCGTTGATGCTCGTGGGGCAAGTGATGACCTCTTCCACGCGCTCGGCTGCGACCTCGGCACGGGGCAGGATAACCGAAACCATGGTGAGGATCATAAACGCCATGACGATCTGCATGGTATAGGAGATAAACGCCATCATGTTGCCGACCTGCATCACGCCGTCCGAGACGCCCTGCGCGCCAAACCAGACGATAAGCACGGTGATGCAGTTCATGACGAGCATCATGAGCGGCATCATAAAACTCATGGCGCGGTTGGTGTAGAGCTGCGTGGTCATCAGGTCGAGTGATGCCTTGTCAAAACGCTCGAGCTCATGCTCCTCGCGGTTGAACGAGCGGATGGGCATAAGACCGTCGAGCAGCTCGCGGGCGGTGAGGTTCACGCGGTCCACAAAGCTCTGCATCTTTTTGAACTTTGGCATGGTGAGGCCCATGAGCACGCCGACGACGGCCGAGACCGCGATGATGGCCACGGCGATGGTCCACTCCAGGCCGGTGTGGTTGGCCAGGACGCGCATGACGGCGACGACGCCCATGACGGGGGCCATCAGGCACATGCGGATAAACAGGGTCGCGGCCATCTGAATCTGCTGAATGTCGTTGGTGCAGCGGGTGATGAGCGAGGCCTGGCTAAACTTGCCCACCTCGGCCGGCGAGAAGTGCATAACCTTGTTGAAGGTCTCGCGGCGCAGGTCGCGGGCGATGGAGCAGGCGGTGCGCGAAGCCACGGCACCGGTCAGGATGGTGGCGACCAGCGACACCAGACACAGACCAAACATCGTGGTCGCCATGCGGCCCAGGTAGGCGTTCTGCACGTCGGCGGGGTCGATACCCTGCGCCTTGTACTCGTCCTGCACATAGCTCACGGCGCGTTGGGTCACGATGGAGCCCGACATGGAGCCCATTTTGTCCGCCATACCGTTGGCGCCCTCGACGAGCTTGCCCTGGTCGATTAGGCCGCCTTCAACGCCTAGACGCAGGCTCTTCATGGTGATCTTGCCGTCGTCGGCATCAATCTGCTTTTGCATATTCTGCGCCGCTGCGGCCTTTTGCCGCATCTCGGCGAGCTGGTCGGGCGTCATCGCTGCCATTTGCTCGGGCGTGGGCATGGCTTGGGCGTCGCTGTTGCCTTTCTCGCTGGACGCGCCCATCATGTCGCCCATGGAGCTGGCGTCGATGCCTTGGTTGAGCGAAAGGACGACGGTCTCGGGCAGGCTCATGATATCGGCAATCTTGCCGCCGTCGGCGCGCTCATCCTCGGTTCCCCTGTACGTGCGAATGCTGTTTTTGTCTGCCTTGCCAAACGCAGCTTCTACTGTCTTGGCGTCCTTGGCGCTCATAAAGAGTTCGAGGTCGTCGAGCGATTCGGCGCGAATGGTGTCGGGCACGGGCGAGGCGATGCCGCCTTGCTGCACGCCCACGTCGACGATGTCGCTCATATAGGTAGGCAGCGCCAGATCGGCGTTGCAGCTGATTACGATAAGTACGATAGCTGCGAACAGTGATGGGACATGCTTTTTAAAGAGCTTGAGAATCCTCACTCGGCATCTCTCCTTTCTTGATTGCAGTCGATAATATCGTTGAGACGCCTTAGAAGGCGCACCATCTCTTGGGTATCTGTTTCGCCGAGCTGCTCGAGGAAGGCCGCGGTGCGCTCCTCGAATTCCCGACGTTTGATTTCGAGATTCTGGAATCCCTTGTCGGTCATCGTGACGTGTACACGACGACGGTCGGTCTTTGAGTGCTCGCGCTCGACCCAGCCCTTGGCTTCGAGAGTGCGTAAGATATTGGCGATGCGGGCACTCGAGACCCAGGCGCGATTTGCGAGTTCGCTCGGCGTGAGCGAACCGCCAGCGAGCATGAGGGCGCGCATGACAGCCATCTCGCCGCCGAGAGCTTTGTCCGCAGAGCGTGAAATGCGATGATACATGCTGCCAAACTCAGTTAAGAGCTGACGTCCAAGCTCATGGAAATCGGTATCTTCCACCGAAAACCCCTAACACTAGAAATTACTTTCGGTGAAAGATGATACCCGCATATTCGGGCCTCATGCAGTGGGCAATATAAAGAGCGCATAAAGAGTTAAAAAATTCAATTGCTGAAGCGTTTCAAAGAACTACTATGCCCGCGGTTAGGCGGGGGGTTGTCACCACCATGACGACTGGGACTCATTTATCGCCACGTGCGATGCTCCAACTTCCCGCAAGGAGACACCTGAATCAAGGGGGTTGGAGTCATGGCATTTGACTTCACGGGCAAGACCGCGATTGTCACGGGCGGCACTCAGGGCATTGGCCTCGAGATCGCCAAGGGCATCGTCACGGGCGGCGGACATGTCGCGCTCATCGCAAGGAACGCTGCTAAGGGCGAGGCCGCGGTGGCCGAGCTTGGCGAGGGCAACAAGTTCTATCAGCTCGATGTCGCCGATGCACCCAAGGCGCGCGAGACCGTCGAGCAGATTTTTACGGACCTGCCGCAAACCAACATCCTGATCAACTGCGCTGGCGTCATCAGCACCAAGAAGTTCGACGAGATCGATGACACCGAGTGGCGTCGCACCATCGACATCAACCTCAACGGTACCTTTACCATGATGAACGCCGTGTACCCGCACTTTAAGGCGGCCCATGCCGGCACTATCGTCAACGTGAGTTCCGTTGCGGGCAAGATCGGTGGCGGCCTGCTCGGCACCGCCGCCTACGCCAGCTCCAAGGCCGGTGTTAACGGTCTAACCAAGGCAGTCGCCAAGGAAGGCGGCAAGTTTGGCGTCCGCTGCAACGCCGTGTGCCCGTCGCTCACGTTGACCGATATGACCTCGATTCTCTCTGACGAGAACTCTCAGCGCATCATCAACGGTATTCCTCTGGGCCGCGCCGCCCAGGCCAGCGAGCCTGCGCAGATGGTGCTGTTCTTCGCTTCCGACCTCGCCAGCTTCGTGAACGGCGAGATCGGCGACTGCGACGGCGGCATCGTCCTGGACGGGTAATACCCCACGACGATTATTCGGCGACGGCTCCTGCGACTCGGGACCGTCGCCTTCTTTCTGATATAGGCGCGTGCGGCTACGATTCGCATGCATCCAAAGGAGATATATATGAGTGAATCGACTGCGGTGGAGGCGCCGGCGGCAAAGGAGCCGTTCTTTAAGATGTCCTCCATCCCGGGTGCCAATATTTTGGTGCCGCTTTTGTTGGGCTGCCTGCTCAACACGCTGTTCCCCGACCTGTTCAAAACGCTCGGCAGCTTTACACTCGGCATGACCCAGCAGGGCGCAGGCCCGCTCGTGGGCGCTTTTTTGCTCATCGTCGGTACGACGATTTCGTTTAAGAGTGCTCCTGCCGCCGCTGCCCGCGGCGCCATCATCATCGCCGTCAAGCAGATCGTGGTCGTTGCCGTGTCGCTGCTCATCCTTTATGTATTCAACGACAACCTGTTTGGCATCTCGGCCATGGTGATGCTGGCCGCTTGCACGGGTGCCAACAACGCTATGTACGCCGGACTGATGGGCACCATGGGCAACGAGGCTGAGCGTGGCGCCGTCGCCATCACCACGCTCGTTGTCGGCCCTCCGGTCACGATGATTGTCCTTGGCGCCGCCGGCCAGGCTCCGATCGGCTGGTCGCTCGTGGGCGCCATCCTGCCGATCATCGTCGGCATTATCCTGGGCAACCTCTTCCCGAGCTTTAAGAAGATGATGGCACCGGCGCTTTCCGCCATCATTGTGCTCGTCTTCTTTGCCATGGGCTCGACCATGACTTTTGGTCAGCTTATCAACGGTGGTCTTCCCGGCATCCTGCTCGGCGTGATCTGCTCGGTAGTCTTTGCAATTCCCGTCATCGCGGTCGATAAGCTCACGGGCGGTACGGGTGTCGCAGGTGCGGCCATTTCGAGCTGCGCCGGAGCCAATGTGGCTACGCCTGCTGCCATGGCAAGCGTTAACGAGGCCATGTACGGCGGTGCGGTGCTCGCGACGGCTACGGCGCAGGTCGCAGCATGTGCTATCGTGACGGCCATTTTGACCCCGCTGGTCACCAGCTGGTGCTACAAGCATTTTGAGGGCCAGGGCCACAGCAAAGCAACGACCGACAAGGCCGCCTCAGCCGCCTAATGCCAAGCGACAATCAAAGCTAAATAACTAGCCATGCCACAGGGCGGCCCCGGGGGAAATCCCGTGGCCGTCCTGCAGTTTCTGTGGGGTCTCTGAGGCACTTTACCCCGCTAAAACTGGCATAACAGCTAGAGTGAACGTCGTACAAAGGCAAGGAAAAATACCAAACAAATCGGTGAACGGTAGTTGTTCGCGCTCGCATTTCCTGCGGATTTGTTAAAAACGCCCTAATGGTATAAAAAAAGAAACATATAACAGCCCTGATGAAGGGGGTGGCTATGTTATCCTTCTCAAACGGGTGAAATCTTGGGTTTTGGGTTGCAGTTCCAAGGTGGACAAACGTTTTTCCCTGTACCAACGTGTGGTGAAGAACGGAAGAAGCCGGTAGTGCAAGCCGATAATTCAAGAATTCAATAAGCAGCGGTGTGAGAGAGCGCCGCATTACACGTAACTAGGAGCGTGGTTACACAATGCAGGAGGCATGGGAAGGCTTCAAGGAAGGCATCTGGACGGGAGAGGTTGACGTCCGAGACTTCATCCAGAAGAACTACACCCCCTACGAGGGCGACGAGTCGTTCCTCGCCGGCCCGACCGAGCGTACCAAGGAGCTGTGGGGCGAGGTTCTCGACCTGCTGCTCAAGGAGCGCGAGCAGGGCGGCGTCCTCGATATGGACACCAAGACCGTCACGGGTATCGTGAGCCACCCCGCTGGCTACATCGATAACGCCCATCGCGACAAGGAGACCATCGTCGGCCTCCAGACCGACAAGCCGCTCAAGCGCGCGCTGCACGTCAACGGCGGTATCCGCATCGCTTGCCAGGCTGCCAGCCAGCACGGCTATAAGGTCGACGAGAACGTTGTCGAGCGCTACACCTTCGAGCGCAAGACCCACAACGCTGGCGTCTTCGATGTTTACACCCCCGAGATGCGCGCCTGCCGCTCGGCCCACATCATCACCGGTCTGCCCGATGGCTATGGCCGCGGCCGCATCATCGGCGACTACCGTCGTGTTGCCCTGTACGGCGTCGACTACCTGATCAAGGACAAGGAGGCCCAGAAGGCTTCCACCCCGACGGTCATGACCGCCGACAACATCCGCGATCGTGAGGAGCTGCAGGAGCAGATCCGCGCCCTCGGCGAGCTCAAGATGATGGCCGAGACCTATGGTTTCGACATTTCCAACCCTGCTACCAACACGCAGGAGGCCATCCAGTGGATGTACTTCGCCTACCTCGCTTCCGTCAAGGAGCAGAACGGCGCCGCTATGTCCATCGGCCGTACCTCCACGTTCATCGACATCTACGCTGAGCGCGACCTTGCCAACGGTACCTTCACCGAGGAGCAGATCCAGGAGTTCGTGGATCACTTCATCATGAAGCTCCGCATGGTCAAGTTTGCCCGTACCCCCGAGTACCAGGCCCTGTTTACCGGCGATCCGCAGTGGGTCACCGAGTCCATCGGCGGCATGGGTGTTGACGGCCGTACGCTCGTTACCAAGATGAGCTACCGCTACCTGCACACGCTCGAGAACATGGGCACCAGCCCCGAGCCCAACATGACCGTTCTGTGGTCGACCCGTCTGCCCGAGAACTTCAAGAAGTTCTGCGCCAAGACTTCTGTCGCCAGCTCCTCGATTCAGTACGAGAACGACGACCTCATGCGCGTCTACCACGGCGACGACTACGGCATTGCCTGCTGCGTGTCCTCCATGCGCATCGGCAAGGAGATGCAGTTCTTCGGCGCCCGCGCCAACCTGGCCAAGTGCCTGCTGTACGCACTCAACGGCGGTGTTGACGAGGTCTCCAAGAAGCAGGTCGGCCCCAAGTATCGCGCCGTCGAGGGCGATACGCTCGATTACGACGACGTTGTGGCCAAGTACAACGACATGATGAAGTGGCTCGCTGGCGTGTACGTCAACTCGCTGAACATCATCCACTACATGCACGACAAGTATTGCTACGAGCGCATCCAGATGGCTCTGCACGACAAGCACGTGCACCGCTGGTTCGCTACGGGCATTGCTGGCCTTTCCGTCGTGGCTGACTCCCTGTCCGCCATCAAGTACGCCAAGGTCCACCCCGTCCGCGACGAGAACGGCATCATTGTCGACTTCGAGACCGAGGGCGAGTTCCCCAAGTACGGTAACGACGACGACCGCGTCGACCAGATCGCTCACGACGTTGTGCACCAGTTCATGGAGTACATCCGCATGAACGACACCTACCGCAACTCCGTGCCCACGACCTCGGTTCTGACCATCACCTCCAACGTCGTGTACGGCAAGAAGACCGGTTCTACGCCTGATGGCCGCAAGGCTGGCCAGCCCTTCGCCCCGGGTGCTAACCCCATGCACAAGCGCGATAGCCACGGCGCCATCGCTTCGCTGTCTTCGGTTTCCAAGCTCCCGTTCCGCGATGCTCAGGACGGCATCTCCAACACCTTCTCCATCATCCCGGGCGCGCTCGGCAAGGAGGACCAGGTGTTCTTTGGTGATATCGACCTTGATCAGCTGGGCGAGTAACTATTGTTAGTGCTATACTAACAATAACGATTACTGATTAGCGCGCCGGTTTCGGCCGGCGCCTATCAATCGAAGGAGACACATTATGAAGGTTTCTGAAGTTTCCGAGACTCAGGCCGATAACCTGGTCCACATGCTCGACGCTTACGCCGAGAAGGGTGGCCACCACCTGAACATCAACGTCTTCAACCGTGAGACGCTGCTCGACGCTCAGGCTCACCCCGAGAAGTACCCGCAGCTGACCATTCGCGTTTCCGGCTACGCCGTGAACTTCCACACGCTCACCAAGGAGCAGCAGGACGAGGTCATTTCGCGTACCTTCCACAACAAGTTCTAAAGGGGTTTAACTCCCGCAGGATCGCTGGGGCTGTTTGGGCTACCTCCCAAAACGTCCTCGGACATGCAAGAAGCCCTCGCTGCGCACTTCGTGCGGCGAGGGCTTCTTGCGTCCTGCGGAATATTTTGGGAGGTAGCCCAAACAGCCCCGGCGGGGTCCTGTGTAGTTACCCTTTAGGCGGAACTCTCCTAATGGGTTGAGCGTTCTGGATTCTTGCTTGCTACCGTTTATCGCGTATAGCTACCGTTTGCGGAATAAGTAACACTCCTTAATAAACCGTGTAGAATCTCAGATAAGCACGGAGTTTTCCAGGGAGACGCTGTCCTTTGTTGTGTGCAAGGGGCGGCGTCTCTTTGGCGCTTGGAGGCCGTTCTGCAGCAGGACGGCGGACGTGCGTCACATATTCAAAAGCCAACGTCGAGATGGGTTGTGATGATAATGGGCAAGTACGTAATCGTGGTTGAGTCTGGTTCGGATGTGACGCCGGAGCTCTGCGAGCGCTATGGCATCGTGCGCGTGCCCATGCATGTCACGATTGGTGACGAGACCGTCGAAGACGGATCGATCGACCCGCTTGAGATTTACTCGCGCTGCAACGAGTTTGGTGTGATGCCCAAGACCAGCGGTTGCTCGCCGGCGGATTTTGCGCATGTGTACGACCGCATCCATGCCGAGCAACCCGACGCGACTATTTTGCATCTTGCATATTCCGAGGCCACGACCTGTTCGCATCAGTCCTCTAAGATTGCGGCCCAGGGGCGCGACTACGTGTTCTCCATGGACACGCGCTTTGTCTCGGTGGGCCAGTCGCTCGTTGTCGTCGAGACTGCCAAATACATCGAGGCTCACCCCGATGCCACCGTCGACGAGATCTTTGCATTTACAAACTCCGTCATGGACCGCGTGCTGCTGGGCTTTGTTCCTACGGACCTTGCCTTCCTTAAGGCGGGCGGTCGCTTGTCCAACGTCGCGTTTCTTGGCGCCCATCTGCTCAAGATTAAGCCCTGCATTGAGGTAACGGGTGGCAAATTCGTGGCGACCAAGAAGCTCCGCGGCTCTATGCTCAAATGTGCCCGTGCCTTTATTGACCACATGGTTGCGAAGGGCGATATTGATTACTCGCACATTGGTTTGGCGTATTCAGTGGGCCTTTCCGAGGAGCTGCGCGACGATATGGAAGTCTATGCGCACGACCTGGGCTTTAAGGACGTTACCTGGACTCAGGTCGGCGGCGTCATCTCGAGCCACTGCGGCCCGACCGCCTTCGGTGCGGTGCTCACGCTTAAGGCGTAAAGGCCGCAGGCGAGCGTTCTCCAGCCTGACATCTCGACGTAGCCCCCAGCCTTGGTGATGGGGGATAGATTAAAACGTGCCGTTCTAGTCCGAGGCGTTTAAACGCAAACGCATGGGCTAGAATGACTCTGGCATTTTAATTGGTTGCATCCAAGGAGAGGCAAGGTAGCGCGAATGGCAGAAATGACGCTTGAGGGTGTGGACGCTCGTCCCGAGGACTCTGCGTTTGCCCTTGGCCGCGTGCATTCGATCGAGACGATGGGAACGGTCGACGGACCCGGCATCCGCTTTGTGGTGTTTGTTCAGGGCTGTCCCATGCGCTGCGCGTATTGCCACAATCCCGATACCTGGTCGGTCAACGGCGGCACCATGGTGACCGTCGAGCACCTGATGGATGAGTTCCAGAGTAACCACGAGTTCTATCGCAGCGGTGGCATTACGGTGTCCGGTGGCGAGCCGCTCCTGCAGCCCGAGTTTTTGGCCGACCTGTTCCGTGCAATGCACAACAACCCCGATGGCCGTGTACATACCTGCCTAGATAGCTGTGGCTATGCATTTGACCCCAAGCATCCGGAGAAGTTCGATGCTGTTCTCAACGAGACCGATATGGTGCTGCTCGACATCAAGCATGCCGATCCGGTTGAGCATAAAAAGCTGACCGGCTGCGATCCTGCGCGCATCCTGGCGTTTGGCGATGAGCTTGCCCATCGCAAGATTAAGGTTGTTATTCGCCATGTGGTGGTGCCGGGTATCACCGACACGGCGGAGGAATGCGAGAAGCTCGGTCGCCTGATCGCTCCATGGCACAACGTGGTGGGCCTGGAAATGCTGCCGTATCACACGATGGGTGTCGTCAAGTACGAGCAACTGGGTATTCCCTATAAGCTCGAGGGCGTGCCCCAGATGGATACCGCGCGCATGCCCGAGCTGCGCAACGCCGTCATGGCCGGCATGAAAAAGCGCCGCGCCGAACTCAAAAACGCCATCGGCTAGCGGCACTCATTGGGGACAGACTTAAATGAGTGCCCCCGGGCACCTAGTTGATTGCTAAGGAGCCCCGTCAAGTTGCGGTGGAATAGTTCTTGTTTTTCGGCTTATGCCGCCCAAACAGGAACTATTTCACCGCAACTGCGTTTTGGGCAAAGATGCGCAACGGAATCGGTGTTTTTGCATAGAAGCGCCTGTTTATTGTTTAGAGACACCTCAAACGCGACTGAATATCTTTGGAAAGAAATGCCTGCTATCGACATCGATGGCCGTACCTATGTCATGAGCGTCATGACATCGATGCCGTGGAGCGACCGCTCGAGTGAGGTTACGGCCGCGATTGCAAGGGCGCTGTTTGATACGCGAGCTGCACTGGCTTAGCGTGTTCGTTTGGCGAGGTCAAACAAAATGCTGGTACCATACCGTGGTTGAGAATTTCGTATAGGTTTGGGGAATGGTATGGCTACCATCGCGATTATCGGTGCGCTCGAAAAAGAGATCATGCAGATTAAGGAAGAGCTGAGCGACGTTTGCGAGGCACGGGAGGCAGGCTTGACCGTTGTGAGCGGCGAGCTCGACGGCCTGACAGTTGTCGCCACAACGGCGGGCATGGGCACGGTGAACGCCGCCGCTGCAACACAGCACCTCATTAGCAAGTATGCTCCGCAGGCTGTTGTGTTTTCGGGCATTGCGGGCGGTTTGAACCCCAAGCTCCATATCGACGACGTGGTCATTGGCAAACGCCTACGCTATCTGGATACCGATACCGCGCTTATCGCCGAGTCCGCACCGGGGCTTGAGGAGTTTGGTTCGACGCCCGCGCTGGTCGATATTGCCGTCGACGTGCTTGCTGAGCGTGGGTTCGTTGACGCTTCGACAAATGCAGTCGCTTCGAACGAGGGCACCAAACAGTTCCTGGTCGGCACGATTGCCACGGGTAACCGCTTTGTGACGGGCGCCGCCATGCGTAACGACGCTATCGAAGCGACGCATGCCGATTGTGTCGGCATGGAGGGCGCGGCGATTGCCCATGTCGCAACCAAAAATGGTGTCGATTGCCTGGTGTTGCGCGCTATCAGCGATAATTGTGACGAGGCGTATGATGCAATTTGCGACCGAGAGTTCGATCTGTTCGAGTACGCGCGTGTCGCAAGTAACATCACGCTCGATATCGTCCGCCGCATTGCCGCTGCGCAATAGCGCGCTCTTTTGTAAGAACCTACGACCAAGGAGTGTCCATGGCCGATTCCATTAACTACCAGCTTGCCAAGTTCGTCGCCAGCTACGGCAAGGTTTCGCAGATTCCCGAGTCCACCTGCCCCGAAGTGAGCTTTGTCGGCCGCTCCAATGTGGGCAAGTCGTCGATTATGAACAAGCTCTTTGGCCGCAAGAACCTGGTCAAGGTTTCGAGCACACCGGGCAAGACAAGCAACATCAATTTCTTCGAGGCCGACGACGTGCACTTCGTCGACCTGCCGGGCTATGGTTTCGCCCGTCGTTCTAAGGCCGAGCGCGACCGCTGGGCCGAGCTTATCGGCGACTTTTTCGACTCCGAGCGCAGCTTTAACTTGGTCGTCTCGCTGGTGGACATTCGTCACGACCCCAGCAAGCTCGATCATGACATGATCGACTACCTGCAGGGCAACGAGTTCAACTTTATCGTCTGCCTCACCAAAGCCGACAAGCTCAGCCGCACCCAGCAGGCCCGCCAGGCAGCAGCCATCAAAAAGCAGCTCAACGTCCCGGCCGAAAACGTAATCATCACAAGCTCCCAGACTGGCACCGGTATCGATGAACTCAAGCGCCGCATCGCCGAGGCCTGCCTCTAGTAAGGGTCCCATCCCAGTAAGGGCCCCCACCAATAAAAAGCCAAACCATCAGCCCGGTGCCCCTTCAAAGCGTGGGTTCCTATAGACATCGTCGACCACGTTGCTGTAGGGCCGCCCAAGGGTATCCCCTTAAAAACATTCCGCAGCACGAGGCCCGCTTATCCGTAGCTCCGAAGGAGCAGGATAAGCGGGCCTCAAGTGCGAGGACGTTTTTAAGGGGATACCCTTGGGCGGCCCGAAGGGATTAACCAGCGATGTCTACAGGTACTCGATTTGAGCGCCCTCGGTGTCGCACGTCAGAATGTGCGTGTCGCATTTGGGGAACTGCTCGCGCAGCTTGACCTGCAGGAACTTGGCTACGATAGTGTCATCGGTTACAGCCATAAGGGTCGAGCCGGAGCCACTGATCCAGATGGTCTTGGCGCCGCCATTAAGGCAGGTGTCGCGCACGGCGTTGTAATCGGGAATCAGGCGGCGGCGATAGGGCTCCTGGATGCGGTCGTCGTTGGCGGCGGCAATCAGGTCAAGGTCGCCGGTCTCCAGGCCGCGCGTCATGCCGGCGATGCGGCCCATTTGCCATACGGCGGTGGAGAGTGGAATCTCCTGCGGCACAACCTTGCGCGCCTCGCTCGTATGCACCTCGTAGGGCGGAATCACGGTAATAAAACGCAAGCGATCGCTCACCTCGTAGCGCAGGCACTGGGGGAGCGAATCAGTCGGCGTAAAGGAGCAAACGGCACCGCCCAGGATGGCAGGGGCGACGTTATCGGGATGGCCCTCGACCTCGGTGGCAATGCGGACGAGCTCGGCACGGTCGACGGTGTGGCCCGTCAGCGCGGCGGCCGCCATGATGCCAGCGACGACGCAGGTGGAGCTGGAACCCAAGCCGCGAGCGACGGGCACGTCGGTCTGGATGTCGATGGCAACGGGGAAGGCCTGCTCGCCCCAGGCGGCCAGAGCATCGACAAAGCTCACATAGACCAGGTTGTTCTCGTTTTGGAACTCCTCGGGGCAGCCCGTGATGGTGAGCTTGTCGGTACGCTCGAAGGTGAAGTGCGAGTAGAGGCTGACGGCCATGCCGAGGGTGTCGTAGCCGATGCCTAGGTTGGCGCTGGTTGCTGGGACGGTGATTTTGATCATGTGGGTCCTCCTGGGCGGGTCTGGCCGTTTAGTTCGCTGCTCGGGCAGTCCTGGCTCGCTCGGAAAGCACATTAAGTGCTTTCCGGCTCGTGCGGAACTCGCGACGAACTAAACGGCCAGACCCGCTCGCATGCTCGTCATCATCCCGAAAGCTTAATAAAAAGAAGGTGCGCCGGCTTTCGCCGGCGCTTAATAAGGGGTTTAGTTGGTGCTCATTCGTTTTGCTGCAGACTCGACGTAGCTTGCCATCTCATCGACGTCGCAGACGTCTTCGAAGCGGACGGGCTTGGACTCGAGTTCGGCGAGCTGGGTCGGGGCGACCGTGTTGGTGGCCTGCTCGAGCACACGCATAGCCTCAAAATCATCCTCGGGAACGTCGAGGCCCAAGGCGTCGCAGCAGGCTCGCGGGAACTTGTAGGGGCTGGCGGTCGAAAGCAACACGCGGGCCTTGGCGCCCTCGGCGGGAGCGACCTGCTCAAAGACGTGATAGCCGCAAGCGGTGTGCGGGTCGATCACGTAGCCGTTCGCGTCCCAGCAGCTCTTGATGGCAGTGAGGACCTCGTCCTCGCTGGCCCAACCGCAACCAAAGACGCTCTGAATCTTTGCCAGCAGGTCGGCGGGAACTTCGTAGCGACCAGTCTGTGCCAGCTGCTCCATAAGGCCGGCAACGAGCTCGCAGTCGCCGTCGGACAAGAAGTAGAGCATGCGCTCCAGGTTGGAGCTAATAAGGATGTCCATCGACGGCGAGATGGTCGTGAAGAACGGGCGGTTACGGTCGTAAACGCCGGTGGTCAGGAAGTCGGCAAGCACGTTGTTCTTGTCGCTCGCCACGACGAGCTTGGCGACGGGCAGACCCATGCACTTGGCGTAGTAGCCGGCCAAGATATCGCCAAAGTTGCCGGTGGGCACACAGAACTCTACGGCGTCGCCAGCCTCGATAGCGCCGGCGCGCAGCAGTTGCGCATAGGCGGCAAAGTAGTAGACAACCTGCGGCACCAGGCGGCCGACGTTGATGGAGTTGGCACTCGAAAGCACAGTGCCGGCGGCTTCCAGGCGCTCGGCAAGCTCCTTATCGGCAAAGATGCGCTTGACGGCACTCTGGGCATCGTCGAAGTTGCCGCGGATGCCGCAGACGGCGACGTTATCGCCCTCCTGCGTGGACATCTGCAGATTCTGCACGCGGCTGACTTTGCCTTCGGGATAAAAGACGGTGATGCCCGTGCCCGGGGCGTCGGCAAAGCCGGCGAGTGCTGCCTTGCCCGTGTCGCCCGACGTGGCGGTGACGATCATGATGCGCTCGGCGCCGCCGTCCTTGGCGGAAGTGCGGGCCGTCAGACGGGGGAGCATCTGCAGGGCGACGTCCTTGAAGGCGCTTGTGGGGCCGCCAAAGAGCTCCATCACATAGGTCTGAGGGACGTCAGCGCCCGGTGCGGCGTCGAGTTTGACGAGCGGCGTGACCTCTTCGCTCGCGAACGTGCCGCGGTATGCCTCATTCACACAGGCCGATATTTCTTCGGTCGTGTAATCATTCAGTAACATTCCCAACACATCTTGAGCGATTTCAAAGTACGATTTATCTGCAAGCGAGCTGATATCGACCTGCTGGGTGCCGAGCTCGTCCGAGACAAACAAACCCCCGTCGGGAGCGATGCCGGTACGGATTGCCACCTTACTTGAGCACGATAAAGTGCGTCCTCGTGTACTATGATAAGTTCCCATATAACACTGCTCCTCGGATGCCTTGGTCCCAATCGGTGAAACCATGGTATCAGAGCGCGCAAAATAGGTTCGCAGAGGCTTTTTAGAAAGGTAACCTCCAGCCCATGATTAAGATTGCCAAGTTTGGCGGCTCGTCGGTCGCCGACGCCGAACACTTTAAGAAGATCAAGGCCATTGTCGATGCCGACCCGGCCCGCCGTTTTGTGGTGGTTTCTGCCTGCGGTCGCCGTTTTAAGGGCGACACCAAGGTGACCGATCTGCTCTACTTGGTCAACGCGCACGTCAAGTACCACGTGTCGTGCGAGGAGCTGCTCGAGGACATCGGCCAGCGCTATTTTGATATCGCTGACGAGCTGGGGCTCACCTATCCCATCCGCGAAGAGTTTGCGGCCTTTGCCGAGCGTGCTCGCTCCGGTGGCTACTCTACTGAGGAGCTCGTAAGCCGCGGCGAGTACTTTACCGCTCGCCTGATGGCCGAGTACCTGGGCCTGCCGTTCCTGGATGCCGCGACGGTCGTGGCGTTCCATCACGACGGTACGCTCAGCATGAATCGCACCTCCGAGCTGGTGCAGGAGTACGGTCAGCAGGGCGGCTTTGTTATGCCCGGTTTCTACGGCGCGACGCGTGAGGGCCAGATCAAGCTGCTCGATCGTGGCGGCGGCGATATCTCGGGCTCGATTCTGGCCAAGTGCCTGGGCGCCGACCTGTACGAGAACTGGACCGACGTCTCGGGCTTCTATTCTGCCGACCCGCGTATTGTTCCCGAGGCTCAGCCCATTGCGCGCGTTACTTACGAGGAGCTGCGCGAGCTTTCGTACATGGGCGCAAGCGTCCTGCACGAGGAGGCCGTGTTCCCCGTGCGCGAGGCGGGCATTCCGCTGGTCATCAAGAACACCAATGCGCCGCAGGACCCCGGCACCATCATTAGCGAGACGGCTGATGAAGGCGAGGCAGAGCCCATCATTACCGGCGTGACCGGCAAGCGCGGTTTTGTCGCCATCAACGTGGCCCGCGACCGCACCAAGCCCCGCGTTGGCTTTATGCGCCGTGCGCTTTCGGTCTTCGAGCGCTATGACGTTTCCGTCGAGCATATGCCCACCGGCGTCGACCGCTTTGGCGCCGTGGTGCAGGAGCAGGATGTGCACGATTCGCTGTACTCACTCGTGGGCGACATCCAGCAGGAGGTCGAGCCGCTCGAGATCGAGGTCGTTGAGGGTCTGGCGCTTATCGCGACCGTCGGTCGTAACCTGCGCGGCCGTGCAGGTATCTCGGGCCATCTGTTTGGCATGCTCGGCCAGGCTGGCGTGAGCGTGCGTATGATTTCGCAGAGCTGCGACGAGATCAACATCATTATCGGTGTCGAGGAGAAGGACTTTGACCTGGCGATTCGGACCATTTACCGTGCCTTCTCCGACGAAAATGGCATTGTGAAGGTCTCCGACCTGGAGGCTTCCGCGCCGGTTGATCCCGCTCTGGCCGCGCTCAAAAAGTAGCGACTGCTCGGTAGATTTTTGGGTCATGTCAAAAAATCTACGGCGGGGCGTTTCGTTTCGGTTTCGTTTCGACGGGGCGGGTTTCGTGCCTGCCCCGTTCTTGTATACACTGGCAACAATAATCGGCCTGCTTGGCGTGCGGGCGATAGCCACAACCTTTAAAGGGGGAAGCATGAAACAGTACACGGTTGCTATTTTGGGCGCGACGGGAGCCGTGGGCACCCAGATGCTCGAGTGCCTGAACGAGCAGGAGTTCCCGGTCGGCAAGCTCAAGCTGCTGGCGAGCGCACGCTCTGCGGGCAAGACCGTCGAGTTCCGCGGCGAGCAGGCTGTGATTGAGGAGGCTTGCCCCGAGGCTTTTGAGGGCTGCGACATCGTGCTCGGCGCTGCCGGCGACGATATCGCCAAGGAGCTGCTGCCCGAGGCCGTCAAGCGCGGCGCCGTCGTGGTCGACAACAGCCATGCCTTCCGTATGGATCCCGAGGTACCGCTGGTCGTGCCCGAGATTAATGCCGACGACATCAAGTGGCATCACGGTCTTATCGCCAATCCCAACTGCGCGACCATTATCGGCCTGGTTCCCACGTGGCCGCTGCATCAGCTCGCTGGCGTGAAGCGCATGATCGTCTCGACGTACCAGGCGGCTTCGGGCGCTGGTGCCCCCGGCATGGCCGAGCTTGAGGCCCAGCTGGCCGCCCTGGGCCGTGGCGAAGAGATTCCCGAGCCGCGCGCGTTTGCCGCCCAGCTGGCGAGCAACCTGATTCCGCAGATTGGCGGCGTCAAGGAAGAGGGCTTTACCTCCGAGGAGATGAAGCTGCAAAACGAGGGCCGCAAGATCATGCACCTGCCCGAGCTGCGCGTGAACTGCACCTGCGTGCGCGTGCCCGTGCTGCGCTCGCACTCCGAGAGCATTACGCTCGAGTTTGAGCGCGACATCACGGTGGAAGAGGCCCGTGCTGCGCTGGCTGCCGCTCCGGGCGTCAAGCTGGTTGACGACATGAGTGCCGAGGATGCGCACGATCGCTTCCCCATGCCGATGGACACCTCCGACCAGGACCTGATTTGGGTCGGTCGCGTACGCCGCGACATCTCGAACCCCGAGGCCGCACGTGGCATTACCTTCTGGTGCTGCGGCGACCAAATCCGTAAGGGCGCGGCAACCAACGCCGTCCAGATCGCTAAGCTGCTCTGCGAGTAGCGGTGGACCTGTCCGGCGGGGGCCGGGCTTGGTTTTCAGAACGTCCTCGACCATGTGTGGCGCCTTGTCCTGCTCCTTCGGAGCTGCGGACAAGGCGCCACACTGGTCTGCGGAATGTTCTGAAAACCAAGCCCGGCCCCCGCCTGCGGTGACTCGGCTGCGAGCGGCCTGCGATGGGGCCGTTGCTGGTTGGGGCCGCTGGGCTGATGTGGGGGCACGTGGTTGTTGCGGGCCCTAGTCCCGGCGGCGGCCTCGGCGCTTCGCGCCTGCTGCCTGGGGTGACTTTGGGCTTGGTGCGAATTGAGGTCTAATACTTTTCCCGTGAAGTGAACGACCTTATTTGGACCCCCGAAGCATTGGCATTTTTTGATTGCTATGTCCTGCGGTTTTGCAGCGCGAATCCTGCGGTTTTGCGGTCTAAAGGTGTGGATGCTCCGGGACTTCGTTTTTACTCGTTCACTTCTCGGGAAAGTATTAGAGCTCGGCTGACAGGGGTACCGCTCTGGTGTCGATGCCCTGCGTCTTTTTCGCTTGATTAGGGAAAACAGTCTCGCTTAAGTAATTGCGAGCCCGCCCAGACGTATCTGCGGGGTTGTCTGTACAATTCGCGGTATTATGTTGCGGAGTTTTGAAGGGAGCCGCTGGTGGTCACGACGACGTTTGCTTCGCCTTTGGGCGAAATCTTGCTTGCCGCTGATGGCCGCGGTCTGACGGGGCTTTGGTTTGAGGGGCAGGAGCACTTTGGTTCCACGCTTCTTAAAGAAAGCGCCGAATACGTTGAGGGCACCGATGCAGTTTCGGGTGCCGGGGGCATGCAGACGGTAAATCCGGCCAATGGCGCGGCTTCTTCGGTGCTAGAGCGTTCTTGGGCTTGGCTCAACGCCTATTTTGCGGGGCAGGAGCCTCGGTTTACGCCGCCGTTGCATTTGATTGGCACGGCGTTTCAGCGTGAGGTTTGGTTTGAGCTACTTTCAATTCCGCGTGGCGAGGTCGCTACGTATGGCGAGATCGCCCAGCGTGTTGCGGCTCGACATCGTGTGCCGGGAAATGAAGCGCCCGTTGTATCTCCTCGCGCGGTGGGGGCTGCGGTCGCTCGCAACCCTATTTCGATTATCGTGCCGTGCCATCGCGTGGTCGCGGCCGACGGATCGCTCAACGGATACGCCGGTGGACTGGATCGCAAGGAGTGGCTGCTGCGCCTCGAGGGTGCCTATCTATAAGCTGCAGGCGGCCGCAACGCCCATGCGGCAAGCGCGCTCGCTGTACGGGCGTTGTTTGCAGGGCGAGATGTGAAGCCGCCCGTTCCTTAAGTCCGACTAAGCTATAACCTTGCTTTTTTAAATATGCTCATCGACCTGCTAAGGCAGCACTAAGGCGAGTGCGGGTGCGCTATTATCGGCGCTCACGGAGCGCTTGGTGTTCTTGGCATGCATGGACGAGGGCTCGGCGGGCTTTACCATGGCGTCGATCGATCTTTCGGAGGCGGTGAACAAGGCGGCGGCGCCGTTTAAGTCGGTGGTGGTCTCAGGCGGTAAGCGCCTGTCGACGTCGATTGCGACCGGCGTGCGGACCCATGCCGATGCCGCGGCGGTGGCGCAGGTGGTTGAGTTGCTACTGGACAACGCCACGCGCTATGCGAGCGAGGGCAGCGTGATTGAGCTGAGCCTGTGCGCCGTTTCGCACGGCAAAGGCAAGGGCGCCGCCGAGCTTGTCGTATCGAACGCCGTGGACGAGCTGCCCGAGGGCGACCTGGACCGATTGTTCGATCGCTTCTATCGTGCGGATGCGTCGCGCAGCTCCAAGACGGGTGGCTCGGGCGTGGGCCTGTCCGTGGTGCGTGCCATCGCCGAGGCCCATGGAGGCGCCGCCACCGTATCCGGTCACGGCAACCAGATCACCTTCACCGTTTGCCTTTAAAACCTGCCAAAAAGGAACAGGTTTATTTTGGCAGGTTTTATCTGGGGAAACGTCCGCAGGAGAGGGCATGGGCGGTGTGAACATATGCATCTCTACCTGCTAAAATATAGGCATCGTTATTCGGCTCCTGAGTGGAAAGGAGACGGTCATGCAGTACGAGATCGGCGGAGGGGCTTTCCCGGTTGTTACATGCAACCTTAGCGATGGCGAATCCATGATCACCGAAAGCGGCGCCATGGCTTGGATGACCCCCAACATGGAAATGTCTACCTCGGGCGGTGGCATCGGCAAGATGTTCTCCAAGGCTTTTTCGGGTGAGGCATTGTTCCAAAACATTTGGACCGCGCGTGGCGATGGCATGATCGCGTTTGGCTCCTGCTTCCCCGGCCGCATCGTGCCAATCGAGATCGGTCCGGGCAAGAGCTGGATTTTGCAGAAGCGTTCGTTCCTTGCCGCGGAAAGTGGCGTCGAGTTGAGCATTCACTTTAACAAGAAGGCAAAGGCCGGCGTCTTTGGCGGCGAGGGCTTTATCATGCAGAAGCTCACGGGCTCGGGTGTTGCTTTTGCCGAGATCGACGGCGACCTGGTTGAGTACGAGCTCGCTGCTGGCCAGCAGATGATTGTGGATACCGGCAACGTGGCCGGCTTTGAGGAGACCGTGAGCATCGACGCTAAAATGGTCAAGGGCGTCAAAAACATCATGTTTGGTGGCGAGGGCGTGTTCAACACCGTGCTCACCGGTCCCGGTCGCATCTGGTTGCAGACGATGCCCATTTCCAATCTTGCGGCAGCAGTGGCCTCGATGACCAACAACAATAACTAGTCCGCATAGGATAGCGCGCGGCGGGCTTACCCTGTCGCGCGCTTTTTTGCTGGCAAACGCCTCGCTTATAGAGTGTGGCTGCGCTGCTACAGCGAGCGTCGTCATCTCGTCACCCTGATAGCTTGCGGCAAGCGTGGCAATGAGGAGTGAGAATTTGAGTGCTCAGTCCCAAGGCATAATGGCGGCCATGCCAACAAGCAAAAACGAGTTGCCGGTGTCACGGAAAGGCAGGCGTCGGTCGATTCCACGTGAGACGGCTGTGCCGATCTGCACGGCCGCCCCTGCGCGTCCCGCGCTGCCCCCAAAGAGGTACGTTTCCCCATATAAAACCTGCCAAAATAAACCTGTCTCTTTTTGATAGGTGCGAAATGGGTAATACTAAAGAGTTATCCGACCAGATGGGAACCGATCGATGGCCTATATCGAATTTAAAGACGTCATCAAAGCATACGGCGAGGGCGATGCCCGCATTCACGCGCTCGACGGCGCGAGCTTTACCGTTGAGCGTGGCGAGCTTGCCATTATCTTGGGCGCTTCGGGCGCCGGTAAAACCACGGCGCTCAACATTCTGGGTGGCATGGATACGGCGACTTCCGGCACCGTGACGGTGGACGGGCGCGATGTGAGCTCCGCTAACGAGGCGCAGCTCGTGGAATACCGCCGCGCCGACGTCGGCTTTGTCTTCCAGTTCTACAATCTGGTCCCCAACCTGACGGCGCTCGAAAATGTTGAGCTTGCGGCGCAAATCTGCCCCGATTCGCTCGATGCCGAGCAAACGCTTTGCCAGGTTGGCCTGGGCGACCGCCTTGCTAACTTCCCCGCGCAGCTATCGGGCGGCGAGCAGCAGCGTGTGTCCATTGCCCGCGCGCTGGCCAAAAACCCCAAGCTGCTTCTATGCGACGAGCCCACGGGCGCCCTCGACTACAAAACCGGCAAGCAGATCTTGCAGCTGCTGCAGGACACCTGTCGCAAGCAGGGCATTACGGTCATTATCATCACCCACAACTCTGCGCTGGCGCCCATGGCCGATCGCCTGATCCGCTTTAAGAGCGGCCGCGTGGAGAGCGAGACGGTCCAGCAAAATCCCGTGTCTATCGAGACAATCGAGTGGTAGCGCCCATGGACCAGGACCGCCAAAACAGCCAAAACCACGATACGGAGCACGCGGGCCGCGACCGGGAGTTCGCGACCTACCGTACCGCCCAAAGCTCAAACGATATGGTGCCGACGGTATTTCGCCGTGGCATCTACCGCACAATCCGCGGCAGTCTTAAGCGCTTCCTATCTATCGTGGTCATCACCGCGCTCGGCGTGAGCGTGATGTGCGGCCTCAAGGCGGGTTGCGAGGATCTGTGCGATTCGGTCGACGCCTACTTCGACCAGCAAAATGTCTATGACATTAACGTGCAGTCGACCTATGGCCTGACTGACGATGATCTCGACGCCATCCAAGAGGTCGATGGCGTCGAAACGGCCGAGGGCATCTACGCCGAGACCGCCTACACCGCCGTGGGCACAACGCGCGAGCGCGTGGTCGTGCAAAGTCTCTCCAAGGAGAACATCGATCAGCCGGTGCTCGTGAACGGCGATTTGCCCGAGAGCGCCGATGAAGTCGCGGTGACTTCGAAGTTCCTGAAGGCTTCGGGCAAAAAGCTCGGCGATACGGTGAGTTTTGCCGCCAATGACGCGAGCTCGTCGAACCAAAGCGCCAAGGATCAGTTTGCCGCGGGCGATTACACCATTACGGCCGAGGTCCTCGATCCCACTGATGTGAGCTCCGACTCGACAGTCAACGCCTTTCGCGCTGCTTCGGCGGCGGACTATAAGTTCTATGTGAGCGAGGACGCCGCGACGTCGTCGTCCTATTCCGCAGTCCACGTAGTCGTCGAAGGAGCCAAGAGCCTCAACTCCTATTCGGATGCCTACGCGGCAAAGATCAACAAGGTCAAGGGCAATATAGAGAAGATCCGCGAGGAGCGTGAGAAGGCGCGCGCTCAGGAGCTGACAGTCGACACGCCGGCAAGCTTGGATACGGCCGAGCGCCAGGCGAATATGCTCTTTGGGATTGAGCAGGACAACATCAATCGCATGGCCCAGGGCAGCGAGGAACGCGTCCAGGCTCAGGCCGACCTGGATCAGCGCCGCGCCGCCGCCGACCAGCAGTTTGCCGATGCCCGCGCCGAGCTTTCCGATTTGGGTGAATGCACGTGGTACATCCAGGACCGCGACAATATCGCAAGCTACTCAAGCGTGGAGAGCGATAGCTCGTCAATTGAGGCTATTGCGACGGTGTTCCCGTTCATCTTCTTTATCGTCGCCGTGCTCATCAGCCTCACCACCGCCACGCGTATGGTCGAGGAGGAGCGCACGCTCATTGGCCTGTACAAGGCGCTCGGCTACTCGCGCGAGCGCATCCTGTCCAAATACGTGGACTATGCGCTGTGGGCGTGCCTGATTGGCGGCGTGCTCGGCAATATCATCGGCTTTGTGGGCCTGCCGCTGTTCCTGTTTACGGTGTTCGACGACATGTACTCGCTGCCCCAGATGCTGCTTTCGTACGACATCGTGTCCTCGATCGTCTCGGTGGCGCTGTTTGCCGTGGGCGTGGTGGGCGCCACAATTATCGCCTGCCGCCACGAGATGGCCGAGACCCCGGCCTCGCTCATGCGCCCCAAGGCCCCGCGCGCCGGCTCGCGCATCCTACTTGAGCGCATCGGCTTTATCTGGCGCCGCATGGGCTTTTTGAACAAGGTGGCTGCGCGCAACCTGTTCCGTTACAAAAAGCGTGCCTTTATGACCATCTTTGGCATCGCGGGTTGCACCGCGCTTGTGATCTGCGGTATGGGTATTCGCGATACGTCGGTGGCGCTTTCGCCCAAACAGTACGGGCATATCACGCGTTATGACTTGCTGGCGGTCGCCAACCCCGATGACTTTACGCAGACGTGCGCGGCGTTGGATGAGCGCAGCGCGGCCAATGATTCCAACGTGACCGTGACTTCGACGCTGCCGATTATGACCGACAACGTCACCTTTACGTTTGGCGGCAAGAGCGAGACCGTGCAGCTGATCGTGGTGCCCGATGACCGCACGAACGACCTGGACGACTATGTGCGCCTCGAGGACGAGTCCAAAGAGCCGCTGTCTTTGCGTGACGGAGACGTGTATCTGAGTAAGAGTTCACAGCTGGTGCTGGGGATTCAGCCGGGCGATACGGCATACGTCCAGGATTCGTCGCTCAATGTTGCCAAGGTCAAAGTCAGTGACATTTCGCTTAACTATCTTGGCAACACGCTTTACATGACGCAGGGCACCTATGAGCGCGCGTTCGGTCGAAGCGCACGCCTCAACGGCGTCTTTGTGCTGCTTAAGGGCTCGTCGGCCGACCAGATTGCGTTTAGCAAGAAGCTTAAGAGCGACGGTTGGCTCACCATCTCGAGCACGGCCGAACATTGGCAGAACTACGAGGCGAACTTTGCGATCATCAATTCGGTCGTGGTGCTCGTGACTTTTATGGCGGCATGCCTGTCGTTTGTGGTGGTGTTTACGCTGTCCAACACGAATATCTCCGAGCGCGAACGCGAGCTGGCGACCATCAAGGTGCTGGGCTTCCGCCGTGGCGAGGTGCACCATTACGTCAACAAGGAGACGTTGATCCTCACGGCAATTGGCGCCGCGCTGGGCGTGCCACTGGGCGGCTTGCTGGCCGAGAGTTTTACGTACATTTTGCAGATGCCGTCGCTGTACTTTGACGTCGAAGTCGAGCCGCTAAGCTACGTGCTCGCCGTGGTGCTTTCCTTTGGCTTTACGTTTATCGTCAACCTAGCCACCAATCGTACCCTCAACAAGATCGACATGGTCGGCGCCCTCAAGAGCGCCGAGTGACCTGCCAAAAAGGGACAGGTTTATTTTGGCAGGTTTTATCTGCGCAAACGCCGGACAACCATTAGGTGGCCCGGCGTTTGCCCCGTTTTGCTGGGGATGTCTGTCGTTCAGTGCTCTTACTGGCCAATCCAGTGTTGCGCATAGCTCTTAATGTCCTCGGTAAAACCGTCAAGGTCGTCAAGGGTGATCACGCTGTCGATAAGCAAATTGGCTATCTCGCGGTGCATTGTGCTGCGGCGAATGTCGTTTGCAATTACGCCTGAGGACAGCTTGTCTCTATTGGGGCGCTCTTCTAGTGCCCAAAATCTACTGGACGCTTCACTGTCGCCGTTCAGTATCTCAACATACTGGCCGATGAGCTTTTCCATATAACGTTCTTGCCATTGAGGAAGCATTTTCTTAAACAGCTTCCAGTCGCTTTCGGCTACGTCGCGCATATGTCCTCCGCTCGTTAAACGGGCTTTTCCATTTGCCTTTCATTCTATTTGGTTTTCGCTCACAGGCGTGGATGAAGGGCTTTCTCCAGCCTTCGAGATTGGGCTTGAATAGGTCGTATGCCGCAAAACGGGCCTATCTACTACGTTTGCTACCACACCCTCGACCATGACAAAGATTATGAAATTTAAACCGCAGGTAGAGGGCTTGCAAATATTCGGAAAAGGCGGGTATGGTCGGCCCTCTCGAGTTAAACGTAGTAAATAGGCCCTTTTCTTGGCGCGTGGTCAGCTCAATGCTAATCTCCGTGCCGGAACTGACCCAGTTGTTTGTAGGTTGCGGTGATATACGGACTGTTTGGCGCTTTGGAGCTTCAAAACAGTCCCTATCTCACCGCAACTTAGGAGAAGGGCGGGGGTGGTTGGGTGCTGGTGGGTCGGAGCGTGTTAGGCCTGTTGGCGGTGCTTCCATTGTTTACGGCACCAACGCATGAGTGCTTTTACGACCGGGACGGTGATGAGGATTACCCAGGCGGGATGGGGCTGCCCCAGGCAGAGCCACATGTAGAGGAACCATGCCTCGGCACTGGCTGAATAGACGACATCGATCAGCTTAGATAAGTGGCGTTGGTCGATAAAGTCGCCAAGCGCGTAATAGACGGGAATCAGAAAGACGAGGAAGAGTCCCGTAGCCCATGTGCCGTAGACAATGCCGAGCACCAGATAGGCGAGGGCGACAAGCGCAGGGAAGGGGAATTTGTTCCATGCACGTCCGACCTTGGTGTGGAAATGCTTGCCGTGATGGTCGAGCTTGTCGTGTGCTTCCTTCCAGCTGGAAAACGTCTCGCCGTCGATGGTGACGGTGCCGTCGTCATTGGTATGCACACTATGTCCATCGTCCTCAAGCGTATCGATATGCAATCCGCCTGGCCCCACATGGACCTCTTCACCCTTGCGCTCGTTAGCCACATGGATGCCATTCCAGCCAACATGAACCTCTTCGCCTTTGTTGGGGTCAATAACGTGGATGCCGCGCGCGAGGGAAATATCGACAAGTGGCTTATCGCTGCAATCAGCGTGTTCAGTAGAAGCCTCAGCCTCCTCAGCCTTATCTGAAGCTTTGGTGCCGGCGTTGCTGTTCTGCGCCTCATCATCAGCCTGCGAGTCGTCAGTGCTATCCACCGCCTCCCCATACAGCAGCTCATCCAGCGACACGCCATACAGCGCGGCGAGCGCAATAAGGTTATCGGTATCGGGAGAGGATTCGCTGCGCTCCCATTTACTGACAGCCTGACGACTCACACCCAGCTGGGCGGCAAGCGCCTCCTGAGAAAGCCCGGCAGCCTTGCGGCGATCGACGAGCCGCTGTGCCATCGCAAGATCCATGACAGTTCCTTTCATGTGGTGACCGTAATCGAATGAGCCGAGTATGCCGAGAACAACCGGTAGCGACCACCATTTCTAGTTAGAATCTGCCCCAACCCTACCGCAACTACCGGTAGCAACCCCTAACGACCAGCCATTTCAGGACAAATGTCAGTGCCACTCTCAGCTAAGAGCCTGCAACATCCCAAAATCTCAGCCCACGCACCCGCAGCAAGAAGACGAATAGCCTCGGCCTCCCTAGTTACCGCAGGAGGCCTCAGGGCTTACATCCCAAATCTTTCCGCAGGACGGAAGGACCCCGCCGCGCGAAGCGCACGGCGGGGTCCTGACATGTCCGAGGACGATTTGGGATGTAAGCCCTGGGGTCTCCGATGAGAGCAGTTTCGGCCGAGGCTATTCGTCGCCGAAGCTGATGCCCAACGCTTTGGCCTCGCGCACCAGATCGCTCTGGGGGTCGACATATTTGAGCTTGCCGGCGACATCCTCGAGCGGCATATGGCACATCTTGCCGTCGCGCAGGGCAATCATGTAGCCAAACTCGCCGCGCAGGCAGCCGAGCGCCGCCTCGACACCGCACTGGGTCGCAAAGATGCGGTCCTGGGCGTCGGGCTGACCGCCGCGCTGCGTGTGGCCGGGGATGGCGACGCGGGTCTCGCGACCGGTCTTGGCCTCAATCTCCTTGGCGATGTCGTAGACGATCGACGGGCTTGTGCGCTCGGCGAGCTTCTTCTTGTACTCCTTCTTGGACAGCGCCGCGTCCTCCTTGGAGATAGCGCCCTCGGCGACGGCCACGATGGTAAAGCGGCTGCCGGTCTCCATGCGATGTTCGATGGTCTTGATGACGTTATCCATGTCGTAGGGGATCTCGGGAATCAAGATGACATCCGCGCCGCCCGCGACGCCGGCGTACAGTGGAATCCAGCCAACCTTGTGGCCCATGATCTCGATAACGAACACGCGCCCATGGCTCGAGGCGGTAGTGTGGATGTCGTCGATGCACTTGGTGGCGACGTCGATGGCGCTCGTAAAGCCAAACGTCAGCTCGGTGCCCCAAGTGTCGTTATCGATGGTCTTGGGCAGGGCGATAACGTTGAGGCCCTCTTCGCGCAGGCGGTTGGCGGTCTTGGTGGAGCCGTTACCGCCTAGCATAAACAGGCAGTCGAGCTGCAGCTTATGATAGGTGTGGACCATCGCCGGCACCTTTTCGACACCATCGGCCTCGGGGGTATCCAGACGCTTGAACGGTGTGCGGCTCGTGCCCAGGATGGTGCCGCCGCGGGTGAGGATACCGCTAAAATCGGCGGGCGTCATGACGCGGAACTTGCTGTAGATAAGGCCCTGGTAGCCGTCCTCAAAACCGTAGATCTCGATAGGTTCTTTGCTATTGGTCATAAGCGTTTTGACGATGCCGCGCATGGTGGCGTTGAGCGCTTGGCAGTCGCCGCCACTGGTAAGAAGACCGATCCTAAGCATGATGAATCCTTCCGGGCAAGTTATAACATGCGCATAAGTTTACCCCCGCACACTGTTGATACGGGGGTAAAACGTGTTAGCTCAAGCGTATAGAAATGTAAGCAACGTCAGGGAGCGTAAGGTCGACGGGCCTGGCTCCTTACAGTGCGAAGGCGTCGACGTCGCCCCAGTGGCGGCGCAGCGTAATAGCGGCGGCGGGTTCGGTATTGTCAAAGACGACCGACCATTGCGTGTTGCTGGTGATGTCTTCCGGATTGGGCTCTTGTGCTGCGGCGCGCAGGGCCTTCCAAGCGACTGTCTCGTCTTGGGCGCCGGCATGGGCGTCGAGGACATCGGCGATTGCGACGGCGCGCTCTTTACCATGGCCCAGCTCGCCATTCTTTTGGTTGGGCAGCACTTCGTCGCCATAGCAGGCGTAGAAGTTTGTAACCTGGCGTACAGGAGTCGCTTTGAAAGCGCGGTCCGGATCGCGCGGATCCCACTCTACTACGCGCGCGTCACCGGCGGCGTCGTTGATAAAGAAGTGGTAATCGCGTCCTGCCATGGCGTGCATGTCGTAGGCAGAAAGCAGGTCGACGGCCTCTTGCGTGGTGGTGGCACGGTCGAGCACCAGACGGATGGCGAGCGAGGTATTGATGACGGGGCGTTGCGTGTCCTGGTCACAGGGCTTGGAATCCAGGGTGAGTACGGCAATGGACACGCCGCACTCGTTAACACCGTCGAGCTGGGCAAACGGACCCATGAGTGCGGCGGCGCGTCCGGCGACGGAGTCGAGCGGAGTGTTATCGCCCAGGTTGTTAAGGGCGGCAAACCCGATGGAGGCATAACCGCCGCGTGGGTGATTGCGCACCAGCAGCGCCGAGGTGTCGTCCTTAAAGTCGTAATTGCGACCGGTGCGCACGCGGCCTTCGGCATCTACGGCGACAAAAGCGCTGCAGGCAAACTGGGGCGCCTGGACATGTGCCGGCACACCGGGCAGCACCTGCGCCACCACGGCATCGATGTAGGCCTGGTCATCGCGCACGCCAGCGGCGATGATGCGATCAAGATCGTAGTCGTAGGCGATGTCGATTGCGTACAGGTCATAGCCATCCGTGTAGCCGGTCAAGCGTTTGAGTGACGCGGCGGACTTGATTTGTTTGTGATAAACGGTGCCGGTGGCAGCGGCAAGGCCGACGGCGACTCCCGCGACACCGCAGGCGATGGCAATGTTACGTGGCTTCATGACGGCTCCTTTCGTCCTGTTAGCGTAATTGTCGCAAAAGGAGTGCGGGCATGATGGCTCAACTTGGCGAGCGGCGCGGGATTAAACATGGAATGAAAGGCACGGCACTGGCGCGGCGGGGTATGCTGGAGGGGACCATCAACCCAGCGAAAGGGGAGAGCATGACGGATCAGGAAACGCCCGAGCGCGCGCATGTGACGGCCGATGATATCGAGGCCGCCAACGACCTTATCGACTTTATCGAGGCATGCCCCAGCATGTTCCATACGGCGGCGACCATTATGGCCGAGCTCGACGAGGCGGGCTTTACCTACCTGCCCGAGAATGCGGCGTGGGACATCGAACCAGGCGGGCGTTATTACACGCAGCGCAATACCTCGAGCGTTGTTGCCTTTAAGGTGGGCGAGGACCTGGCTGCTACGTGGGGCGAGGACGGCGTTGCCGGCGACTATCATTTTCAGCTCACGGCGTCGCACAGCGATTCGCCGACGTTTAAGGTCAAGGCCGTGCCTGAGCTTGACGGCGCGGGCGAGACGCTGCGCCTGAACACCGAGGCCTACGGCGGCATGATCGACTACACCTGGTTCGATCGTCCGCTGGCACTCGCGGGCCGCGTGTTGGTACGCGAGGGCGACCGTATCGAGAGTCGTCTGCTTGCCACCGAGCGCGAGGTCGCTATTATCCCGAGCCTTGCTATCCATATGAACCGCGGCGTTAACGAGGGCTTTGCTCCCAATCGCGCCGTCGACCTGTGCCCGCTCATCAGCGCCGGTGACCTTAAGCAGGGAGATTTTGACGCCCTGATCGCCGACGAACTGGACGTTGAGCCCGAGCAAATTTTGGGCCGCGATCTGTTCCTGGTCAATCGTCAGGATGCGCGCATTTGGGGCTGGGCCGACGAGTTTATCTCGACGCCCAAGCTCGACGACCTGGCCTGCGCCTACACCTCGCTGCAGGCATTTTTGGGTGCCGAGAACGCGCACGACGTTTCGGTCTTCTGCTGCTTTGATAATGAGGAGGTTGGCTCCGAGACCAAGCAGGGCGCCATGTCGACGTTCTTGGCCGATGCACTGCGCCGCATTAACGGCTCGCTGGGCTTTGACGACGAGTCGTACCACCGTGCGCTTGCCGCTTCGATGCTCGTGAGCTGCGACAACGCGCATGCCGTGCACCCCAACCACGCCGAGAAGTGCGACGCCCGCAACCAGGTTGTGCTCAACGGCGGCATCGTCATCAAGGAGGCCGCCAACCAGCACTACTGCACCGATGCCTTTAGTCGCGCGGTGTTCCAGGCCATCTGCGATGACACTGACGTACCCACGCAGGCCTTCGCAAACAAGAGCGATATGGCGGGTGGCTCCACGCTCGGCAACCTGTCGAACATGCAGGCGAGCATGCATGCCGTGGACGTGGGCCTGCCGCAGCTTGCCATGCACTCGAGCTACGAGACCGGCGGCGTGCGCGACGTGATGTACGCCATCCGCGCCCTCACCGCCTTCTACGAGCGCAACCTAACCATCAACGGCGCCGAAAGCGTGGAACTCTAAATGCGAGCCGAAGAAATGAAGGCCGAGCGTGGGGCTCAGCTTATTGATCGGGGTTTACAGCTGTTCGTCGCCGCTTGCCATGAGTCAGGGGTCGACGTGTCCAAGGCGCGACCAACGAGTGCTGAAGAACTCAAGCGTAACGCCTATTCGGACCGCTATGACGAGGAGACGGACTGGCTCTAATAAGCGAAGTGTCGAAAACGCTAGATGTATGTTTGATATCACTTTGGCGAGAGTGTCGCAGACAGAACTACCGGTATGGCGCAAGCCAACCTGACCCCATTGCGCCAAACCCACCAAAAAGGGACAGGTTTATTTTGGCAGGTTTTATCTGGGCAAATGCCACAACGCCAACGGCAAGACGGAACTGCTAAGGCTTGCAGATGAAGCCGACGCCAGCGAAACGCCGCAGGTAGAGCGCACGCCAGCGAGAGCCCGCCGTTTGAGCCAAGGTGCCGTGAAATGAAAAGGCGCTGACCTTCTGGTCGCGCCTTTGAAATTGAACGGCAGATTGGCTCAAACGGCGGGCTCGCAGCGTCGAGTGGTCCGCCGTTCGTTAGAACGGCGGAACCTAAGAGCGCAGCGTCGAGGGGTTCCGGCGTTTGGTAAAACGCCGGAACAAATCAGTGCTCGATCCAACAACGTAAAGTTTCGCCGGCCTGCAGGTGACGCAGATTCTCCGCGGCGATGTCGACCACGTTGTTGAGCGTGGCTGCCAGGTGGAACCAGCCGGAGACGTGCGGCGTGATGAGCATGTTGGGCGCATCCCACAGGGGGCTTGTCGCAGGCAGGGGCTCGGGGTCGGTGACGTCGACCGCAGCGCCGGCAAGATGTCCCGACTCCAGGGCGGCAACCAAGTCGTCGGCGACCACAAGATCGCCGCGGCCGCCGTTGGCAAAGAAGGTGCCCGGCTTCATCGCGGCGAAGAACTCGGCGTTCGCCAGGCCGCGGGTCTCGGGTGTGCTGGGCATAAAGGATGCGACGACGTCGGCCTCGGCCAGGCGCTCGGGCAGGGCGTCCATGCCGTCCATGTCCTCAAACACAATGGGGTAGACGAGCGGATGGCGCTTGATGCCGCGGACGTGCGCGCCCATGCTGCGGCAGAGCGTGGCAAAGTGGCCGCCAATGTCGCCCGCGCCCAGCACCAGCACGTTGGCGTTTTTGAGCGAGGTGACCGGACCTAAATCCTCCCAGCGATGTTCGCGCTGCAGGTCCTGGTAGTCGGGCAGGTGCTTCATCATTGACAGCACCATGGCAAACATGTGCTCGCTTACGGCCTGACCGTAGGCGCCGATCGAGCAAGACAGCTTGGCGTCGGCCGGCACGGTGCCGGCGGCAAGGTAGTCGTCATAGCCGGCGGTCTGCAATTGCAACAGCTGGAGATGCTCGCATGCCGTGAGCATGTCAGGGTCGATGTTGCCCAGGATCACGTCGGCATCGGCGACCTGCTCGCGCGTGGCGGCGTCGGAGCTCGTGTAGATAAAGTCCTCGCCCGGAGCGCTCGACTCAAGAATTGCGCGATGGCGGTCGTTGACGGGCAGCAAAACCAGGATGTTCACAAGCAGTCCTTTCCGCTCGACCTGCCAAAAAGGGACAGGTTTATTTTGGCAGGTTGTATCAGGCAAAACGTTCAAATAAAACGCCGGGTGCAAGACGAGCGTGCCCGTCAGCATCCGGCGCATCCGCGGCTACCAGCTCAGCAGCTCGTAGCCGTCCTCGGTCACCACGAGCTGTACCTCGCACTGGGCCGAATCGCTGCCGTCCTTGGTGCGCACGCACCAACCGTCACCCTTGCTAATCTTGATGTCGGGCGCTCCGGCATTGACCATGGGCTCGATGGTAAAGACCATGCCCGGAGCCATGATGGTGTCCACATCGGGCGCCTCGGTGGTAAAGCCTACAAACGGGTCCTCGTGGAACTCCTTGCCAATGCCGTGTCCGCCGTACTCGCACACCACGCTAAAACCGGCGTCCTCGACCGTCTTTTGCACGGCCTCGGCCATAACAGAGAGCGGCAGCCACGGCTTGACGGCGGCCAGGCCCGCTTCCACGCTGGCGCGGGTCACGTCGACTAGGCGCTGGCGCTCGGCCGAGACCTCGCCGATGCAGAACATGCGGCTCGAATCGCTAAAGTAGCCGTCCAGAATCGTGGAGCAGTCCACGTTGATGATATCGCCCTCGTGCAGCACGTCCGTATCGCAGGGGATGCCGTGACAGACCACATCGTTGATTGAGGTGCATACGCTCTTGGGATAGCCCTCATAGTTGAGGTCGGCCGGCGTGCCACCGTGCTCGATGGTGTAGTCGTAGATCATCTGGTCGATCTGGTTGGTGGTCATGCCTGCGGCGATATGCTCGCCCACATAATCGAGCACGCCCACGTTGATGGCTGCCGAGCGCTTGATGCCCTCGATATCGGCGGGAGTCTTGTAGAGCGTGCGGGGCAGAACCTCCCAGCCCTCTTCCCACAGGCGCTCGAGGCGCTCGTCGAAGGCGCTATGGCATTTCTTATATTTTTTGCCGCTGCCGCACCAGCAAGCATCGTTGCGGCCGGGCACGGGTCCGTTGTCAAACATGGCTAACTTCCTTTCATTCGCAGCTAGTATAGCCCACCCACGCGTCCATAAAAGTTGCGGTGATATAGTTCCGATTTAAGCGGTTTAACAGCATAAATAGGAACTATATCACCGCAACTGATGGAGCGGGATGGCGGGCACTAGCTGCTGCGTGGTTTCGCTAGTAGCTCACCTGGCAGGGGATGCCGAGGGCGCGTACGCGCGCGGCAATGGCGTCGAGCACCTCGGGCGCAGCTTTGGCAAGGCCGGCGACCGGCGTCTCGCGCGCCACCGTGTAGATGGTCGCTTCTTGTGGGCGAATGCGCTCAAGCGCCGCGAGCCAGGGGGCAACGTACTCCTCGCCGGTGTTGTCGATGGGCTTGCCCTGATACTCGCCGGTCAAAAAGATCGTCTGGATAATAACGTGACCGTCAAAGCTTGCGAACGTCTCGATCTGGTGCTCGACGTCGTAGGCGCCAACGGGCTGGTCGAGCAGCTGGATAAACGCCGGGTCGACGATATCGAGCTTGAGGATGTTGTCGTCGACCATCATGAGCGCGTCGTGCACTTCGGGGCGGTCGGCGCGCGTGCCGTTGGAGAGCACGGCGATCTTGGAGTTTGGGGCAAGCTCGTCGCGCAACGCGACGGCGCCGGCGATGGCCTGCGGAAACTCCGGTGCGGCGGTGGGCTCGCCGTTGCCTGCGAAGGTGATCACATCGGGGAGCTCGCCCTCGGCTGCCATCTCGCGCAGCTTTGCCTCGAGCGCGTCGAGTACCACGGCAGCCGTGTTGTACGGCTCATGACAGGGGCGCTCGGCGTTGAGGCCGTTTTCGCAGTAAATGCAGTCGAACGTGCAGATTTTGCCGCTGGCCGGCATCATGTTGACGCCGAGCGAGAGGCCAAGGCGACGGCTGCGAACGGGCCCAAAGATGGGGCTGGCATTCAAAAACGTAGACATAGGCATATGCTCCTCAAGACAATTGTGCCTAAGCATAGCATCGGCTCCAAAGCAAGGTGTGGGCTCTTGCTTTACAAGTTTCGTTTTTTCACGTCGCTCATGATGCCGTGCCATGAAAAGCCTCGGGTCGGGTACAGTTAATCTGTTAACAAGGCGTAAGGCAATGCGGGTCCATCCAACCGCACTGACGTGCAACTGGATGAGCATTGATGATGGGGGCACAACATGGATTTTACGGTCGAGAACGCGGGCACCACGATTGCCTGTCGCGAATATGCCGGCCCGGATGTGTCGCCTGATACTCCTGCCTTGGTGTGCGTGCACGGTGCTTGTGTCGACGGCACATTTTTTGACGGTATCGCTTGTGAGCTCAGCCGCAACTACCGCGTAATTGCCTACGACCGCCGCGGCTGCGGTGGCAGCAGCGATGCGGCAGACGGCAGCTATGATCTTGCCGCTCAGGCCGCCGACCTGCAAGCCGTGATCGAACACGTTGGCGCTCCGGCAAATGTGCTTGCGCATAGCGCCGGTACGTTGGTGGCGCTGGAGCTTCTCCGCACCGAACCCCATCTCGTCGCCCGTACGATTCTGCATGAGCCGGCTGTGTCGGCCGAAGGCGTCGGTATGGGCGCAGCTCCGGTTTTGCTCGATATGATTGCGGCTGGAAAGGTTTCAAGGGCGCTCCGGCTTTTCTTGGGAGCCCTCGGCGACTTGGACCCCGAGGCTCCTGGGACGACCGAAGCGGAAGTCAAACATGCCCTGCGCAATGGTCGTTGCTTTATGGCGAACGAATACGGGATTACTATGACCTGCGTTCCCGATTGGAATAGCGTTCGCGCGTCAAAAACGGTGGCCGCCGTGCTCCTGGGCGAGCTCTCGATTGGCACGCCCCGCGAGGCTGGTACGCGAGCGGCTGCCGAATATCTCGATTGCCCTCTCGTGACGATTCCGGGCGCGCATAACGGTCCGCGCGATCGCCCGGCAGCGGCTGCCCGGGCTGTCCGTGGCATCCTGGGGCTCTAACACCCGCAATGGCCAAAGCAGGCTTCACCCGCAAACGTTTCGGCCGTGTTAACAAATGTGCTCAAAACCTCACGTCTGCGACTTCAATCGCGCCGCCTGCCAACTCATAAAAATGTAACAGCATTCACGTACTTACCTGCATCGACAAGGTGTTACCCTTGTACCATTTGGAACCCACCGCTACCATGCGAAACTATCGAAAGGGCCCCATATGCTCAATAATCACGAGGTCAATCTAACCGACGAGGAGGCTGCCGCCGAGGTCGCCCGTGTCGCGAAGACCTACCCCGTGGTGCGTTTGCTGTCTTTCGATCAGATTAAGGGCGATCCTAACTGCCTGCTCGCCGGCGAACGGTGTCCCTGTCTGCGCCAGTCAAGTCTTGAAGCCTTGGCGGCGGGTTCCGATGAGGTGTCGGAACGGCTGCTCAACGATGGCGTTGAGTACCGCGCTCGCCTGCGCTCTTTGATGGTTGAGGGCGAGCCTCACGTTCTGCTGATGGTGCGTCCGATTGATGAACAAGAGGCCGCAGAAGAGGACCTTGTCTACATCGACGTGCTGACGAGCGTGCGCAATCGCCGATATTACGAGGAAAAGCTTCGTAGCGCCCGTATGCAGGCCGGCGTGGCCATGATCGACCTTGATGATTTTAGGGCCTTCAACGATACGTATGGCCGCCATGCCGGCGACCTTGCGCTTGGTGCTGTGGCGACGGCCATACGCAGCGGTGTTCGTTCGACTGACGAGCTTGTGCGTTTTGGCTGCGATAAGTTTGTGGCCGTCATGCCCAATATTCCCTCTGATGACTTTGCCCGTCGCCTGCGTCAAGTATCCGATGCCGTTCATTCCACGATTATTCCGGGGCATGAGCGCGTTAGCTTGACGGCATGCGTTGGTGGCGTTCGCATTAATGGCGAAACGGTCGATGAGGGTGTTAGCCAGGCTGTCCAATTATTGAGCCGCGCTAAGGCAAAAGCCGGTACAGTCGTGACCGATGCCGAATCCATCGAGGCCTTCCAAAGCGAAAAGCCTACGGTGCTTATTGTCGATGACTCCGAGATGAACCGAGCCATTCTCAACGAGATGCTCAAGGACGAGTATTGCATCCTCGAGGCCGATAACGGTCGCGCGGCGCTCGACATGGTCGACCGCTATGGCGATGAGTTGTCGCTCGTGCTGCTGGACATTGTCATGCCGGGCATGAACGGCTTTGAGGTGCTGGGCGATCTGTCACGCCGATCGAATATTGACAATTTGCCCGTCATCATGATCTCGAGCGAAGATTCCGACGAAGTGGTGCTGCGTGCGTATGAGCTTGGTGCCTCGGACTATGTCAACCGCCCGTTTGACTCCCGTGTCGTGCGCCGCCGCGTAAGCAACACCATCCGCCTGTATGCCAAGCAACGCCGTCTGACGAGCCTGCTGTCTCAGCAGTACAATGAGCGCGTCAAGAACAGCCGCATGCTCATCGACATCATGGCCGGCGTCATGGAGCTTCGCAACGGCGAGAGCGGCAGGCACGTTACGAACATCGAGAAGCTGACCGAGCTGTTGCTTGGTTGCCTGGTCCAGCGTAGCGATATCATCTCTCTCGACAACGAGGAGCGCTCGACGATTGCCCTCGCTTCGGCGCTGCACGATATCGGCAAGATGTCGATTGACGATGCGATTCTCAACAAGCCCGGGCGCCTCACGTCCGAGGAATTCGAGATTATGAAGACGCATACCACGATCGGTGCCGACATGCTGCTCGAACTGGGCCGCCATCACGCCGGCAATGCGCTTATGGAATATGCGTACCAGATTGCGCGCTGGCACCACGAGCGTTGGGACGGCAAGGGTTATCCCGACGGCCTTAAGGGCGACGATATCCCCATCGCCGCGCAGGTGGTTTCGGTGGCCGACGTGTACGATGCGCTGACGAGCGTGCGCGTGTACAAGGATGCTATCCCGCACGAGGAAGCGATCCAGATGATCTTGGACGGTAAGTGCGGTACCTTTAACCCGCTGCTGCTCGACTGCCTGCTCGAGGTGCAAGACCAAATTGCCGAGACGTTGGCACGCCCCGCCGACGTCGTCGCGTTTCCCACGATTTAGTTTGACCAAAGGAGTTTTTAATCCATGATTTCCATGCGTGAGGCGTATGAGAAGATCGGCGCTAATTATGACGATGCGTGCGCTCGGCTGATGGGCGAGGAAATGCTTGCCCGCTTTGCCCTCAAGTTTTTGGATGACGAGAGCATGGACAAGCTGGAGGCTGCCATGGCGGCAGGAGACGCCAAGAGTGCGTTTATGGCAGCGCACACGCTCAAGGGCGTGAGCCAGAACCTGGGATTCAACAATCTGTACGAGCCGGCGGTCGTGGTGACCGAAGCGCTGCGCGGCGCCGATGCCGTTGACGGCGCTCGCGAGGGAATGCATGCGCTGCAGCAGCAATATGCGGCAACGATGTCGGCCCTGCGCGAGGCGGCCGAATAAGAGGCTGTGAGCCTTGATGACTATGAGAGTGGGTAATCTCCCGTTTTAGGCCCGGTGGCGGCCTCAAAGTGGGAGATTATCCACTCTCGTTCGATACGTGTCCAAAAATCCACTCTCACCCCTTCTGATTAGTGAATTGCCTATGCACACTGGCGGGGCTTTCCGCATGCAATCCATATCGTTGTTCGATAAACTGTTCGAATAACGATAGAGTCGATGAGGGTGAGTGTATGTCCAACAGCGTTCAGCGTATGGCCAAGGCGGGCGAAAATATCAGGAAGTTCGGTTTTTGCATGGCAGCCGTTTTTGCAGGGATGCTCGTCGCTTTTGCCGCGTTGGTTGTTTACGTGACCTGGTATGCGGTTGCAAACGTTGCTTCTGTCGATTCTTTCGGTGTTGTGACGCTTCTCAATGGCGGGTGCATCGTTATCCCAAGCGGACTGTGCATGGCGCTTGTCATGGGTATTTCGCTTGTCGTTCTGTGCGGGATCAGCCGTGACATTTCGCGGGGCGTATCGCCCTTTACCAGGGCGCATGTGCGGCTTATCCGTGTTCTCGCGCTTGCCCTTGCTGTTAACGCCGCGGTTTCGTTTGTTGGTGCCTATGGATCGGTCAATCTCACCATTGGCGGCCTGGAGCTTTGCGTCGTGCCCCATTCCTTCGTTATCGCGATTTGCCAGGGCGTTGCCTTTGACGCGGGGTCGCTTATCGGCGCGGCTGTCTGTCTGTTTATCTCGGTGATCTGGAGCTATGCCTCGCTGCTCCAAGAGCAGTCTGACGAGCTTGTGTAGGAGGAAACATGAGCTATCTCATCATCGAGCTTGAGACGCAGCTGCTTAAGACCGGAAAGACCAGCGCTGATCTGATTCGTGCCACGGGGCATACTCCGGCTAATATTTCTAAGCTAAGAAACGGAAAAATTAAAGCTATTCGCCTTAAGACGCTTCTCGATATCTGCGATGAACTTGATTGTCAACCGGGAGATATTATTCAGCGCGTGAGTGAGAAAGAGCTTGAGGAGCTTATTGTTGAGCGTGCAAAAAATGTCGTGAGGCAGATGCGGAATGGTGGAGGCAACGAGGCGTCACTTCCGACATCAGTCTTCGCTGTCGATTTGAGCGAGGAGTAGCTTAAGGCGAACAACTAAAACGAAATATCAGCGTGAAGGGACCCGTGTCTAACACGGGTTCTTTCTTTTAGATTATCTTGACAAATACGAGTTATCGAAAAACAATAACAACAATGGAAAACGATAGAGGAAAGAAGGAACGATATGAGCGGTTTTGTTATCAAGCAGAACGGGAGGCCAATGAGCGCATCAGCGATAAAGCTATCAAAGGTGTCAAAGCGCTATGGAAAACGGCGTGTGTTGCATGACGTTTCCTTCGAGGTGGGTCAGTCTGAGCTTTGCGCCCTTGTTGGTGCAAACGGGGCGGGTAAAAGCACGCTTATTAAAATAGTGCTGGGCCTCTGTGGGCCATCGTCGGGGAGTGTGGAGCTCTTTGGAGGCAAGTCGAAAAAAGAGCTGAATCTGATGCGGACGCGTGTCGGCTATGTGCCAGATTCCAGCGGAGCATACCAATCCCTCAGTGCGGCTGAGAATCTTCGGATCCGATGTGCGGAATGGGGGCTCGATGAGAAACGTGAGGTTCCTCGCGTTTTGAGCCTTGTCGGGCTGGACGTCGATGAGAAAAAGAGCGTGGGCAGTTTTTCTCTGGGAATGAAACGGCGGCTGGATATAGCTACGGCTTTGTTGGGCGATACCGACGTACTCATTTTCGATGAGCCGGCAAATGGATTGGATCCGTTGGGCATCGAGAGTATATGGGCCCTTATCGGTCGATTGAATCGAGAACAGGGTAAGACCATGCTCATCTCTAGCCATGATTTGGATGAGTTGGCATCGGTTGCAACAAGTTGTGTGTTTATTCATGACGGTGAACTGCTGAAAAAGGAATCGATGGACGTCATAAGGGATGAGGCGTCGTCCCTAAAAGAGTATTACAGGCGCTTGATGAAGGCGGTCTCGCTATGAAGCGGGCGATCCATCCCATAAAGGCAGATATGATACGTTTGTACAGGATGTTTCCGGCGAAGCTTGGTCTTGCGCTTATGCTGGCGTTCGGCCTTCTCTTCGGTGTCTTTCTAAAAAACGGAACAACGTTGCTCGCCTTTGGCAATAGCGTTTTTGGGGAGGATATTGGTTTCGTCTGGAATGTAATCGATCCTTCTGCACCCGATGAGTCCCTTGTGCGCAGTGCTTTTGCCGGCACCTCTCTGTTCGTTCCACTCATCGTTTGCCTGGCGATTTTACAGGAGCGCGGCTATGAAGAGGGATACCGAATTTCTTCAGCAAGAGGTCTTACCCGCTTTTATGGGGCTCTAGCTCATGCGCTTTCGTCTGCTTTAATAATTGGCGCAGCATATAGTGCGCTTTGCTTTCTTCTGTTTGCAATAGCCATAATACGTGGAGGGCATAGCTACGCGCATGGCATGCTGGCTGCATTTTTGCCTGCAATGATAGTCAACACCGTATTGGTGATATCGGTTGCGCTGGAGACGGTGACCATCTATCGGATTACAGACAGCGCTGTATTGAGCGGGGCTGCAATAATAATCGGATTTGTCATGAGCTTGACGCTCTACGGAGCCTTCCTTCAGGCACCTATACCATCCTTGCAATGGATCTTCTTCCTTCCTGGGCCGTACCTTGGAGTCGGATGCGCCCTTGGGTATAGCGATATGGGGCAACTGGCGCTTCTGGGCTATGGCGTGGCAGCCAGCTGTTTATCGGTATTGATTTACGCTCTCGTGAGCTTTCGTGCTGGGGGTGTGCTCAATGGCTCGTCAGATTAAAAGATTCCTCCATTCAGAATTGAAGCACGTGAGTAAATGGACGTACGCCTTAATCCCGGTAATTTATGCGTGCATGGTGGTATTGCAGCTTAATTCTTTCCCGATGTGGTTCTGCAGCCTCCGTGAGAACACTTTCTTGGGCTTCTTCCCAGACCCGACGCTTCGGCTATCGGCGGAGGATGTCCTTCTATTTGGTAATGCAGAGGTTTTTCGCGGTCTGCTGTTCAACGTAGCCCCGTTGGCTCATGCATTGTTCTTTCCGTTCATCGCGGCTTGTATTGTGCCGCGCTTTGTCAGTTCGGGCTTTGTCGAGGAACCGTGGGGGCTGTCGGAGGCTCGGGGAGGGAAGCGGGCGTGCGTTACCGTTGCGCGAACGGTGCTGTCTTCTTTCGCCCTATTGGGCGCGTTTATCCTGTCAAGTGTCGTTTTGTACTGCCTTAACTGCGCAATCGTTTTGGATGCTCAACAGTGTTTCAACCTGAATATGTTTTGCGATCGACTTCTTCTGGCGAGTGCGGTCTGCCTTGCATACGTGGTCTCTTGCGTGATCGTTGTTTCCTATTTTGGGTCCGGCTTCGGTCCGATTGGCATGCTGCTGCTTGTCAACGTCGTAGCGATCTACATACAGGTCGGGGCCAATTCCATGCTTCCGCTTCCAGCCTCGATGCTCATGTGGATTTGCGGCGTGACCCCGTTGGGGAATGGTCAATGCATCTCGATTTTAATTGACTGCCTCATAAACGTAGCAAGCGTTTTTACCATTTGCTTTACTGTCGACCGATTGCGGTCGAGATTTCTCTGATTGTTTGTGAGGGATAATCATACTGAGCATATCAAATACAGGGGGGGGCGGGCACCGTGGCTGGTGTCCGCCCCCCCGGCTTAGGAGGCTTTAACCTGAGTGGTTCGCGAGCTAGCGGGCTCGCTTAACCTTTGCCGCTGCCTCGACAAACGACTTCCACAGGTTAAAGTCGGTCTCGAGCGTCTTCCACGTGTACTCAGGGTGCCATTGCACGCCTAGACAGAATGGCTGGCCTTCGACTTCGATGCACTCGGGAACGCCGTCGGTTGCCTTGGCGACCAAACGCGTGCTCTTACCCAGACGATCGACGCAGCAGTGGTGTGCGGAGTTGGTCTGGATCAGCCTGTGCCCGCCAACCGCGCGCTCCAGCAGCGAGCCCGGCACGACCTCGACAGGATGCACAGGGTCGTTGAGCACGTGGGTATGGCGCCACTGCGTGCGGCCCTCGCGCGCGCCCAGGCTCGGCACGTCCATGCACAGGGTGCCGCCGGTGGCGACATTGAGCAGCTGCGTGCCGCGGCAGGTGGTAAAGAGCGGCTTCTTGGCGCGAAGCACCTCGTTAACCAGCTTAAACTCAAAACGGTCGCGAATCTCGCAGCACAGCGTGGGATCGTAAGGACGCTCGTCGCCCCAGCGTTTGGGGTTGACGTCCGGGCCGCCGGGAATGGCAATGCCGTCGGCGATTTCCACGTAATGACGGATAACATCGATGTCTTCGGTAATAGACATCTGCAGCGGCAGGCCACCGGCGGCAAGGATGGCATCGACAAAGACGCTTGCGATTTCCTCGTTGGGGGAGAGCATCTCGCTTAAAAACGGCTTTGCCTCTTCCCAGCGCGGCGCAACGAGGATGAGCGGGCGGTCGGCGGGGGCAACGTTGACGTGCGGGGTATAGGACGATGAGGTGCGGGTTCCGATCATGGGCGTGGCTTTCGAATTTGGGTGAACATGGCGCAGGGGCGGCGCGGGACAAACGCTGTTGACGAATTTGCCCGCGTGTCAATTGGGCTAGTGGCCCTTAATGGAGTTGAGGAAGTCCTGGGCGCGCTTGGTCTTGGGGTGGTCGAAGAACTCGTCGGGCGTGCCGGTTTCCACGATCTGGCCGTCGGCCATAAACACAACGCGGTCGGCCACGCGACGGGCAAAGTTCATCTCATGCGTAATCACGATCATCGTCATGCCCTGTTGGGCCAGGCGAACCATGACCTCGAGCACCTCGTTGATCATCTCGGGGTCAAGGGCGCTCGTGGGCTCGTCGAAGAGCATGGCCTTGGGTTGCATGGCAAGCGAACGGGCGATGGCCACGCGCTGCTGCTGGCCGCCCGAAAGCTGTGCGGGCACCTTATCGGCCTGCTCGGCAACGCCTACGCGGCTCAGCAGGTCCATGGCGCGCTCACGAGCCTCCTCCTTGGACACGCCCAGCACGTCGACCGGTCCCAGCATGACGTTTTGCAGCACCGTCATATGCGCAAACAGGTTGAACTGCTGAAACACCATGCCCAGCTCGGCGCGCATGCGGGCAAGATCCTTGCCTTCCTGCGGCAGGGGCTCGCCCTCGATGAGGATCTCGCCCGAGTCGATGGTCTCCAGGCGGTTGATGGTTCGGCACATGGTCGACTTGCCCGAGCCCGAGGGACCGATCACCACGACGACCTCGCCGCGGCCGACCGAGAGATTGATGTCGTTGAGGACGTGCAGATCGCCATAGTGCTTATCGACGTGCCTGAGCTCAATCAACGGCCGGTTGTCGGTAGTAGAAGTGCTCTGTGCCATGGTGCTCGGCTCCTTATGACTCGAAATGGTAAAGCGTTAGCGGATGATGGTCGCGCCGGTCTTGTGCGAAACGTAGACAGCGGCCTTGTTGATCGCAACGTTGATGAGGATGTAGATGACCGCGATAACAAGGTAGACCGACACGAGGGCGTCGTAGTTGGTAATGAGCACGCGGGCGTTTTGCATCAGGTCGGGGTAGCTCACCACATAGGCGACGGTGGTGTCTTTGACGACGACCACAAGCTGCGAAATCAACGACGGAATAATAAATCGAATAGCCTGCGGCAACACGATTTTAAAGGTGATTTTAGCTTTGGAGAGACCGAGCGCCTGGGCGGCCTCGACCTGGCCGCGCGGCACGGCGTTGACGCCGGCACGGAAGATCTCGGCCAGTACGCCGGCTGCGGCGAGCGCGACGGGAAGTGTGAGCATCCAAAACGACGGCAGCGCGATCTTGTACTGGGGCAGCACCAAAAAGAAGAAGTAGATGAACAGCAGGCTCGGCACGCCGCGGAAGAAATCGGTGAGTACGCGGCAGACCAGCTGCAGCGGCTTAATGTCGCTGGTGCGACCGAGCATAAGGGCAAGGCCGAGCACCAGCGCGATGGCGCCGGCGGTGAGTGCGACTTTAACGGTGCCCTCAAAGCCGGCAAGCAGAAACTTCCAGGTGGTGAGGTGCGTAAAGAAATACCAATAGTGAACCGAAAGCTGGCCGGTCACATAAAAGCGCTGCAACACGAGGGCAACGAGTGCGACGACGGCAACCAGCGAGATGGCGGTGCCGATGCGAATCTTGGCGCGCATCTTGGGGCCGGGAGCCTCGTAGAGCGCATCGCGCATGGTGAGCGCGGGGGAGGAGTGCTTGCTCATCGGAGGATCCTCACCTTCTTATCGATGTAGTTGCCAATGTGGCTCACCACAAAGGCTGTGCCCAGGTAGCCGAGCGCCGAGATAAAGAACGCGGCGACGCCGCCGAGCGAGCGCGTGTTGATATAGCTCACCACGCCGGTGAGCTCCTGGGGCTTAAACGGCACCTGACTGCCGAGCGCGGTGGTGAGCATGACGGCGATAAAGAGGTTGGTCATGGGCAGCACGCTCGAGCGCAGTGCCTGCGGAATCACGATCTTGGCGAGGATGCGGTTGAAGCTCATGCCCAGCGAGCGGGCGGCTTCCACCTGGCCGACGCCGACGGTGTTGATGCCGCTCATAAAGTTCTCGGAGCCAAAGGCAGAACCCAAGAGCACTGTGGCGACGATAACGCAGGTGCGATAGGGCAGGACGACCTTGAGCGGCGGCAATGCGTAGACGACGATGATGAGCAACGCAATGCCGGGGATGTTACGGAAGACCTGGACATACAGGTCGCCAAAGACGCGCAGCGGCTTGAGCGGCGACACGCGCATCACGGTGACGGCGACGGCCAGCACCATGGCGATGGCAAACGACTCAAGCGTCATGCCCCAGGTTGCGAGCAGCGCGTCAATGTAGTTCTGGCCATAGAGCGACCAGAGCTCGGAGAGACTCATGCGGACCTCCCGCCGATAAGGAAAGGGGCTCCCGTGTGTACGGAAGCCCCGACAACTCAGTGAAGAAACAGTTTAGCGCAATAAAGCGCACCGTGCGTTTCCGTATGGTTTCGCAGCGGCTGATGCCATGCTTGCGAGCTTAGGCGCCGACCTCGGGCAGCTCGGGAACGTTGGTGTCGCCCGTGCGGTCGCCGATGCAGATCTGCCACAGCTCGGTCCAAGTGCCGTCGTCCTCGATCTTCTTAAGGAAGTCGTTAACGAAGGCGACGCCGTCGGAATCGAGCGGCAGACCGATGCCATAGGGCTCCTTGCTGCCGAAGGGCTTGCCGGCGATCTTGTATTTACCGGGCTCGCGGACCAGGGCGCTCTGCTGCATGTTGTTATCGATGACGTAGGCGTCAACGCGACCCTGCTGGAGTGCCTGGCGGGCCTCCTCGTCGGTCTTGAACTCCTGCTGGCTGGCCTTGGGAGCGAGCTCCTCCAGGATGGCGGGGCCGTTGGAGCCGGACTGGACGGCGACGTTCTTGTCGGCCAGGTCGTCGACGCTCTTGATGTCGTCGTTATCGGCGAGTACCAGGATGGCCTGCTGCGTGTAGTAATAGGGACCGGCAAAGGAGACGAGCTTCTTGCGCTCGTCAGTGATGGTGTAGGTGGCAAAGACGGCGTCGACCTGGCCGTTCTGCAGGACGGACTCACGCGTGTCAGAGGTCACCTGGGTGATCTCGACCTTGTTCTCGCCCAGAATGTAGTTGGACAGGAGCTGTGCGATACCGGCGTCGAAGCCGCGGGTCTGACCGTCCTTCTCGTTGAGGAGGGAGAAGAGCGTGGAGGTCTGGACGCCACCGATCGTAAAGACGCCGGCATCCTTGACGGCCGTAGCCCAGGTGCTGGCGGCGATGGTGCCGTCATCGGCCTTGGGGCCGTCGTTGACGAGCTTGTCGAATGCCTTGGCATCGAGCGTGGTGGAAACCTCGGTATCCCCGGAGTTCTTGGAGGAGGCGGCGGAACCCTTGTCGGTCTCGGTGCTGGTGTCGGAGCAGCCGGCAAGACCAAGGCCGGCGACGGTTGCGAAGGTGGCGGCAACGAAGCCGCGGCGGTCGAGAACGACCTGCTGGGAGAGGTTCTTGCTCATGGTAGAACACCTTTCTCAATAAAATCCCTAGCGGTTGAGTAGAGTTATACCCTATCCCGCTCAAATGGGTCAACACGAAATAACTCAAAAACATACTTGCCTTATGGGTTATTGTATCTACCAAAAAGGGACAGGCACCTTTGTGGTGGTTCTTGCAGATGTGGTGGCCTGTCTCGCTGCTTTGTCTCAATCTGTAACATCTGCAGCCATTTTTGCCGAGTAACTGTTACAGATCGAGATTTTCTCTTCAGGGGAATTCGAATGTCTTAATCTGTAACATCTGGACGGCCAAAAGGTCCCTATCTGTTACAGATTGAGACAAAGGTCTGGGACTAAGATGTCTTATCTCGATCTGTAACAGTTAGACGGAAATTCGGACCCTAGATGTTACAGATTGAGATAATCGCGTCGCGAAAACAAAAACCTCCGCAGGGGTGCTTTCCTTGCGGAGGTTTTTTACTCGTTGAGCAGCCTTACGGCTTCGGCAGCCATGTTCTCGACCGTCATGCCGTTCTGAGCGAGCAGCTCGTTGGGGTCGTAGCGGTCGGGGAAGCCCTTGGCGATGCCGAAGGTGCGCGTGCGCACAGGCGTGCAGGCCAGATAGCACGCGACGCGCTCGCCCCAGCCACCGTCCAAGATGCCGTCCTCGAGGGTGACGACAACGCGATGCTCAGCGGCAAGACTGTCGAGGAACTCGCGGTCGAGCTCGGTTGCAAAGCGCGGGTTGACGAGCGTGGCCTCGATACCGTACTCGGCAGCCAAGCGGTTTGCCACGCGCTCGCCCAGCTCAAAGAAATCGCCGAGCGCGAGCACTGCTACGTCGCGACCCTGGCGCACCACGTTGTAGCGAACGGCGCTGTAGTCGGTGCCTTCGGCGGGCGCAAGGTCGGGACGGCTCACCAGGCCAATGCCCGGTACGCGGATCGCCACGGGATGCTCGCGGTGGTCGAGCGACCAGCTCAGCATGGACAGATATTCCTCCATGCAGGCCGGCGCCAAGTAGTGCATGTTGGGAAGAGCGCCCAGCATGGAAATATCGAAGAACGAGAGGTGCGTCTCGGATGTGGTGCCAAAGATCGACGCGCCAAACACCAGGATGGTTGCCGGGGCGTCGTTGAGGCACAGGTCGTGCCACAGCTCGTCGTAGGCGCGCTGCAAAAACGTGCCGTACACACCAAAGACTGGCTTGGCGTCCGAGCGTGCAAGCGCGGTGGCAAAGGTCACAGCGTGCTCCTCGGCAATGCCCGCATCGACGAACTGTTTGCCGGCGGCAGCGCGAAGCTCGGGTGTAAAGCCCATAATGTAGGGCGTGGCGGCCGTGATGCCCACGACCTGCGGATCGCGCTCGATGGCGGCGCTGAGCGCCTCGCCCGTAATGTCGGCGTAGGTGCGCGGCGCAGGCTCGCTCGGATGGCCCGGGCAGAGCTTTCGGCCGGTCGCCATGTCAAAGGGGCCTACGTGATGCCAGCGCTCGGGGTCGTTCTGGGCCGGCTCAAAGCCCTTGCCCTTGGCGGTGGAGACGTGCAGCACGATGGGATGATCGATATTGCGTAGTTCCTGCAGCGCGTCGACTAGGGCCAACACGTCGTTACCGGCGTCCAGATAGCGGTAGTCGAGCCCCATCGCGCGGAAAACATTGCGCTCACAGGTGCCGTTGCTGGCGCGCAGCTCGGCCAGATTGCGATAGAGGCCACCGTGGTTCTCGGCGATGGACTGGTCGTTATCGTTGACGATGATGATCAGGTTGCTATCGAGTTCGGCGGCATTGTTAAAGCCCTCAAACGCCAAACCGCCCGAAAGCGAGCCGTCGCCGATGATGGTGATGACGTTGTATGTATCCCCCGCCAGGTCACGAGCGTGCGCCAGGCCGCAGCCCAGGCTCACAGACGTGGAGGTGTGGCCCATGGCGAACAGGTCGTGCTCGGACTCGTCGGGATTGGCAAAGCCAGAAGCCTCACCATAACGCTCCGGATCGATATAAGTGTACGCGCGCCCAGTCAGCGCCTTGTGGGCGTAGGTCTGGTGCGAAACGTCAAAGACAATCTTGTCGATGGGGGAGTTAAACACGCGATGAAGCGCAACCGTAAGCTCAACGACGCCCAAGTTGGGGGCAACGTGCCCGCCGACGGCGGCGGAGCTTTCGAGGATTGCCTGGCGGATCTCGCCGCAGAGCAGCGGAAGCTCGGCGCGGTCGAGAGCCTTGACGTCCTCGGGCGTTGTCGTTTGCGTAAGCAGCATCGTTGTGGGTTACTCCATGCGAATCGTGTGCCGGCACTCCCTTGGTCGGCACAATTGCACAAGACAGTCTCGCACATTTTGGCGTTTGATATGTGACGGCGGCGCGGTAATTCGCCAACTGGCGGGGCAAAACGTTTTGTCCGATGCCATACTGGTAGATTCGATGATGATTTTATTCAATGAGTGCAGGCCGTGGCTTGCCGCCGTGAGCCGCTGGAAGGAGGCAGCATGTCCGATGCCATTCGTGCCGAGATAATCGCGCACGAGGTCGACTTTGCTGCCCGTCAGCTGGCCCAGGCGGGTCGCTTGGACTTGACGCGCGAGTTTATCCAGCATGGTGGCGTGACGGTCTATGCACATGTGACTTCGGTCGCGCGGGCGAGCCTGTCCTTTGCCGAGTGCTTGGGCCGTGCTGGCATTTCGGTCGACCGTGCCTCGCTGTTGCGCGGGGCCCTGCTGCACGATTACTTTCTCTATGATTGGCACGACCCCGATCCGAGCCATCGACTGCATGGCTTTCGTCACCCGTTTTTTGCCCTGGCGCGTGCGGAAGAAGATTTTGAGCTGACGCCGCGCGAGCGGAATATCATCGTGCGCCATATGTTTCCGCTGGTACCGGTTCCACCGACGTGTCGCGAGGCATGGATTGTGTGCCTGGCCGATAAATGGTGCGCTCTGTGCGAGACGGTCGCCGGTCGTCTGCCGCGCAAAGGCGGCGCGAACGATTTGACCGAGGGCACGAGTGACGGTTCGAGCAAAGATTCGAGCGAAAAGAGGAGAGGGTAGACGGTGGGAACCGCGATCGACATGGCATTTGACGGCGCGACGCTTGCCGCCTGTCCACTCTCGGCACTGGTGCTCTCGTTTGCCTTTTACGGGTTTTGCGGCTGGGCGTGGGAGTCGACGGTTTGCGCCATGCTCAATCACGGACGATTTGCCAACAGTGGCTTTTTGCTGGGGCCGTGTTGCCCTATCTATGGTGTGGGCGGCATAGCCTGCTGGCTTTTGCTGCGCGGGATTCCAGATGCCTCGAGCCAGTTTGTCGCCGCGGCGCTTGTATGCAGCGTAATCGAGTACAGTGTGGGCCTTCTATTGGAAAAAACAACAGGCGCGCGCTTTTGGGATTACTCACACCTGCCGTTTAACCTGCACGGACGCATCTGCCTGTACTGGGCCTGTGCGTTTGGCTTGGGCGCGCTGTGCATTTGCCGCTTGGTGGAGCCGGCATTGCTGGGGCTGCTCGGCCATCTGCCGGTGCTGATTGTGCGGCTGTCCGCCTTTATCGTCGCGGTCGCGATGATGGTCGATGCGGTGTGCTCGTTGGCCAGCTGGCGCCGCCTGTCCGATGAGCTGGAGCGTGTGCGTGCCGACCTTGCCGACCGCATCAATGAGTCGCTTGCCGATGCCTCCGACTCTATGCTCGAACGTATTCCCGATTCGGCGATCGATTCGGTGGCGCAGACGCATATCCGCGGTCGCGCCGTTAACGCCTGGCTGGCCGAGCTGGGCGACGCGGCGCTCGATGCCCTGCGCGAGAAGGCTTCGATGCCGACATTTATCTCGGATGGTGCTCGCGGCCTGGCGCTCGCTGCCCGCCGCGTGGCCGATGCCGCGCCGAGCATGCCGCGTCCGTCGCTCAGTCGTCGCCTTGCCGGAAAGCGCATGAGCCGTCCGGTGCCGAGCGTGTCGCTCAGCCGCCGCGACCTACGCTTCTTTAACGCCTTCCCGCGTCTGCGCATCAATCGCTACGAGGGCGTCATCCGAGCTACCGACCTCCGCGACCGAGCCCGCGAGCTGTTCCGGCGCTAGCCAGAGCGGGGCCAAGCGCGCCCTTCTCGTTCGCACGTTTCCCGTTCGTTTCGCGCCCGTTGCCGCGCCGTTTCCAAGATTGCGGCACCGTTTCCATTCGACAACGCGGCGTTTAACAACGCCGTATCTGGTCTACACCAGTTGCCCCTCGGCCGCATTATGGGCGCCGACAACGTCCATGCGACCAAGGGGGAGCGAATGTACGATACGGGATCGACAACGTTTATGCTCATCTGCACCATGCTCGTGTTTTTAATGACACCGGGTCTGGCGTTTTTCTATGGCGGCCTGTCCAGGCGCAAAAATGTCATCAACACCATGCTTATGTGCTTTGGCGCCATTGGCCTGGTTGGTGTGCTGTGGATTGTTGCCGGCTGGTCGCTGGCCTACGGCGGCGACGGTTCCAGCCCGTTTATTGGAGGCCTTGACCAGCTGCTGTGCCTGCCGGTGCTCAACCAGGTGCTGCAGGCGGCCGAGGGCAATGCCGCGGACGGTGCCGTCTACCCTCAGATCATCAACATCGCCTTTCAGATGGCGTTTGCCATGATCACGGCAGCTATCGTCACGGGCAGCCTGGCCGGCCGCGTTAAGTTTGGTGCCATGACGGCCTTCCTGGGCATTTGGCTGCTCGTGGTCTATGCGCCGCTCGCCCACATGGTTTGGGGCGGCGAGGGCTCTTTTATCGGCGACATCATCGGCGCGCTCGACTTTGCCGGCGGCGACGTGGTGCACATCTCGTCCGGTCTTACCGGCCTGATCCTCTGCTTAATGCTCGGCCGTCGTCGCGGTTTTGGCATGGTGAGCTACCGTCCGCATAACGTGCCGTTTGTGGCGCTGGGCGCCGGCCTGCTTTGGTTTGGCTGGTTTGGCTTTAACGGCGGCAGTGAGTTTAAGGCCGACGCCGTGGCGGCGCTTGCCATCCTTAACACCGTGACGGCCAGCGCGGCGGGTATGGTCTCGTGGCTTGTCGTCGAGCGCGTGCGCACCGGTCGCCCCACGCTGGTGGGCGCCAGCACCGGTCTGGTCGCGGGCCTCGTGGTGGTCACGCCGGGCGCGGGCTTTGTCGAGCCGTGGGCGGCGCTGGTCATGGGCCTGATCGTATCGCCCGTCTGCTACCTGGCCATCAGCCATCTCAAGACCAAGTTTGGCTACGATGACGCGCTCGACGCGTTCGGTTGCCATGGCATTGGCGGCATCTTGGGCGGCGTGCTCACGGGCCTGTTCTGCGTGCCGGAGCTTTCGTGGACCGGTAAGGGCGGCCTGTTCTACACGGGCGACGTGTCGCTGCTCATCTCGCAGATCCTGGGCATTGTGGTGACGGTCGCTATAGTGCTGGTGCTCGACTTGGTGATCGCCGCAGTGGTCAAGGCGCTGTTCCACGGCAGTCTGCGTGTGGACGAGGCCGACGAGGCGCTGGGCCTGGATGCGAGTCAGCACGGCGAGAGCGCATATCCTTCTTTCTCCGGACTCGATTAGCAGCTTCCCCAAGCACCGCACCTTGCCGTTCAATCGTCGCTCACGTACTTAAGTACGCTTCGCTCCTCTTTCACGGCAATCTGCGGCACTTGGTAAACCTGCTAAGACCAGTCAGTTGAACTTATTGATCTCTGAGGTTGGTTTGCGGCACCTGGAAAACCCGTGCCATGTGAAGGACAATTCATTTCTTTTATTGAAGAGAGGAATTCACTATGAAGAAAATTACGGCGATCGTTCGTGCTGAGAAGCTTGAGGTTCTCAAAGATGCGCTGTTTGCTGCTGATGTTCGCGGCATGACTATCAACCAGGTGCAGGGCTGCGGCGCACAGCATGGCTGGAAGGAATACGTGCGCGGCAACGAACTGCTCGTCAATACCATCCCCAAGGTGCAGTTCACCCTCATCTGCGCTGATGAGCACGTTGACGGAATTGTCGACATCATCTGCAATGCCGCCCGCACCGGTGCCGTTGGAGACGGCAAGATTTGGGTCGAGCCGGTCGAAGAAGTCATCCGCATCCGCACCGGCGAACACGGCCCGGCCGCGGTGTAGAATCGACCGTCTGCCATCCGCAACGTTAAAATGCTGCAATGAGGCACAAGACTTGCGTTGCGGATGGGCGGATTATGGGTCGCAATAAATATCCCGAGGAGACGGTCGCGAAGATTCTCGACGCGGCACTGGAGCTATTCTGCGCACAGGGTTATGAGGGGACGAGTATTCAAGATATCGTTGACCGTCTCGACGGCATGACCAAGGGCGCTGTCTATCATCACTTCAAGAGCAAAGAAGAGATTTTCAACGCCGCGTTTGATCGGGCGATGACTCCGATTGTTGAGCACCGCCGCTCGATGCTTGGCGTCGGTAATATGACCGGAGCCCAAAAGCTCAAGCGACTGTACGCGCCCGAGTCCGTAGTTCCGCAAATTGAGCTATGGGCACGTATGCGTCCTGCAGCAGATCCGGTAAAAAGCTCGCGCCTACTGGCGATGCAGTACCAGGGCTCATTTGACGAGTCGGCCGATGGCTGTCTCTTGCCAGTGATCGAGGAGGGCATCGCCGACGGCTCCATTGCGTGCGAATGCCCGCGCGAAGCGGCGGAGGCCGTATCGTTGCTGGCGAATCTCTGGTTGCTGCCACTGTTTCGTACGCTCGAGCCCAAGGATCGAATGCTCGCTCGCGCTCAATGTTTGGCGCAGATGGCCGCCGCGGTGGGACTCGATTTGGGTGAGGAAGTGCTCCAGACAACGGCACGGATTTGGGACGTATGGGACCGTGCCGGGTGGTAATATAGATACCAACGGTATGTAATTGATTTGTGAGGGTAGCCACGGCTGCCCTTTTCAAGTCATTAAATACATACTAGTGGTATGTATAGGGGGTGGGCTTATGGCTGGGCTGAGAGACGTCGGTGTCTCGTTGAAATCAAAAACAGTGCGGTCAATCAGGCTCGCGGAACTTCTGGTTGCGCAGCTGTGCACGTATTCGATGCTGTCGGCGCTGTGCTTTGCGTATCCACTTTACTTGTTCGATCGCAGTGGATCGTCAACGTTATATGGCGTCGTCGCGGCGATAGCGTTCATACCCGGCGTACTTGCAACTCCGGTTGGCGGAATCTTGGCGGATAGGGGAAGACATCGCGAGGTCCTCGTGGCCCTCGGCATTGCTCTGATGACTGCATCACTGCTGTCTATCCCCATGAAGCGCTCGTTGCCTCTTGCGGTCGTCGTAGTAGCGATACTTTGTGTTCAATATGGTGTTCAATCGCTGCTAAAGCCAATGCTCCAAATTGAGACGGTGCGCATGGCGGGTGAAAAGAAGGTTGAGCGGGCCACTGCATTGGTTTCGCAGGTGACCATGGTGAGCAATATCTTGGGTCCTGTGGTCGGGACGGCAGTCTATGGGTGCTTTGGCATCGATGCTCTTTGCACAATCGCGTCGGTAACGTTTGCGATTTCAGCTCTGTTGTTTGGTGGCGTACTCAAGCAAAATGCCTCATCTGAAACGATGGGAGACGGCGCGACTCGTACGACATGCCGAAACGGTTTTCGGGAGTCGATTCGGTATCTGTTGCAAAATGCATCATTGGTCGCTGTGATTTTGCTTGCGGCCGTTTTGAACCTTGCGTTGGTTGGGCTAACGATTGGCGCTCCCATTATTGTTACAAAGCATCTCGGCATGCAATCGTCCTGCGTTGGGATAGTTGAGGTTGCTCTGGGCTTGGGTGGTCTTACTGGCAGTGGCTTGGTCGGCATTTGGCCGCATCGTTTTTCTTTCAATGGCATATGTCGATATGTTGCGATGATCTGTTTTGGAGTCGCACCGATCATTGTCACGCTACTGTTCGGCGCAGATACATACATGTTCACCGTGTTTGCAGTTGGTTCGGCATGGGTCATGGTGTGGGCAAGCATTGCGTCGGTTGAAATCATCGCGTTTGTTCAGCGGGCAGCGCCGACTGAGCTCTGCGGAAAAGTGCTTTCGGTCGTTTACATGGTCCTTTCCTGCGCAACGCCTATCGGCCAATTGACGTACGGGGTTGCATATGATCGATGGACACCGGCGATTGTATTCGCAGCCATGTTGGCGGTGCTGACGTTGACGACGGCTCTGTTTTATCGGCTGAAAAATTGATTGCGGCGATTGTCTTAACGCGCTGGGGCCCCGTGAATTTGTGAAGGCGGTGGTACGCCGCGCCGGGACGGCATTGTTTGGACATGCCTCTCCTTCGTCTACAATATCGGGCAGACGAAGGAGAGACATGTCCATGATCAAGATGTTCGCGAGTGACTTAGACGGAACGCTGCTGAACGCCCTGCACGCGGCGGATGGGACCATCCGCCGCGCCATTCGCGAGCTGACTGAGGCTGGCCTGCACGTGGTTCCCGCGACTGGACGCTCGACGTTGCCGATCGGCGAGCATGGCTTTACGGGCCTGGCGCTTGACGCCTGCTGCTCCAATGGATCCATCGTGCGCGACAGCCATGGCGAGGTGCTCAAGACTTGGACCATCGATCCGCAGGTCACTGAGGAACTGCTCAAGGCGTTCCCGGACATTTGCTTTGATTGTTCCACGCCCGATGGCATGTACTCGAGCGGTTCGTTCGAGATGCATCAGGCGGGCTTTAAAAAGGACAGCCCCATCAAGCGTATTGTGATGCGCGGCATGCGTGCGCGCGGTGGGTATCACGAGGAGCAGTATTTCGACCAGTCGATCGGTGACATCCTGCGCCACGATGTATGCAAGATCAATTGTCGCGTGACCTCGCCCGAGCTGGAGCGCGACCTTAAGGCATATTTGACCGAGCGATCGAACCGCGTGGTCAACGCGCCGTTCGACCCAGTGATGTTCGAGATCACGGACGTGGCGTGCAACAAGGGCGAGAGCGTGGCCTGGCTAGCGGGCTACTACGGTATTGCCGAGGACGAGGTCGCGGTCTACGGCGACGGCGGCAACGATATCGCCATGCTCAAGCGTTTCCGCCACAGCTACGCGACCAAAAACGCAAGCGATGCAGCTAAGGCCGCCGCGAGCGCAACTATCGGCAACTGCATGGTCCACGCCGTCCCCAAACACATGCTCGCCACCATGCATAAGCAGAGCTCCCGCACCATCATTGAATAATGTGACAAAGGGACTGTCCCTTTGTCACATGGGAGATACCGGCTTTTGGCGTATAGGACTGTCACGCTTTCGCCACCAACAAATTTCGAGTTATTCGGCCTGTCGGAGGTCGTTAAATGGCTAAAGATGCCCTCTCGGGAACATTCATGCCTCTAATGGTGTTTGATTCGGTGACGTAAGTGCGCAAATGGGCATGTATACGCTCAAATAAGGACAAAAACCCTCAGATAATCCCGGCGGTGCATTTATACAAAACCAGTAGCGTGGCCGAATAAATCGAAAAATGTAGTTGGCAGTTCGGCGACAAGCTCGGGTATGGCAAAGGAACTGCTCCTTCGCCATACCCGAGCTCCGATCTTCTGAAATGCGAACAAACATTCGCATATCTAACTGCGCTTTGATAGAATCGGTATCGTTGACGGCAGTTCCATGTGCCGGGCAGCGCCCTCCATCTGATGGGAGGTGATGCCCATGACCGATTTGATTGATTTCGTGAGGCTCCTGACCGCATTGGTCTCGCTTCTTACGACGCTTATCGGACTTTCCGAGGTACTCAAGCAACGCTCGAAGCGTAACAGAAGGGGTCGCCGCCGCTAAGGCGTTGACCCCCTAAAACAAGCAACGGCGCTGCCCAGCCAGCTACAACTTGGGCTGCCGTCAACACTATTCTACCCATGAATGACATTTTGGACAATCGGTAATGCCGCCGTGGGATGTGACAAAGGGACTGCCCCCTCGTCACATTCTAAATATTGCCTTTACGTGTTGATACACACGGTGTGCAATAATACTCGCACTGTGCAATAGCGCACAGGCTGAGTAACAAGGAGGACGCTTGTCCCAGCTCGAGAAATGCGATCGCAGGTCCCTTCGCTCGCAGCGTGCCCTTCGCCAGGCACTTGCCAGCGAGCTTGCCGAAAGCGGCGATCTTTCGCGCATTAATGTCGCGTCGCTCACCGAGCGCGCTGGCCTTACGCGTCGCACGTTCTATTCGCACTACCGCGATATCCCCGACTTTATCAATCAAATCGAGGACGGCTTGCTGGCCGAGATCCGTGAGCGCATTGAGTTCATTACCGCAGCTCAGCTGCCTGATCTCTATCACAATATCGATGAGCTCGAGCCGGCGCCCGGTTCGGTTGAGCTGCTGCGTTATCTTGCGGCCAACCGCGACTTAATCGGTGCGCTGCTGGGGCCGGGCGGCGACCAGGCCTTCATTAAAAGGATTATCGACACTGCGCGTGAGGCTGTGGTGCCGCGTGCGCAGACGGGCATTTTGGGCCTGGCGCTGGGCACGTTCTTTGACTACTACGTCACCTACGTCGTGAGTGCCGAGGTCGGCATGATTCAGCGCTGGTTTGAGCGTGACCTTTCCGAATCGCCCGAGGCCATGGCGCGCATCATGACGGTTATCGCCTTTGTGCGCCCCGGTGACCTGTATGGCCAACCCATCGATATCAACGTGCCGGAATACGGCATGAAGCTATTGAACTTGCAGCTCGAGGACGCGGCCGACACCGCCGCAACCGTCGAGTCCAACAACTAAGAGGAGAGACAATGAGCAAACTCGCCGAAGGCATTAAGGACCGTATAGTTGCTGCCGCGCGCGAGGCCGCGCCCGCCGTGGCGGACGCCGCGCAGAAGGCCGCGACCGCTGCTGCCGAGAAAGTTGTCGAGGCTGTTGCCGAGGCCAAGAACGCGGCAGGGGAGACGTCCGTCGCTAGCGAGCCCGTAGCCGCCGCCCACGCCCCCGAAGGCGCGATCTTCAACCCCGAGGCCGCCCGCGGCAACCTGCACCTGGGCATCGACGTGGGCTCCACCACCGTTAAGCTCGCCGTGCTCAACGACGACAACCAGATCGTCTACGCCAAGTACCAGCGTCATCACACCGATGTCCGCGCTTGCGCCCGCGACCTGTTCGCGGGCGCTGCGACCGTGCTGCCGACGGCCCAGATGACCTGCGCCATTACCGGCTCGGGCGGCCTGCTGCTGTCCCAGTGGCTCGACCTGGAGTTTGTCCAGGAGGTCATCGCCAGCAAACGCGCCGTCGAGACCCTCATCCCTGCCACCGACGTCGCCATCGAGCTGGGCGGCGAGGACGCCAAGATCATCTACTTCGATAACGGCATCGAGCAGCGCATGAACGGCACCTGCGCCGGCGGCACGGGCGCGTTCATCGATCAGATGGCCACCCTGCTGCACACCGATGCCAGCGGCCTCAACGAGCTCGCGGCCAACGCCACCACCATCTATCCCATCGCCAGTCGCTGCGGCGTATTTGCCAAGACCGACGTGCAGCCGCTGCTCAACGAGGGCGCCCGTCCCGAGGACGTGGCCGCCTCCATCTTCCAGGCCGTCGTGACCCAGACCATCTCGGGCCTGGCGTGCGGTCGTCCCATCCGCGGCAACGTCGCCTTCCTGGGCGGCCCGCTGCAGTACCTCTCCGAGCTGCGCCACCGCTTCTACCTCACGCTCAACCTGGACGGGGAACACCGTATCGTGCCCCAAAACGCTCACCTGTTTGTGGCGAGCGGCGCCGCCATGGCGCACGAGTCCAACAAGCTCAGCACGTTCCCGCAGCTCATCGAGGCCATCGATGCCCTGGGTGACACGCAGGGTGCCGAGGTCGAGCGTCTGGATCCGCTCTTTGCCACCGACGAGGACTTTGCCGAGTTCAAGGGCCGCCATGACACCGAGGTCGTCCCCAAGGGCAGGCTCGAAGGCTACACCGGCCGCGTGTTCATTGGCATCGACGCCGGTTCCACCACCATGAAGGCCGCACTCGTGGGCGAGGACGGTCAGCTGCTGCACACCTGGTACGGCAACAACAACGGCGACATCCTGGGCACGGCCAAGGTCATCATGGCCGATTTCTACAACCACATCCCCGCGGGCTGCACCATCGGCCACGTGACCACCACGGGCTACGGCGAGGCGCTGCTCATCGAGGCTCTCAAGGCCGATTCCGGCGAGATCGAGACCGTCGCGCACCTGCGCGGCGCCAAGGCGTTCCTGCCCGGCGTCGAGTTCATTCTGGACATTGGCGGCCAGGACATGAAGTGCCTGCGCGTCAAGGACGGCGTCATCGAGCACATCATGCTCAATGAGGCCTGCTCGTCGGGCTGCGGCAGCTTTATCGAGAGCTTCGCCGTCTCTATGAACATGGACGTGCGCGCGTTCGCCGACGCCGCCATCCATGCCAAGGCCCCCGTCGACCTGGGCAGCCGCTGCACGGTCTTTATGAACTCGCGCGTCAAGCAGGCGCAAAAGGAAGGCGCTACGGTGGGCGACATCGCGGCCGGCCTGTCCTATTCTGTCATCAAGAATGCCCTGTTCAAGGTCATTAAGCTGCGCGACCCCAAGGAGATCGGCAGTCAGGTGATCGTTCAGGGCGGCACCTTTATGTCCGACGCCACGCTGCGCGCGTTTGAGCAGCTCACCGGCGTGCATGCCGTGCGTCCCGACATCGCCGGCTGCATGGGCGCCTACGGTGCGGCCCTGCTCGCCCGCGATCGCGCCGGTGCCGACGGCACCTCGACCATCCTTTCGGCCGAGGACATCGCGCACCTCACCGTGACGCAAAAGCACGTCCGCTGCGGCCGTTGCTCCAACAACTGCCAGCTTACCGTCAACGACTTTGGCGGCGGCAGACGCTTTATCACCGGCAACCGCTGCGAGAAGGGCGCCGGCCACAAAAAGCAGAAGACCGAGGCCCCCAACCTCTTCAAAAAGAAAAACGAGCTGCTCTTTAACCGCGAGGTGCTGAGCCCCGACGAGGCCCCGCGCGGCACCGTGGGTATCCCGCGCGCGCTCAACATGTACGAGAACTACCCCTTCTGGCACGCGTTCTTTACGCGCCTGGGCTTTAGCGTGCAGCTGTCCGACCAGTCGAGCAAGAAGACCTACCAGGCGGGCATCGAGTCCATGCCGTCCGAGAGCGTGTGCTATCCGGCCAAGATGAGCCACGGCCATGTGATGAACCTTATCGACCGCGATGTCGACTTCATTTGGATGCCGTGCGTGCGCTGGGAGCGCAAGGAGGATCCGACCGCCGGCAACTGTTACAACTGCCCCATCGTCATGAGCTATCCTACGGCGCTGGCGCTCAACATCGACGAGATCCGCGAGCAGAACATTGAGTTCCTGTACCCGTTTGTGCCCTATCACGATAAGACCGAGCTCAAACGCCGCTTGTACCAGGTGCTCGCCGTCGACCGTGTGGCCGATGCGCAAGCTGGTCGCGGTCGCGTGCGTGGACCCAAGATCACACGCTCCGAGGTCGATGCCGCCGTCAACGCTGCCTTTGAGGCCGATGCGCGTTTCCACGAGGACATCCAGACCATGGGCGAGGAGGCCCTTAAGTGGGTCGAAGATCACGGCGGCCACGGCATTGTGCTCGCCGGCCGTCCTTATCACAACGACCCCGAGATCAACCATGCCCTGCCCGAGCTTATCTCGAGCTTTGGCTTCGCGGTCTTTACCGAGGATTCGCTCGCGCATCTGGTGAAGCCCGAGCGTCCGATTCGCGTCGTCGACCAGTGGATGTACCACAGCCGCCTGTACGCCGTCGCCCGTTTTGTGACGATGCGCAACGACCTGGACCTGATCCAGCTCAACTCCTTCGGCTGCGGTCTCGATGCTCTGACCACCGATCAGGTGCAGGAGATCCTGGAAGCCAGCGGCAAGATCTACACCGTGCTCAAGATCGACGAGGTGTCCAACCTGGGCGCCGCGCGCATCCGCATCCGCTCACTCATGGCAGCGCTCAAGGACCAGGAGGCCGAGCGTCTGGCCGAGGCAACCGCCGCGGGCGAGGCTTATGAGCAGGGCGACGCCGCACCGGTGGCACCCTCCACGGATGCCCCCGCGTTCGCGAGCCGCAAGTACACGTTCGAGGAGCAGCGCGAGAGTGCTTCGACCGCGTGGCCCAAGGTGCCCTTTACCGAGCAGATGCGCGACGAGGGCTACACCATCCTGTGCCCGCAGATGGCGCCGATCCACTTTGACCTGGTCAAAGAAGTGTTCCGCGGTGCCGGCTACAACCTTGAGCTGCTGCCCTCGACCGATCACGATGCCGTCGAGGCGGGTCTGCGCTACGTGAACAATGACATCTGCTATCCGTCGATTCTGGTGACGGGCCAGATTATGGAAGCGATCGAGAGCGGTCGGTACGACCTGTCCAAGACCGCCGTGGTCATCAGCCAGACCGGCGGCGGCTGCCGTGCCACCAACTACATCGCCCTCATTCGCAAGGCCCTGCGCGAGAGCGGTCACCCCGAGATCCCCGTGATCTCGCTTTCGGCCGTGGCGCTGGGCGAGGACAACCCCGGCTTCAAGCTGACGCCGGCGCTGCTTAAGCAGGCAGTCTACGCGGTGCTCTTTGGCGACGTGATGATGCAGATGCTCTATCGCTGCCGCCCGTACGAGGCCACGCCCGGTGCCGCCAACGCGCTCTACGAGGAGTACATGGCACGCGCTCGCAAGCTAGCGCCCAAGTTCAACAGGCATAACTACACCAAGCTGTGCCGCGAGGCCATCCGCGCGTTCGATACCATGCCGCTTGTGGGCGAGGGCACCAAGCCGCGCGTGGGCGTGGTCGGCGAGATCTTGGTTAAGTTCCACCCCACGGCCAACAACCACGTGGTCGACGTGATCGAGCGCGAGGGCTGCGAGGCCGTGGTACCGGGCCTGCTCGACTTCTTCCTGTACTCCATGAGCAACGCCGAGCTGCAGAAGGACGAGCTGGGAAGCTCTGCCACTACGCGCGCGGGCATGCAGGCGCTCATCAAGCTTGTGGACTGGATGCGCACGCCGGTGGAGGAGATGCTCGAGAAGTCTCGCCGCTTTGAGGCGCCCGAGCGCATCGGCACCATGGCCGACAAGGCCCGCACGGTGCTTTCGGTGTGCAACAACATGGGCGAGGGTTGGCTGCTCACGGCCGAGATGCTCGACCTGATTGACCATGGTGCACCCAACATTATCTGCACGCAGCCCTTCGCGTGCCTGCCTAACCACGTGGTGGGCAAGGCCGTGATCAAGGAGCTGCGCCGCCAACATCCCGAGAGCAATATTGTCGCGGTGGACTACGACCCCGGTGCATCCGAGGTCAACCAGCTCAACCGTATTAAGCTCATGATCAGCGTGGCGAAGGAGAACATGCGCGCCGGCAAGGGCTTTAAGCTCGAGAAGGTGGCGCCGCTTGCGATGGACGAGGTCACCGGCCAGATGCGTGCCCACGATGGCTGCGTGAGCTGCGGGCCGGCCAGCGAGGAGGCCGTGGCGTCGGTCGCCGAGCGTCTGGGGCGCGGCATTAAGAAGTAGCTGGCCTGCTATGGGCTGGATATGAGACAAACGGGTGGTAGCCGGTACGGCTACCACCCGTTTTTGCTGGACATATGTTGCGCAAATGGCGTTGCAGGCGCTTTCAGCGGACTCGGATTTCGGAAGTATGCGGCAAAATTTGAATAGGCCGAACACACTGGATATGTCCAAGCTCTGTACCTGCGGTTTTATTGGCGAAAAACCGGGGTATGCTCGAGAGTTCCGGAATTTGCCGCATACTTCCGAAAACAATGCCTCGGTGGCGCCAAAAATAGCCTCCGGAACCCTGAGATAATGAACATATGTAGCCGTTCGCCGCAAATTACCGTCCGTTCATGGAACCTATCTCCAACGAGTTGTAACCATATGGTTTGATGTTGGAAACATATGATTGTCGCCAGCCTGCTGGCGACGTTCCCCCTGATATCGGAGGTTCCGGGTATGTTTCGTGCTCCGTTAAACAACTATCGGTTGGGCTAACATGGATCGCCGTGTTATTTCGATAACCCTTGCAGTGGTTTGCCTGGCTGTGCTCCTGGGCGCTGCAGGGCAGTTTGCTATAAATCGAGAAACATCCTATATGCAGGAATGCGTTTCCGAAGGCTTTGCCATTGACGGTTACTATCGGGATGACAAAACAAGTCTGGAAACCCTGGCCTTTCTTGAAGAGGATAACCATCGTTGGCAACTGGTCGACAAAGACGGCAGCTGCGTTGACGGGCAGTTTAAGCGTACGGATGATCCCAATATCCTGGTATTAAAGAAGGAAAACGGCGAAGAATTCGGCACGGTTCACGTTGCGTATATATCGCGCCGACGCAATCAGGGGCAGATTTACCTAATTAGAAATACTAAGGTGACCCGATTTTATCTTGTGAGCACCGATCCGGCGTTTACGGTGGAGTCTGGCGATGTCGATGCGGACGCCTGATTCACGGCAATAAAACAGCGAGCGGGGCTCGGGTGTGAACTGCACCCCGCAATTTGCTCGTGTCCGTATCGCGTCTGCGCCTCGTCGTAACTTGCGTCCGTGCGAGCATTCATCCCGCGCCGGCATCACTTCACATCGAACTCAACGCGATCGAGTTCGGGTACGTTGAGGTCGATGAGCTTGCGGGCAGCGCGACGGTCGTGCTCCCCGAGCGCCTCGCTTGTCGTCACATGGGCGACAATCTCGCGCTCGACGACGCCCTCCTCGTCGCCCTCGGTAGCCGAGGTCTCGACAGCGACGGTGTAATCTTTAAAACTCGGCAGCACCGCGGCAAGTTCGCGCGTGGTTTCGGTGACGCCGTAGCCGTCTTGCACGCCGGCCTGCGCCGAGCCAATAGACCCCGCCGTCATAATAATGCAGGGGATGGCAAAGATCACCGTGCCCACGATGATGCGGCGGCGCACTTTGCGTGACAGCTCGTCGACCTCGGCATTTTCCTCGGCGGTCACAATGCCGTCGCCGTTGAGGTCACGCTTGAGCGGTACACGCAAAAGAAGCAATACGGCTTCGGCCGCCAGCGCGATAAAGACGACGTTGATGCCAAACTCGTAGAGGGCCGAGAGGAACAGCGACCCGCTCGCGATGGCGATGCCATAGCCCGCCGCGCACAGGGGCGGCATGAGCGCGGTCGCCACGGCTACGCCGGCGATGAGCGTTGCGGGCTCCTGGTCGCGTGAGTTGCCCAGCCCGCCCGCAAAGCCGCCGGCGAGCGCGACAGCGAGGTCCCACACGGTGGGCGTTGAGTTGTCGATAATGGCGGCCGTGGTGGTGCCAAGGGGCGAGAGCTTAAAGTACAGTGTGGACGTTACCAGGCAAAAGGCCATTTGCAGCGCCAGGCCCGCGACGGCCTCGACGGTGATCTCGCGGTCGAGCGTGGCAATGCCGTATGCCATGGCAAGGACCGAGCCCATGAGTGGGCAGATGAGCATGGCGCCCACGATGGCGATGTCCGAGTCGATATCGAGGCCGATGCTTGCGATGAGCATGGCGATGATGAGGATGCACAGGTGAGAGCCGGTCAGGCGTGCCCCGTTTACAAAGCGCTTGCGAATCACGTGGTAGGGCGCGCGACCCTCGCGAATATTGAACGCTTGCTTTAGGAAGCGGGTGGCGTTCTCCATGGCCTCGCTATGGGCGGGGCGGATGCCGTGGCGCCGGTGATGGCGTTCGCGTAGTCGCTTGATCTGTTGTTTGTCGAGTTCCATGTCCACCTCGTTCTGGCACGGGCCGCGCAACGCGCCCGTTGTCCTAACTCTACACCGTGGCGGGCGGGGTGTCTGTTGGATGCGGGATCCGATAGGGCGGATGACGCGGGAGCAAATGCAAATCACAGGCTCAATTCGATCCCGCAAGAATATGATGCACCAGCTCCTACATATGTGACGAAATTGTGAAGCACGAGAGCGCGAATTTCAAAAACTCCGCCGGTGACCAATGTTGCGCAACAGAATTCAAAAACCGGCACCTACAGTTTGAAGCGTATGGATACATCCGTGTCAAAGGGAGAAAGCCATGGCAAACTACAGTCCACAACACTTTGAGCCTCGGGCTAAGGCCGTCAACGTCAAGGGCGTTGCCAACCGCGCCGTCGCAACCGTTTTGACGGCGGGCCTCATCGCTCAGCCGCTCATGTCGCCGCTGGCGGCAATCGCCGCACCGTCAACCGGTAACGGCGATTCTGTTCAGGGGGGGGGTAGTTCTGTAGAGAATACCGTTGCCGCCGGTAACCATGCGGTCGTAAAGACGGCTGCCCAGCTGGCAGAGGAGTCGGCAAAGCAGCTCAAGGACGCTCAGGCCGCCTACGATGCGGCTCAGAAGAAGGCCGATGCGGCGGGCCAGTCTCAAAAACAGGCACAGCAGCAAAAGAATCAGGCCTCGCAGGCTGTGAGCGACAACGAAATCGAGCAGAACGCAGCAGAAGTCGCCGCGCTCCAGGAGAAGATTGACGAGCTCAAAGCTGCCGTCGAAAAGACCGAGCAGCAGCAGAAGAAGCTGGGCGACCTGAACGATCAGCTCGAACAGGCCAACAAGAGTGTCGAGGATAAGACCCAGGCGCTCAAGGACGCCAAGGCAAAGCAGGATGAGGCCAAGAAGGCCCTCGATGATGCCCAGGCCAAGCTCGAGGCCATGGGTATGGACGAGTACGAGGCCGCCAAGAAGGCCGTCGAGGACGCGCAGGCAAAGCTCGATGACGCCAATAAGGCCGTTACTACTGCACAGGACAATCTGGACCAGGCCAAGGCTGCCGAGGCCAGCGCCCAGCAGGAAAAGCAGAATACCGAGGCAGCTTTGACGACTGCCCAGGCCAAGAAGCAGGAGACTGCCGCTGCTCTCGCAGCCGCAACCACCGCGCGCGATAACGCCCAGCAGAAGTTCAACCAGGCGCAGGCCGCGCTCGATGCTGCCGTCTCGGGTACGGGTGTTGACCTGAGTGCGCTTGAGGCCGCCAAGAACGCTGCTGCTGGTGAGCTCAAGACCGCGCAGAGGGAGCTCAATGCCGCGACGGATGCCGACGCCACCGCACAGGCGAACCTGCAGGCTGCGCAGACTACCGTCACCGCCGCGCAGGAGAAGGCCAACGCCGCCAACGCCGCCGTGGCATCTGCCCAGTCTGCATATGATGCGGTAAGCAAGGAGTACAACGCCGCCGTCAGCAAGCGCGACGCCGCCAAGGCCGCATGCGAGCAGGCCCAGCAGACCGAAGCCGACAAGAAGGCGGAGTACGACCGACTCGTCGAGGTCCGTCAGCAGAAGCGCAGCGAGTGGGAGGCGGCCTGCGCCGCTTCGAACGCCGCGGAAAAGGCTTATGACGCTGCTAATGCCCAGGTTGAGGCTCTTGAGCAGCAGATTGCAGACCTAAAGTCCAACATGACCGTTGACCAGGAAGTCATCAATAAGGGCATGCTCGGCTTTATGGCCTACATCAGCAACAGCAGCGATTTCACCGCCACACAGAAAAGGAACGCCCAGGATGCCGTATCGATGCTGACCGGTGCTGAGGACAAGGCCGACTGGTATGACCAGTACGTCGATCAGGATATGTCTCGCGACACCAATCCGCTCTCCTTGGAGCAGATGCGCAACGCCCTGACATATCTCGACACCCAGAACAACCTCCGCAAGGCGAACGGTCAGTCGGCGCTCAGCGTCAGCCTCCGTATGACTGCGGCAGCCGCCCTTAATACATCATATTCATCGAACATCTGGGGACACTCGAACTGCTACTTCGACAACGGTGAAAACCTTGCTGGCGGAGGCGGCGCATATACCGGCGGCGAGACCGAGGATACCCTCGGCTGGCCCTATACCGGCCTCTATACTCAGGAAAAGAAGATTTTCGACAAGTATGTAGAGCAGTATGGCGACAAACTCGGCAAATATCGATATGAGTCCTATTACATCTATCAGAACTACAACAGCATCTACCACGAGTGCGGGCACTATCTCAACATTATCGATGCCTCTACGAGAGCCATCGGCATCGCGACCGGTAGCGGCAAGAATACCGATTCCGAGGTAACCATCTTCGATTACAGCGATGATGACACGCAGGCTGATTTCACTGTCTCCGAGTTCAAGAAGCTCCTCAACGACTACATCGATTCCGCCTACAATGCGGGCGGCACGCAGGCGCAGAAGGCGCAGCTGAAGCAGCTGCAGAATAAGCTGGCAGAAGCGCAGAAGAACTTCGGGACTGCTGGAACGGCTTATTCTAACGCATTAGATAAGCAAGAAAGCGCGCGCGACGCCTATACCGCGGCCGACACGAACGTGAACACCGCCAAGGGCGAGTACGAGAAGGCCAAGTCCAGCACCGCCGCCGCGAAGACGGCATACGACGCAGCGAAGGACGCACTCGGCGGAATCGACATCGAGTCCCTCAAGCAGAACCTCGATGCCGCCAAGAGCAAGGCCGCTACTGCCCAGGCAGCTCTCGATAAGGCAAACGCCACGCTTGCTGACAGCAAGACGAAGGCAGCCGATGCCGCTGCTCACAAGGCGAAGGCTCGCAGCGCCCGCGACGCCGCCAAGGTAAAGTCCGATCAAGCCAACGAGGCGTATGACAACGCCACGGCTTCGGTCAAGGACCTTACCGCCAAGCGCGATGCCGCCAAGACGGACCTTGCGAACAAGCAGGTCACGCTAGACGAGGCCAAGAAGGCCGACGACGCTGCCCAGGCTGGCGTTGACAAGGCCCAGGCCGCAGATGTGCACGCCGCGACCGCTCTTTCGGACGCCAAGCAGGCAGTTGCCGCCAAGAAGCAAGCCCTGTCCGACGCACAGGAGAAGGTCAAGGCCGCCGAGGGCGATCTGGCCACCGCAAACAAGGCCTTCGAGCGCTTCGCCGGCGCTCAGAAGGCGGTCGACGACGCCAAGGCCGCCTATGACGCTGCCGTCGCCGGTGTCGCCGATGCCCAGAAGCAGCTCGATGCCGCCAACGAAGTTGTCGTCGATGCGAACCTCGAGATCGTCAAGGCCAAGGCCGAGCTTGCCAACGACGAGGCACTCAAGGCCGATCTTGAGGCTGTCGACCACAAGGCATCCCTTGCCGCGGGCACGACGGGCAACGAGAAGCTGGTCAAGCTGAACGCTGCCTACGCTCGCTATAAGGCCGCCGTCGATGCCGCCGCTGGCCTCAAGGCTGCTCTGAGCGATGCCGATGCCAAGCTGTCCGATGCCAACGACGCCTATGCCGCCGCGCTTGCCGAGCTTGGCGATGCCAAGGATGCCCTGGCTGCCGCACAGGCCGAGTACGACAAGTATCATCCCAAGGCCGAGCCGCAGAGCAAGCCTCAGGCCAAGCCCCAGGTTACGCAGGCCGCCGCAAAGGCGTCTGCTGCCAAGAAGCAGACCACGTCGGGAGTACTTGCCCAGACCGGCGACACCTCCGCGCTTGTGGGCGAGGTCTTCGTCATCGGCGGTGTGACGCTCGTGGCAGCGGGCGTGACGCTGGGCGATCGTCGTCGCAAGCACATGTAGCGTCTCGAGCGTCGGCTCTGTAAGGAACTTCAATTCGTAGCAGGACCGTCTCGGTAGCCAAACGATAAGGCCGGCGTGCTGTTAATGGCAGCGCGCCGGCCTTTATTTGTATCGGCATCAAAAAACCCGGCAGGCGACCGCATGGGCCGCCTACCGGGCTAGCCGTAGGCAAAATGGATTCGGGCGAGCAGCTGCTCGACTTAGCCCAGCAGGCTCAGGCCCACGGAGACAAACGCCAGGATAACGCCGACGATGGACTCGCCGCCCAGCAGGCCGCTGGCGACAACCAGGCCCTGCTCCTGGAAGGCGGCGTCCTTGGCAGCCTTCTCCTCGTCCGAAAGACCGGCAGTGGCGTCGCGGCGTGCGGCCCACTTGTCGTAGGCGAGCTTGACGCAGGAGCCCAGGAATGCCGTGAGTGACATGTAGAACGGCAAGTACACGCCCAGGCCGATCATCATGGCCGGAATGCCGAGCCAGTACATGACGATGCCGGCGATAAAGCCGCCAACGAACCACGGGACGCTCGGGATGCCCGAGACCATGGTGGCGACGACGCTTGCCTGCGCGGCAACAAAGCTCTTGTCGGGGCCAAAGGCGTCCGGGCCATAGGCGGTGACGAGCGCGACCATGACGGCTGCGGCGACCAGGGCGCCCACGATGCCGCCAATGGCTTGGCCGATCCACTGCGCACGCGGGTTGGTGCCCAGCACGGCGCCGGCCTTAAAGTCGTTCATGACGTCGCCCGCAAGGCCGCACGCCACGGCCACGATGCCGGCGATAAAGAACAGTTTGACCTGAGCGATCTGTGCGAAGGCAGCCACGATGAGCATGACGATGAGGCCAAAGATCTCCATGGGGTCGATGCCCGTCTGGCCGCAGCTCTGTGCGCTCATAATGGTAGTGACAAAGGTGAACAGCGTCACGATGACGGCCGGGACGGGACCAAGGTCGAGCGCGATGGCGACGATCACGGCGATGGCGGCAGCGCCCAGGCCGATGATGCCGGCGTCGAGCTTAAGGGAGCCCGAGATGAGCGACTGCTCGTCGGTGTCGGTGGAGCTGTCGGCGGCAAGACCGCGGACGATACCGGCGACCTGCGGCAGGATGTCCTTGAGGACGACGGCGACGCCAAAGCCCATCATGAGGCCCATGCCCAGGGACTTGACGATGCCCTGCGCGGTCACAATATCGAACAGACCGGCAGCGGTGCCGCCCACGATGATGCCAAAGTTGCCCAGCAGGGCGCCGGCAAACCAGAAGGCGACCGGGGCGAAGCCCACGAGGAAGCCGACGGAGAGCAGCATGGGCGAGTTGTAGATGCCAAAGGTCACGCCGGGGATGTTGAGCGTGCATAGCATGCTGGGCACCACGCCCAGAGCGTCGCGAAGCACGCTGTAGATGCCTGCGATGGCCATAGAGCCAAAGAGCTGCTTGCCGGTCTTGCCGCCGGCCTCGGTGGCGCGCAGGGTCTGAGCTGCGGCGTTGCCGGTGGGGAACTCCAACGCGGCGTCTACGATAAAGTGGCGGTGGATGAGTGCCGTGGCCAACAGGCCCAGGATAGTGCCGGCGAGTGCCACGATAAACATGTCGAGCCAGCTGATCTGGTTGGCATAGCTCAGCATCCAGGCGCCCGGGATGGTAAACGCCAGACCGCCGGCGACCATGGCGCCTGCGGACATGATGGTGTGGGTGACGTTTGCCTCGTTGAGGCTGGCGTTGCCCATGAGCTTAAGGAAGAACAGCGAGATGACGGCAGCGAAGACGATTGGCCAGGGGAGTGCGCCCATCTTGAGGGCGGTGTAGGCCGAGCTTGCCGTGATGATCACGCAGCCAAGGACGCCGATGACGACGCCGCGCAGCGTGAGTTGCCCGCGCATCGAAGCGCGGTTCGAGGGATTGCTCATATAAAACTCCTTTGCGTATATCCGCTTCCCCCGGGAGCGCCGTTACGGATACGGCGCGGGAAGTCGGGTTACCAAGGGCCGCCGCGTGAGCTCGCAAACGACCGCGCACCAGTATAGCCGCAAGCTAGTCATTTTGGGATGACTGGTTTAGGTAGGCGATATACTGCTGGACAGACGAAAGGAGTGCCGACGATGCTTAATGGGTGCGCATATATATTGACGGTCGACGTGGGCAACACGTTCATTCGCTTTGGCCTGTTTGCCGAGGATTCGGCCGCGGCACAGGAATGCCCGCTTGCGACGTGCGAGATCACGACGCCGTCGAGCATTACGGCCGACGAAGCGCGTATGCGTCTCGCTCAAGTCATGGCCGCGCTGGCGGCCGATGCGGGCATGCCCGGCGCGCTCGTTCCCGCAGCTGCAGTCCTGAGTTGCGTGGTGCCGGCGCTCGAGCGTCCGTGGAAGGCGGCACTTTTTCGCACCTGCACGGGGCGCGTGCTCACCGTGGGGCCGGGCCTCAAGACCGGCATGCCCGTCCGCTACGACGACCCGGCCGAGATCGGCCCCGACCGCATTGCCGACGCCGTGGCGGCCCGTGCCGTCTACGGCTCTCCGTGCATCGTGATCGACTTGGGTACCACGACCAATATCGAGGTCATCGACGCGCGCGGAACCTTTGTCGGCGGCGTCATCGCGCCGGGTCTGGCGCTTGGCGCCCGCTCGCTTTCGGCTGCTGCGGCGCGTCTGCCGCAGGTCGAGCCCTCGGCACCCACGCATGTGATCGGTCGCAACACGCGCGAGGCCATGCGTTCGGGCGTGGTTCTGGGCGAGGTAGCCCGCATCGACGGCATGCTCGACATGGTGCTCGCCGAGATGCGCGCGACCAAGGCCGCGGGGGAGGGCGACGTGCCCATCGTCATTACCGGCGACGACGCCGAGGCGCTCGCGGCGTTGGTCGGCCACAGCCTGACGGTCGACGACGCGCTGACGCTGCGGGGTCTCGCCGAGCTCTACCGCATCAACCAAAAGCCCCGCCGCGTGTAAAAGTGGGGGCGCCGGGGGGACAAACGCCTCCACCTTTCACCTGCTACAATGGGTCAAACTATTGCGATTACGGAGGTGTCTGCCATGTCGGACGATCTTCATCAAACTTCGTCAGGCAAGCGCCTGGACGTCATTAGCTGGGACGAGTTCTTTATGAGCGTAGCCATCGCCGCGCAGCGCCGCAGCAAGGACCCCAACACGCAGGTGGGTGCGTGCATCGCCAGCACCAACCACCGTATCCTTTCGGTGGGCTACAACGGTACGCCCTCGGCGCTCAACGACGACTTTTTCCCGTGGGGTACGAGCGACGACCCGCTGCAGGACAAGCACAACTACGTGGTGCATGCCGAGGCCAATGCCGTGCTCAACTACCGTGGCTCGCTCAAGGACCTCGAGGGTTCCACGGTCTACGTCACGCTGTTCCCGTGCCACGACTGCGCCAAAATCCTGGCGCAGGTGGGCGTGGGCGAGGTTGTCTACCTGGACAACAAGTACGCCGACACCGATGATGGACGCATCAGCCGCCGCATCCTCGACTCCTGTGGCATCAGCTACCGCCAAGTTATCGTCGATGTTCACATCGGTACCGAGGGGCAGGCTCAGCAGTAGCGCGTGACAATGCCAGCTGGTAACAACAGGCAGCTAAAAGATCCCCGTCCCAAATTGACTGCTCGTGAAAGTCGTGTCCGCGCGCATGGATGGCTCGTGAGCGGGTACATGGCTGTAGTAACATAGCCCCTGTCCGCGGGCGTGCCCGCGTTATTGTGAGAAAGGAGCCCCTGTGGCTGTTAACGAAGAGCTGCTTAAGAAGGTTCTTGAGGAGATCCGCCCCAACCTGCAGGCTGACGGCGGCGATATGGAGTATGTGGGTGTTGACGACGAGGGCGTCGTCAAACTGGAGCTGCAGGGTGCCTGCGCCGGCTGCCCTATGAGCGCGCTGACCCTGTCCATGGGTATCGAGCGTATCCTCAAGGAGCATGTGCCCGGCGTTACCCGTGTCGAGCAGGTTAATGCCTCCGGCGAGACCGACGACCTGTACGACGAGTACGCGCCGTTCTAAGATGCGAAAGCTGCGGACGGCATACTCCGCATAGACGTTACGCCCAAATATGCGGCTGCGAGCGCAAGGCCCGCGGCCGCATTTGTATGTAGGGAGTAGGAGGGTCGACATGCTCAACGACTTCTACCATATGCTTGATCCCGTCGCGATTTCGGCGGGGCCCATCACGATTTACTGGTATGGTCTGGCCTACGTGGTCGGAGCTCTGCTCACGGCGGTCGTCATGTATCGCACGCAGCGTCGCTGGGGCTTTAGCATCACGATTGACGACCTGACGAGCGTCGTGGTCGGTGTGGTCTTTGGCCTTATCATCGGCGCCCGCCTGTTCTACGTCATCTTTTACGGCGACGGCTACTACTGGGCACATCCGCTCGAGATCTTTGCCACCAACGAAGGCGGCATGAGCTTCCACGGTGGCCTGGTCGGCGGCATTATCGGCGGCATCATCGTTTGCCGCATGTATAAGCTCGACGCATGGACTCTGGCAGACCTTGCTGTCATCGGCGCGCCGCTGGCCTTGTGTCTGGGCCGTTGTGCCAACTTTGTCAACGGTGAGCTGTGGGGCAAGCCGACCGATCTGCCCTGGGGTGTGGTCTTTGGCGGGACTGCGGGCGATATGCCGCGTCACCCCTCCCAACTCTACGAGGCATTTCTTGAGGGCATTGTGCTCTTCTGCATCCTGCAGGTGCTCAGCCGCAAAAAGCCGTTGCTGCCCCAGGGCACGTTTATGGGCGTGTTTGTGATGGGTTACGGCATCGTCCGCTTCCTCGTCGAGTTCGTGCGCGTGCCCGATGCCCAGCTTGGCTATCTGCTGGGCGGCGTCATCACGATGGGTCAGCTGCTGAGCCTTCCGCTCGTTATTGCGGGCCTGGCGCTCATCATCTTCGCCCGACACCGCAATCGCCCCCAGCGCATCTACCTCGACGCCTAACCACCACAAAGGGGACACAGGCACCTTTGTGGTGGTTTTGCTGAGTTTGATAGGTTTCTAGAAAGGCTTTCGGACTGTGAAGGATTCCGATCTCTCCACAACGGCTGCGCGCGACGCGGCCCGCATCGTCTGGTTTAAGCGCTACCCCGCCAAGCAGACGCTCATCGCATTTCTGCTCGCGCTGTTGGCGACCACGGCGTTTTCCATCGATCCCGCCCCGGTGTCGAGCAACGCAGTCTTGGCGATTGACCCCAAAGCCTCGGGCATGCTGTACGTGTGCTACGAGGTGCTCCTCTCGTTTGCCGGCCATACCGACGCGGTCATGCTGCTTGCGCTTGCCTGCCTGCTCACGCTGCCGTTTCGCTACGTATTCTTTGGCCGTGGCGACACCTGGCGCCCGTCGATCATTCTGCCGTCGCTGTTTTTCGCCATCTGCATGGTGTTCGGCCGCAGCTACGACCTCACCGACTCGGCCGAGATTGTTCTTGGCGACAAGGCCCGCATCATCTGTGCCTGGATTGGCGGCGCGGGCTGGATGCTCTTGGCGATCGTTGCCTTCTACCTGGCTTTTGAGTGTCTAGATTGGCTGAGCTCCCGACGCATTCCGTTTTCCGAAGCGCACTTTGGCCGCGTATGGCGTGTGGCTCACGCCGTGCTCTCGGCCCATCCCTTTGCCGGGCCCTTCCTGGTGCTTATGATCGCCTGGGCGCCCACGCTCATCGCTTCGCTGCCCGGCCTTTTTATGGGAGATACGGGTGCGCAGATTCGCCAGTGGTTCAACTATCCCAACGGCACGAGCGACTACCTGCGCCTACTCAACCCCAATGTCCTGCTCAACGGGCATCACCCGGTCGTGCACACGGCCATTATCGGCTCGTGCGTTCAACTGGGGCTTTCGGTCTTTAACAGCGCCAATGCGGGGCTTGCCATCTACACCTGCGCTCAGTTCGTCATTACGGCCGCCTGCATGGCCTATTCCGTCTCGTCGCTGCGCAAACTGGGCGTGAGCCTGCCGGTCCGCGGCGTGATCTTGCTGTTCTTTGTGTTTATGCCCATGTTCTCTAACTACGCGGCCCTGCTCACCAAAGACGTGCTCTTTGCCGACGCGTTTTTGGTGCTGTTGGTGCAGACCGTGAAGCTCGTGGCCTGCGGCCTGCCCCGTCGCGATGCCAATGCCGAGCGTGCGGGCGAGAAGGCCCCCGTGCTCTTTGCGCGCCATGACTGGCTGTTGTTTGCGCTTGCTGCCATGGGTTCCACGTTTTTGCGCAATGGAGGCCTGGTGTTTCCGCTGGCGGCGTGTATGATCGCGGCGGCGTTTTGCGCATGGGATGTACATGTCGCTCGTCGTGCGGCTAAGCAGACGGGCACCGCGGTCTCATGCGTCACGCCGCGATTCCGCTGGGTTGGCGTCCTCGCGGTGCTCGCGCTCTGCCTTGCCTCTAATATGTACTTCACCAAGGTCTTTATGCCGGCGCACGACATCACGCCCGGCTCCAAGCGCGAAATTCTCTCGATTCCGTTCCAGCAGACGGCTCGTTTCGTTCAAAAGCACGATGGCCTCAACTCGGGTGTCAACCCCACGGTAAAGGAGGACGGCACCATCGTGGAGGCGCCCTGCGACGGTTTGGTGACCGACGAGGAGCGCGTCGTGATCGATCGCGTGCTCAAGTACGAGAACCTGGGCCGCCGCTACAACCCTGACAAGTCCGATGCCGTCAAGAACTGCTTTAACGAGTACGCCTCGCAGGAGGACATCAAGGCCTATTTTGAGGTCTGGGCGCAGATGTTCAAAAAGGATCCCGAGTGCTATATCTCGGCGCTCATCAATAACTATTACGGCTACTTTTATCCGAGTGCCCGCGATGCCTGGGTCTACAGCACGGCGCGTAGTGCCGAGATCATGGCGCGTCCCGACAACCTCAAGTACTTCGACTTCCATCCGGTTGACAGCAACGTGGTGCGCTGGTGTGACCACCTGATCAATCTGTACCGTGTGGCGGTGCATCGCATCCCGTTTATTTCGCTCACCATGAGCTCGGCCACCTATGTGTGGATCATGATTGCCGTGGTGGTCTACCTGCTGCGTCGTCATTCATGGCGTGCGCTGGCGATCTGGGTGCCGCTGTTGGGCGTGCTCGCCGTGTGCCTGATTGGTCCGTGCAACGGCTCGACCTACATGCGCTACCTGTATCCGGTCATCGCCTGCATGCCCTTCGCCATCGGCGCCACCGTCACCCGCAGCGACTTCCTCTGGTCCTAACTTGGTGCATTGGGGTCAGGTTTCTTTGCACCAAAGGGGACATCATCACGACGCCTTCATTTTGGGGTTTATCTCGCAGGCTAGTAGGTATATCATAACGACGTTTGTTTATATTGCCCGAGCATCTGCGCTGGGCTTTAGGTCGAAACCGATAGGAGACACGTATGTCCGGACACTCTAAGTGGGCCACAACCAAGCATCGTAAGGGCGCGCAGGACGCCAAGCGTTCCGCCCTCTTCTCCAAGCTCAGCCGCAACATCACTGTTGCTGCCCGTCTCGGCGGTGACCCGCTGCCCGAGAACAACGCCAGCCTCGCCGCTGCCGTTGCCAAGGCCAAGGCTCAGTCCATGCCTAAGGACAAGATCAAGTCCGCTATCGACAAGGCTTTTGGTTCGGGTGCTGACGCCGCCGTCTACGAGAACATCGTGTACGAGGGCTACGGTCCCGCCGGTGTCGCCGTCTACGTCGACTGCCTGACCGACAACCGCAACCGTACCGCCGCTGATGTCCGTTCCGCCTTCTCCCACGCTGGTGGCAACCTGGGCACCTCCGGCTCCGTCGCCTTCCAGTTTGAGCGCAAGGGCCAGATCGTCGTCGCCAAGGAGATCCTGGATGAGAACGCCAAGAAGGAGACCATGATCGCCAACGGTGCTGCCGGTGACGAGGATGAGTTCATGATGGCTATCGCCGAGGCCGGTGGCGAGGACTACGAGGATGCCGGCGAGGAGTGGATCGTCTGGACTGCTGCCAACGAGGTCATGGCTGTCTCCAAGGCGCTCGAGGAGCAGGGTGTCCAGGTCAAGGGCTCCGAGACCACCATGGTCCCGACCACCCCGACCGAGGTTTCCGGCGCCGACGCCAAGAAGGTCCAGCGCCTCATCGACCGTCTTGAGGAGCTCGACGACGTCCAGGACGTCTACAGCACCATGGACATGACCGACGAGGTCATCGCTGCCCTCGAGGAGGAGTAGCGCCAGCACGGATTGAGCCGTGCATATCTGGGCATAATGAAGCGAGCATGCAAGCCTCGTGGAATAGATGAGCCGGATCCGCGTGCGTAGAGCACCGGACCCGGCTCTTTTATAATGATGCGAACCGTTTTGCATTTCGAGAGCCGAGATTTGAAGGGAGCGCCGCGTGCGCGTACTCAAACGAGCCCTAGCGATCGTGTATCTTGCCGCCACCATCGTGGCGCTGGGTACGCTTGTCTGCCAGTTTTGGGGGCCGTATACGTATCGCTTTATGCTGCTGATGCGCGACCCCATGCCGCGCATCGTCGTGACGGTGTGCGCCGGCGTCGTGGCGCTTGGCGTACTGCTGAGCTTTTTCCGCCTGATGTTCGCCCGTCGCGAGCCGTCCTGCGTGCATCCGGCGGGGGAGTGCAATATCGAGGTTACCCTTGCGGCGCTTTCTTCGTGCGCCAGGGCTGCTGCCGAGCGCGACGACCGCGTGATGGTTGAGCATATCGAGGCCCGCGTCCAAGGCCCCGACGATTCGCACGTCCGTTTTAAGGTCGAGGCCATCGCGCTCGATGATAAGGACGTTGCCGCTCTTGCCACCTCGATGCAGCAGCGCATCGAGAAGGCCTGCGACACCATGCTCGGCACGCCGGGTACGACCGCGCGTGTCCGTTTTTTGCCGTCCAAGACTACCGTCCAGACCGTGGAGGTTTCCGGTGAGTGATACCAATCAAGATAAGACCGCTCGTACGCCGCGCCTGACGATTGACCAGAGCGCCACGTCGGCGAGCGAACCTGTTGATTCCAAAGCAGAGGCAACCGAGTTACAAGACGCGGCAGCCGCGGATTTTGACGAGGCTATGGGTCTCATCAAGGGTACGGGCGCTGCCATCTGGAGCTATGCTGTGCGTCATCCCAACACCACGCTCGGTGCCGTTGCTGGCTTTATCCTCGCCGTGTTGGTGCTCACGTTGGGCCTGTGGGACACGCTCGTCATTGCATTCTTCGTGCTGATCGGCGCTGTGATCGGCCAAATTCGCGACGGCGAGAACGGGATCGTCAACTTCTTCGGCCGTCTGTTTAGCGGCCGCTAATATGTATTCGACTGTCGCATCCGCGGCAGGCATAAGGAGGAACCATGGCTTTTAATACGAAGGTCGATGTAGCCGATACCGAGCTCGAGGAGAACGAGGCGGTCGTCGCCGAAGCAGAGGATGTGACGCTCGAGGATGAGGCTCTCGTCGAGGCCGAGTCCGATACGGATGAGGACGACGAGGAAGCGGATGAGTCCGAGGATTCGCTGACCTATTCCAACGGCGTGATCGAGAAGATCGTTGCCATGGCCACCCGCGAGGTTCCGCACGTTCTGGGCATGAAGGGTAACCTCATGCACTTTGTGCAGGAGCAGTTTGGTGCCGAGAATCTGACCAAGGGCGTGACGGTCGAGGTCACCGACGATAATCGCGTGGTCGTCAACATCTCCGTCATCATCGAGTACGGCGCCTATGCGCCCGCGATCTTCGACGATGTTAAGGCACGTGTCACCGAGCGCCTTGCCGCGATGACCGGCCTTGAGGTGGCGGGCGTCAACCTGCGCATCGAGGATGTCATCACCCCCGAGGAGTACGAGCACCGCACCAGCCAGCACGAATAACCTTCCAAAAAGGGACAGGTTTGTTTTGGCAGGTTTTATCTGCGAAAACATTAAACGGCCGACCGCGCAAGCAAAAGTGTGGCCGGCCGTTTTTGTACGCTCCCGATATAGTCATACCGCTCGTCTAACTAAGGGTTGCAATCCCCACGTTCCGCGTTACTCTAATGGGCACATTGTTTCCAAATTGTTAACGAGGGGTTGCCGTAATGGCCGACGAGCACGAAACAGAAAGCAAGGCATGGGCAATTGAGGCCGCTGCGGCAGAGGCGGCGTCGCGTGCTGCCGAGGAGGTGCATCGTCCTCCCGTAGTGCCGATGGAGCGCGTGGTCGATCGCGATGTTATCGAGCGGGGCGAGCGCGCTGGTCGCAAGCGCAGCCAGGAGCCGGGCTTTCCGCGCTTTTTTGCCGAGCTCAATTTGGGCCTGATCCTCACGGCCTTTGCCATCGTTGCGTTTAAAACCCCTAATCACTTTGCCTTTGGCGGCACCTCGGGCGTGTCGGTCATTCTGTCCACGCTGTTCCCGACCCTGCCCGTCGGCGTCTTTATGTGGATTATCAATGCGGTCCTGGTCGTTCTGGGCTTTATCTTTTTGGAGCGCAAGGCAATCCTGTGGAGTGTCTTTGCCTCGTTTGCGCTGTCCGCCTATGTTTCGCTGTTTGAGCTCTTTATTCCGACCGATGTCTCGATGACGGGCGATATGTGGCTCGACCTGTGCTTTGCCGTGATTCTGCCGGCGCTCGGCAGCGCCATCGTCTTTGATATTGGTGCCTCGACGGGCGGCACGGACATCCTCGCCATGATTCTCAAACGCCGCACGACGCTTGAGATCGGCCGTGCGCTGCTGCTGGTCGATATCGGCATCGTGACCATCGCGGCCTTCTTGTACGGCCCGCGCGTCGGTCTGTATTGCGTGCTCGGCCTGTTTGCCAAGACGCTTGTGGTCGACAAAGCCATCGAGAGCATCCACCTGCGTAAAGTCTGCACGGTCATTTGCTCCGAGCCCCTTAAGGTCGAGGAGTTTATCGTCAAGCATCTCAACCGTACGGCGACTATCAGCCGCGGCTACGGTGCTTTCTCGGGCAAGTGCGTGACGGTGATCATGAGCGTGCTAAGCCGTCGCGAGGCCGTGCAACTGCGCCGCTATGCGCGCGAAGTCGATCCGGGTGCCTTTATCACGATTGTCGACAGCTCCGAGATCGTCGGCAAGGGTTTCCGCGGAACGAACTAACGCGGTCGAGCTCATCAAACAATCGAATAGCGCCCTGCGCGTTGCAAATACGTCATGTTGGAGCATTTGTCCCCACATTGGGTGATAATGATGCTAAAGACATCGTTTGCGATCCAGATGATTCGCTCATGATACGAAGGGATGATTTCGATGTTCTGTTCGCAGTGTGGTGCCCCCATGGGCGACAACGACAAGTTCTGTGGCGCGTGCGGTGCTCCTAATGCCGGTGCCGCAGCCTCTGCCCCTCAGGGTCAGCCCCAGCAGTTTGTTCCGCAACCGCCCGTGGCGAATGCGTCCAAGGGCTGTGTGGCTCAGGCGTTTGAGGATATGACCAAGACTCCGGGCGTGCTGCAGCGCGTGTGCCAGATTGCCTTTTTACCGGCGCTGATTTGTGTTGTGTCGGTACTCGTGCTGTTTATTCCCGTTATTGGCGGCATTGCAGCTGCCATCGGCTTTTTGGCAGCTTGCATTGCGAGCGTGTGTGGTTCCGGCTTTGGTATTGAGTGGGGTCGCGATCTGTCGCTCAAGGTTGATGGCGGTATGGATCGACCACTCATGCGTTCCACGTCGTTTGGCCTCGGAGTCTTTTCGAGCGTTATCTCGGTCGTGCTCGAGGTTATCGCTGCCATTCCCGTTATCGGTGTAGTGCTTTCGCTGGTGGAGAGCGTGGTAATTGGCGCCGCGGGCTCGTATTCGTATTACGGCTCCTATGCACTCGAGGCAGCGCTGTTTGGCTCGCTTGGCCTGCTTGTCCTGGCTATGATTGCCACGGCGGTCTTGGGGGTCTTCTTTAAGATGTTCGCCGACATTGCCGTGATGCACTTTGCGGTGACCGGTCGTGTCGAGAGCGCGTTTTCGCTCGACAAGGTCTGGGCGGCGTTTAAGCACAACAAGACCAAGCTGTTCTGCGCTTCGTTCCTTCCCGAGTTTTTGACGGGTCTGGTCGCCAACGTTGTCACATGGATCCTGACGCTCGTCTTCGGCGCCATTGCCTCTGTCGGTATGTATAGCTACTACTACCGTCCTACGGCTATTGAGGCGCTTGTTACCGGCGGTGGCATCACGCTCGTATTGTTCTTGGTGCTGACGGCGTTTGTCACGGTATTCCTCACGGTCTTTGGCAAGATGCTCAAGCACCGTGCCGTTGGCTATTGGGTTGCACGCTATGCAAGCGAATGGGCCGATGAGGATAAGGACGACGTTCTGACTTTTGTATTGCCCTTCGAGAAGAAGGCTGACCCTTCGGGTCACGGTGCTCCGGATGCTTCGCCGGCACCTGCACCTGTTCCCGCGCCCGAGCCTGAGCCGGCGCCCGAGCCTGAACCGGCGCCCGAGTCTGAGACGGCATCTGAGCCTGAGCCTGAGCCGGCACCTGCACCTGCACCTGAGTCGGCGTCCGAGCCAAGCTCCGACGAGGAGCCTCAGGACGAGTAGCCACGCCGTCTGCCATTTGGGGACGGGGTAGAAATGGTAGAAATAGCGCTTGAAGAATGAGCGGGGGCGGACGTTTCGATACGTCCGCCCCCGCTCTGCTTTAGCCAGGCTGTTATGGATGGGTGTGACGACTACTCGTCGTGTTTCTCCTCGCGGCGTGCAGCAGCGCGTGCGTCGTGGATGCCCTTGATCGCGGCATGGCGAGCCGTTCGGGCATCGTGCATGGCGTCGCGGGCCTCGGCGGCCGTGGCCTTGGCAGAGCGCAGTTTGGCTGCCAGGTCGGGATTGGTCTCGGCGACCGCGGCAATCGTGGGGCCGTCGAGCTCTTCTTGTGTGGGCTCGGCCAAAAAGTCGATGGCATATTGGGCGGCCACCATGGAGCCCTTGGCCAGTACCGACTCGTCAATCTTGTAGAAGCAAGAATGTTGGGCGTACGTGGCGCCAATCTGGGGGTTGCGCGTGCCAACAAAGGCGAGCACGCCCGGTACGCGGCGCAGGTACTCCGAAAAATCCTCACCCGAGAGTGTGCCGCGATAATGGCCTTGGCCGGTGGGGCCCAGGCATTTGATTACTGCCTGGCGGCAGCGCTCGCTCGAGGCGGCATCGTTTTCGACCTTGTAATTGGCGATGGTGTAGTCGGTGAGCTCTGCCTCGGCGCCCAAGGCGGCCGCGGTATGCTCCACGATGCGGCGCATGAGCTCCGGCATTTCCTCGTGGGTCGAATCTCCGTAGGTGCGCACCGTGCCGGCGAGGTAGGCCGTGCCGGCGATAACGTTGCGCGCGGTGCCGCCGTGCAGCTCGCCGACGGTAATGACGGCCGGCTCGTAGGGACTGATCTCGCGCGAAACGATGGTCTGCAGAGCGTTGACGATCTCGGCGGCAACCATAACGGCGTCGTGACCGCGCTGGGGCATGGCGCCGTGGCACGAGGTGCCGCGGACGTCGATGCGGAACCAGTCGGTATTGGCCATGCGCGGTCCGGGCTCGCAGCTCACGGTGCCGGCGTCGACCTCACTCCAGATGTGCGCGGCGTAGGCGCCATCGACGCCGTCGAGCACGCCCGTGCCGATCATGAGTTTGGCGCCCTGGCCGTTTTCCTCACTGGGCTGGAAGACGATGCGGACTTCGCCGTGGATGTCGTCGGTCATATGGCGCAGGATTTGCAGCGTGCCGAGCATCATGGCGATGTGGCAGTCATGGCCGCAGGCGTGCATGCAGCCCTCGTTGACGCTGGCGAACTCTTCGCCGGTCTGCTCGGTGACGGGCAGGGCGTCGATGTCGGCGCGCAGAAGGATGCGGCGGCGTGGCGTGCCGTCCTCGCGATAGGCATCCGGCGCGGTGCCGCGAAGGGTCGCCACAAGGCCCGTCTTGAGGGGACGCTCGTAGGGGATATTCATGGCGTCGAGCTGGTTGGCGATGTCGGAGGTCGTGCGCTCCTCGGCAAGGCTCAGTTCCGGGTGCTTATGGAAGTGCCGGCGCTGCTTGATGATATAGGGTTCAAACTCGGTAGCGATATCTTTGATGGCTGCGGTGACGTCGTCAGCCGCGCGAGCCTCAGTCGCCGCCATAATCTGCTGTGCCTTGGTCTTCGTCATGGTCGATTTGCTCCTTGCTGGGTTGATCGCAAAATCGTACAGGCTCTCTCCAGTATGCCACCTGCCGCTAGGGCTGGTAAAGTTGCCGTTTGCCGCTTGGGGTTTTGTTACAAGGGCGGGGGAGTACACTCGGGGGTGTTGAATTTCCTGCCAGAGATGGGGATGCCCATGCAACATATCGATCGGATTATCCGCTCCAAGAACGTCTTTACCGCGCAAGACGGCATCGATACCGCCCGCGAGCTGGCGATTGCCATCGCAGGCGACCGTATCGTCGCAGTCGGTGCGCCCGATGACGTGATTGCCGCCGCGCCTGCCGCCACGCCGGTTATCGACTACGGCGAGCAGTTTGTCTGCCCAGGTTTCCATGACGCTCATCTGCACTTCTTCCATACCTCGGTCGGCTCCTCGCCGTACATGCTCATGGATATGGGCACGTCCGAGGCGGCGCTGGTGCAACACGCGCTCGAGTTTTCCCAGGACCTGCCCGACGACGCTTGGGTTGTGACTCAGGGCTGGCGCGACTACCGTTGGGACCCGCCCGAGCATCCTACCAAGGCGTCGCTCGATGCGGCATTCCCCGATCGCCCCTGCGTTATGTATTCGGGCGACGGCCATACGCTGTGGCTCAACAGCCGCGCACTCGAGGCGCTCGGCGTCACGCGCGACAGCGAGCCGCCAGCGGGCGGTGGCTACGACAAGGACGCAAGCGGCGAGCTCACGGGCATTGCTCACGAGGCGGCTGCCATGCAGCTGCTACCGCGCTGCCTTGAGTGGCTGGGGGAGGATCGCATTGCAAGCGCTTACGCCGATCAAATGAGGCGTATGGCCGAGCAGGGCATCACCTCGATATGCGATATGTCGCTCATGCCCATGCCGGGCTGCGATTTTATCCGCGACGACGTCTACGACAAACTGCAGGCAGCCGGCAAGTTGGGCATCCGAGCCCATCTGTTCCCCACGCTGCTGGATGACCAGTCGCGCTTGGAAGAGCTGCAGGCACGTTACGCGAACAATGTGCTGCTCTCGGCACCGGGCTTTAAGCAGTTCTTCGACGGCGTGTCGAGCGAACACACGGCATATCTCACCGAGCCCTATACCAATCCGCGCTTCCCGGGCGACCAGGGCCGTCTGACAGTTCCTGCCGAGCGCATGCGTAAGCTGGTTCTGGCGGCAGCCGAGCGTGGCCACACCGTGCGCATCCACGTTATCGGCGACGGTGCCATCCATGCCGCACTCGATATCTTTGAGGAGGCGGCAGAGCTGTACGGCCTGCCCCAGCACGGTCATAACACGCTCGAGCATCTGGAGAACCTCTTGCCCGAGGATATCGATCGCCTGCGCAAGCTCAACGTGGTCGCCTCGAGCCAGCCCTGCCACATCACGCTCGATCCGGGTGGCCCAGAGCGCGACCTTGGCCTGGAGCGAAGCCGAATCATGTGGCCGTTCGCAACCTATAAGCAGCGCGGCATCCGCCAAGCCTTCGGTACTGACAGCCCTATCACGCCCGTTACCAGCATGAACGTACTCTACACGGCTATTACGCGCCAAGACCCCAAAAGCCACTGGCCCGAGGGCGGCTGGTTGCCGAGCGAGCGCATCGATGCAGCAACGGCTCTGCGCAACTACACCCTGGGCAGCGCCTATGCAGCGGGCGACGAGCAAAACCTCGGCAGCCTGGAACCCGGCAAATACGCCGACCTGGTAGTCCTGGACCAAAACCCGCTCACCATCGACCCCCAAGAACTCCAAGCCACCAAAGTCCAAGCCACCTACCTGGCAGGCAACTTAATCTACGAGCGCTAGCCCCATACCCCACCCACAAGGGGCGCGTTTCAGCAACGTGCCCCTTTCTTGTTCGCACCATCCGCATCGCCATTTTGCTGTACTGACTTTTCTGAATGCCGGGCCCGAATTAGTTAACCTGCCTCCCGGGGCGGACCGGAGGGCATGAAGTTTGTCGCGAGTTCCGCACGCAAAGGAAAGCACTTAATGTGCTTTCCGTCTTGCGCAGGACTGTAGAGCAGCAAACTTCATGCCCTCCGGTCCGCCCCGGGAGCCACCGCTAAGTTATCCCCTGGCATTCAGAAAATCTAAGTGCCAAAAAATAAGATTTTTTGACTCCGTGTTGTATAACCCGCCATTCGTGGGTACCATTCAACGCGTACGCAAACAAAAAGGGTTAATTCGCGCGGCATAACCGCGCGGCCCAAAAAGGAGGAAACAAGCATGTCGTCTTTGAAGCCGCTTGCAGATCGTGTTCTGGTCAAGCCCGACGAGGCCGAGCAGAAGACCGCTTCTGGTCTGTATATCGCCAGCAACGCCCAGGAGAAGCCGCAGCGCGGCACCATCGTTGCCGTTGGCGCCGGCAAGGTCAACGACAAGGGTGAGCGCATCCCCATGGACGTCAAGGTCGGTGACGTTGTCATCTATGGTAAGTTCGGTGGCAACGAGGTCAAGGTCGACGGCGAGAAGTATCTGCTGATGCGCGCCGACGACATCTACGCTGTCGTCGAGGCCTAGTCTCGTCAGAATCTCTGATTCGTCTTTGAACGCGCCCGCCGCATAGGACTCGGAAGCGGCGACGCGAGTCACATTTCTTTTGGAGGATTACCTACCATGGCAAAGAACATTACGTTCAACACCGATGCCCGCGCTAAGCTTGCCAAGGGCGTCAACACTCTGGCCGACGCCGTTACCGTCACCATGGGCCCCAAGGGTCGCTACGTTGCTCTGCAGCGCACGTTTGGTGCCCCGACCATCACCAACGACGGCGTTTCCGTCGCCAAGGAGATTGAGCTCGAGGACAACATCGAGAACATGGGTGCCCAGCTGGTGAAGGAGGTCGCCACCAAGACCAACGACACCGTGGGTGACGGTACCACCACCGCAACCCTGCTCGCTCAAGCCATCGTCAACGACGGTCTGCGCAACGTCGCCGCTGGCGCCAACCCGCTGGCCATCCGTCGCGGCATCGACAAGGCCGTCAACGCCGCCGTCGCCGAGATGAAGAAGCAGGCCAAGCCGGTCGAGACCAAGGAGCAGATCGCTTCCGTCGGTACCATCTCTGCCGGTGACCCCGAGGTCGGCGAGAAGATCGCCGAGGCTATGGAGGTCGTGGGCAAGGACGGCGTCATCACCGTCGAGGATTCCCAGACGTTCGACATCACCATCGACACCGTCGAGGGCATGCAGTTCGACAAGGGCTACGTCTCCGCTTACTTTGTCACGGACAACGACCGCATGGAGGCCGTGATGAAGGATCCGTACATCCTCATCACCGACCAGAAGATCTCCAGCGTCCAGGACATCATGCCCGTTCTCGAGGCTGTCCAGCGCGCCGGCCGTGGCCTGCTCATCATCGCTGAGGACATCGACGGCGAGGCTCTGCCGACCCTGGTCCTCAACAAGATCCGTGGCGCTCTCAACGTCTGCGCCGTCAAGGCCCCGGGCTACGGCGATCGCCGCAAGCGCATCCTCGAGGACATCGCCGTCCTCACCGGTGGCCAGGCCGCTCTGGACGAGCTGGGCGTGAAGGTCGCTGACATCACCGCCGATATGCTCGGCACTGCTAAGTCCGTCACCATCTCCAAGGACAACACCGTCGTCGTCGGCGGCGCTGGCTCCAAGGAGGCCATCGACGCCCGCATCGCTCAGATCAAGGGCGAGATGGAGAACACCACCTCTGACTTCGACCGCGAGAAGCTCCAGGAGCGCCTGGCCAAGCTCTCCGGTGGCGTTGCCGTCATCAAGGTCGGCGCTGCTACCGAGTCCGAGCTCAAGGAGATCAAGCACCGCGTCGAGGACGCCCTGCAGGCTACCCGCGCTGCTGTCGAGGAGGGCATTGTCGCCGGTGGCGGCGTCGCCTTCATGGACGCTGCTCCTGCGCTCGACGCCGTTGAGCTCGACGACCCCGAGGAGAAGATCGGTGTCGACATCGTCAAGAAGGCTCTGACTGCTCCGGTCGCTACCATCGCCAAGAACGCTGGTTTTGAGGGCGCTGTCGTGGTCGACAAGGTTGCCGAGCTGCCCGCCGGCCAGGGTCTCAACTCTGCCAACGGCGAGTGGGGCGACATGATCGAGATGGGCGTCCTCGACCCCGTCAAGGTCAGCCGCGTCACCCTGCAGAACGCTGCTTCTGTCGCCAGCCTGATTCTCATCACCGAGGCTACCGTCTCCGATGTGCCCAAGAACACTCAGCTTGAGGATGCTATCGCTGCTGCTACCGCTGGTCAGCAGGGCGGCGGTATGTACTAAGGCCGACAAGGTCTAGAACTCCCACCGGGAATCCGGGGGCGTGACGGGGTCTTCTCTCCGGAACGTCCTCGGACATGCAAAGAGGCTCCGCATCGCGCTTCGCGCTGCGGAGCCTCTTTGCGTCCTGACGCTCCTATTTGGCAAGGTGTTTTTTAGAATCCATTTTGCGCTCGGCCTCGAAGGCCCGCCTGTCCCAATCGAGCGGAAGTCCGGCCTCGACCCATGCCTCGTAGGCCCTCCTTATGGGCTTGAGCTCCCTTTGGCCCCTCTCCAGCATCGAGATGTACTTCTCGCTGGTTCCCAATATGGACGCCGCCCTCACCTGGCTGACCTTCGCCGCGCGCCTGGCCGCCACGAGCTCCGAGGCGTCCTCGGGCCTCCTGATCTCGTGCGGGTGCATCAGCGCCCGGTACGCCTCCCTGGCCACGTAGCGCTTGAGGCACCTCATGACCTCCCTGTCGCTCTTTCCCCGCCCCCTGGCCCTCTCGGCGTACTCGGCGGTCTCGGGGTCGCGCATGACCCTCTGCCTCGCGATCTCGTGCAGCGCGCTGTTCGCCTGCCGGTCGCCGCCCCTGTTGAGCCTGTGCCTCACGGTCTTGCCGCTCGAGGCGGGGATGGGGCAGGCCCCGCATATCGCCGCGAACGACGCCTCGGAGCGCAGCCTGCCCGGGTTGTCCCCGGCCGCGACCGCGAGCTTGGTCGCGCTCACGGGCCCGCACCCGTACATCGCCAGCAGCGCTGGGCAGTTCTCCTCCAGGGACGCCTCGATCGCGCGCTCCATGTCGAGCGCCGCGTCGCGCGCCGCCTCCCACAGGTCCGCCAGCGCGCCGAGCGCGGCGCCCAGCGCGCCCTCGGCGCGCACGGAGGGGAGCTCCTCCATCAGCCTCGGCCCTCCCATGCCGCGGAACCTCGACCTGAGCCCCTCCGGCGCGGTGGTGAGCAGCGACCTCGCGGTGTTTATCGCCGAGGTCCGCGCCTTCACCGCCCCGGAGCGCGCCGCGAGCATGCAGCGCACCCCGTCGACCCACCCGTCCTGGCTCTTGGGGGTCCCGAGCTTCGAGCCGGACATCGCCGCGCGGGCGGCCCTCTCCGCGTCCGCCTCGTCGCACTTTCCCTGCCCCGGGCGCCTCCTCTGCATCCTCGCCGGGGAGAGCGCCTCGCGCACGGGCATCCCCAGCGACGCGAGGTGCCTGGTGAGGCCCGCCCCGTAGGACGACGTCCCCTCCATCGCGACGCAGGCCGGCTCCCCGGCCGCCGCGATCGCCCCGGCGAGCGCCTCGTAGCCCGCCGCGTCGGCGGGGAACTGGCGGGACAGGACCTTGCGGCCCCTCCAGTCGAGGACGCACAGCCAGTGCGAGTCGGCGTGGGTGTCGACCCCGCAGAAGACCGGCCCGCGGGCGCCGGGTGTCGATTCGGTTCTCATGTCTCGCTCCGTTCTTTCCGTGCTCGCCTGGACCGGGCAGACGGCACACTGACGGGGCGCGATAGAATGCGGTTGTTCGGGTCCGCGGTATCGCTCCATGCTCCTATTAGGTCATGCGGCGGTCTCGGCTCGCCGCGGCCCGCGCGGGACATGTCAGGAAACGAGGGCAGCCCTGTGGGCGCCAGCGGAATGTGGGGTCACCGCGCGGTCCGCATCTGATGGTGTCGACGTCAATGGTATACGGGCGCATCATCGACGTCTTCAATACAGACAATATCAGTGCGGAATGTTCCGGAGAGAAGACCCCGTCACGCCCCCGGATTCCCTGCGTTTACGGCCTTGAGGTCGGCGTGGGCGGAGGACTTGGTTGTTGGGAATACGTGTCCCGGTCGCTGTTTCGCGGCTTTGCCGCGAAAGGCGCGTTACTTTGGGATGGGTGGGGAACGTGGTTGTTGCGGCAACTGATCCCCGCCACAAATTACCCTTGGCATACTTGCGCGAAAGTCTACTGGTGCTACACTTGCAATTGCTGTTTCAGGGCGGGGTGGAATTCCCCACTGGCGGTAAATCGGGCGGTGCCAAAGGGGTGCCGCGGAGCAGGCGAGGCGTCTGCGACCGAGCCGATGAGTCCGCGACCCGAGCGTGTGTTGGTTCGCATGCCGGCTGAACTGGTGAGATCCCAGTACCAACGGTTAGAGTCCGGATGAAAGAGGCAGGTGATCTTATGTCTGAACAGTCGCAGCATATCCATTTTGAGAACACGAATAGGTGGAGCACCAAACAGCTCGTTACCATGGCGTTGATGTGTGCCTTGAGCGCGTTGTTTATGTATGTGCAGCTACCCATCCTTCCCTCGGCGCCGTTTTTGACGTATGACCCGTCGCTGGTGCCGGCGATGGTGTGCGGGTTTGCGTATGGCCCCGGTGCCGGTACCGCTGTTGCCGCCATGGCGATCGTTATCCATGCGCTCACCACGGGTGACTGGGTCGGCGCGCTTATGAACCTGGTTGCCACGCTGGGCTACATTCTGCCCGCGGCTATCGTCTACCAGAAGATGCATACCTATAAGGGTGCCGTGATTGGCCTAGTGCTCGGCGTCATTGCCGCTACGGCGTTGTCTATGGTCGCAAACCTTACCATTGGTGTTTGGTTCTGGTATGGCTCGGTCGATGTGATCGCCCCGCTCATGATTCCTGCCGTGCTGCCGTTCAACCTTATCAAGACCGTCCTTAACTCGGTGTTGACGCTTGCGGTGTACAAGGCGGTCTCCAACCTCATCACGCCTAAAAAGGATCAGGTCAAAGGCCGCGCATGATTGAGTGTCGGGGCGTTTCCTTTAGCTATGACGGTGCCGTGTCGGCACTCGACGGTGTCGATCTGAACATCGAGGACGGCGAGTTTTTCTGCATCCTCGGTGGCAATGGGTCGGGCAAGTCGACGTTTGCCAAGCATCTGAATGCGCTGCTGCAGCCCGATGCGGGCACGGTGCGTATCAACGGTATGGATGCGTCCGATCCCGAGCTGGTCTACGACATTCGTTCGACCGCAGGCATGGTGTTTCAGAATCCCGACGACCAGCTGGTGGCAACGCTTGTCGAAGATGACGTTGCGTTCGGTCCCGAAAACCTTGGCGTTCCATCGGCGCAAATTGCGCAGCGCGTACGCGAGGCGCTGAAGGGCGTGGGCCTGGTGGGCTTTGAGCGCCACGAGACCCACGCGCTCTCGGGTGGCCAAAAGCAACGCGTGGCGCTTGCCGGTGTGCTTGCCATGGAACCGCGCGTGCTCATATTGGACGAGGCTTCCTCGATGCTCGATCCGCGTGGACGCAAGGGCCTCATGAAGGCTTGCCGCGCGTTGCACGCTCGCGGCATGACCATCGTGATGATTACGCACTTTATGGAAGAGGCCGCCGAGGCCGATCGAGTCGCGGTGTTTCAGGCGGGGCGCGTTGCCATGCTCGGTACGCCCGAGGAAATCTTGACGCGGGCGGACGAACTTGCGCAGCTCAACCTGGACATGCCGGAGTCGTGCCGTTTGGGCATGGCACTTCGTGCGAAGGGCGTACCCGTTTGCGCGCAGGTGCGCGAGGCGGATATGGTTGCCGAGGTTGCGCAGGCCTATACCGAGCGGAGCGGGGCAGGCACTGCGGGGCAGCCTTCCGCGTCCCAGTTGGAAATCGCTGACGGCACTGTTCCGGTAGACAACGAGGGCAACGCGTCGGAGCCCGTCATCGAGCTATCCCATGTTTCGTACAGTTATTCGCTCAGTCCGCGCGAGCGTCGCCGCTGGCATAAGCGCTCGGCCGTTGCGGGCAAATCGAGCAAACAGGCTCTCTGGGGAAACGACCCCAGCAGCCCGTGGGCGCTGCGCGATGTATCGCTGACGGTGCGTCGCGGCGAGTTCCTGGGCCTTGCGGGCCATACCGGTTCGGGTAAATCCACACTGGTCCAGCACCTCAACGGGTTAATCCGCCCGCAGGAGGGGAGCGTTTGCGCACTGGGGCTCGACCTGTCAAACAAGAAAGACGCCGCCGCGGTTAAGGCCAAGGTCGGCGTGGTGTTTCAATATCCCGAGCGTCAGCTGTTTGCCGAAACCGTGACGCAGGACGTGGCGTTTGGCCCGCACAACCTTGGCTTGTCGCAGGCCGAGGTCGCGCGCCGCGTTGCGTCATCGCTCGCGCGCGTGGGCCTCGACTTGGCCACGGTGGGCGACAAGAGTCCCTTTGAGCTTTCGGGTGGCCAACAGCGGCGCGTGGCGTTTGCCGGCGTGCTTGCCATGGAGCCCGAGGTCCTGGTACTCGATGAGCCCATGGCGGGGCTCGATCCGGCGGCGCGCAGTGATTTCCTGGAGCTCATCGATCGACTTCACCATGGGGGCCTGACCGTCGTCATGGTCTCACACAGTATGGATGACCTTGCCAATTGCTGCGATCGTATTGTCGTGATGAACGAGGGCGCGGTGTTTGCTGAGGGCACGCCCGCTCAGGTTTTTGCGCATGCGGATGAGCTTAAATCAATCGGCTTGGGTGTTCCCGCTGCCCAGCGCATGGCGTTGGCGCTCGCGGAAGCGGGCGTGCCGCTGCGTTGCGGCGGGCTCTATACGGTTGAGTCGCTGGCCGACGAGCTGACAGATTTGCTGATCGGTCGCTCAGACGGTCCTTCTAACGTCGCGGACATTGCTAAATCCAAGACGGTCGCGCGAGAGGAGGGCTGCTAATGGAGGCGTTTTCGTTTGGCAGCTACTATCCCGGCGATAGTGCAATCCACCGCCTGGACCCGCGAACTAAGTTGCTCTTGGGCTTTGTGTTTCTGATCACGACGCTCACGGTTGGCAGCTTCCGCGGACTGGTCCCGGTCGCAATCTTCGTTGTTCTGATCTATACCGTGTCTCGGGTGCCGGTTCGTCGCGTTCTGTCGTCGATGGCGCCGCTGCTGGCAATCGTCGTCGTGGTCGCGGTGCTCAACTTGTTTACCGATCAGAGTGGGCGCATCCTGTGGCAGCTCGGCTTTCTGCGGATAAGCGAGGGCTCGCTGCATTCCGCCGCTTTTATGACCTGCCGTCTGACCTTGATGATGGCCGGTATGAGCGCTATTACGCTCACCACACCGACGCTCGATCTCACCGCGGGCTTCGAGCGCCTGCTCGCACCGTTTGCGCGTGTGGGACTTCCTGCGCACGAGCTCGGCATGATCATGGGCATCGCGTTGCGCTTTATGCCGCAGTTCGCCACCGAGATGAAGCAGACGGCGGACGCGCAGGCAAGCCGCGGTGCACGCGTAACGGGTGGCCCGCTCGGCGGCGTGCGTATGCTCGGCAGTGTGGCGATTCCACTGTTCACGGGCGTGTTCCGTCATGCCGAGACGCTGTCTGCCGCCATGGATGCACGCTGCTATCACGGCGAGCAGGGCCGCACGCGTCTGCATGCGCTTGCATTTCGCCGCGGGGATGCGCTGGCTGCGGTGGTGACGATGCTGCTGTTTGCGTGTGTCATCGTCGTCAACCTTCAACTTGTTTAGGCGCGATTCGAGCGCAAGAAAGGGGTCCCTATGACCGACAACGACCGCACAGCTCAGCTTGAGCGCGCCTGTTCATATCTCGGGCGCATTCCGGCGTGGTATCTGGCCACGACCGATGTGGCCGACGGCCATCAGCCTCGCGTGAGGCCGTTTTCGTTTGCCATGGTCGATGAAGGTAAGCTGTGGTTTTGCACGTCGCGCGACAAGGATGTGTGGGCGGAGCTGAGTGCGAATCCCAAGTTTGAGCTCTCGGGCTGGAAGCCGGGGGAATGCTGGATCGTATTGACCGGCGAAGCCGCACTTGAGGACGACGCAGTTGCGAGCGACAAGGTGCGTCAAGCGGGTTTTAAGCACATGGTGGGCATCGGCGAGGAACACGAGAGTGCCAACGACGGCCGCCTTGCTTTCTTTTCGGTCCGCAACATTGCCGCGCGCTTCTGTGATATCGACGGCAGCGAGGAGCGCCTGGAGCTCTAGCGCGTCTCAAATTAACTACCCGTTCCGAATTAGCTAGCGCCAGGAGGACACATGGACGGATTGAATACGGTGTTGGAGTATTTGACGTCGGTGCCGGCATGGTATTTGGCGACGAGCGTTGACGGACAGCCTCATGTGCGTCCGTTTTCGTTTGCGCAGATCCAGGACGGCAAGCTGTGGTTTGTAACAGCGCGCACCAAAGATGTGTGGCAAGAGCTGCTGCAAAACCAGCGCTTTGAGGCCACGAGTTGGTGGCCGGGCCATGGCTGGCTCATCTTGCGCGGGCGTGCCGGCTTGGATGACCGGGCTTTAGGCGAAATGCGCGAAGCTGGGTGGAAGCATCTAGAGCACCTGGGCGAGCACTATGAGGGGCCTAACGACCCCACGCTCGTCTTCTTTAGCGTCGAGGATCCCGAGGCTTTTATCTGCAATCACGACGAATGGGTGCCGGTCGAGCTCTAGCCAGCTGGCTCATCCTAACAACTTGGTTTCGCATGGGCGGGCCCCGTATTGCCCGGCGCCGTTAGGA